>NZ_NTHN02000149.1 GCF_002300555.2 Alloyangia mangrovi | reverse complement strand
TGGCTCGCCCTGCCGAACGCCTTCTATTCCCGCGTCGAGCAGCACAACGACCTCGTCGCGCAGAGCGCGTCGAGCACCACCGCACCCCCGCCCGAGGACACGAGCTGGCCGAGCTGGCTTTCGTCGAGCCTCGTGAACCTCGGGCTCGACCTGCGCGGCGGCGCGCATCTGCTGGCCGAGGTCGACATCGACGGCGTTGCGCGCCAGCGCATGGACGCGCTCTGGCCCGACATGCGCGACGCGCTGCGCGAGCTGCACGCGCAGGTCGGAAACATCCGCCGGCTCGATGCCCCGACGGGCGAGCTGCGCATCTCGATCTCCGAACCGCAGGGCATGGCCGCCGCCCAGCAGGCCGCACGCGGCTTCGCCACCCCCGTCGGCACGCTCTCGGGCGCGGGCCAGTCCGACATCGAGGCGCTGGACGAGAACGGCACGCTGGTGATCCGCTACACCGAGGCCGGCCGCGCCCAGATGGCCGACCGCGTCGTCGCGCAGAGCCTCGAGATCATCCGCCGCCGCATCGACGAAGCGGGCACCCGCGAGCCCACCATCCTGCGCCAGGGCGCGGACCGCATCCTCATCGAGGTGCCCGGCATCGACAGCGCCGAGACCCTCAAGAGCCTCATCGGCACCACCGCG
>NZ_NTHN02000148.1 GCF_002300555.2 Alloyangia mangrovi | reverse complement strand
GCCGGCCTTGCGCTCGAGCACCGGCATCAGCCGCTGCGCCAGCGCCGTGTCGCCCGCGTCCATGTGGATCGTCGCGGTGAGCTGACCCTCGAACCCCTTGGCGAGCTCTTCCATCTCGTCCGCACCCGAGACCCGCACCACGAGCCCGAGCGGGCCGAAGACCTCCTCGCCAAGGGCATGATCCTGCAGGTAATTCGCCGCATCCGTCTCGAAGAGGTTGGGCAGCGCTTCGCGGCCCTCGCTGTCGGTGGTCAGCACCGGCTTGACGGCATTGCGGCCATCGAAGCGCGATTTACCGTCCTTATACGCTTGCGCGATACCAT
Organism: Alloyangia mangrovi; assembly: GCF_002300555.2. Classification (GTDB taxonomy): domain Bacteria; phylum Pseudomonadota; class Alphaproteobacteria; order Rhodobacterales; family Rhodobacteraceae; genus Salipiger; species Salipiger mangrovi. The sequence goes on along the minus strand of NZ_NTHN02000148.1, from coordinate 333 downwards.
CGGTGAGCATGCATTGGGCGGACGCGCCCTTCAGCGCCTCGGCGGCGGCGGCGACAAAGGCGTCGCCCTCGGGGCCCGTCTCCACCACGGCAATGCCGGGGTTGGTGCAGAACTGGCCGGCGCCCATCGTCAGGGAGCCTGCCCAGCCGGTGCCGATCTCGGCGCCGCGCGACTTGATGGCTTGCGGAAGGAGGAACATCGGGTTCACCGAGCCCAGCTCGCCGAAGAAGGGGATCGGCACCTCGCGCTGCGCGCAGAGGTCAAAGAGGGCACGGCCGCCGCCGAGCGAGCCGGTAAAGCCCACGGCATTGATCAGCGGGTGCTGCACCAGCG
>NZ_NTHN02000147.1 GCF_002300555.2 Alloyangia mangrovi | reverse complement strand
GGGTGAGCGTGGCGCCGATGGCCGACAGCAGGCCGATCAGCATCGCCATGTTCATCCCGAGCGCCAAGGTCGCGACGAGGCCGAGCCCGCCGTAGCTGAGCACCATGAGCACGCAGACGGCGACCAGGCCCACGACCGCGGCGCGGGCGCCGGCGGTGATGCTGTCCTGTCCGAGCTCCGGCCCGATGGTCCGCTCTTCGAGGAAGTGCAGCTCGGCGGGCAGGGCGCCGGCACGCAGCAGGGTCGAGAGCTCGGTCGTCTGCTCGACGCTGAAGTTGCCGGTGATGATGCCCGAGCCGCCGGGGATGTGGCTCTGGATGACCGGGGCCGAGAGAACCTCGCCGTCGAGCACGATGGCGAAGGGCTCGCCGATATGCGCGGCGGTGTAGTCGCCGAAGGCGCGGGCACCCGAGGTGTCGAAGCGGAAGGTCACCGCGGGGCGGCCGTTCTGGTCGAAGCTGGGCTGGCTGTCGGTCAGATCCTCGCCGGTGACCACGGCGCGCGGGTCGAGCGTGTAGCTCTGCTCTGGCTGGCTGGCCGAGGGCAGCGTGATCGCGTCGGGCCCCGCATCCCCACCAGCTCCGAGCACCTGGTTGAACGAGAGTTTCGCGGTGGTGCCGATGAGGCTCTTGAGGGTCTCGGCGCTGTCGATGCCGGGCACC
>NZ_NTHN02000146.1 GCF_002300555.2 Alloyangia mangrovi | reverse complement strand
GGGTGAGCGTGGCGCCGATGGCCGACAGCAGGCCGATCAGCATCGCCATGTTCATGCCGAGCGCGAAGGTGGCGACGAGGCCGAGCCCGCCGTAGCTGAGCACCATGAGAACGCAGACGGCGACCAGACCCACGACCGCGGCGCGGGCGCCGGCGGTGATGCTGTCCTGTCCGAGTTCCGGCCCGATGGTCCGCTCTTCGAGGAAGTGCAGCTCGGCGGGCAGGGCGCCGGCACGCAGCAGGGTCGAGAGCTCGGTCGTCTGCTCGACGCTGAAGTTGCCGGTGATGATGCCCGAGCCGCCGGGGATGTGGCTCTGGATGACCGGCGCCGACAGCACCTTGCCGTCGAGCACGATGGCGAAGGGCTCGCCGATATGGGCGGCGGTGAAGTCGCCGAAGGCGCGGGCGCCGGAGCTGTCGAAGCGGAAGGTCACCGCGGGGCGGCCGTTACGGTCGAAGCTCGGCTGGCTGTCGGTCAGGTCCTCGCCGGTCACCACGGCGCGCGGGTCGAGGTTGTAGGTGAGGTCGGGCTGGTCGGCGGCGGGCAGGTTCAGCGCATCGGGGCTGGTGCCCTTGCCGGTGCCGAGCACGGGGTTGAACGAGAGCCGCGCGGTGGTGCCGATGAGGCTCTTGAGGGTCTCGGCGCTGTCGATGCCGGGCACC
>NZ_NTHN02000145.1 GCF_002300555.2 Alloyangia mangrovi | reverse complement strand
CCAGCCAGCCGGAAGGGCCGAGCGCAGAAGTGGTCCTGCAACTTTATCCGCCTCCATCCAGTCTATTAATTGTTGCCGGGAAGCTAGAGTAAGTAGTTCGCCAGTTAATAGTTTGCGCAAACGTTGTTGCCATTGCTACAGGCATCGTGGTGTCACGCTCGTCGTTTGGTATGGCTTCATTCAGCTCCGGTTCCCAACGATCAAGGCGAGTTACATGATCCCCCATGTTGTGCAAAAAAAGCGGTTAGCTCCTTCGGTCCTCCGATCGTTGTCAGAAGTAAGTTGGCCGCAGTGTTATCACTCATGGTTATGGCAGCACTGCATAATTCTCTTACTGTCATGCCATCCGTAAGATGCTTTTCTGTGACTGGTGAGTACTCAACCAAGTCATTCTGAGAATAGTGTATGCGCGACCGAGTTGCTCTTGCCCGGCGTCAATACGGGATAATACCGCGCCACATAGCAGAACTTTAAAAGTGCTCATCATTGGAAAACGTTCTTCGGGGCGAAAACTCTCAAGGATCTTACCGCTGTTGAGATCCAGTTCGATGTAATCCACTCGTGCACCCAACTGATCTTCAGCATCTTTTACTTTCACCAGCGTTTCTGGGTGAGCAAAAACAGGAAGGCAAGATGCCGCAAAAAAGGGAATAAGGGCGACACGGAAATGTTGAATACTCATACTCTTCCTTTTTCAATATTATTGAAG
>NZ_NTHN02000144.1 GCF_002300555.2 Alloyangia mangrovi | reverse complement strand
CCGCCTCGGGGGCGGGTTCGCGCAGCGGCGGGTGCTGCGGCGGCAGCCCTGGTAAAGATGCGCACCCCGTCGGGCGAGACGGTGCCCTCGGGCGAGGCCTTGACCAGCCCGCGGTCGTCGAGCTCGAAACGCACGCCGGGGCCGGGTGGCAGGCGCACCGGCTCGAGACTCAGGTCCTCGCGCGGGCCGGCGTCGAGATCGGGCAGGGCGACGGCGTCGAACTGCTGCACCTCGGGGTCGATCGAGGCGACGTAGACATCCTCGGCATTGGTCTGCGGCGGTCGCGCCGGGGCGTTCGGCGCGCGTTGCCAGATGCCGGTCACGGCATAGGTCTCGGCGGCCTCGTCGCTCGTCATCTGGTTGCGCTCGGTCACCCGCGGCGCCGGCAGTTCCTCGAACCCCTCGCTGGCGGGCGGCGGCAGGTCGAGCGCGGCGAGCATGGCGTCGGCGTCTTCCTCGGCCTCGTCGCCGTCCGCGTCGGCGGGCCGCTCGGTTGAGGCGGGAATCGGCGCGCCCTCGAGGAACTCCCCGGGGGCCGACAGCGCCACGTTCTCGGCCTCCGACGGCGCGAAGAGGCGCGAGATCTCGTCCCCCAGCAGGGCTGACGAAAAGGCCGCGACCGCGGCAAGGAATAGCAGCAGCAGAACGGTCAGGATGAGCCCGAGGAAGCGCGGCTTGCCCCCCACCTTCTGCCCGCCCCGGGCGCCGAAGACGGTCAGCCTCTCGCGCTCTTCCTCGGGGGTCAGCGAGGCGGCGGCGCGGCGGGCGCGGCTGTCGGAACGATCCGCCTCCTGCCGCAGCGCGGCCACGCGCGCCTGC
>NZ_NTHN02000143.1 GCF_002300555.2 Alloyangia mangrovi | reverse complement strand
TCGCCGCCGCCGCCGAGGCGCTGAAGGGCGCGTCCGCCCAATGCATGCTCACCGAGGGTATCGCGAAAGCGTATAGGGACGGTAAATCGCGCTTTGACGGCCGCAATGCCGTGAAACCGGTGCTGACCACCGCCAGCGAGGGCCGCAGCGCGCTGCCCAATCTCTTCGAGACGGACGCGGCGAATTACCTGCAAGATCATGCGCTTGGCGAGGAGGTCTTCGGCCCGCTCGGGCTGGTGGTGCGGGTCTCGGGTCCGGACGAGATGGAACAGCTCGCCCGCGGCTTCGAGGGCCAGCTGACCGCGACGATCCACATGGACGAAGCCGACACGGCCCTCGCGCAGCGGCTGATGCCGGTGCTCGAGCGCAAGGCCGGCCGGGTGCTGGTCAACGGCTTCCCGACCGGCGTCGAGGTCTGCGACGCGATGGTGCACGGCGGGCCTTACCCGGCCTCGACCAACTTCGGCGCCACCTCGGTCGGCACCCTCTCGATCCGCCGGTTCCTGCGCCCGGTCAGCTACCAGAACCTGCCCGACGCGCTGCTGCCCGGCGATCTGCGCTGACCCCGGCAAGGCAACTCCCTGAAGCGCATGGCCACAGCCATGCGCATACATCCTTGCATCCCATTGAAAGGAATTATGAATGGACCCGCAACAGATCAAGCAAGCGCTCGGCTCCGGCCTGCTGTCGTTCCCCGTCACGCCGTTTGATGCCGACAACAAGTTTGCCGCCGACCCCTACCAGAAGCACGTCGAGTGGCTGTCGGGCTTCGACGCGCCGGTGCTCTTCGCCGCGGGCGGCACCGGCGAGTTCTTTTCGCTGACCCCGGAGGAGATCCCCGCCATCGTCAAGGCCGCCAAGGAAAGCGCCGGCAAGACCGCGATCGTCTCGGGCT
>NZ_NTHN02000142.1 GCF_002300555.2 Alloyangia mangrovi | reverse complement strand
CAGCCGCGCGGCGATCGTCCCGGCGGCGCCGCCGGTCGAGACGACGCTGACGGCGGGCAGCGCCTCGCCCGAGAGCGTCACCACATCGAGCGGAAGCTGCCCGCCCGCCACCTCGGCCTGGACATCGGCGATGACCACCGGGCCAATGCCTGTCCGCTCGACCGGGATGGGGAGATGGTGAACCGCGATCCATAGTGCCCCGAGAAGGCAGGCACTCAGCGCGGTGCCGGCCAGCGCCGGGTGCGGCGCGCGCGGAAGCCCGGGCCGCCGGCGTGTCGCCTCGGCGGCGGCAAGGCCGATCACCATCCAGATCGCGCCGATCACCCAGCCGTTCAGCACATCCGACAGGAAATGCTCGACGAGGTAGACCCGCGACAGGCCCAGCGTGACAGCACTGCCCATGCCGGCCCAGATCGCCAGTGTCGGCCCGATCAGGCGCTCGCGCCAAAGCAGCAGCGCGATACTGCCGTAGAGCGCAACCGAGATCGCTGCATGGCCCGAGGGAAAGCTGTTCGAACTCTCGAGGAAGTAGGAAATCTCGGGGCGCGCACGGCCGAAGGCGAGCTTCAGCAAGGTCACGGTCGCCGCGTTTCCGAGCACCGCCACCGCCAGCCCAATGGCCGCGGCGCGATGGCCAAAGAGACCGAAGCCAAGCACCCCGCCGATCGCCACCAGCGTGGCGACCGGCACGTGCCCGGCCTGGGTGACCCAGCCCGCGATCTGCAGCCCAAGTGGCGTCCAGTAGGCATGCGCGAGGTTCGACACCCGTGCATCGAGCGCCGCCGTGTCGGGAACCAGCGCCAGATCGAGCGCCCCGTCCACGAAGACCCCGACGAGATAGACCAGCAGAAGCACGATGCCGGTGGCCAGCAGCCCGCCGCCATGCGACGGGTCGAGCCGGCGCCGCAAGACCGCCATGGCCCGCGGATGCCGCCCGGCGAGCCGCTGGG
>NZ_NTHN02000141.1 GCF_002300555.2 Alloyangia mangrovi | reverse complement strand
GGCGTTGTTGGACAAATCAGCTGGTGACCGCAGTCCCCCTTTCCCCAGACACACCTATCCTGCGGCCACGGTCATCGGGATGCCGAGAGCCGTGAAGCGGTTCATGACCGCCGCGCGGATCTGGACCTCTGCCACTTGGCGGTCGAAGTCCCGTGACATCAGCCGCTGGCCGAGCTGCTTCACGCAGTTCATTTTCGTTTCGACTCGGCTGCGGCGGTGGTACCCGCTCCAGTTCCGCCAAAGCGCCCTGCCCAGGTGCTTTGACGCGCGCAGGATTTCGTTGCGCGCCCGGGCTCCGGCAGTGTCCGGCTTCCATGGCCTCGCGGTCCGCCTCGGCGGAATGACCGCTGCCGCGTCACGGGCGGCGATGGCATCGTGGCAGGCGCGCGTGTCGTAGGCGCCGTCGGCCGTCACCGTGGCGATCTCCTCCTCCGCCGGAATCTGGGTGAGCAGATCTGGCAGCATCGGCGCATCGCCGACATTGCTGGACGTGACCTCGATGGCCCGGATCTCCAATGTTTGCTCGTCGATCCCGAGGTGTATCTTGCGCCACACACGCCGCTTCGAGCCGCCATGCTTGCGCGTGTGCCACTCGCCTTCGCCCTCCACCTTGATGCCGGTGCTGTCCACTAGCAGGTGAAGTGCCCCCTTGGAGCCGCGATACGGGATGGTGACGTCCAAGGTCTTCTGGCGACGTGACAGCGTGCTGAAGTCAGGCATGGACCACCCCTGCCCGGACAGTTCCAGCAGGCTCGCCACGAACCCCGTCGTCTGGCGGAGCGGCAGCCCGAGGAGGACCTTGAGGGTGAGACAGGCCTGGATTGCGGCGTCGCTATAGGTTTGCTGGCGACCGCGCCGCCCGGACGGCGCCGCTTCCCATTGCATCGAGGGATCGAACCAGACGGTCAGCGATCCGCGCCGCCTCAGCGCCTGATTGTAGCTGCGCCAGTTGGTGGTCTTGTAGGTCGGCTTCGGAGGTCTGCTCATGCTGCCCGGCTAG
>NZ_NTHN02000140.1 GCF_002300555.2 Alloyangia mangrovi | reverse complement strand
TTATCGGCACCGGTTACGTCGGCCTTGTCTCTGGCGTGTGTTTCTCCGACTTCGGCCACGAGGTGGTTTGCGTCGACAAGGACCCGCGCAAGATCGAGATGCTCGAGCGCGGCGAGGTGCCGATCTACGAGCCGGGGCTCGACACGCTCATGGCCAAGAATGTCGAGGCCGGGCGGCTGTCGTTCACCCTCGACCTGCAATCGGCCATCGATGGCGCAGAGGCGGTGTTCATCGCCGTCGGCACGCCGACCCGGCGCGGCGATGGCCATGCCGATCTGACCTACGTGATGGCCGCCGCCGAGGAGATCGCCAGGGCCGCCGACCATTACATCGTCGTGGTGACCAAATCGACCGTCCCCGTCGGCACCAACCGCAAGGTGCAGGAGGTGGTCGCCGCCGCCAATCCTGCGCTCGACTTCGACGTGGCCTCGAACCCCGAATTCCTGCGCGAAGGCGCGGCGATCGATGACTTCATGAAGCCCGACCGGGTCGTGGTGGGCGTCGAGAATGACCGCGCCGCCAAGGTGATGGAAGACATCTACCGCCCGCTCTACCTGCGCGACTTCCCGATCGTCACCACCGATCTCGAGTCCGCCGAGATGATCAAATACGCCGCCAACGCCTTCCTCGCGACGAAGATCACCTTCATCAACGAGATCGCGGCGCTCTGCGAGAAGGTCGGCGCGGACGTGAAGAGCGTGTCGAAGGGCATGGGGCTCGACGGCCGCATCGGCAACAAGTTCCTGCACGCCGGCCCCGGCTACGGCGGCTCGTGCTTCCCGAAAGATACCAAGGCCCTGGCCCGCATCGGCCAGGAGCACGCCTCGCCGATCTCCATCGTCGAGACGGTGATCAAGGTGAACGAGGAGACCAAGCGGCGGATGACCGACAAGCTCCTGGACCTCTGCGACGGCAGCTTCAACGGCAAGAAGGTCGCCGTGCTCGGCGTCACCTTCAAGCCCAACACCGACGACATGCGCGACGCGCCTTCGCTGACCATCGTACCGTCGCTGGTGGGCGGTGGGGCCTCGGTCTCTGTAGTCGACCCGCAGGGCAAGCGTGAGGGTGAGGCGCTGCTGCCGGGCGTGGCCTGGGAGGACGATCCCTATGCCGCCGCCAAGGGCGCCGACCTGCTGGTCATCCTCACCGAGTGGAACGAATTCCGCGCGCTCGATCT
>NZ_NTHN02000013.1 GCF_002300555.2 Alloyangia mangrovi | reverse complement strand
CGCCCGGCTTCAGCGGCGAGATCGTCAGCGACGGCCGCACCCTGCGCTGCGGCCCGCAGGCCGCGCCCTATGCGACCGAGGTCCGCCGCGGCGAGGCCCCCGCACCGGGCAAGAAGGTCTTCTACAGCAACGGCAATGGCACCGGCAGCTGGCAGGACGGCAAGCTCATGGTGCCCGGCAGCACCCGCATCCTGCCGCGCCACGTCTACGAGGACGGCCGCGCCGAGCGCACGATCATTCCCGCCGGCTACCGTCCGGCCTGGGAAGACGACCGGCTGAACCCGCATCGCGCCCTGCAGACGGTCAAGGGCTACTACGACACCCAGCGCGTCTGGACCCACGAGGTGCCCTATGCCTCGACCGCCGGCACAGTGGTGACCGCCGTCGCCCCGCGCGTGCGCTTCGAGGGAGACCCGGTGCTGCGGCGCGCGCCATCGACCGCCGGCACAGTGATCGCCGCGGCCTCCGACAGCGCCTCCGACGAGGGCCCGGGGCTGCGCTACGTGCAGATCGGCGCCTTCTCCACGGCTGAGAAGGCCGCGGCCGCACGCAACCGGCTGCAGGCCGCGGGCCTTCCGGTGCAGGAGCTCTTGCGCAAATCCGACGGCATGCGTCGTCTGCGGGTCGGCCCCTATGCCGACGCGCGCGCCGCCAGCCTGGCGCTGGCCAGGGTCCAGGCCACCGGCTACCGAGGCGCCACCCTGCGCTGACCGTGGCTTTCTTCTAGGCAGAAATATCCCGGGGGAGGCGCGCGCAGCGCGTCGGGGGCAGAGCCCCCGCCTTGCGTGACGCGTTGCATCGCACCGCGATCCGCCCGGCGCGTCAGCCGCCGCAGATCCCCTGCAGCCGCACCCAATCCGCATCGCTCAACACTTGGACGCTGCCCTCGGCAGCGCGCGGATCGCCCTCGACCAGTGGCAGAACCGACTCGCCGGTGATGTCGCGGGCATAGGCATAGGGCGAGCTGCGCAGCTCGATCTTCGCGAAGCCCTCGAGCAGAGCGTCGAGCGGCACCGGCACCTGCGGGCGGGTGAGCAGCACCTCGGCGTAGCTCTCCAGCGTGCCGCGCGGCAGCGAGCCGGTGGTCAACAGCTTGAGGCTCGACCAGAGCCCGGCATGACGCAGCAGATCGCCCAGCGGGTCCGACTGCCTGGCGCGCAGCGACTCGGCGAGGATATAGCCCGCCGCCACGTCCGGATCCTCGTAATCCTCGAGCAGGTCGCTGCTGAGCAGGATGATCCCGCCGGGCAGATGCGCCGTGTCGCGCAGCCCGTCGTGCAGCACCACAAGATCGCCCCGCCGCGCCTCGCCCAGCACCCGCGCAGCGAGGTGGCGCAGTGGCCGCGCGGCCTCGCCCGTGCCGCAGGGGCGGCCGGAGACGCGGGTGATCTGGCCAAGCAGCGCCTGGCCGATCTCGACGCGCTTGGCGCGGGGCACAACGCGCTCGGCATGGTCGAGGAGCGCGCCGGGCAGCCAGAGCAGGATCCCGGCGGCAACCAGCGCGGCAACGCCGATGACCATGCGCAGGCGCAGCTTGCCGGGCTTGGGGCGACGCCGCTCGATGTCGCGCAGCACGCGGTCGATGGCGTCGATCATCGTGCTCTCGTCCTCGGTCAGCTCCAGCGTCTCGCCGGGATCGCCGTCGGGGTGATAGAGCGCCGGGCTGCGGCCCTTGTTGGCGCGCACCACGGCGGCCATCGACCAATGCGAGAGCGCGCGGCCGGAGATGTCCGAGACTGTGAGCGTGGCATCGCCCATCGAAAGGATCACCTCGCGCCGCTGCGCATCCGGCTCGGGCCGCCAGAGCGCGGTGGCTTCGAGGCGCTGGTACTCCTTGAGGGCTGTCATGCTCGGGGTGCGTTCTCGGCGATCTTCGGGGCGTTTCTGCGGCGCTTGTCCGGGCCGGGGGGCCCGCTGCTCTGCCTTGTCTCCGCCCCTGATTATCAAGCTCCCCGGGCGGGAGCAATCGCTGCCGCGCGGCGCGGTGCGGGCGCGGCCCCACGGCGCGATCACGGTTGCGAAAAAGACGCGGGTTTCGGAGGGTTGCGGATGTTCAGTTCCGGGTACCGGCACTAGGGTCGGCGGCATGATCATCTCGCCCGGCCGCGGCTACATCTTCGTGCATATCCCCAAGACCGGGGGCAGCTCGCTGGCGCGGGCGCTGGAGGCGCGCGCGCATCCGGACGACATCCTCATCGGCGATACGCCGAAGGCGCTCAAGCGCAAGGCGCGGCTGAAGCGGCTGACGCCGCGCGGGCGGCTTTGGAAGCACGCCACGCTCGCGGATATCGACGGTATCGTGACGCCCGCCGAGATCGCCGGGATGCGCCGCGTCGCGCTGGTGCGCAATCCCTGGGACCGGATGGTGAGCTATTACCACTGGCTGCGCGCTCAGAGCTTCGACCACCCGGCGGTGCACCTGTCGCAGGCGCTCGAGTTCACGCCTTTCGTGCTGCACCCGCAGACCAGCGCCAGCCTGCGCGCCTGGCCGGCGGCGCGCTACCTGCAAGACGTCACCGGCGCGGACCGGAGCGACATCTGGCTGCGGCTCGAACATCTCGAGGCGGATCTCGCGCCCTTCGAGGCGCACCTCGGCTTCCGCCTGCAGATCGGCCACGAGAACACCTCGGAGCGCCGGCGGGACCACCGCGGCTATTACGACGATCAGACCGCCGAGCATATCGCCCGGCTTTGCGCCGGAGAGATTTCGCGCTTCGGATACCGCTTTGGTTGAGGGTTGTCGAATTGTGGCGATGGTCCGAAAAAATATGCTCGGTTAAGGGCGATTAACGTTCTTGTTAACCATTTGTTAACAACTTCGAGATTTGACTGGCTGCACGGTCGCGACCTCGTACGCCTGTGGCCGTGCCAGGGGGTGAACCGCTCCTATGATCGTTTCCGTTTTCTGTATGCTGGCAAGCATTTGATCTTGGTTCGGGTACACCCTCTGGCGTTTTTTTGATCCCGACAATCCCCCAGCATACGGCCTCGGCCACACCCGCTCCACGGCCCGGTGCGCGGGCTGCAACCGGGCAGCGTCCGTCAGCGAACAGGATCAAGTAGAGCGTTTGGCAGGCGGCAATCCTTAACCACGTCCTGACCGCAGGGCACGGGCTCCAGCGCCTTGGACAGGCACAGCCTTGCCTCCTGGATGCGACCGGATTGGCAGGTGATGGTCAACATGTCCGGCTCCCAGCCGGGATTGGCCTTCAGGAAGGCTTCCTCGACGACCTTGGCAGGCAGGGTGACCGGCGCCTCGAGCCGACGCAGAACCTCGGGGCGGGTGACGCTCTCGTAGGCGCGGCGGGCGAGGGCGAAGTAATCCTGCGCCGAGAGCCCGGCGCAGGCGCCATGCTTCTTCCACTGGTACCAGGCCAGCCCCGGCGTGCCCATGATTTCGGCCATGGCGGCGGTCTCCTTGCGGCTCGGCGGCCGGGCGGAGCTGTCGCAATAGGAAGGGTAGCCGCGGCTGTATTGCGGCCAGAGCCCGTGCAGCACCCAGCCGAGCGCGCGGTCGCATTGCGGCGAGTTCCGCGCCTCGCCTTCAAGCGCGCACCACGTCGGAGACCAGCTCAGCGACAGCACGTAGTAGTCGAAGACCCCGGCGCGCTCGCCCTCGGCCCGGGCGGGCGCGGCGCAGGTGACGGAGACGAGCAGGATCAGCAGCCAGCGCATTTTCTCTTCCCTCTTGGGTTCCGCGAGACTATATAGGCCCGAAGTTCCCCGACAACGGTAACCCGTCCTGGAGAAGTAATCCGGGACCTCCCGAGGCCAACGCCTTGGGGGAGGGGAGAAGATTTACGTAAGGAGATGACCCATGGCAAAACTGCTGCATCCCAAGGCGACCGCTGTCTGGCTCGTCGACAACACCACTCTGACCTTCAAGCAGATTGCCGACTTCACCGGCATGCACGAACTGGAAATCCAGGGCATCGCCGACGGTGACGTGGCCGGCGGCGTGAAGGGCTTCGACCCGGTCGCCAACAACCAGATCGAGCAGATCGAGATCGACAAAGCCGAGAAGAACCCGCTCGCCAAGCTCAAGCTGAAGTACAACCCCGCCGCTGTCGACGAAGACAAGCGCCGCGGCCCGCGCTACACCCCGCTGTCGAAGCGTCAGGACCGTCCGAACGCGATCCTCTGGCTGGTGAAGTTCCACCCCGAGCTGACCGACGGCCAGATCTCCAAGCTGGTGGGCACCACCAAGCCGACGATCCAGTCGATCCGCGAGCGCACCCATTGGAACATCCAGAACATGCAGCCGATCGACCCGGTTGCGCTGGGTCTGTGCCGCCAGTCCGAACTTGACGCCGCCGTTGCCAAGGCCGCGAAGAACCGCGACGAGGTGATGACCGACGACGAGCGTCGCAAGCTGGTGTCGACCGAGCAGAGCCTTGGCATGGACAGCCACGAGCCGCGCCTGCCGACGGCGATCGAAGGTCTCGAGACCTTCTCGCTCTCCGACCCGCGCGGCGACGACGACGACGACGAGGACAAGGGCCCGAGCGACTTCTCGGATGCAGACAGCTTCTTCAACCTGCCGTCGAGCGACGAGGATGACGACGAGGACGACAGCGACGATCCGCGCGGCTGACACGCACCTCCGCTGACCAATCGAGAAAGCCCGCCGCAGCCACGCGGCGGGCTTTCTTTTGCCGAAAATCCAGGCGCCGCGCAGCGCCGACGGTCCGACTTCCGGCCCCCGAGAACACAGGTCCTTTACCTTAGCGTCAGCCCTTTGTGCGCCCAATTGACGGAAATCCCAGGACCGGCTATCGCCCGCGATGATGCACCCCGAGGCGGTGCAGCGTGTCGCCCGCCGCGTGGCCATTTCCGGCAAATGAGCGGGCCCTTTGGACAGATGAACGATGCTGGGAACGTCTTTTCCCTGTGGTGATCCGCTTGCCGAGCGCCGCGCCGCTTTTGCCGAGACCATGGCCCATCTGGGCGACTACGGGGGGGGCGATCGAGGCGTTGATCGGGGCGATGGATCTGGTGCCGGGCTGGGCCGCAGGGTGGTTCCGCCTTGGCGAGTATTACGAGGTCGTGGGCGAGGTGGATGCCGCCGCCGAGGCCTGGGACAAGGCCGTGGTCGCCGACCCGCGCGATCCGTTGGGCGCAGGGCTGCGGCGCGACCTGCTGCGCGGAGTGCCGGTGGCCGAGAGCATGCCTCCGGCCTTCGTCGAGCTGCTCTTCGACCAATACGCGCCGCGCTTCGAACGCTCGCTGGTCGGCAAGCTGAACTACCGCGGTCCCGAGCTGCTGCTCTCGGCGCTGAAGGCGCAGGACTTCACGCGGGCGCGGCACGCGCTCGATCTCGGCTGCGGCACCGGATTGATGGGTGAGCTTCTGCGGCCGCATTGCGACCGGCTCGACGGCTATGACATCTCCTCGGGGATGCTGGCCGAAGCCGAGGCCAAGGGCGTTTACGACGGGCTGGAGAAGCGCGACATCGGCGAGATGGCGGCGATCCTGCCTCGCTACGACCTGATCCTGGCGGCGGATGTCTTCATCTATCTCGGCGCGCTCGAGCGGGTGATCGGCTGGTGCGCCGGGGCGCTGGCGCCGGGCGGGTATCTCGCCTTCACGATCGAGCTGGGCGAGGCGCCCGTCCATCTGCGCGAGAGTCGCCGTTTTGCCCATTCGCAGAGTTATGTGACCGGCCTGTTGGCCGAGGCGGGCTTTGCCGGGGTGGCGCTGACGGCCTGCGTGCTGCGGCAGGATCGCGGGCAGGACGTGGCAGCGCTGCTGGTCACCGCCCGCGCCACGGCGCGCGTGCTCGACCGCGAGGGTGACGGGGAAACCGAGGCGCTGGTCTAGGCCAGTGCCCCCCGGGCGGCTCAGAAGCCGAAGCTGAGGTGCAGGCGCAGGGCGCTGTCGCCTTCGAAATTCGAGGCCGCCTCCAGCCGACCGCCAAGCCCGTGGCCGTCCTTGGAGCCATAGTCGAGGCCCAGCGAGAGCTGGTCCTCGCTGAGCAGCTCGCTTGCGTCGAAGCTGCGGCTGCCTGCCTCGGTGACATAGGTCATCTCGTCCTGGTCGCCGCCGAAGACGGTGTAGGCTGCATAGGGGCGCAGGATGCCACCCACCGCGCGCATCGGCGCGCCGAGCTCGGCGCGGAAGGCAGTGGAATAGGTGACCCGGCTCTGGATCTCGCCGCCCTTCCGGGCAAGCTCGTAATCGCCCGTGGCGTGGCGCAGCACGTCTCCTGTCACCACGAGGTCGAGCCCGGTTCCCGGGACCTCGCCCTCGCGCAGCATGGTCTCGCCGCGCAGGCTGAGGCCGAGGATACGGCCGTCGTGGTCGGTGCTGCCGGTGGCCCAGGCGGGGCTCGAGAGCTTGTTGTGGGTGCGGCTCATGAAGAGCGCTCCGCCGTACTCCACGCCGTTCGACGATCCCGAGTAGCCGGTGCCAAGGAAGTAGGAGCGGATGCGCGCTTCGTGGATGTCGTCGTCGAGATAGGACACCCCCTGCGCGTAGCCCGCGAAGGCCGAGAGCCCGTTCTCGAAGCCCCAGCCGAGCACCAGGCCCCGGCTGTTGTATCCCGAGTCCTGCGCGTGGTTCGGCGCGGTGGTCCCGCCCGCCGCATAGCCGCCGAGGAAGAAACCGTCCTGCCGGCTGGTCACCGCCGTATGGCCGATGCCGAAGCCGATCTCGCGCGACAGCAGGTCGACCTGCGACAGCGGCGCCGGATCGAGCACGGGGACCGACGCCTCCTGCGCCTGAGCGGCGCAAGGCGCGAGAGTGCCGAGAAGAGCGAGGCGGAGGAGGGTGGATGCGCGGGTCATGTGGCGGGCTTTAGCGCCAAGTCGCGGGGCCGCCCAGAGGCGCGGGGTCACAGCCACGTGACCCCGGAGGCATCAGAGTTTGCGCCGCGCATTGAGCGCCGCGGTGATCGTTCCATCGTCGAGGTAGTCGAGTTCGCCGCCTATCGGCACGCCCTGCGCCAGAGAGCTCATCTCGACGCGGGTTTCGAGCTGATCGGCGATGTAATGCGCCGTGGTCTGGCCATCGACCGTGGCATTGAGCGCAAGGATCACCTCGGTGATGCCCTCGCTCTCGATCCGGGCCACGAGCTGCGGGATGCGCAACTCTTCGGGGCCGACGCGGTCGAGCGCCGAGAGCGTGCCGCCCAGCACGTGATAGCGGCCCTTGAAGCTGCCGCCGCGCTCCATCGCCCAGAGATCACCCACATCCTCGACCACGCAGAGCTGGCCGTTGGCACGGCGCTCGTCGGCGCAGATCGGGCAGATTTCGGAGGTTCCGACATTGCCGCAGTTGAGGCACTCGCGCGCCGTCGCGGCGACCCGGCTCATCAGCTCGGCCAGCGGCGTGAGCTGCAGCTCGCGCTTGCGGATGAGGTGCAGCACGGTGCGCCGCGCCGAGCGCGGGCCGAGGCCCGGCAGGCGGGCCATCATCTCGATCAGCGCGTCGATCTCGCTGCGCTCGGGCATTCAGGGGTCACTCCTCGGTGCGGGACTCCGGCGACCTTCCTGCGAGGGTTCGCCCTGTCCCGCCACGCGCCATGCCTGCGGCAGGCGCGTCAGAACGGCATCTTCATGTCGGCGGGGAGGCCCAGCTCTTCGGTGAGCTTGCGCATTTCCTGCTCGGCGCGGTCCTGCGCCTTGGATTGCGCGTCCTTGATCGCGGCGAGGATCAGGTCCTCGACCACTTCCTTGTCGTCGCTGTTAAAGATCGACGGATCGATGTCGAGACCCTTCAGTTCGCCCTTGGCGGTGGCGGTCGCCTTGACGAGGCCGGCACCGGACTCGCCGGTCACCATGGTGGTGTGCAGGCCTTCCTGCAGATCGGCCATCTTGCCCTGCATCTCCTGCGCGGCCTTCATCATCTTGGCCATGTCGCCAAGACCGCCCAATCCCTTGAACATCTGGTTTCTCCTGTCTGGGGCCGCGGCGGGCCCTGTGTCCGAGTTGTCTCCTAGATACGGATCGTGCGTCGGGGCGACAAGGGAAGCTGCGCCGGAATTGCGGAAAACAAGGGCGCTACGGTACGGAAGTCGCTCCGGGTCAGCCGGCTGGCAGGTCTATTTGCCGTCGCGTCCGGCCGCTTCGTCGAGCAGGCGGGTCAGCAGCAGCGCCGCGCCGCCGAGCATCAGCGAACGTCCAATCGAGTCGGTCACGTTGGTCGGGGCGAAGGGTTCGATGTGGTCGCGGGTGGTCTGCGCCGCGCGCCGCGTGCGGGATCGGCGCGGAAGGTCGCCGAATTGCTTGGGCGTTGGCACGTGGCCGATGCGCGGCTTGGCCTTGATCAGCATCGCGCCGATGGCCAGCAGCCCGCCGGCAAAGACGATGGGGGCAAGGCGTTCGCGCCGGCTGGCGGGCAGGGCGTCGCCGATACGCTCGCGCAGGGCGGGCAGGGTGGCCTTGTGAACAGCCTTATGGGGGTCGAAAGTCATGGCGGCTCCTCCGGGTCTGACACAAGTCAAACCCGGAAAGGCCGCGCAGGTTCCCGCCCCGGGTAGCGATCACTCTTCCTCGAAGGGATCCCACTCGTCCTCGACCTCGGGAAGCGCCTCCACCGCGGCCTGCTGCTGCTCGGCCTGGGGGGTGCGGATCTCGACGATCTTCGCCTTGGGGAAGGCGGCGATGGTGGCCTGTACCAGAGGATGCTGTTCGGCCTCGGCACGCAGGGCCAGTTCGGCGGCGTCGCGCTTTTCGACGATGGTCGGGGAGTCGCAGCCGTTCACCAGGGACACGCCCCAGCGCGCGCCGGTGAAGCGCTGCAGCGCGGTGCCGAGCCGCTGCGCCAGATCGCCCGAGGCGTTGCGGGCCGGGGTGAACTCGATGCGGCCGGGCTGGTATGCGGCAAGGCGCAGGCCGCTTTCCACCTCGACCAACAGCTTCACGTCGCGGTTGGCGCGGATCAGCTCGAGCACGTGCTCGAAGGTGGGATAGCGGGCGAGGGCATTGTTCTGTGCTACCGCGGGCACGGCATTGCCATAGATCGCGCTGGGGCCGGAGGGGCCGGGGTGCGTCGGCTGCACGTGGCTGGCATAGGCCTGCGTGCCGCCGCCTGCAGAGGCTCCCGCCGGCGCATGGGTGTAGCCGCCGCCGGGGCCGTTCGGGCTGGGTGGCGGGGGCGTGTCCTGCAGCTTGCGAAGCAGCTCCTCGGGCGAGGGAAGCTCGGCCACATGGGTCAGCCGGATCACCGCCATCTCGGCGGCCATCATCGCGTTCGGCGCCTGCGCCACCTCGTCCAGCGCCTTGAGCAGCATCTGCCACATGCGGGTCAGCGCGCGCATGCCGAGGTTGGCGGCCAGCGCCGAGCCGCGCAGCCGCTCATCGGGGCCGACGGTGGGATCCTCGGCGGCCTCGGGGGTGATCTTCACCACCGAGATCCAATGGGTCAGCTCGGCCAGATCCCGCAGCACCGCCAGCGGGTCGGCGCCCTCGGCGTATTGCTCGGAGAGCTCGGTCAGCGCGCCGGGGGCGTCGCCGTGCATGATTTTCTCGAAGAGGTCCATCACCCGGCCGCGGTCGGCGAGGCCGAGCATGGCGCGGACCTGATCGGCGGTGGTCTCCCCGGCCCCATGCGAGATCGCCTGGTCGAGCAGCGAGGTGGCGTCGCGGGCCGAGCCCTCGGCGGCGCGGGTGATCAGCGCCAGCGCATCATCGGTGATCTCGGCGCTTTCCTTGGTGGCGATCTTGCGCAGCAGCGCGATCATCACCTCGGGCTCGATGCGGCGCAGATCGAAGCGCTGGCAACGCGACAGCACCGTCACCGGCACCTTGCGGATCTCGGTGGTGGCGAAGATGAACTTCACGTGCGCGGGCGGCTCCTCCAGCGTCTTGAGCAGCGCGTTGAAGGCGCTGTTCGAGAGCATGTGCACCTCGTCGATGATGTAGATCTTGTAACGCGCCGAGGCCGCCCGGTAGTGCACGCTGTCGATGATCTCGCGGATGTCGCCGACGCCGGTGTTCGATGCCGCGTCCATCTCGAGCACGTCGACGTGGCGGCCTTCCATGATCGCCTTGCAGTGCTCGCAGACACCGCAGGGCTCGGTGGTCGGCCCGCCGGTGCCATCGGGGCCGATGCAGTTCATCCCCTTGGCGATGATACGGGCGGTGGTGGTTTTGCCGGTGCCGCGGATGCCGGTCATGATGAAGGCCTGCGCGATGCGGTCCGCCTTGAAGGCGTTCTTCAGGGTGCGCACCATTGCATCCTGCCCGACGAGATCGGCAAAGGTCTCGGGGCGGTACTTGCGCGCGAGTACCTGGTACTTGGGGCTGTCGTCAGTCATGGAATCCGTGGCGCTCCTTCGGTTGCGGCCAAGGTAAGGTGGGGGAGGGGCGAGGTAAAGCCGGGCGTCGGGGAGGGCGCGGGCACGGGGCCGATCTTGGCGCATGTGTTGCGCGGGGACTTCCCCGCGGCGTGCCGCTCTGCTATGACCCGCATCAGGCCCGATCGCAGGGGGCCGCCCCGTCCGCGGAAAGCGCGCGCACCTGCCTTCGAGAGCCGATCCCATATCTTCGGTTTCACTCCTGCCCAGATCAGCGGACACTCGGGCGATGACGGAGGACACCGGCATGCTCTTTTCAGGGCCGACCCCATCCATCGACGATCTGCGCCGCGAGGCGCGCCGACTTCACAAATCCTACGACGCGGGGGACCGCGGCGCGCGTGAACGCCTGCGCGAGCTGCCGCCGCGCAGCGACGACCGCGCGCTCAAGCGCGCTGACTTCCTGCAGGTCGTGGCGCGCGAGCGCGGCTTCGAAAGCTGGCCCAAGCTCAAGCTGGCGGCCGAGTCGCAGGGCCTTGACCGGGCAGCGAAAATCCAGCGGCTGAAGATTGCACTCTTCCACGGGCAGATGCCGGTGGTACAGGCGCTCCTGGCCGAGACGCCCGATCTCGCCGAGGGCCTCTTCGGGCTGCAATGCGCACTGGCCGACCTGCCCGGCGTGCGCGCCGCGCTGGCGCAGGCGCCTCAGCTTGCCACCGAGCGGCTCGGCCGCGCAGCCCGATCCTGCATCTTGCCTTCTCGCGTTGGCATCACGTGCATCCCGAGCTGCGCCCCGCGACGCTGGAGATCGCCGCCTTGCTGGTCGCACAGGGCGCCGATGTGAATGACGCGCAGGAGGGGCCGCAGGGCGCGCGCCTTTCGGCGCTCTACGGAGCGCTCTGCGTTGCGCGCAACCTCGAGCTGGCGCGCTGGCTGCTGGAGAACGGGGCCTCGCCCGACGATGGAGAGTCGCTCTACCACTCGGTGGAGATCGGCGCGCCGGAGGGGCTGAAACTGCTGCTCGAGCATGGGGCGACGCCGCAAGGCACCAATGCTCTCTTGCGGGCGCTCGACTTCAACGACCACGGCGCGGTCGAGCTTCTGCTCGCCCATGGCGCGACACTCGACGAGGAGGTGCAGACCATCCCCGCGCTGCACCAGGCGGCGCGGCGCGGTTGCGACCGGCGTATGGTGGATCTGCTGCTTGAGGCCGGGGCTGACCCGGCGCGAGAGTGGCGCTGGGTCTCGTCCTATGCCTTTGCCAAGGTGCTGGGCAGCCGCGCGCTGGTCGAGGCGCTGGAGGCACGGGGCGTCACTGCCACACTGTCACGGGAAGAGACGCTCATGGCCGAGGCGGCCGAGGGGCGCACGACCAAGGGCGCTTACATCGACCCCGAGGCGCTGCCGCCCGCCTACGACGGACTGCTGCGCGGGCTCGCGGGCCGGCCGGACCGGCTGGCGCAGATCAAGGCGCTGGTGTCGCTCGGGCTGCCCTATGATGCGCCGGACGGGACCGATGGCGTGACCCCGGTGCAAGCCGCCGCGTGGGAGGGCTACCCCGAGGTGATGGCGTATTTCCTGAACCTGCGCCCGGACATGAGCCACGTGAACGCCCATGGTGGCACGCTGCTCGGCACTTTGCTGCACGGGGCCGAGAACGCGCCGAAGATCGGGGCGCGCGACCATCTCGCCTGCCTGAAGCTGCTGCTCGAGCATGGCGTCGCCCTGCCGCGCAAGGCCATGGCGATGGTCGGCAGGCCCGACCTTGCCGGGTTCCTGAGGGGCTGGGCCGAGGCGCATCCGGGGCAGGTCGTCTGATCCGGGCCCAGGTGCCGGTCGGTTCGCGCTAACCGGGAAATTCTGTTTCACAAAACCGCGGCACGCCCTACAATCTGGGCTGCCGCACGTTTTTTCATATAAGGAATTTGGTCATGCGTCTCAGAGGAGTGCGCCGAAGCAGCAATGTCGAGGACCGCCGCCGGTCCGGTGGCCGCGTCGCCATGGGAGGCGGGCTCGGGGGCATCGCGCTGCTGATCGTCTTGGCCATCGGCTATTTCGCCGGGGTCGACGTCACCCCGCTTCTGAACAACAGCACGGTGGAGACCTCGAGCGAGCCGCGGGAGCTGACGCCGCAGGAGAAGCTCGCCGGCGAATTCGCCTCGCAGGTCCTCGCCACCACCGAGGAAGTCTGGACCCAGATCCTGCCCGAGCAGGCGGGCCGAGAGTACACGCCGCCGACGCTGGTGCTCTTCTCCGGCCAGACCGCCTCGCCCTGCGGCGGCGCCAGTGGCGCGACGGGGCCGTTCTACTGCCCTCTCGACCAGCAGGCCTATCTTGACACCGAGTTCTTCGCCACGCTCGAGCAGCAGCTCGGCGCCGAGGGCGACTTTGCCGCCGCATATGTGATTGCCCACGAGGTCGCGCACCACGTGCAGAACCTGCTGGGCATCCTTCCGCAGGTCGAGGAGATCCGCCAGCAGTCGAACGAGACCCAGGCTAATGCGCTGACCGTGCGGCTCGAGCTGCAGGCCGACTGCCTGTCGGGCGTCTGGGCCACGCATGTCGATGGCATCCTCGAGCCCGGCGACGTCGAAGAGGCGCTGAACGCGGCCAAGATGATCGGCGACGACCTGCTGCAGAAGCGGGCAGGGCGGGTGCCGCAGCCGCATACCTTCACCCATGGCACCAGCGCACAGCGCTCGGGTTGGTTCGCGCGCGGCTACGAGGCGGGCAATATCGCCGCCTGCGACACCTTCTCGGGAGACATCTGATCGGATGATGATCCATGCGCTCTCGGTCCTCGACGGCATCCTTGCCATCTCGCCCCTGCCGGGCGGCGGCGGGGATTTTGTCGGGGACATGGCGCATGTGACCGAATGGCGCCCGGCGATGGTGATCACCCTCGTCACCCGGGCCGAGATGGAGGCGGCGGGGGCGGCGCTGCTGGGGGTGCACGTGCAGGACCACGGCTCGCGCTGGCTGCACCTGCCGATCCCCGATTTCGGCACCCCGCCCGAGGAGATGCGCCGGCTCTGGCCCGAGGTCAGCGCGCAGGCACGGCAGGCGCTCTCGGGCGGCGGCCGGGTGCTGGTGCATTGCCGGGGCGGCTGCGGGCGCTCGGGCATGGTGGCGCTGCGGCTGATGATCGAGGCCGGGGAGGCGCCCGACGAGGCGCTGGCCCGGTTGCGCCACGTGCGGCCCTGCGCCGTCGAGACCGACGCGCAGATGGGCTGGGCCATGGAGGCCCCGCGCCGCGCCGCGCTCTTTCTGCGCCACATGGACTGACCGCGCCTGCCGATTGCAGCGATTGCCACGCCCGCGCGGCTCGGCTAGACCGCGCTGCAGAGCCAGCCTTTCGCCAGCCCCTTAATCTTCAAGGAGATGGTGAATGATCCCCTGCCGCAGACGCTTCCTGACCACGCTTGCCGCTTTTGCAGGCTACCCCGCCCTCCCGGCGCTGGCGCAGCGGCAACAGCCCCCCCGCCGTTTTCCCGCTGTTCGACACGCCTCCCGCCAGCCATGAGCTCTCGCATTTCGACGTGAGCGCGGCGGGTTTCACCTATCGACTCTTCCTCGCCCATCCGCGCGGCGAGGCCCCGGCGCAGGGCTGGCCCTCGCTCTGGATGCTCGACGGCAACGCCGCCTTCAGTCGCCTGGATGCGGCGCTGCTCGAGGCCCATCCGGGGCTTGCGGTCGTCGGCATTGGCTACCCGGTCGAAGAGGCCTTCGACGGCGCCTCGCGTGCGCGCGACTACACGCCGGTGCCGCTCGAGGCGCCGATGCATGGCCGCGGGCGGGACTGGGACTTCGGCGGTGAGGCAGCCTTCCGGGCGAGGCTGCTCGGCCCGCTGGCGCAGGCGCTGACCGAGCGCGCGCCGCTCGATCCGGCGCGGCGCAGTCTCTGGGGACATTCCTACGGTGGGGTCTTTGCGCTGGCGACGCTGCTGTCAGAGCCCTCGGCCTTCCGCGCCTACATGCCGGTCAGCGCGACCACGGGCTTCGGCGGCCGCAGTCTCTTTGCGATGGAGGCGGAGGCGCCGCGCCTGGCTGATGGCCGTGCCGAGGTGCTGATCATGCTGGGAGACAGCGAGCACCGCTCGGGCACGCCCGCGCCCGAGGCGCCGCGCCCGAACCCGGACACCCTGGAAATGGGCGCCCTGCTGGCGCGTCGGAGCGATCTGCATGTGCAGGTCGAGGTGCTGGAGGGGCTCGGGCACGGCGCGACCTTTGCCGCTTCCTTGCCGCGCTGCTTCGCTCTGGCCGAGGGCTAAGGCCGTCTCGGGCCAAGGTCCCTGCCGTTCAGCCGAAGCGGCGGGGATTGCAGGGCGTCATGCTGGTGCCGGGCCGCTGGCCCACGCAGAGCGCACCCTCGCCGTCATCAAGCCTTGGGCAGAGGCGTCTGGCCCGTCTCCGCACCAGCGCGGTGCGCCGGGGTTCGCAGCGCCTTTCGAGCGGCCCGAATTCCACCGAGCCGCCGCCCGCCGCCCGCCGCCCGTCCGGCATCGAGCTGGCGACCGGATTGGCGTCCATGTCCATGACCAAGAGGTTGAACCGCACGCCGAGGGGGCGAACTGCATGTGGCAGCCGTGCTCGGCGATCAGCGGCCGCAGCCCGAGCGGGTGCAGCCGCCGCGCTGACCAAGCCCCTGCGGCCAGCATGACCCGCGCGGCCGAGGTGCTGGCACCGGCCCGGCGCCATAAGTCGTGCAGGAATGGGCAAGAAACCGCGCGATTGACGGTGGACAATGAAGCGGCCACCGAGGTCTGCGACCCTGAGAGCATCGGTGAGTGACGCAAAGTCAGCGCAGCCATGAACCCGCCTCAGGGGATGACCATGGACGCTGCTTTGGCGGAGTGTTGGCACTTATCGATTGGAGCTGTCGCGGAGACTCGCAAGTCGCGAGAGGACCCCCGGATCCTGAAGACCTCTGCAGCGGCGTTCGCTTTGCCAAGTTTCCGCATCATTCGAGGCAGAGCATTGCGACGGTCAGCGTGCAGCGCCGCCTGCAAGCGCCACATTTCGGAGCTTCGGCACCGGCTGGGAGTCATGCTGACCGTCGTACCATTTCCGCCTGCCCGGGGTCATCCGCGCATGAGGGGTATCTTCTGCGTGGCGCTCCTTCCGCCCGGGGCCAATGTCGCGCCTTGGTGGGCAAACTGTGGTCTTGTTGACGGAGGACAATGTGGGCGATGCGGCGGGCTGGCACCTTGCCTGCATCGGACCATCGCTCCGCGATGCCAAGGTGTGCAGGGAGGCGCGTCCCCGCAATGCGTGAGTGGAGCCTTGGGCGCGTGTTGAGTCGATGGTCCGAGACCCGCCCCGCGCTTGAGCCGCGCGCCTGGATCCTGCCCCCGTCCGATGCCCCGCCGTGTGCGCCGAAGAGACCCCGCTGCAGCGTCGCTCTTAATTTCGGCGACCGCCGGAGCCCGGCCCGATCATCCCGGCAAAGACATCGCCCGTCCAGCCGGGTTTGCTGGAGGAGGTCCCGCAGGAAGCGCTGGCGGGCTTCCTGTTGCCGGAACCTGCCGATGTCCCTGGGTCGAGGCGCCGCGACTGCAGCCCCGCCGCGATCCGGTCATCCTGCCACCGCGCGATCAGGCGGAGCTTTGCCCGGTCGAGGACTTTCACGCGGTCGCTGGCGTCGAGGGAGATCACCCGCTCGGCGTGGAGCTGACGCAGGGACCGGCACAGGGTCTCTGGCGACATGTCCAGCAGCGAGGCCAGATCGCGGCGCTTGAGCTCGATGTGGAAGCCCTGCTGCCCCTCGCCGGGGCAGAGCGAAACCTCGTCGAGGATCCAGAAAGCAACCCGCTGCAGGGCGCCCCGACCGCGCATGTTGGCGACCGAAGCCTGCAGGCTCAGAAGCTGCGCCTGCAGCGCATCCAGATAGGCCCCGTAGCGCTGCGGATGGCCGGCGAGAAAGGCGTCCCAGGCGGTCTGTGACATCCAGCACACCTCCACCGGAGTTGCGGCCTCCCAGGAAAACGGGCTCTTGGCACCGGAAGGAAGGCCGATCAACTGCCCATGCCGCAGGACCTGCAGCAGGCGTTCGTCGCCGCTTTCGAAAAGCATCACGGTCTTGAACAGACCCCGGGAGATGATGCCGACGCGCTCGCAGGCCTCGTCCTGCCGGATGAGTGTCACGCCTTCGGCATAGCTTTGCACGGTGGCACGCTCCGAGAGGATGTCGAGGGAACAGCCATCGAGGTGACCGCAAAACCCGCTCCGGCGCGCAGCGCAGAACCGGCAAGGATCCGTCACCGTCTTGGACAAGAAGTGCGTCTGCATCGGCTCCCCATCCCTGTGCACGCTTCAGGAGAGCGAATATTTCGAAAACAACTCTCGGCCAAAATCATAATTGTGCAGATTTGTAGTCGTCGCCAGCGTCCCAAGCTGGCCAGAGACCTCCATGGTTATGATCTTGCGGAGAATAAATCAGATTTCTCCTCGTGCCGGGGCGGCCCATCCGGGGCGCTCCGGTTTTTCATCGCCCATTGATCCGTATCATATCGCGGCCCGACCGGGGGTGGCACGCTGCCGGGACGAATTGCAACGCACGCGCGACATCTGGGAGGAATCGCGATGGCACATGTTGTTGTTCTTGGGGCCGGGCTTGGCGGCACCATCATGGCCTACGAGCTGCGCGAGCGCCTGGGGCCGGATCACGAGATCACGGTTGTCAGCAAGGGCTCGAGCTACAGCTTCGTGCCTTCCAACCCTTGGGTCGCCGTCGGCTGGCGGAGCCGGGCCGATATCGAGGTGGACCTTGCCGGGCCGCTGGCCCGCCGCAACATCCGGTTGCGGCCCGAGGGGGCGCTGCGCGTCCACCCCGAAGAGAACAGCGTCGAACTCGCCGGGTCAGAGAGGCTGCGCTATGACTACCTCGTCATCGCGACCGGTCCCGAGCTGGCCTTTGACGAGATCGAGGGATTGGGGCCGGAAGGCCACACCCAGTCGATCTGCGAGGTCGCCCACGCGGTGCGGGCCAAGGGCGCCTTTGACACGCTGGTCGCCACCCCGGGGCCCGTTGTCATCGGCGCGGTGCAGGGGGCAAGCTGCTTCGGCCCGGCCTATGAGTTCACCTTCATCGTCGACACCGCGCTGCGCCGGGCAAAGGTGCGCGACCGGGTGCCGATGACCTTCGTGACGTCCGAGCCCTACATCGGCCATCTTGGTCTCGACGGAGTGGGCGACACCAAGGGGCTGCTCGAGAGCGAGATGCGCAGCCATCACATCAAATGGATCACCAATGCCCGGGTCACCTCGGTCGAGGCGGGCGTGATGCACATCGAGGAACTGGGCGAGGACGGCGCGGTCAAGAAGACCCACGCGCTGCCCTTCGCCTTTTCGATGATGCTGCCGGCATTCCGCGGCGTCGAGGCCGTGCGCGGCATCGACGGGCTGACCAACCCGCGCGGCTTCATCCTTGTCGACAAGCACCAGCGCAACCCGGCCTTCGCCAATATCTTCGCCATCGGCGTCGGCGTGGCGATCCCGCCCATCGGCCCGACGCCGGTGCCGGTGGGTGTGCCGAAGACCGGCTTCATGATCGAGAGCATGGTCACCGCGACGGCACTGAACATCGCTGCGCTGGTGGCGGGCAGGGAGCCGCACGAGGTCGCCAGCTGGAACGCCATCTGCCTTGCGGACTTCGGCGACTCCGGTGTGGCCTTCGTCGCGCAGCCGCAGATCCCGCCCCGCAACGTGAACTGGGCTGCCTCGGGCAAATGGGTGCATTACGCCAAGGTCGGCTTCGAGAAGTACTTCCTGCACAAGGTCCGCTCCGGCAAGGCGGAGCCCTTCTACGAGAACCTCATGATGCGGGCGTTGGGGATCGACAAGGTCAAGGAGACGCACACCGAGTGACTGGATCGGCGGATCCGGCAGGGGGGGAGAATGTGGCGGCGCGGGCTCCGGCCGGAGCCCGCCGCCCGGGAGGATCGCGAATGAAGCTCTCGTTTCACGGTGCAGCGCGTCAGGTCACCGGCTCGTGCCACCTCGTGGAAGCGGCGGGGAAGAAGATCCTCGTGGACTGCGGCATGTTCCAGGGCGCGCACGAGCTGCACGACGAGAACGCTGCTGACTTCGGCTTCGAGCCCGCGGAGATCGACCTGCTGCTGCTGACCCATGCCCATCTCGACCATTGCGGGCGGATCCCGCTGCTGGTGAGCCGCGGCTTCTCGGGGTCGATCCTTTCGACCGCGGCGACGCGCGACCTGGCCCGGCTGGTGATGATGGACTCGGCGCACCTGCACGAGGAGGAGGCGCGGCGAAACCGACGCAAGGGCCGGAAGGGCGGGCGCTTCGAGCCGCTCTATGACACGGTGGATGCCCTCGATGCGGTAGGGCTCTTCGGTAAGCCCGTGCGCTACGCCAAGCCCATCGAGCTCTTCCCCGGTATCATGGCGACCTTCTTCGAGGCTGGGCATATCCTCGGCTCGGCCTCGATCCTGCTGGAGATCACCGAGGGCACGCGGCGGCGCAGGGTCCTGTTCTCGGGCGACATCGGGCCGGGCGGTCGCGTGCTGCTGAACGACCCGGCGCCGCCCGCCGATGTCGACGTGGTGGTGATGGAGACGACCTATGGCGACCGGGACCACCGATCGCTGGCCGGTTCCGTTCAGGAATTCTACGCCGCGATCCGCGCCACGGAGGCGCGCGGCGGCAACGTCATCATCCCGACCTTCGCGCTGGAGCGCGCACAGGAGCTGCTGTGGTACCTCCGCGAGGGGCTGGAAGCGGGACACATCAAGCCCGGCCTGAGCCTCTATCTCGACTCGCCCATGGCGATCTCGGCAACGCGCATCTTCGGCCGGCACCTCGAGGCGATGGGGCCCGAGCCCGCACGGATGGTCCGCAACGGGGAGGATCCATTCGACCTTCCGGGGCTGCATTTCACTCAGGAGGCGAGGGGCTCGATGGAACTGAACGACGTGCGCTCCGGCGCGGTGATCATGGCCGGCTCGGGCATGTGCACCGGCGGGCGGGTGCGGCACCACCTGCGCCACACGCTCGCGCACCCCGAGTCCAGCATCATTTTCGTCGGCTTCGCCGCCGAGGGTACGCTGGCGCGGATCATCATCGACGGGGCGTCGCGGGTGAAGCTCTTCGGCGATGAAGTGCCCGTGCGGGCGCAGATCCATACGATCAACGGTTTCTCTGCCCATGCCGGGCGGAGCGCCCTGAAGGCCTGGCATGCAAGTCTCGGCACCCCGGACCAGACGTTCCTGGTGCATGGCGAGCCGAAGGTGATGGAGGCTTTCGGCAGGGAGCTGACGGGCGGCACGGTCCGGATACCTGTCATGGGAGAGGCATTTGAGCTCTAGGGGCCGGGCGGCGGCGCCGCGAGCCTTGCAGCGTCGAGGGAGGACAGCAGATGGATGATCACGGGCACAGCGGCGGACCTGTTCTGACGTGGTTCGAGGACCTGACGCGGAATGATGTGCCCGAAGTGGGCGGCAAGAACGCCTCGCTCGGCGAGATGGTGGCCCGGCTCGGCAGCGAGGGGATCCGCGTACCGTCGGGCTTTGCCACCACCGCTGGTGCCTACCGCAGCTATATCGCTGCGAACGGGCTCGACGCGGTCCTGGCCGATGCGCTCGAGCAGCTTGCCGATGGGCGGCTGACGCTCGCCGAGGCGGGGCGCCGAATTCGCTCGGCCGTGGCGGCCGGAACGTGGCCCGCCGAGATCGAGCAGGCCATCCGCGCCGCCTACCGTGCACTGGCCGGCCGCGCCGGGACGGACGAGCCCGCCGTGGCGGTGCGCTCCTCGGCCACCGCCGAGGATCTGCCCGACGCCAGCTTCGCGGGCCAGCAGGAGACCTTTCTCAACATCCGCGGCGAGGCGGCGCTGCTCTCCGCCTGCCGCCGGTGCTATGCCTCGCTCTTCACCGACCGGGCGATCACCTATCGGCAGATCAAGGGGTTCGATCATCTCGCCGTGGCGCTTTCGATCGGGGTGCAGCTCATGGTGCGCTCGGACGAGGGCGGCTCGGGGGTGATGTTCTCGCTGGACACCGAGAGCGGCTTTGACAAGCTGGTGCTGATCAACGCCGCGTGGGGGCTGGGCGAGAACGTGGTGCAGGGGGCGGTGAGCCCCGATGAATACCAGGTCTACAAGCCCTTCCTCGATGACGAGACCCGCGTGCCGATCCTGCACAAGGCGCTGGGGGCCAAGGAGATCAAGATGATCTACGGCGCCGCCTCCGAGGCGCCGACCCGCAACGTGCCGACCTCGAAGGCCGAGCGCGAGAGCTTCGTGCTGTCGGACGCCGAGATCCTCGAGTTGTCGCGCATGGCGGTGAAGATCGAGCGCCACTACGGCCAGCCGATGGACATGGAATGGGCGCGCGACGGGCAGGGCGGGCCGCTCTATATCGTGCAGGCGCGGCCCGAGACCGTGCAGTCGCGCAGCAAGGGGCACGCCTTCCGCAGCTACCGGCTGGGCAAGACCGGCCCGGCGCTGCTGAAGGGGCTCAGCGTCGGCAGTGCGGTGGCGACGGGCGAGGTTTGCTTGATCGAGAGCGCCGCCGACATTGGCCGCTTCCGCGACGGCGCGGTGCTGGTCACCTCGACCACCGACCCTGACTGGGTGCCGATCATGAAACGCGCCGCCGCCATCGTCACCGACCATGGGGGACGGACGTCGCATGCGGCGATCATCAGCCGCGAGCTTGGCGTGCCGGCCATCGTCGGCACCGGGCAGGCGACGCATCTGTTGCACGACGGGCAGGCGATCACCGTCTCCTGCGCGGGCGGCGACGAGGGGGTGATCTACGCCGGGGAGGCCGACTTCGAGGTCGAGGAGACACGGCTCGACGAGATCCCGCGCACCCGCACCAAGGTGATGCTCAACATGGCCAACCCGGCGGCAGCGACGCGCTGGTGGCGGCTGCCGGCGGATGGGGTGGGGCTGGCGCGGATGGAATTCGTGATCTCAAACGAGGTCAAGGTTCACCCGCTGGCGCTGACCCGCTACGACAGCCTGCCCGACGGCCCGGACCGCGAGGCCATCGACCGGCTCACCCGCGGCTATGCCGACCGCACCGAGTATTTCGTCGAGACGCTCGCCCGGGGCCTCTCGCGCATCGCCGCGACTTGGTACCCGAACCCGGCAATCATCCGGATGAGCGATTTCAAGACCAACGAATACGCCGGGCTGCTGGGGGGGCGCGGGATTCGAGCCTAAGGAAGAGAACCCGATGATCGGTTTCCGCGGCGCCTCGCGCTACTACTCTGACGCCTACCGCGACGGCTTCGCGCTCGAATGCCGCGCGATCCGCCGCCTGCGCAAGACCATCGGTTTCCGCAACGCCGTGGTGATGATCCCCTTCTGCCGCACCGTGGTCGAAGCGGACCGGGTGCTCGAGGTGATGGCCGAGAACGGGCTGCGCCGCGGCGAGGAAGGGCTCGAGGTCTATGTGATGTGCGAGATCCCCTCGAATGTGATCCAGGCCGAGGCCTTTGCCGAGCGCTTCGACGGCTTCTCCATCGGCTCCAACGATCTCACACAGCTCACTCTCGGTGTCGACCGCGATTCCGAGGCGCTCGCCAGCCTCTTTTCCGAACGCGACCCGGCGGTGCTCTGGATGATCGAGACGGTGATCGCCAAGGCGCGCAAGGCGGGGCGCAAGATCGGCCTCTGCGGGCAGGCGCCCAGCAACCACCCCGAGTTTGCCCGGCTGCTGGTAGAGGCGGGGATCGACAGCATCTCGGTGACGCCTGACAGCTTCCTTGCGGTGAAGCGTCACGTGGCCGAAGCGGAGAAATAGCGCGGCGCGCAGCTGAGTTTTAAGGGGGCGGGTACGCCAGGAGGGGGCGCCGCATGACCATGGTCACGATCAACGGACGGCAGGTGCAAGTCGAGGAGGGCGCCACCCTGCTCGACGCGGCAAGGACGGCGGGCGTTCACATCCCCACCCTGTGCCATCACCCCTGCCTTCCGGCCCATGCCACCTGCCGCATGTGCCTCGTCGAGGTTGCGGGCGCACCCGACCCGCAGCCAGCGTGCAGGACCCCGGCGCAGGAGGGCGCCGTGGTGGATACGGACACCGAGGCGCTGCAGGCCTTCCGCCGCACAGATGCGGCCTGGCTGTTGGCGCGGCACCCCGACGATTGCCTGCGTTGCGAGATCGACGGTGCCTGCCAGCTGCAGACCCTTGTCCGGGAAAACCAGTGGCGGGACCTCTGGCCCAAGCTCCCTGCCGGAGAGCCGGGTTCGCCCGAGGACGACTTCACCGACCACACCTCGCCCGGCATCTGGCGGGACCTCGCGAAATGCATCGAATGCGGTCTCTGTGCCGACGTCTGCGGAGAGGCCGTGCAGCAGCAGTTCATCATCGGCTTCGCCGGGCGCGGAGGGGATCGTCGGCCGGTCACCGTCTTCGAGGCGCCGCTCGGCGAGACAGGGTGCATTTCCTGCGGCCAGTGCACGCTTGTCTGCCCTGTCGGTGCCCTGATCGAGGCGCCGCACTGGCACGAGGTTCTGCATACGCTCGATGGGCGCCGGCGGGCTTCGGTGGTGCAGGTCGCGCCGGCGACCCGGATCGCGATCAGCGAGGAATTCGGTCTCAGGCCCGGCACCGTGAGCACCGGCCGGATGATCAACGCGCTGCGCCAGCTTGGCTTCGACCATGTCTTCGACACCAATTTCGCCGCCGATCTCACGATCATGGAGGAAGGCACCGAGCTTCTGGCGCGGCTGCGGGCGGGCGCGGGGCTGCCGCTCTTCACCTCCTGCTGCCCGGGTTGGGTGAATTGGGTCGAGATTAACCGGCCCGACCTGCTGCCGCATTTGAGCACGACGAAATCGCCCCAGCAGATGCACGGTGCGATCGCCAAGCGGAGCGTCTTCGCACGCGCACTGGGCCCCGATTTCGCCGCGGGCAGGGCCGAGCCCTATGTGGTCAGCGTCATGCCCTGCACCGCCAAGAAGGACGAGGCGCTGCGACCTGGCCTCTCCGGCGACGTGGATCACGTGCTCACCACGCGGGAGCTGGCCCGGATGATCCGCTCCCGCGGGATCGCCTTCGGCGCGCTTTCCGAGGAGGGTCGCTTCGACAGCCCGCTCGGGGAGAGCACGGGCGCGGCGCAGATCTTCGGCGCCTCCGGCGGGGTCATGGAGGCCATGGTCCGCACCGCCGCGCATCTTGCTGGCGTGGAGGAGTCTCTGCCGCTGGAATGGGAAGCGCTGCGCGGCGTCCGCAACGGCATCAAGACAGCGACCCTCCCCGGCATCGGCATGGTGGCCGTGTGCAACGGCATCGCCGCCGCGCAACGGCTGCTCGAGGGAGAGGGCTGGCGCGAGGACTTCGTCGCCATCGAGGTCATGGCGTGCGTCGGCGGCTGCCTCGGCGGGGGCGGCGAGCCGAAGTCGATGGACCCGCAGATCCTCCAGAAACGCGCCGCGGCCATCTATGCCGTCGACGCCAAGGCGCCGCGCCGCCGCTCCTACGAGAACCGTGATGTGCAGGCGCTCTACGCCTCGGAACTGGGCGCGCCGAATTCGCCCGCGGCGCACCACTTGCTGCACACCCATTACGCCGGTAGGGGGTCTCGCCGGGCGCTACTGATGCGTTTTCTCGACTGCGTGGACAGACGGGACGGGGCCGCCGCCGCGAACCTGTTCGAGCCGGGCGGTATCTGGTCGACAGCCGCGGAATTTGGCGACATCCAAGGGGCCGATGCCATCGCGGCGTTCATAGACAACACCTTGCCGCCGAGACGCTACGGGGCGGCTTTCAAGCGGCACCAGATGGCATCCGCGGCAAGAACGGAAGATCTCACCGTCCTGACGCCCGATGGCGGCCGCTGCCGGTTCGAGCTGGCGCTGGTCGCCGGGGCCGGCGGGGATGCGCCGCGGGCGCGTATCGCGCACCTCACGCGTACGGTGCTGTGATTTCTGCCGAAACTTCCGCGGCCGGGGCTGGGCCGCAACTCGAATCCCGTTGAGCGCACATGCTGCACATCGTGCGTCCCGTCACGCACATCGCCCCCTGGGGGGGACGATGGTCGCGGTAGGTGGTTTTCCGCCTGCCTCCTTCTGGACCCGCCCACGAGGGTTGAAGAAAATGCTGGCTTGCTCGAAGGTTGCGGCATCGCCAGCGGTTTTCTTGATCCCGCTTTTCAACACGTTCCCATTTCGAAACGACAGACCCGGCCGCGGTCGGCACCGCGCCCATCCCGGCCCTCGCGTCTGGCTATTGAAGGAATTCGCATGGAGTTTCTCGACCGGGCCTTCGGCCTCATCAACGATCTGACCTGGGGGGCGGCGCTCATTCCCTTCCTCGTCGTCCTGGGCTGCTTCTTCACCATCGCCAGCGGCTTTGCGCAATTCCGCTACTTCAAACGCATGTTCAGGGTGCTTTCCAAGGATGGCAGCTCTGCCGATCCCAACAAGATCTCGGCACGCGAGGCGCTGTTTGTCTCGGTGGGTGGGCGCGTCGGGGGCGGCAACATTGCCGGCGTCGCCGTGGCGATCACCGCTGGTGGTCCGGGCGCGGTGTTCTGGATGTGGGCAATCGCGCTGGTGGGCATGTGCTCGGCGATGATCGAGTCGATCCTCGCGCAGGTCTACAAGGAAACCATGCCGGGCGGCGACTTCCGCGGCGGGCCAGCCCGCGCCATCGTGCATGGCCTGGGGCACAAGTACCGCTGGCTCGCGGTCATCTACTGCATCTGCCTCATCGGCTCGTTCTCGATCGGCTTCAACGCCTTCCAGGGCAATACGGTCGCCGGCGCGGCGGCGGACAGCCTCGGCGTGCCGCGCATCGCGACGGGGCTCGTGCTCGCCGCGATCACCGGCTTTGTCATCTTCGGCGGCATCCACCGCATCGCCAAGGCCGCCGACGTGATCATTCCGGTCATGGCCATCGGCTACATCGCCATGGCGCTGCTGGTGATCGTGCTCAACTTCACGTCGCTGCCGGCGGTGCTGGTGGACATATTCGCCAATGCCTTCGGCTTTCGCGAAGCGGTCTCTGGCGGCATGGGCGCGGCGATCGCACAGGGCCTGCGGCGCGGCCTCTTCTCCAACGAGGCCGGGCTGGGCTCGGCGCCGAACGTTGCCGCCACGGCCTATGTTCACCACCCGGTGAGCCAGGGCATCACCCAGAGCTTCTCGGTCTTCATCGACACCATCCTGATCTGCTCCTGCACGGCCTTCGTCATCCTGCTGGGGGATGTCTACACGCCAGGCGCCGCCGACATCGACGGGGTCGCGCTCACCCAGCAGAGCCTTGTCTCGCACGTGGGGAGCTGGGCGCAGTACTACCTTACCGCCGCCATCTTCCTGTTTTCCTTCAGTTCCATCATGTACAACTACTACCTTGGCGAGAACGCGCTGAGCTTCATGACCGATGAGCCGATGGCCCGAAACATCCTGCGCATCGCGATCATCGGGATCGTCCTGCTCGGTGCCGTTGCCCCCGGCGCCACCGCGGTCTTTGCCTTCTCCGACCCGATGATGGGCATCCTCGCCATCGTGAACCTGCTGGCGCTGGCCATGCTCTTCCCGATCGCGGCGCGGGTGCTCGACGATTTCACCAGGCAGGTCCGGGCGGGGGTGGATCGTCCGGTCTTCTGCGCCGATGACTTCCCCGATCTTCAACTCGACCGGACCTCCTGGCCGGAGAAACGGCCCGCGGAGTGAAGGCTCCCGCGGGCGCGGGGCAGGTCAGGGGATGCGGGTCCGTTCGATGAACTTGCGCAAGGCAAAGCGCGAGCGCACGCTGCGGACGCCGTCGATCTTCATCAGCTTCTTCTGAAGCACCTCTTCGTATTCCTCGAGGTCCCTCACCAGGACCTCGAGGAGGAAGTCCTGCGAGCCGGTCATCAGCATGCCGGTCACCACTTCCTCGATTCCCGATACGGCCTTCTGGAAGCGCTCCACGTCCTCTCCGTCCGAGCGCTCCAGCTCGACCGAGACAAAGGCGGTGACCCCGAAGCCCGACACCTTGCGGTCGATCTTGGCGACGTAACCGCTGATCAGCCCGGTTTCCTCGAGCCTCTGCACCCGGCGCTTGCAGGGGGTGGGCGACAGGCCGACCTTCTCGGCCAGCTCCACCACGGTGATCCGGCCGTCGGACTGCAGTACCCTCAGGATCTTGCGATCAAGTTCGTCGAGGGAAATTGGCATGTGGTGTCTCCTGCGTGGTGGAGGCCGGATGGCGACCCGTTGTTTCCGCTATACAAGGCGCAGATTCGAAGTGTTCCCCGGCCCTTTATGCAGCCTTGTAGTGACAATCACCGCAAAAGCACCTCGGCCTAGCGAATAGGTTTAGGGCGGATCGAAAGCGGCCCCGAGTTTGGCCGAAAACGCCGTGCCTTCTGTGCCACACTGTCGCAGACACCAATCTAGCGGTTTTTGAGGACCAGATGGCATTGAAACTTGTCGAAGAACAGGCTCCCGCGGGCTACGAGCGCCTTGTCTACATCGAGGACGAAGAGGCCGGGCTGCGCGCTTTCGTCTGCGTGCATTCCACCGTTCTCGGCCCGGCGGTCGGCGGCTGCCGGATGTGGAACTACGCCACGCTCGATGAGGCGCGCACCGACGTGCTGCGTCTCGCGGCGGGCATGACCAACAAGAACGCCATGGCGGGCCTTGGCCTTGGCGGCGGCAAGTCGGTCATCATCGGCGATCCCCGCAGTGACAAGACCGAGGCGCTCTTCCGCGCCTTCGGCCGCGCGATCGAGAGCTTCGGCGGCAGCTACTATACCGCCGAAGATGTCGGCATTTCACCCGAAGACATGGCAAATGTCGCCAAGGAGACCGCCTATGCGGTGGGGCTCGACCACGGCGCCCATGCCAGCGGCGACCCGTCGCCTTTTACCGCGGAAGGCGTCTTCCAGTGCCTGAAGGTCGGCGCGAAGGCCGTCTTCGGCACCGATGATCTGGCCGGGCGCCGCGTTCTTGTGCAGGGTCTCGGCCACGTCGGCTGGAGCCTTGCGGAAAAGCTCCATGCCGCCGGCGCGGAACTGGTGGTGTCCGATGTCAACGCGGAGGCGGTGGAAAAGGCACGCGCCAGCCTCGGCGCAGAGGTCTGCCCGCCGGGGGAAATCTTCGCGCAGCAGATGGACGTCTTTGCGCCCTGCGCCCTTGGCGGGATTCTCACCCATGAGACCGTGGCCCAACTGACCGCCCGCCTCGTCTGCGGGGCAGCGAACAACCAGCTGCTCGAGCCCTCGGTCGCCGAAGACCTTCTGGCGCGCGACTGCCTCTACCTGCCGGACTACGTGGTGAACGCGGGCGGCATCATCAGCGTCGCCGGAGAGGTCCACCACGCCGGGCCCGAGTACCGCGCGGACCGTCTCGTGCAGATTGCGGGCCGCGTTGCGCAGATCGTCGAGACCAGCCGAAAAGAGCGCAAGACGACAATCCAAGTCGCCGATGACATTGTCGCCGACATCCTTGCCAAGGCCGCCAAGGTCGAGGCGCTGGCCGTCTGAGGGCAACCTCCCGGAAGACCCGCCGCTCCCGTGACCTCGGCGCAGGCCCCGCGCGGGCCGGTCACGGGGGAGGCGAAGGCACCAGTGGCGTCCGGTCCGCTTTTCCGAGCGGGCCGCGCCTATGGCTCGAGTCGCGCAAAGCAGATCGCCGCCTGCTCGAGAAACACGCGCGGCTGCGGCGCCGGTCGGAAAACAGTCCGTCGCACGGGCCGGGCGGCAGGGCGTGATCACCGCGAGCAGGAACCCTCCGTCCTGCCGGATCGACTGCCACGTGTTCGGACCCGTATCTTCGCGATGCTTGCGCAGACACCCGCTCAAGAAGGGGTGCGACGGAATTTTCTTCTGTGAGTCGCACTCAGGTTGAGTATCTTGCCCCAAGATCGCCTCACTTAAAGCAATTTTGAATATTCCCAATTTATGAGGTCGGACGATGACAAAGTTCCGGTTCCCAACGGCGTTCACTATTCTTTTCGTTTTGATTGCGATTGTAGCGATACTCACCTGGATCATTCCCGCCGGCGAATATGCGCGAGAGATGAACGAGAGCCTCGGTGTCGAGGCTCCGGTCCCGGGCACCTACCAGCATGTCGACCCCAATCCGCAGGGGATCACCGATGTGATCCTTGCCCCGATAGCCGGGATGTATGACCCGGGCCTGCTCGGCTCCGCGTCCAGCGCGGCCATCGACGTCGCCTTCTTCGTGCTGATCATCGGCGGGTTCCTGATGGTCGTCACCAAGACAGGTGCGATTGACGCAGGCATCGGCGCGCTGCTGAACAAGCTCGGCGGCAAGGAACATCTGATGATCCCCATCCTGATGATCGCCTTTGCCTTCGGCGGAACGAGCTATGGCATGGCCGAGGAAACGCTGGCCTTCTACGCGCTGATCATCCCGGTGTTCATCCGGGCGGGCTACGATGCGCTGACCGGGGTGGCGGTGATCATGCTCGGGGCGGGGATCGGTACACTGGGCTCGACGTTCAACGCCTTTGCCACCGTCGTCGCCTCGCAGGGGGCGGGCATCGCCTTCACCCAGGGTATCGTTCTGCGCGTGGTGATCCTCGTGGTCTGTCTTGCCGCGGGCATCTTCTACGTCATGCGTTACGCCCGCAAGGTAAAGGCCAATCCCGCTGCCTCGCTCGTTTCGGACATGGCCGAGGACAATCGCAATTTCTTCCTCAAGTCGTCCGAGACGGCAGGCGCGGCCCTGCCGACGCTCACGCCCGTGCGCACCGCCATACTGGCGCTCTTCGGGCTGACCTTCGTGGTGATGATCATCGGCGTCGTCGGGCTCGGCTGGTGGATGGCCGAGATGGCCGGGCTGTTCCTTGCGATGTCCATCGTGGTGTGGATCGTGGCGAAGTTCGACAAGGAAACCTCGATGGACGAGAAGACCTTCGTCGAAACCTTTGTCGATGGGGCGCGGGACCTGCTGGGTGTTGCGCTGATCATCGGCGTGGCCCGCGGCGTGGTGGTGATCATGGACGCCGGCAAGATCACCGACACCATCCTGCACTCGGCCGAGGGCCTCGTCACCGGACTGAGCGAGACGCTCTTCATCAATACGATGTTCGGTATCCAGCTTTTGATGTCGTTTCTGGTGCCGTCCTCCTCGGGGCTGGCGACGCTTTCCATGCCGATCATGGCGCCGATGGCGGATTTCGCCGGGGTGGGGCGCGAGCTCGTGGTGACCGCTTACCAGTCGGCGAACGGCCTGGTGAACCTCTTCAATCCGACCTTTGCCGTCGTGATGGGGGGGGCTGGCCATCGGCCGTGTCGCCTTTGATCGCTGGCTGCGCTTCGTGATGCCGCTGGTGATCGGCCTGGCGATCATCATCATGCTGCTGCTCAGCCTGGGCGCGATGATGAGCTGAGGCGGCGCCCTGCCGATGGTTTGCCGGCGATGAATTTTGGCCGTGAATTTTGGCCGGGCCGCAGGACGCGGCCCCGCCGGGCGAATTTCAAAAGGGAGTTTCAAAGATGGAATTTGGCGTTCACTCCGAAGTCGGAACCCTGCGCAAGGTCATGGTGGCGCGCCCCTCCTTGGCGCATGAGCGTCTCACCCCGCGCAATTGCCACGAGCTGCTCTTCGACGATGTTCTCTGGGTTGAGCAGGCCCGCCGGGATCACGCCGAGTTCGTGAGCCAGATGCGGCAGCGGGGGGTCGAGGTCTTCGATATCCAGGACCTGCTGGCCGAGGCACTGGACAAGACCGACGACGCCCGTCCCTTCCTGCTTGACCGGCTGGTCACCGCGAACCTCTGCGGGCCGGGCCTGGCGGCCTACATGCGTCCCTGGCTGGACGATCTCGATGGCAAGACGCTGGCCCGGCAGCTCCTCGGCGGGATCATCATCGACGATCTGCCGGACGAGGACATGCGGCGCATGGCGCAGATCACCATGGCGCATACCGATTTCATCATCCCGGCGGTGCCCAACGCGCAGTTCCAGCGCGATCCCTCTTGCTGGATCTACAATGGCGTCACGGTGAACCCGATGTTCTGGCCGGCGCGCCAGCCTGAGACGCTGTTCCAGCGCACCGTCTACAAGTTCCACCCGATGTTCCGAGACGCCGACTTCAAGATTTGGTGGGGTGACAGCGACGAGAACTTCCAGTCGGCCTCGGTCGAGGGTGGGGACGTCATGCCGATCGGCAATGCCACCGTGTTCATAGGCATGGGCGAGCGCACCACGCGTCAGGCGGTGACGCAGCTCGCGCAGGCGCTGTTCAACCAGGGCGCCGTCGAGCGGGTGGTGGCCTGCGTCATGCCCAAGTCGCGCGCGGCGATGCACCTCGACACGGTGTTCTCCTGCCTCGACCGCGACAAGGTCACCGCCTTCATGGAGGTCGCAAGCGAGATCCGCTGCTTCTCGGGCCGCCCGGACGGCAAGGGGGGCAACGCGATTACTGAGGAGAAGGGCTCGATCTTCGACGTCTACAGCGAGGTGATGGGGGTCGAGGACCTCAAGATTATTGCCACCGGCGGCAACGAATTCCAGGCCGAGCGCGAGCAATGGGATGACGGCAACAACGTCGTGGCGCTCTCTCCGGGTGTGGTGGTCGGCTACTCGCGCAACACCTTCACCAATCGCAAGCTGCGCGAGGCGGGGGTCGAAGTGGTCGAGATCAACGGGCAGGAACTGGGCCGCGGTCGCGGCGGTGGCCATTGCATGACCTGCCCCCTGCTGCGCGACCCGGTCTGATCCCGCGCCTTCAAGACCAACGAATTTGAACTAATCCCAAATTTTACGGAGGCCGACATGGCACTCAATCTTAGAGGCAAAAGCTACCTCAACATCGCTGATTTCAGCCAGCGCGAGATGCTCTATCTGCTTGATCTCGCCCGCGACCTCAAGCGCGCCAAATATTCCCGCAGCGAAAAGAAGGCGCTGCAAGACAAGAACATTTGCCTCATCTTCGAGAAGACCTCCACGCGAACCCGCTGCGCCTTCGAGGTGGCCGCCCACGATCAGGGCGCTCATATCACCTACCTCGATCCGTCGGGCAGCCAGATCGGCCACAAGGAGTCGATGAAGGACACGGCGCGCGTGCTGGGGCGGATGTTTGACGCCATCGAGTTCCGCGGCGCCGGTCAGGACATGGTGCAGCAGCTCGCAGATTACTCCGGCGTGCCGGTCTACAACGGCCTTACAGACGACTGGCACCCGACGCAGATGCTCGCCGACATGCTGACCATGGTCGAGCACGCCGACAAGCCGCGCACCCAGATCGCCTACGCCTATCTCGGCGACGCCCGCAACAACATGGGCAACTCGCTGCTGCTGCTCGGCGCCATGATGGGCATGGACGTGCGGATGATCGCGCCCAAGGAGAACCAGAACGAACAGAATATCATCGACATGGCCGAGGACTGGGCGAAGCAGACCGGCGCGCGCATCACCATCACCGATGACGTGAATGCGGTCGATGGCGTGGACTTCATCCACACCGACGTCTGGGTCTCGATGGGCGAGCCCGCCGAGGTCTGGGAGAGCCGGATCAAGCTGCTCATGCCCTACCAGGTGAACATGGACTTGATGAAGAAGGCCAACAATCCGCATGTGAAGTTCATGCACTGCCTGCCGGCCTTCCATAACACCGAGACAAAGGTCGGCGCCAACATCGCCGAGAAGTTCGGCATCACCGAGATGGAGGTGACCGAGGAGGTCTTCGAGGGTCCGATGAACATCGCCTTTGAGCAGGCGGAGAACCGCATGCACACCATAAAGGCCATCCTCGTCGCAACGCTGGGGGCCTGAACCATGCGGATCGTTGTTGCTCTAGGCGGCAACGCGCTGCTTCGCCGTGGGCAGGCGCTCACGGCGGAGAACCAGCGCGAGAACGTCCGCGTCGCGGCAGAGGCGCTGGCGCCCCTGGCCGAGGGAAACGAGTTGGTGATCACCCATGGCAACGGCCCGCAGGTCGGGCTCTTGGCGCTGCAGGAAGCCGCCTACACAGAGGTCGACGAGTATCCGCTCGACGTTCTGGTGGGCGAGACGATGGGGATGATCGGCTACATGATCGAGCAGGAGATGGGCAATCTCCTGCCCTTCGAGACCCCGCTCGCCACGGTGCTGACCATGGTCGAGGTCGATCCCGCCGATCCCGCCTTCGACAATCCCACCAAGTTCATCGGCCCGGTCTACGAGGAGGCCGAGGCCAAGAAGAACGCCGAGGAGAAGGGCTGGGCGATCAAGCCCGACGGCGACATGTGGCGCCGGGTGGTGCCCTCGCCCGAACCCAAGCGCATCTTCGAGGTCCGACCGATCCGCTGGATGCTCGAGAACGGCGCGGTGGTGATCGCCGCGGGCG
Organism: Alloyangia mangrovi; assembly: GCF_002300555.2. Lineage (GTDB taxonomy): Bacteria > Pseudomonadota > Alphaproteobacteria > Rhodobacterales > Rhodobacteraceae > Salipiger > Salipiger mangrovi. The sequence continues at coordinate 65,024 of NZ_NTHN02000013.1, read as the reverse complement.
GCGGCGGCATCCCCACCATGTATGACCGCGAGCGGCATCTCACCGGCGTGGAGTGCGTCATCGACAAGGACTTCTGCTCCTCGCTTCTCGCCACCGAGATCGAGGCCGATGTCTTTGTCGTCGCGACCGATGCCGACGCGGTCTTCCTCGACTGGGGAACGCCCGACCAGACGGCGATCCGCAAGGCTTCGCCCGACATGATGGACAGCTACGACTTCCCGGCGGGCTCGATGGGGCCGAAAGTGTCGGCGGCGCAGAAATTCGCGCGGGCGAGCGGGGGCAGGGCGGTGATCTGCGCCCTCGCAGACATCGGCGCGGCCCTGCGCGGAGAGACCGGAACCACCATTTCCTCGGATGTGACCGAGATCGAACTGGTCCGCGGATAGCGCGGGGCTCGCGCCGGGCAGCGCGCGCAGGTGCCTGCCCGGCGGGCTCACAGACCGGGACCTTCGCCCGCCGCTGGCCCGGCAGCGGGGGCAGGCCGGGGGCCTGTCGACCCGCGCCTGCGCCAGCAGGCCGCGCATGGCCCGATCGTAGCAGCAAACCGGATTTCGCGCCGGCTGCGACATTTCGGGGCTATGCGAACCGCTTTCTCTTGCCTAGCCTGTAAGAACACGTCCGTGCAGACACTGGGGCAATTGCGCCTCGGGGTGCGGGCGATTTGAGATGAATTGATTGATACTCCTCTATTTTTCGCCTCCGGCCCGTGCCGGGGCGTGATGTGTTCGCGAAAGGTATTCGTAATGTCGGTTTCCATGACGCTGCGTTGGCTCGTGATTCTCACCATGCTTGCCCTCGTCCTCGCAGCAAGTTTCCTGCTCTTCGACGGACGTACCGAAACGCTGGTCACGGACCTGCTGTCCGGGACGCAGACGGTCTCCGGTCTCTGGGCGCTGATCGTGGCGGCGCTGGCGCTCGACGTGGTGCTTCCGGTGCCCTCGAGCGTGGTCAACGTCTCGGCCGGTACGCTGCTCGGGGTCGCATGGGGCACCTTCGCCTGCTGGATCGGGATGACGCTGAGCTGCCTTCTCGGCTACTGGATCGGCGCGACCGGCGGCAGCCGCGCGCTCGGCCGGTTGCTCGGCAGGGACTATCTCGCGCGGTCGGCGGAGGTGTCCGAGCGCATCGCGCTCGGCTCGGTGCTGATGATGCGCGCGGTGCCGGTTCTGGCCGAGACCTCGACCATCGCGGCGGGAGTGGCAGGTCTGCCCCTGCGCAAGTTCCTCGGCGTTGTGGCGCTGGCCAATCTCGGCATCGCCGCCGCCTATGCCTCGTTGGGAGCGCTGGCGCTCGAGGTCGACTCCTTCCTTCTGGCGCTCTGCGCCGCGCTGGCGTTGCCGGTGGCGGGCATGGCGGGGCGGTCCCTCTATGCCCGCATCAAGGCACCGACGACGGCGATGGCCACCCCGGACGCGCTGCCCCGGACAGAGGCGCGCGTCGAGGCGACCCCGGCCCGGGACGAGACCGCCCCGCAAGAGATCCAGCAGGCTGGAGCTCCCGCCTCCCTGACCGTCACGCAGGCCTTCTCGGTCAATTACGAGTACCGCGTGGCCTTCACCCGCGGTCTCTTTGCACCGGAAAACCCGGCACTGCGAGACGCGCTCGCCGCCGGGGCCGAGGCGCGCCGGCAGCGCTGCGTGGTCTTCGTCGACCGCGATCTGCTGGCCCACCGCCCGACGCTGGACGCAGAGATCGTTGCCTATTTCAGCGACACCGTCGAGGGCGTCGATCTGGTCGCCGCGCCGATCCCCCTCGCCGGAGGGGAGGGGATCAAGGCCGGCTTCGAGACGGTCTTCGAGATCTACCGCATCATCCTCGAGCACAGCATCGATCGGCACTCCTATATCCTCGCTGTCGGCGGCGGCGCGGTGCTCGACGCCGTGGGAATGGCTACGGCAACGGCACACCGGGGGATCCGACACATCCGCGTGCCCACGACGGTGTTGTCGCAGAACGACAGCGGTGTCGGGGTGAAGAACGCGGTGAACTTCGAGGGTTCGAAGAACTTCGCCGGCACCTTCGCCCCGCCGTGGGCGGTGCTGAACGATTTCGACCTGCTCGAGACCTTGCCCGCCGCGACCCGCCGTTCCGGCCTCTCCGAGGCGGTGAAAGTCTCGTTGATCCGCGATCCGGCGTTCTTCCTCTGGCTAGAGACAAATGCGGGCCGACTGAAGCATTTCGAGCCCGAGGCCGAGGAATACATGATCCGCCGCTCGGCGGAGCTGCACATGCGGCAGATTGCGCTTGGCGGCGACCCCTTCGAGCGCGGCTCCGCCCGGCCGCTCGATTTCGGCCATTGGTCGGCGCACAAGCTCGAGGGGCTGACCCATTATGCCGTCAGCCACGGCGACGCGGTCGCCATGGGGATTGCGCTGGACGCGCGCTACTCGGTGCTGGCGGGGCTTCTGCCGCCGGGCATGGAAGAGCGCGTCCTGGCGCTGCTGCAGGCACTTGGCCTTCCGATCTGGCACGACGATCTCGGCCGGCGCGACGAAGGCGGGCGGCTCGAGATCCTCGTCGGGCTCGAGGAGTTCCGCGAGCACCTCGGCGGCGAGCTCACCGTCACCCTGTTGGCGGATCTCGGGGTCGGGGTCGAGGTGCACGAGATGCGGCCCGAGCTGGTGGCCGAGGCGCTGGTCTGGCTTGCAGCACGCGGCGCGGCAAGCCACCGGGAGACGGACGCATGAAGCTCGGCGACGGGCTGGGCACCCTGACCTACTGCCTCAATATCCATGCCACCGAAAGCTGGGAAGATTGCCACGCCGCTCTGACCGGCCCCTTGCTGGCGGTCAAGGCGCAGCTCTGCTCCGACGAGCGCTTCGCGGTGGGACTGCGGCTGTCGTCGAACGCGCTCGACGAGCTTGACCAGGGGGACCGCCGCACCTGGCTGAAGGATTTCCTGCGCGAGAACGACCTCGTGCCCGCGACGATGAACGGCTTTCCCTACGGCCCGTTCCATGGCGTGCGGGTCAAGGAGCAGGTCTACCAGCCCGACTGGCGCGACCCCGAGCGGCTGCGCTACACCAACCGGCTCACCGACCTCATGGCAGAGCTCTCGGAGCCCGGCGACTGGGTCAGCCTCAGTACCGTGCCGGGCACCTTCCGCACGCTCGCCGAGGGCGCCGAGCCCGCCATGTCCGAGCTCTACCTGCAGGCGGCGGCGCATTGCGTGGCGGTGAAGGCACGCACGGGCGTCACCGTGGCGCTGGCGATCGAGCCCGAGCCCTTCTGCTTTCTCGAAACCATCGCGGGCAGCGTCGCCTTCTTCGAAGACTGGCTCTACAGCCCCTCCGCCGTGGCCCGCTTCGCGGGGCTCACCGGGCTGGACGGCGCGGAGGCGGAAGTGGCCCTGCGCGCGCACCTCGGCCTATGCTACGACGTCTGCCACGCGGCGGTGGAATACGAGGACCCGGCGCAGAGCCTCGCCCTGCTGCAGGGCGCGGGCATCCCGATCCACAAGCTGCAGCTCAGCTCGGCCCTGCGCGCGCAGGTGAGCCCCGAAGTGCGCGCCGCGCTCGCCGCCTATTCCGAGCCCACCTACCTGCACCAGGTGCTCGCCCGTCGCGGAGAGGGGCCGATCACCGCCTATTCCGACCTGCCCGAGGCACTGGCCCGCGGCGCCGAGGCGGATGGCGAGGAATGGCGGGTGCATTTCCATGTGCCGGTCTTCCTCGGCTCGCTGGGGCTATTTGACAGCACCCAGGCCTTTCTCAAGGACATCCTCGACCTGCACCGGGCCGAGCCGATCTCACCGCATCTCGAAGTGGAGACCTACACATGGGACGTATTGCCCCCGGACTTGCGGACCTCGAGCGTGGACGCGGCGATCAGCCGCGAGTTGGGCTGGGTGCTCGACCGCCTCGGGCAATGATCGGCACCGCCTTCAAGCTGGGGCGGGTGTCGAACCTGCCGACGGTCTGGACCAATGCCATGGCGGGGGCGCTGCTGGCGCTTTCCGCCGCCCCCGGCTCTGCGCTTGTGCCCATCCTGCTGAGCGCGCTGGCGCTGACGCTCTTCTACGTGGGCGGCATGTGGCTCAACGACGCCTTCGACGCCGAGATCGACCGGGCGCAAAAGGCGGACCGGCCGATCCCGAGAGGAGAGATCTCGCAGCGCGCGGTCTTCCTCGGCGGCTTCGTCATGCTCGGGGTCGGCCTCTTGCTGACCCTGCCGCTTGGCGGGCTGGCGCAGGTCTCGGCGCTGCTGCTGACCCTCAGCATCTTCCTCTATGACTGGCTGCACAAGCGCACCGCGCTGGCGCCGGTGATCATGGGCGTGACGCGGTTCTTCTGCTATGCGATGGCCGCCTTCGCCGCCACCGGTGCCTTTCCGGGCGTGGCGATCTGGGGCGCGCTTGGGCTCATGGCCTATGTTGTGGGCCTCACTTATGCCGCCAAGCAGGAGGCCTATGACCGGCTGGACCGGGCCTGGCCGCTGGCGGTGCTGGCCCTCCCCGCGGTGCTGGTGCTGGTGACGGGCTGGGGCAAGCCGCTGGCGCTGCTGATCGCGCTGGGGTTCCTCGTTGCCACTGGGTTTGCGCTGCGCTTCCTCTTCCGCCGGGCAAAGGGCGACGTGCCGAAGGCCGTCACCCTGCTGATCGCCGCGATCTCTCTCTATGACGCCGCGCTGATCGCCGGGGTGCATGGCGGCTGGCTCCCGGCGCTGCTGGCAGTCGCCGGGTTTGCCCTCACGCGGGTGCTGCAGCGCCGGATTGCGGGGACCTAGTCGAAGACATGGCTCAGCGTCAGCGCCTTGAAGTCAACCGCCCGCACCGGCCCCTCTGGCAGCAATCCTGCCTCGGAGGAGATCACCAGCGGCCCGTCGCCGGGATCGTCGGTGAGCCGCCCGTGGCTGCCCCTCACGAGGTCCGTCCGCGAGGGCGAGATCAGGTCGAGCATCTGCCGGAAGCCCAGCTTGCGCTTGGCCAGCTTCCAGCCCGCCGCCAGCTTGGGAGAGCGCAGGTCCGGGTCGAGGAAAAGCTCGACGGGATCGTAGCCGGGCTTGCGGTGGATATCGACGGTGGGGGCGAAATCGGGCGCCTTGGCCTCGTCGAGCCAGTAATAGTAGCTGAACCAGCGGTCGGGCTTGCTGATCGCCACCAGCTCGCCCGAGCGGGGATGGTCGAGGCCGTTGGCGCGCTTGCCCTCCTCGTCCCAGACCGCTTCCACGCCGTCCAGCCCCTCGACCAGCGCCTTCACCTCGGACAACCGCGAGAGGTCATTCACGTAGACATGCGCGAGCTGGTGGTCGGACATGGCAAAGGCCGCCGACGCCCCGGCGTCGAGGATCTCGCGCCCGTGCTCCTCGGGGCGCACCGCGATCAGCCCGGCCTCGCGCAGCGCGCGGTTGATGTGGATGGCGTCGGTGACCGGGGTGATGCCGTATTCCGAGACCACCAGCACCCGGCGCCCCTCGGCATCGGCGGCGGCAACCAGCTTGCCGACCAGCGCGTCGATGTCGCGCAGCGACTGCTGCACCTCGGGGTGCTGCAGATCGGGGCCGAACTTCTGCAGGTCGTAGTCGAGATGCGGCAGGTAGGTCAGCGTCAGCGTCGGCTGCCGCGTCTCCATCACGTGCAGCGTCGCATCGGTGATCCACGCCGAGGAGTTGATGCTCGCCGTCGGCCCCCAGAAGGTGAAGAGCGGAAAGCGCCCCAGCTTGGCGTCGAGCTCGTCGTGCAGCTCGGGCGGATGCGCGTAGTGGTCGGGGATCTTGCGCCCGTCGGCCGGGTACATCGGCCGCGGCGTCGCCGAGTAGTCGGCGGTCGAGTACATGTTGTACCACCAGAACATCTTGGCGCAGGTGAAGGACGCGTCCCGCGCCTTGCCGGCATCCCAGATCTTCTCGCCCTCCAGAAGCGAGTTGGGCTGCCGCCAGAGCAGCACCTCCTTGAGATCGCGGAAGTACCAGCCATTGGCCACGGCCCCATGCCCCGAGGGCGGCAGGCCGGTCGCCAGAGTGGCCTGCACCGTGCAGGTGACCGCCGGAGTGACCGTCTCCAGCGGGCGCAGGGCGCCGCGGGCGGCAAGGGCGGCAATGTTTGGAGTGAACTGGCCGACAAGCTTCGGTGTCAGGCCGACGACAAGAATAACGAGAGTCGGTGTCATGAGATCAAAAAATATCCAGCAACAAAATACTTGCCGACTATGACGCGCGTCCCCTCCGCCCGTCCAGTGTTTCATTGACCATTTGGGAGAGAGTTTGATGACAAGTCCAAAAGATCTTTTGCAGGAATGGATAGGGGACCGCGCCGGGGCCGAAAGGCCCTGGTTCGAGGAACAGCTCGCAACGCTCGCCGCCCCAGGGGCGACGGAGCGCGACCTGCACCTCTTTCTCGGCTTCGCGCCGCGGCGGCTCGGCAAGGCCGACCTTGACCTCGGCCCAGAGGATCTGGCCAAGGCCGATGCCGCGCGCCCCGGCTGGCAGCCCGGCGACTGGAGCCTCGACGGCGCCGCGCGGGTGCTGGGGCTGCTCACCTACAGCGGTGAGCGCCCCTTTGCCGAGACCTTCAAGGACTTGCGCCGCACCGCGGATGCCGCCGAAATGATCGCGCTCTACCGCGGTCTGCCGCTCTATCCGCAGCCCGAAACGCTGCACTTCGAGGTGGGCGAGGGGCTGCGCTCGAACCTCAAGCCGGTGTTCGAAGCCATCGCCCACAACAACCCCTATCCGCGCGACCATTTCGACGAGCACCGCTGGAACCACATGATCCTCAAGGCGCTGTTCATCGGCGCTGCGCTGGGGCCGATTTCCGGCCTCAAGGACCGCGCCAACCCCGAGCTGGCGCGCATCCTCGTGCAATACGCACGCGAACGCTGGGCCGCCGGGCGGCCGGTGATGGAAGAGCTCTGGCCGCTGGTCGGCCCCTTTGCGGAAACCCCGGAAATCCAGGCCCAGCTTGATCGGGCGCGGGCCGAGGGACGTGTTATCGAGGAGTTTGTGTCATGATGCTGATTGATCCCCACGCGCATATGATCTCGCGCACCACCGACGATTACGAGGCCATGGCCGCCGCCGGCGTGGTGGCGCTGATCGAGCCCGCCTTCTGGCTCGGCCAGCCGCGCACCTTCGTGGGCACCTACGTCGACTACCTGTCGACCATCGTCGGCTGGGAGCGCTTCCGCGCCGGGCAGTTCGGCATCCGACACTACTGCACCATCGGGCTCAATTCGAAGGAGGCCAACAACGAGGAGCTGGCCGAGGGCGTCATGGAATGGCTGCCGCGCTTCGCCCTCAAGGAGGGCGTCGTCGCCATCGGCGAGATCGGCTACGACGAGCAGACCGCGCTCGAGGACAAGTATTTCCGCCTGCAGCTGACGCTGGCCAAGGAGCTCGGCCTGCCGGTCATGGTCCACACGCCGCACCGCGACAAGAAGCAGGGCACCAGCCTGTCGATGGATGTCTGCGAGGAGATGGGGCTCGATCCCTCGATGGTGGTGATCGACCACAACAACGAGGAGACCGTCGGCGAGGTGCTCGACCGCGGCTATTGGGCGGGTTTCTCGATCTACCCCTCGACCAAGATGGGCAACGCGCGGATGGTCGAGCTGCTCAAGCAGTACGGATCCGAGCGGATCATCGTCGACAGCGCTTGCGACTGGGGCATCTCGGATTGCCTCGGGGTGGCCAAGACCGCGCAGCTGGCGCTGCAGAGCGGCGTCTCCGAAGCGGTGGTGAGCGCGGTCTGCTACGGCAACGCGCTCGCCGCCTATGGCCAGAGCGGGCAGATGAAGGAGAGCGATTGGCTGTCGCCGCCCGCCATCGACCAGCGCACGCTCTACGAGGGCAACTCGATCCTCCGCGGCGGCCGCGAGCCGGTCATCGAGGAGCCTGGGACCCAGCGCCGCAAGGGGCTGACCATCGAGTGAGCCTGCGCGGTCGGCCCTCGGACCTCTGGACCGAGGGCGACCGCCTGCGCCCCTGCGGGGCCAGCCGGCTCAGGCCGGGGCGCTGTCCACGCACCAGCCGCGGATGATCACCGCCTCGCGCTCGGGCCGGGCGCTCTGCAGCGTGCCGATGAACAGACGTTTGTTCAGCCCCTGCCAGGGTCCCTGCGGCACTGTCAGGGTGATGCGCGACATGGCATAGCGCGGGCCCTCTCGGGTCTCGTCGATCACCACGGAGTTGCGCACGGTGATGATGCCGCCGTCCTCCAGCTTCATCTCGTAGAGCGCGTCGAGTTCCTTGCAGCCGTCGGGCCGGACCAGCTGGCGGTCTGCACCGCCGGGCAGCACCGTGCCGCGGAATCCCTCGTAGCCCGCCACGCCGCGGAAGCTGCCGCCGGTGATCGGCACGATGAAGCGGTGGCCGGCCGGTCCGGCCCCGAGGTCCTCGCGCGGGGCGACATCGACCAGCGCTTCCCAGACAAGATGGGCTGCGGGCACCGCGGGGGGCACCCGGTCGAAATGCGCGTCACTGTCGGTCATTTGGTTGTCCTGTCCGTGTCCTGCCCGGGCGTCTGCAACGGGCTCTGAGTGGTGATGAAATCGACGAAGAGGCGGGTGGCGCGCTGCGCCCGCGCCGGATCCCAGACGAGACCCAGCGGCGGCAGCGGCGCGTCGATAGCTGTCCGCAGCACGGCGATCTGGCCGGTGACGATCCAGGGCAGCGCGACGCTGCGCGGCATCATGGTGACCATCGTGCCCTCGCGCAGCATCATCCACGAGAGGGCCATCTGGCGCGACACCACGCGCGCCTGCGGTGCGTTCTCGAAGCCGTGCTCGCGGGCCAGCCGCTCGAACTCGTGCCGCGCCACCGTCGAGATGTGGTTGGGCAGCCAGAGCGCCTGCGCGAGCTCCTCGCTGGTGACCTGCGCCTTGTGCGCGAGCGGGTGGGTGGTGGCGGCGATCACCACCATGGCGTCGCCCCGGCAGGGCACGAAGGACCATCCGTCGGGCAACACCTCGGGGGCGCGGCAGCACAGCAGGTCGATCTCGCCGCTGGCCAGCGCCGCTTCCTGGCCCATGCCCATGACCTCGCTGAGCTGCACCTGCACGTTGCGGTGCCGGTGCACGAACTCGGGCAGGAGATCATGCAGCAGCCCCCCGGCGGCGGCGACGGTGGTGGCCACCCGCACGAGGGTCGCATCGTAGTCGCGGCGCAGCACGATGGTCTCGGCGCTTTCCTCGACCGCGGTGACGATGCGCCGCGCCACCAGTTCCAGATCGCGGGCCAGCTCGGTCGCGTCGACGCCGCGCGAATGGCGCAGGAAGAGCGGCAGGCCGACAAGCTTCTCGAGCTCCGACACCAGTTGCGACATGCCCGGCTGGGTGATCCCCATCGCCTCGGCGGCGCGGCCCATGCTGCGCAGGTCGCACAGCCTGATCAGCGCCTGCATGTGGCGAAACTTGCCGCGGGCCATCAGCCGCTGCACCAGCGCGTGGGTATCGATCTCTCCAGGCATCAGAATCCCTTATGCATTAAGCTCATTCTTTATTATTCATTTATGCCTTTTGTCCTTACAGCTTCGGACCGGAGGAGAAAAGGAGGAGGAGACAATGTCTCTTGATTTCGTGGTGCGGCTGACTCGTCGGACGCTGATCCTGTCGGGCCTGGCCCTTTGTGCATCGCTGACCCCGGCGGCCGCGGCCGACTGGCCGAAGGGCGCTGTGCAGCTCGTGGTGCCGGCGAAACCCGGGGGCGGCACGGATTCGGCGGTGCGTGTGCTGGCAGCAAAGCTGAAGGCGGTCATTGGCCGTCCGGTGATCGTGGTGAACCAGCCCGGCGGCGGCGGCGCCGTGGCGGCCGAGACGGTGCGCAACGCCAAGCCCGACGGCTCGACCCTGCTGTTCTACCACTCGGGGCTTCTGTCCGCCTATCACACCGGCGGCTACGCCCATTCGCCGGTCGGCGAGTTCAGCGCCCCGGCGGTGATGCCGATTGCCGGCAGCTACGCGCTGGTGAGCGGGCCGGACGGCGAGAGCGACGATGTGGCGGATCTCGTGGCACGGGCCAAGGCGCACCCGGACGAGGTGACGCTGGCGGTACAGATCCGCGGCGCATCGCATTTCATGGCGGGCTTGCTGCAGAAGGACAGCGGCGCGCAGTTCCGGGTGGTCGACGCGGGCTCGGACAGCGACAAGCTGATCGCGGTGCAGGGCGGGCAGGTCGATGCGGCCTTCGTCAACACGCCAAGCGCGCTGCAATATGCCGAGGCGGGCAAGGTCCGCATCCTCGGCACGCTCTCGGCGGAGCCCGGACGGGATCCGCTGACACCCGAGCTGCCCTCGCTCGACGAGCAGGGCTACCCCAGCGTGGTCTTCGGTTTCACCTTCTTCGCCCTTGCGCCGAAGGGCCTGCCGGAGGAGACCGCCGACGCCATCAATGCCGCTTTCACCGAGGCTCTGACCGACCCGGAGATTGTGGAGCAATACGCCAAGATGAAGATGCCGCTCGGGATCTACGGACGCGCCGAGGGCGAGGCACGCCTTGCCGAGGCCGATGCCGGCATGGCCGAGACCGCGGCGCTCCTGGGCTTCAAGTAACCCCCTGCAACTGACCTGTCCGGCCAAGCCGTCGCGCCCGGCCGGACACCCTATGCCGATGGCAAAGAGGAGAGCAATGTGAGTACGAGCGAGATGACCGAAGGAGACCGCGGCGCGCTGGCCGAGAGCCTGCGCAGGAACCCGACGCTGGTCTTCGAGAATACGCCGGAGAAGCAGGCGCTTCTGGACCGTGTCACGGTCTCCGAGCTGGCGATCCCGACCCGCCACGGTGACTGCCGCGCGATGCTGGTGGTGCCGCCGGGAGCGGATGAGAATGCGCCGCTCTTCATCAACTTCCACGGCGGCGGCTTCGTGCGCGGCTACGAGGTGCGCGACACCATCTTCTGCGCCGACATCGCCCTGCGCACCGGCGCCAAGGTGCTCGACGTAGACTACCGCCTTGCCCCCGAGCACCGCTTCCCCGTCGCCTTCGAGGAATGCTACGACCTCTGCGCCTGGGCTTTCGCCAATGGCGCCATCCTCGGGATCGACGCTGGCCGCATCGCCATCGGCGGGCACAGCGCGGGGGGCAACCTGACCGCGGCGATCACCCTGCGCGCCAACCAGACCGGCGATTTCGTTCCGGTGCTGCAGGTGCTCGACTACCCGTTCCTCGACGCCGCCACGGACCCCGCCGATAAGACGCCGGGGCTCGAGGATGAGGTGCTGCCCTACGAGCGGATGCGCGCCTTCAACAAGCTGATCCTGCGCAGCCCCGAGGATGCGCTGAACCCCTACCTTTCGGTGGTGCGCGCCGATCCCGCCGATTTGCCGGGGATGCCACCCGCCGTAGTGCTTGTCGCCGCCAAGGACCCGCTTGCGGGCGAGGCGTTGCGCTACGCGCAGATGCTGGTCGAAGCCGGTGTGGACGTGCGGCTGCGCAAGTTCCTGAACAGCCGCCATGGCTTCGTGACCAATGGGCTCGAAGAGGCGGCAGACGCCCGCAGCCTCATCGTCGCCGCCCTGACCGGGGCGTTCAGGCCGGCGGGCTGAGATCGTGACCGTTTTCAAAGGGAGGAGAAAAATGAACATACTGAAGACACTTGCCGCCGCGACCCTCGGGCTTGCCATCGGCACCGCCGCGCTTGCCGGCGACTGGCCGAAAGGGCCGGTGCAACTGCTGATTCCGGCCAAGGCCGGTGGCGGCTCGGACGTCATGGGCCGAGTCTTTGCCGACTACCTGCAAGCGCAGATCGGCAAGCCGGTGGTGGTGGTGAACCAGCCCGCCGGCGGAGGCACCGTCGCCTTCGAGACCGTGCGCAATGCCAAGCCCGACGGGCAGACGCTGATTTTCACCCATACCGGGCTCTTGGTGAACTACCACACCGGGCGCTACGACCATCCGCTTTCGGAGTTCACCACCATCGCCATCGGCCAGACCTACCCGCCGCAGGTCTACGCGGTGGCGCCCGACGCGCCCTGGTCCGACATGAAGGCCTTCGTCGAGGACGCTCGCGCGCATCCCGGGGAGTACACCTTCGGCGTTGCGCTCGGCGGCACCTCGCATTTCATCGCGGGCCAGATCATGAACGCCGAGGATGTGGAGTTCAAACTGGTCGAGGCGTCGTCCGAGGTCGACAAGGTCGCTGCGCTGCAGGGCGGGCATATCGACATCGGCAACATGGGCGCGGGCGCCGCGGCGCAATACGTCGAGGCCGGCAAGCTCAAGGTGCTGGCGATGATCGACGCCGAGGCCGATCCCAAGTATCCCGACTTCGTGCCGGCCCTCGAGCAGGGGGTTAACGCCACCTGGGTCGCGCCGCTGGTGCTCTGGGGGCCCGCAGGCATGGACCCGGCACTGGTCGCCGAGATCAACGCGGCGGTGAAGGGCATGTCCGAAGATGACGCGGTGCGCGAGCAGCTCGACAAGATGTCGAGCAAGGTGCGCTACTATGACGTCGACGAAGCGCAGGCGCTGATCGCCGCCGAAGACGAGAAGATCGGCACGCTGGCGCAGGAACTCGGCCTCGGCCGCAAGTGACCCGGCAGGCCGGCCCCGGCCCGGGGCCGGCCACCATAAGGGAGGAGAGAGAACCCAGATGCAACGCACGGATCGCATCACCAGCCTCGTGCTGATCGGGCTTGGCCTGATCGTGGCCGGGATGACCAGCCAGATCACCTACACGTCCTTTACCGATGACCCGGGGCCGCGGCTCTTTCCCTATTTCGGCGCGGCGGTGCTGATCCTGTCGGGCATCGCCATCTTCCTGCGCGCCGGGCGCAGCGAGATCGCCGAGGAGACCATCCCCGTCGACCGACCGCAACTTCTTCGGGGCGGCCTCTTCTTCGCGCTGCTGGCGCTCTACGCGTTGGCGATGAAGCTTTTCGGCTTCTACGCGGTAACGCCGCTGCTCCTCTTCGCTTTCTACTGGCTGATCGCCGGACCGAAACGGCGGGTGCTCTGGCGCGGGGTCGTGCTGAGCCTTGCCGCCACCGGTGCCGTCTACCTTCTCTTCACGCTTGGGCTCGGCTCTTACCTGCCCGAAGCCTCGATCTTCTGAGGCCGCCATGATCGACTCATTCCTGCACCTCTTCGAACCGCTCACCTTCCTGATCATCCTCGGCGCCGCGATCCTCGGTGTCATCCTCGGCGCGATCCCGGGTCTCTCCGGGGGCCTTGGCGTGGCGCTGCTGCTGCCTGTCACCTTCGGCATGGACCCCGGCACCGGGCTTGCCATGCTGGTGTCGATCTGGATCGGCGGCGTCTCCGGCGCGATGATCGGATCGATCCTGCTGGGAATCCCCGGCTCGCCCTCGGCCATAGCCACCTGTTTCGACGGCTATCCGATGACCCGCAACGGCGAGGCGGTGAAGGCGCTCGGCGCGGCGATCACCGCGAGCTTCATCGGCACCTTCTTCTCGATCCTGATCGCCGCCGTGGCGAGCCCCGTCCTCGCCGATCTGGCGCTGAAACTGGGGCCATGGGAATATTTCTCGCTCGGTTTCTGCGCCATCGCGCTTGTCGCCTCGCTCTCGCGCGAGAACGTCGGCAAGGGCATGGCCTCGGCCGCGCTCGGGTTGCTCTTCGCCTGCGTCGGCTTCGCGCCGATCGACGGCACCGCGCGCTTTGCCTTCGGCAACATGTACCTCTCAAGCGGCTTCGATCTCATCGCCATGATGCTGGGGCTCTTCGCGCTCAAGCAGATCGTCATGGATTTCGCCAAAGGCACGCAGGACTTGCCGACGGTCGACGCGGGGCGCATCTCGGGCTTCGGCGTGAGCCTGCGCGAGTACCGCGACAACCTGTGGAACATCATCCGCTCCTTCGGCATCGGCATCTGGATCGGCTTCCTGCCGGGCATGGGCGCAGCGCTGTCGAACATGGTCGCCTACGCGCAGGCCAAGAGCGCCTCGAAGCATCCCGAGAAATTCGGCAAGGGTTGCATCGACGGGGTATTCGCCTCCGAGACCTCCAACAACGCCAGCGTCGGCGGCTCGCTGATCCCGATGATCGCGCTGGGGATTCCCGGTGACGGCACCACGGCGATCCTGCTCGGCGGGCTGATGATTCACGGCGTGCAGCCCGGTCCGCTGCTTTTCACCAACAACCCCGAGATCGTCTACGCGGTCTTCGGAACGGCGCTGCTCTCGGCGGTGCTGGTGCTGTTGATGCAGTTCTTCGGCATGCGGCTCTTCCCGGCGATCCTCAAGGTGCCCTACCACTACCTCTATCCGCCGATCGTGGTGCTGAGCTTCGTTGGCGTCTTCGTCAACGTGGGCGGCAGCTACATCTTCCTCTTCCTGCTTGGTTTCGCGGCGCTGGGGATCGTGATGGACATGGTGCGGCTGCCGGTGAGCCCGTTCCTGCTGTCGTTCATCCTCGGGCCGATGCTCGAGTCGAACCTGCGCAAGGGCTTCACCTACTCGGCGGACGGGGCATGGGCCTTCTTCACCCGGCCGATCTCGGCGGCGCTGCTGGCCGCGGCAGTGCTGAGCATCGTCTGGCCCTACCTCAAGCCGGCGCTGCGGCGCTATCGGCTGCGGGCCTCCTGAGCGCTGAGGCAAGGGCGGGCCCGGCAACGGGTCCGCCAGAGTCCACCGCCCGCTGGTTGTCGCACCGGGACGTCTCGTGATAGACCGCGAAAACGCCGCGCCCTGCCTTATTTCAGAGGCTTTCTAAGGGCGCCTTTCGCGAAAGACGGGGCCATGAGCGACGTAGAAAGAGGCAGGACCACCCGCCGCTCCCGCCCGGTGCGGGTGGCCGAAGCGATCAAGGACTGGGTGGTCGAAAAGGGTCTGATGCCCGGCGACCGGCTCCCCGGCGAAGCCGAGATGATCGCGCATTTCGGCATGTCCAAGGGCACCATCCGCGAGGCCATGCGGCTGCTGCAGGCACAGGGGTTGGTGGTCACCAAGACCGGCCCCGGCGGCGGCAGTTTCGTCGGCGAGGTCAGCACTGACCGGGCACGCGCGCTGCTGGCCAATTACTTCTACTTCCGCAATGTCTCGATCGACGACATCTACCAGCTGCGCGTGGCGCTCGAACCCGAGGTCGCCGCCGCGCTCGCGGGCAAGCTGGACGCCGAGCAACTGGCGCGGCTCGAGGCGATCATGGCGGACTATGCCCATCCCGCCGCCGATGCCGAGGAGGAGCGCGCACAGCATATCGCCTCGCTGCGCTTCCACGCCTGTCTTGCGGAATTCTCCGACAACGCGCTGCTGAGCTTCTTCATCGGTTTCATGGCGCGGATCCTCACCGACCTGACCGTCTACAAGAAGCTCTACTCCCAACCCAACGAGGAACTCTGGAAACGTGGGCGCGCGTATCAGTTGAAGCTCATCGCAGCCTTGCGCGCAGGCGATGCCGAGGCGGCACGCGGGATCATGCGCGATCACATGCTGATGGCGCGGCGGATGATGGAGGACCAGGAAGCGGTCGTGATGAAACGCTTCATCGCCGAATAGGGCTACCGGCTGACGATCTTGGGGAAGGGCGCGCCAAGGAAGGGTGCGTCCAGCGTCGGAACCGTCGCGGCCCAGTCCGCATAGGCGCCGCCGGTGGCATGGCCATGGAGCGCGCGCAGGTCCTGCAGTGGCGTTTCCGAATGGTCGATGCGCAGGGTCAGCGGCGCGGCGTGGCGGCTCACCACCAAGAGCGCGGCGGAGAGCAGGCCCCGGCTGTCGCCGCCCGTCGCCGCGGCGCGGTCGAGGCTCTCCAACAGCCGCTCCTCGAGAGGCGCCCCGGAGGCGAGGAAACCCTCGAGGCAGGCATCGAGCACCGCCTCCGACGACAGCAGGTTGCCCGAGACGATCACGTGCTTCGCCTGCCTGAAACCGGCGGCGGGGATACTCTCGACCCCGGTATGGTTCGCCGTGCGCCCCTGCAGGTCGAGCGCCGAAAGCTGCCGCTGTGCCTTGCCGGTGTCAGGCGCCGTGATCTGCGCCACCGCCTCCTCCGCCGCCACGCCCTGCCGCATCAGATCGAGCACCGCTGTGCCCCACATTGTCGAGGGCAGTGAGCCCTGCGACGCGCTCAGCCCCGCCTCGGCATCGCCCCGCAGCACCCAGCCGCCGACGCAGAGGCTGCCGGTCGTGGCCGCACCGCCGTAGCTGCCCGATTTTTCGTCGTAGGCGAGGATGGAAATCGTCATTCACCGAACCTGTCTGCTGCAGGCTTGAATTTATCATGAAAATTTGGCCTGATGCAATTTATCATGATAAATAATTCATCCTGACCAGCTGGGAGGTCACGAAATGTCCATAACGTCCTTCACCCGCCGGGGCCTGCTGGCCGCGGGCACCGCGCTCACATTGACGTTCGGCACGCTGACGGCCGCGCAGGCGCAGACCCCGCCGGGGGTTCTCATCGTCGGGCAGATCGCCGAGCCGAAATCGCTCGACCCCGCCGCGGTGACCGCGGTGAACGATTTCCGCATCCTGATGAACGTCTACGACGGTCTCGTGCGCTACAAGGATGGCACGCTGGAGGTCGAGCCGGCGCTGGCAACGGACTGGACGATTTCCGAGGATGGTACCGAGTATACCTTCACCCTGCGCGAAGGCGTCTCATTCCACGACGGTGCGCCGTTCAACGCCGAGGCGGTGAAGTTCAACTTCGACCGGATGCTCGATGAGGGCCATCCGTTCCACGACACCGGTCCCTTCCCGCTGGCCTTCTTCTTCTCCTCGGTGGAGAGCGTCGAGGCCGTTGATGCTCTGACCGTCAAGTTTACCCTCTCGGAACCCTACGCGCCCTTCCTGTCGAACCTCGCCTATCCGACCGGCCTGCTGGTCTCGCCCGCCGCGGTCGAGCAATACGGCGCGGACTACGGACGCAATCCCGCAGGCACCGGGCCGTTCAAGTTCGCCGAATGGCGCGCCAACGAGGCGGTGGTGATAGAGGCCAACCCCGACTACTGGGACGGCGCGCCGGAGCTGCAGGCGGTGGTCTTCCGCCCCATCACCGACGCCAACACCCGCACAGCCGAGATGCTGGCGGGCGGGATCGACCTGATGGTCGAGGTGCCGCCCGTGGCGCTGAGCGAGTTCCAGGGCGAGACCTATACCGTTCACGAGCAGGCCGGCCCGCACGTCTGGTTCCTGATCCTCAACGCCAAGGAAGGGCCGTTCTCCGACAAGCGCGTGCGGCAGGCCGCGAACTACGCGGTCAACAAGGAGGCGCTGGTGAACGACGTGCTCGAGGGCACCGCCGAGGTCGCCGCCGGGCCGACGCCGCCCGCCTTTGCCTGGGCCTATAACGACGACCTCGAGCCCTATCCCTATGACCCCGAGAAGGCCAAGGAACTGCTCGCCGAGGCCGGGGCCGAGGGGGCGGAGCTGACCTTCTACGTCACCGAGGGCGGCTCGGGGATGCTCGATCCTATCGCCATGGGCACCGCCATCCAGGCCGACCTCAATGCCGTGGGCTTCGACACCAAGATCGAAACCTACGAGTGGAACACCTTCCTCGGCGAGGTGAACCCGGGGCTCGAGGGCAAGGCGGACATGGCCGAGATGGCGTGGATGACCAACGATCCCGACACGCTGCCCTTCCTTGCGCTGCGCAGCGATGCCTGGCCCGACAAGGGCGGCTTCAACTCGGGCTATTATTCCAACGCCGAGGTCGATGAGCTGCTGGAAGCCGCGCGCGTCGCCACTAATCAGGACGAGCGCGCCGAGCTCTACAAGCAGATGCAGACCATCGTGCAGGAGGATGCGCCCTGGGTCTTCGTGGCGAACTGGAAGCAGAACGCGGCGACCTCGGAGCGGGTCGAGAACTTCTCGCTGCAGCCGTCGTTCTTCCTGCTCCTCGACGAGGTGGTGAAGAACTGATCCACTGGCGGTCGGGGGCGCCCCGGCCGCCGGGCGCCTCCGCTGCACACTGTGCCAGATGAACGGGGCCGGGTGCCCCGGTCCGAACCCATGGAGCTGCCATGACGGGGTACATCCTCAAGCGACTGCTCTCGGCCATCCCGGTGCTGCTGGGGATCACCGTGATCGTCTTCGCGATCATGGCGCTGATCCCCGGCGATCCGGCGACTGCGATCCTCGGATCCTATGCGACGCCGGAAAACGTCGAGAAGCTTAACCGCGACCTCGGGCTCGACAAGCCGCTGGTGCAGCAGTATTTCATCTGGCTCGGCAATATGCTGGGCGGGGATTTCGGTACCTCCTTCTCGCTCAACCGGCCGGTGCTCGACGAGGTGGTGGAGCGCTTCGGGGCGACGCTGGTTCTGGCGGGCACGGCCTTTGTTCTCTGTTCCATCTTCGGCATCGTGGCGGGGGTGATCTCGGCGGCGAACCAGTACGGCTGGGCCGACAAGAGCATCACCTTCGCGGTGCTGCTGGGGATCTCCATCCCGTCGTTCTTCCTCGGCATGATGATGATCCTGATCTTCGCGGTGAAGCTGAGGTGGTTCCCAGTCTCGGGCATGTGGCCGATCTATGGTGACCGCGACCTCTGTGCGCTGATCCAGCACCTGACTCTGCCCGCCATTGCTCTCGCCGTGGTGGCAACCGGGGTCATCGCGCGGCTGTCGCGCTCGGCCATGCTCGAGGTGCTGCGGCAGGATTTCATCCGCACCGCGCGGGCCAAGGGGGTGCACGAGCGCGGGGTGATCTGGCGCCACGCGCTGAAGGCGGCCATGGTCTCCATCATCCCCGTGCTGGGCATCCAAGCGGGCTTCGTGCTGTCGGGCGCGGTCTATATCGAGATCGTCTTCCAGTGGCCCGGGGTGGGGCGGATGCTGGTCGATGCGATCCTCAAGCGCGACATCCTGCTGGTGCAGGGCGGAGTGGTGCTGGTCGCCGCATGCTACGTGCTCTTCAACATCGCGGTGGACGTGGCGCAGAGCCTGCTCGACCCGAGGATCAAGACATGAGCGGCTTTCTCAAACTCCTCGCCCGCAACCGGCTGGCACTGGCCGGGGGCGTCGTGATGGCGCTGGTGGTGCTGCTTGCGCTGGTCACCCCGCTTCTGCCGCTGGCCGATCCCGACGTCACCAACACCGGCGCGCGCTTCCAACGGCCGTTTTCCGAGGGCGCGCTGCTGGGCACCGATCATCTTGGCCGGGACCTGCTGTCGCGGCTGCTCTGGGGCACGCGGCTGTCGCTGGCGGTGGGCTTCGCCGCGGCCATCGCGGCGGCCAGCATCGGCGCGGCGGTGGGCATCATCTCGGGGTTCTACGGCGGGCGCACCGACAACCTGATCATGCGCGGCGTCGATATGCTCATGGCCTTTCCCTACATCCTGCTGGCGCTGGCCATCGTCGCGGCGCTGGGGCCGGGGCTGCTCAATGCGCTGATCGCCGTGGCGGCGGTCAACATGCCCTTCTTCGCGCGCAATATCCGCGGCATCACGGTCGGCCTCGCGCATCGCGAGTTTATCGATGCCGCGCGGCTTTCGGGCCTGTCAAACACCCGCATCATCCTGTCGGAGATCCTGCCCAACGTGATCCCGGTGATCGTCATCGCCATGTCCACGACCATCGGCTGGATGATCCTCGAGACGGCGGGGCTCAGCTTCCTAGGCCTCGGCTCGCAGCCGCCGCAGGCGGATCTGGGCTCGATGCTGGGCGAGGCGCGCTCGGCGCTGATCACCAACCCGCACACCTCGGTGGTGCCGGGGCTGATTATCCTGATCATCGTCATGTCGATCAACCTGCTCGGCGACGGGGTGCGCGACGCCCTCGACCCGCGGCTGAAGTCCGGCGCGCTGTCGCGGCCAATGGCGGCGACCCGGGTGGACCGCAAAGGCCCGGTGCCGGAAAGCGCGGGGCAGGGGCTGCTCGAGGTGCAGGAGCTGCAGACCCAGTTCCACGTCAAGGACCGGGTTTACCGCGCGGTGGGCGGCGTGTCGCTGCATGTGAAGCCCGGTGAATGCCTTGGCCTCATCGGCGAGAGCGGCTCGGGCAAGTCGGTCACCGCACTCAGCGTCATGGGGCTGGTGGCCTCGCCGCCCGGGGTGATCGCCGGCGGCGCGGTGCGCTACGAGGGCGAGGACCTGATCGGCGCGTCCTACGGCCGTCTGCGCGACATGCGCGGGCGCAACGTGGCCTATATCTTCCAGGACCCGCTGGCGACGCTGCACCCGCTCTACCGCGTCGGCGACCAGCTCATCGAGGCGATCCGCGCCCACCGGCCCATCGGGCAGAAGGACGGCCGGGCCCGGGCGCTGGAGCTGCTGAAGTCGGTGCGTATCCCGAACCCCGAAAAGCGCCTGAGCGACTACCCGCACGAGCTCTCGGGCGGCATGCGCCAGCGCATCGGCATCGCCATTGCGCTTGCCAACGAGCCCGACGTGATCATTGCCGACGAGCCGACCACCGCGCTCGACGTCACGGTGCAGGCGCAGATCCTCGCGCTGCTCGACGACCTGCGGCGCGAACGCGGGCTGGCTATCGTCTTCATCACCCATGACTTCGGCGTGGTGGCGCAGCTCTGCGATCGGGTGGCTGTGATGTATGCCGGGCGCATCGTCGAAGAGGGGCCGACCAAGGCGATCCTCGACACGCCGCTGCATCCCTATACGGCGCGGCTCATGGCCTGCGTGCCAGAGCTCGGCACGGGGAAAAGGCGGCTCGAAGCGATCCCCGGGCTGCCGCCAGTGGTGGACCGCCTGCCGCAGGGCTGCGCCTTTGCCGAGCGGTGCACCCGGGCGCGGCCCGACTGCCGGGCCACCGAGATCGACCTGCACCGCGCCGGGATGCGCGCGGTGCGGTGTATCCATCCCGAAGCGCCGCTGCAGGAGGCCGCAGAATGAGCGTCGCGTTGAAGCTGACCGACTTGTCGAAATCCTTCGCCGTGGGGCGGCGGCTCTTCGGCGGACCGGTGGGACATGTCCATGCGGTGCATCCGATCACGCTCGAGGTACCGCGGGGCGAGACGCTGGGCATCGTCGGTGAGAGCGGCTGCGGCAAGTCCACGCTGGCACGCCTTCTGGTGGGCCTGATTGCGCCCACGACGGGGAGCATCGAGATCGACGGCGCGGCGCTCGACAACGCCAACCCGGCCCTCTTCGGCAAGCGCATCCAGTACGTCTTTCAGGATCCGATCTCCTCGCTCAACCCGCGCAAGACCATTCGGCAGATCATGGAGGCGCCGCTGAAGCGCCTGCACGGCATGGGCCGGGCCGACCGCAACCGGCGCATTTCCGAGATTTTCGCCAGCGTGAACCTGCGCGAGGAATTCCTCGAGCGCTACCCGCACGAGTTCTCGGGCGGGCAGGCGCAGCGCATCGGCATCGCGCGTGCGCTGGCGGCGCAGGCGAGCACCCTCATTCTCGACGAGCCGGTCTCGGCGCTGGATGTCTCTGTGCAGGCGCAGGTGCTGAACCTGCTCGCGGACCTCAAGGCCGAGTTCGGGCTGACCTATCTGTTCATCTCGCACGATCTGGCGGTGGTCGAGGCGGTGAGCGACCGGATCGCGGTGCTCTATTTCGGCTCGGTGGTCGAACTCGGCCCGGCCGTGGAGGTGTTCCGCGCGCCGCGCCACCCCTACACCAAGCTGCTCGCCGACAGCGCGCCGGTGGTGGGGCGCCCGCTGCGGGCGCCCGAGCAGGAGGGGACAGAGCTGCCCGATCCGCTGAATCCGCCACCCGGCTGCGCCTTTGCCGCGCGCTGCCCGCGGGCGACGGACCGCTGCCGGGCCGAGGTGCCGCGGCTCTCGGCGACGGGCGGGGCGACGCAGGTCGCCTGCTTCCACCCTCTGAGCTGAGCCTCCGGTCCGTGCCGCCAGGTCAACCGTTGCCGAAGCGCCGCGTCATGAGCCGATCATGCCGATCAGTAGCCGGGCGCTGGACCTTTTTCCCGATCTGCGCAAGCGTTCCGGGCCGCCGATCCCCGTCGCCCGCGGGGCGTCGCAGTCCCAAGACCCGATCGGCGCGCCGAGGGCAGGCAAGCTGATGGAGACCCGAGCCATGCACGACATCTTCCCAAGGTCCCGAGGGGACCGCAAGCGGCAGCTGCAGGCAGGGCCGGGCACCCGCGGGGCAAAGGCAGGCGTGGCATGAAGGGCGTCATCGCGACGACGAGCGGCGTCGATCTCTGGCGGCTCTATCCCCCGGTGTTCGGCGAACACGCCCCGGAGCTCACCGTCCTGCGCCCCGAGGATGTGGCCGACAAATCCGAGGTGACCTTCGCCTTCACCTTCCGGCCGCCCGACGATCTCTTCGAGGGGATGAGCAACCTGAAGGCGATCTTCTCCGCCGGGGCCGGGACCGACGCGATCATGGCCTGCCCGTCGCGCCCGGCGCATGTGCCGGTCTTCCGGGTCGAGGATGCGGACCAGGCGCTGCAGATGGCGGCCTTCGCCACGTTCCACGTGGTCTGGCATCACCGCGACATCGGACGCTACGTTGCGCAGCAGGCGCACGCGGAATGGTCGCGCGCCGCGTCCGGCTTCTCTGCGGAGCATCGCCGGGTCGGCGTGCTGGGCTTTGGTCACATGGGGCGGGCCATCGCCAAGGCGCTGGTGGGACTGGGCTATCCGGTCGCAGGCTACGCGCGCCGGGCGCCCGAGCCGGCGGAGCCGGGGGTGGAGCATTTCCATGGAGACGGGCTGGAGGCCTTCCTCGCCCGCACCGACATCCTGGTCAACGTGCTGCCGCTGACCGGTGCGACGCAAGGGATGATCGACGCGGCTCTCCTGTCGAAACTGCCGCAGGGCGCGGCGCTGGTGCAGATCGGGCGTGGCGGGCAGGTGGTCGAGGAGGATCTTCTGGCGCTGCTCGATGCGGGGCATCTCTCGGGCGCCTCGATGGATGTCTTCGAGACCGAGCCCCTGCCGCGCGAGCACCCGCTCTGGACGCATCCGAGGGTGCTGATCACCCCGCATGTCGCCTCGATCCCCGAGCCGCGCTTCGTCGTGCAGTCGATCCGTGAAAGGCTCTCGTCGCTCTGATTCTGCTGCCCGAAGGCCAGTCGCAGGCTCAGGCCCGGAGCCCCACTCGGATCCGGGTGACCGTGCCGTCCGCGGCCACCTCGGAAATCTCGCCGCTGGGCTCCTCGAGGAAAAGCAGCGCGACAAAGCCAAGCACCGCGGTGCTCGCGATGACGAAGAAGAAGGTCGCGGTGTCGACCAGTGTGTAGACGAGAAGGTAGACCACCGCGCCGACATTGCCGTAGGCCCCGGCCATCCCGGCGATCTGCCCGGTGAGCGAGCGCCTGATCAGTGGCACCACGGCAAAGACCGCGCCTTCGCCCGCCTGTACGAAGACCGAGCAGGCCATGGCGACCGCCACCGCCCCCCAGATCGGCCAGTCGGCCCCGATGAGGCCCATGGCGGCATAGCCCGCCGCCAGCCCGGCGGTGAGGATCAGCAGTGTCGGGCGGCGGCCGAAGCGGTCCGAGAGCCAGCCGCCGCCGGGCCGCGACATGAGGTTCATGACCGCATAGGCCGAGGCCAGCACGCCCGCCGACACCGGCGAGAGGCCGAAGGTCTCGGCAAAGAACAGGGGCAGCATGGAGACCACCGCCAGCTCCGAGCCGAAGGTGGCGAAGTAGAGGGTACTTAGGATCGCCACCTGTCGGAAGCTGTAGCGCTCGAGGGCGGGGACCTCGCCGGTCAGGACCAGGCGGTTGGCGCGCAGGGTCAGCATCGTGTCGCACAGAAAGAGCAGCAGCAGGCCGGAGCAGACCGCCTGCAGCACCGCGCTCGAAAGGAGTTCCACCTCGCGCAGCCGCCAGGCCAGGGCGCCGAGCGCGATGCAGAGCGGCAGCTTCATCGCCAGCAGGAGGAGCAGGTCCGTCTTCGAGGTGACCTGCATCGCGGTGGCAGTCCTTGGCCGGAAGTAGGTTCTGCCCTCTGGCACGTCGCGCACCGCAGCGCGGTAGACGACCCCGTAGATCAGGGCCAGCGCGCCGGTCAGCCCGATCGCCCATCGCCAGCTGTCCTCGCCGCCGATCCAGAGCGCGACGCCGGGCAGGGTGAAGGCCGCCGCCGCCGAGCCGAAGTTGCCCCAGCCGCCGTAGATGCCCTGGGCCGTGCCCAGCTCTTCTGTGGGGAACCACTCCGAGATCATGCGAATGCCGATGACGAAGCCCGCGCCGATGAAGCCGATGGCCAAGCGCGCCAGCGCGAGCTGGGTAAAGCTGTCGGCCATGGCAAAGGCGAAGCAGGGGAGCGCTGAGACGATGAGCAGCCCCGAGTAGACCCGCCGCGGCCCCCAGAGGTCGGTCAGCGCGCCGATCACGATCCGCGCGGGAATGGTCAGCGCGACATTGAGCACGAGGAGTGTCGTCACCTGAGCCTGGTCGAGCCCGAGGCTGTTGCGGAGTGCCTGCAGCATCGGCGCGAGGTTGAACCAGACGACGAAGGTCAGGAAGAAGGCGATCCACGTCAGGTGGAGGATGCGCATCTTGCCGGTGAAGGAGAGGAGGTCGAATTTCTGGCGGGACATGACGGCTCTGGCTGCTGCTGTGCCCTCACTCTGCGCCGGGCCGAGGGCTTGCAACGGAGGTGGGCGATGCGGCCACGGAAATCCCCGGAAATCCGCGGACCAAAGCGGCAAGTGCCCAAGGAATGACCGCCGCGTCGGGGCTGGCTTGGGCGTGGGGAGCGCGGGTCAGGGAAAGACCAGGTAGCCGCCGCGCCCGCCGTCGAGGGTGAAGCTGGCGCTGCTGCCGCTGCCCTCCTCGGGAGTGGCAAAGAGCGCGTTGCCCTGAGCGCCGTCGGTGCAGGCCAGCGCCGAACCCATGCTCGGGAAGAGCGCGGGTGGCCCGTCGAGCTGGCCGAGGCAGGTGATGCGGCTCTCGGGCAGGGTGAGCAGCAGCACGTAATTCTCGCCGTCCGAGCTGAGCACCTGTCCCAGCGCCGTGCCGCCGCCGTTGAGCTCGCCGATACCCTGCTGCGCCTGCCCGGGCAGGGCGGGGGCCGCGGTGGCGGGGGCGCGCTCGACGATGGGTGGCTGGCTGAGGCGGGGAGAGGCGCTTTGCGGCGCGCTGCCCGCCGGGGCGCGGGCGAATTGCGGATCCGCTTGGTGCGGGCGGGGCTGTCGCGCTCGAGGGTCATCACCGGCTCGCGCACCGAGCCGTCGGCGCCGGGCACGCGGGTGCCGAGGTCGATGGAGACGCCCAGCCCGCCGTAGCCGCCCCAGCCCGGCGCCCAGTCACCTCCCCAGCCGGGACCACCGGGCCAGCCGGGACGGTTCGGAAGATCCGGACGGCTGGGCCAGCCCGGACGCACCGGCCAGCGGAAGGCGGGGCTGCGCGCGGCGGCGTCGAGATCGACCGCCGGAACCTGCGCCGAAAGTGGCGCGGCGAGGGCGATCAGCAGCGGGGCGAGGCGGGGGAACCTGAACATCGGGGTGACCTCCGAAAGCGAAAAAGTGTCGTCCTCAGAGTGGCATGCAACCCGAGGCCGAACGCAAGTCGGAAGTTCGCAGGGCAGTTCGGCGGAAGTATGGCGCCGTCAGGCGCCGAAGCGCCTGGCACGCAGGAGCACCGGCCCGAAAGCTCACACGTAGCGGTTCCAGAGGTTCTCGAGCCGCTCCTGCCGCCCCGAGCGCGGCTCGGGGTTGATCGCCCGATCCCGCACCCGCGCCTCGATGCTGGCGAGGTCCGAGGTCAGCAGGGCCTTGTTCTCGGGGGTCTCCCAATCGGCGTAGCGCTCGGTACGCAGCGCCTCGAGAGTGCCGTCCTCGAGCAGCGCCGCCGCTGCCTTCAGCCCACGCGCGCAAACGTCCATCGCCCCTGCGTGGCCGAGGATCAGGTCCTCCGGATCGAGCGATTGCCGCCGCAGCTTGGCATCGAAATTGGTGCCGCCTGTGGTGAAACCGCCCGCCTTGAGCACCTCGTAATAGGCCCGCGCCACCTCGGGCACGCTGTCGGGGAACTGGTCGGTGTCCCAGCCCGACTGATAGTCGTTGCGGTTCATGTCGATCGAGCCCAAGAGGCCCAGCGAGGCCGCCAGCGCCAGCTCGTGCTCGAAGCTGTGCCCGGCAAGGATCGCATGGCCCTGCTCTATGTTCAGCTTCACCTCGTTCTCGAGCCCGAAGCGCTTGAGGAAGCCGTAGACCGTGGCGACGTCGAAGTCGTACTGGTGCTTCGAGGGCTCCTGCGGCTTCGGCTCTATGAGGATCGTGCCCTCGAAGCCGATCTTGTGCTTGTAGTCGACGACCATCGACAGGAAGGCCCCGGCCTGCTCGGCCTCGCGCTTGAGGTCGGTGTTGAGCAGCGTCTCGTAGCCCTCGCGTCCGCCCCAGAGCACGTAGTTCTCGCCGCCGAGCTTGTGGGTGGCGTCCATGCAGGTCTTCACCGTCGCGGCGGACCAGGCAAAGACCTCGGGGTCGGGGTTCGTGGCCGCACCGGCCATGAAGCGGCGGTGGGTGAAGAGGTTCGCCGTGCCCCAGAGCAGGCGGGTCTTCGAGCCCTCCATCTTCTGGGTGAAGTAGTCGGTGATTTCCTCGAGGTTGCGCGTGGTCTCGGCGAAATCCGCGCCCTCGGGGCGCACGTCGGCGTCGTGGAAGCAGAAGAAGGGCACGTCCAGCAGGTCGAACATCTCGAAGGCCACGTCGGCCTTCATCTTGGCCCTCTCCATCTCAGAGCCGAACCACGGCCGGTCGAAGGTGCGCCCGCCGAAAGGATCGCCGCCCTCCCAGGCAAAGCTGTGCCAATAGGCGATGGCAAACCGCAGATGATCCTCCAGCCTCTTGCCCATAACGATCTCGTCGGGGTTGTAGTGGCGGAAGGCAAACTCGCTGCCCCCTTCCGGCTGGTAGGTGAGTTTCGGGATGTCTCCGAAGAAGCTCGTCATGAGTGCCTCGCAGTGAGAAGGGGTGCCCTTGGAAATGCGGTTCAGCGGTGCGGATGCTTTCCGAGGATGATCATCCCGAGGATGTCCTCGTCGGTGACCTCGTCGACGTTGACCGTGCCGACGAGTTGGCCGTTCTTCATCACCGAGGCGCGGTCGCAGAGCTTCATCACATTGTGGATGTCGTGCTCGATAAGGAAGATGCCGAGGCCCTGCGCCTTGAGTTGCTCGATCAACTCGGCGACCATCTGCGTCTCCTGCGGGCCGAGCGCGGCGGTGGGCTCGTCCATGATCAGGATGCGGGCGTTGAAATAGACCGCGCGGGCGATGGCCACCGATTGCCGCTGCCCGCCCGAAAGCGCCTTCACCGGGTCCTGGAACTTGCGGAAGTTGGGGTTGAGCCGGGCCATGATCTTGCGCGTCTCGGCCTCCATCTGCGCGTCGTCCACCAGTCCAGTGGGGGTCACCAGCTCGCGCCCGAGGAAGAGGTTCGAGGCGGCGTCAAGATTGTCCGCCAGCGCCAGCGTCTGGTAGATCGTCTCGATGTTGTAGCGGCGGGCGTCGCGCGGGTTGTGGATCTCGGCCTTTTGCCCGTCGATCAGGATCTCGCCGCTGTCCATCCGGTAAGCGCCCGACAGGCACTTGATCAGCGTCGACTTGCCCGCGCCGTTGTGGCCGAGCAGGCCGACCACCTCGCCGGGGTAGAGATCGACGGTGACGTGATCGACCGCCTTGATGCCGCCGAAAGAGACCGAGACGTCGCGCATCTCGACCAGCGGAGGTCCGGTTCTGTCAGCCATCACGCGTCTCCCGTGCGCTTGCGGTAGAGGATGTCGATCAGCACGGCGAACACCAGCACGATGCCGACGACGATGTTCTGGAACGGCGCATCAACGCCGACCATTGCCATGCCCGATTGCAGCGACTGCATGATCAGCGCGCCGAGGATGGCGCCATAGATCGTGCCGATGCCGCCCGCCAGCGCGGTGCCGCCGATCACCGCCGCGGCGATAACGCGCAGCTCGTCGAGCGTGCCGATGTCGTTGGAGTGGAACGACAGGCGGGCCGAGGCGACCATGCCGGCGAGCGCGCAGAGCACGCCCATCACCGCGAAGACCTTGACCGTCAGCAGGCGGGTGTTGATGCCGGAAAGCTCCGCCGCCTCGGGGTTGCCGCCGGTGGCGAAGATGTAGCGGCCGAGCCGCGTGCGGCGGGCGACCATGGTCATCACCACCGCCACGGCGATCAGCAGCAGCACCGAGTAGGGGATGCCGTAGCCCGCGCTGAACCCTTCGGGCATGGTCTCGCCGCGCGCCTCGAAGGAGCGCCGCAGCACCCGGGTCGGCACCTCATAGGCATTGAGGATGGCCACGAAGCCGAGGATCGCCGCCGCCGAGAGCGCCATGAGCACGCCTTCGGCCCAGACCGGCTTGACCGGGAACTCGTGGTTGATCCGCGCCTTGCGGGCCTGCGCGATGGCGGCCCAGGCGACCAGCGTGGCAAGCACGCCGAAGATCCAGCTGCCGGTGACGCCGAGCGTGCCGCCGATGCCGCCGAGGGTCTGGAAGGTGTCGTCGAGTGGGCCGATGGTCTGTCCGCTGGTGAGGTACCAGGCGACGTTGCGCCAGACCAGCAGCCCGCCGAGCGTGACGATGAAGGCGGGCACGGTCAGATAGCCGACGATCCAGCCCTGGAAAGCGCCGATGATCCCTCCGGTGAGCAGCCCGACAATGATCGCCAGCGGCGCGATCACCGGGTTGCCGTAGTCCAGCCCGAGGCCGGGCAGCAGCTTTGTCTGGGTGATCGCCATCATCGCCGAGCAGGTGGCGAGCAGCGCGCCGACGCTGAGGTCAATGTTGCGGGTGACGATGACGAAGACCATGCCCGTGGCCATGATCGCCACGCTGACCGTCTGGATCGTCAAGTTGAAGATATTGCGCGGGGTGAGGAAGCGGCCGTCCGTTAGGACGTTGAACACGATGCAGACCAGGATGAACGCGCCGACCATGCCAAGCAGGCGGGTGTCGAATTCCAGGGTCTTGAAGATGTTCCTGCGGCCGGCCCCTGCGCCGGAGGCGTTCGCCTCTGCCATGGTGACCTCGGGGGATTGAAGAGATGCGTTGCGTGGAGCGCCCCGCCGCACCTGTGATCAGGCGGCGGGGAGCGTGTCTTTCGGCCGTGCGCCGCGATCAGTTGCAGGGGGCGGGGCCGCCCGAGACGCCCTGGCACAGCGCGTCCTTGCTGATCCAGCCCGCGTCGACCACGGTCTCGAGGTTGTCCTTGGTGATCGGCACCGGCTCGAGGAACTTGGCCCAGAGCGTGGTGCCTGCCGGGGAGGTCCATTCCGCCGCGCCCTCGATGTCGCTGGCCATGGTGTCGCCGGCCAGCTGCACGGCGATCTCGCCCGCCGCCTTGCCCAGCTCGCGCGCGTCCTTCCACACCGAGACGGTCTGGGTGCCGCGGGCCACGCGGTTCAGCGCGGCGTGGTCGCCGTCCTGGCCTGAGACCGGGATGCCGTCGAGCCCCTGCGCGGTCAGCGCCGCCACGGCGCCGCCGGCGGTGCCATCGTTCGAGGCGACCACCGCGTCGACCTTGTTGTCGTTGGCGGTCAGGATCTGTTCCATGTTGCGCTGCGCGTTGGCGGGCAGCCAGCCGTCTGTATAGGCCTCGCCGACGATGGTGATCTTGCCGCTGTCGATGGCCTCCTGCAGCACCTCTTGCTGGCCGCCGCGCAGGAAATCGGCGTTGGGATCGGTGGGCGAGCCCTTGATCATCACGTAGTTGCCCTCGGGCGCCGCATCGAGCACCGCGCGGGCCTGCATCCGGCCGACCTCGACGTTGTCGAAGGTCAGGTAGAAGGCGCGGCTGTCCTCGATCAGGCGGTCATAGGCGATCACCGGCACGCCCTCGTTGGCGGCGGCCTCGACCGCGGGGATGATGGCCTGGGTGTCCTGCGCGAGGATGATCAGCGCGTCCACCCCCTGCGCCATCAGCGACTCGACGTCCGACAGCTGCTTCGAGGACGAGGATTGCGCGTCGGCCGAGACATAGCTCGCGCCCGCGGCTTCCAGAGCCGACTTGATCGCGGCCTCGTCGGTCTTCCAGCGCTCCTCCTGGAAGTTTGACCAGGACACGCCAACGGTCTGGGCGGATGCCGTTACGGCAAGCCCGAGTGTGATGGCCGCAGAGGCCAGCAAGGTCTTATACATGTTTTCCTCCCTAGGTGCCCCGGTGGGGCGTGCGTCGTTCTCCCTCGACGCTAGGTCAGCCTGAGCCTCTTAAATTCAGTTGTCAAATTAAATTTGGCCGCGCATATTGCTGGATAGGGCAAATTTCGGCCATAACTCCTGACCTTGTGCCCTTCATGTGGCCTGGGTGTGGATTTCAGGCTGAAATTTGTTTTTGGAATAAATGAATTCGGGGCGTCCCAGCGACATGAACGACGAGGCGGAAATCATCGGCTGCGGCCCCCTCCTCCAGTCCCCGGACTCGGCGCTGCGCCCGCTGCGCCAGCAGGTTTTCGAGCATGTGCGCGCGCTCGGGCGGGTGCCGCGGGTGCAGGTGGCCAAGGACCTTCGGGTCAGCCCCGCCTCGGTCACCACGATCACCTCCGAGTTGATCGAGACCGGCTTCCTCGAGGAAGTACAGGCGGCGCGGGTCGGGGACAGCGGGCGCGGGCGCCCCGCAGTGGCGCTGCAGGTCCGGCCCGGCGTGCATCACGTCATGGGGATGAAACTCTCGGACATCCATCATACCGCGGTTCTTGCCGACCTCTCGGGCCGGGTGATCGCCACCGCCTCCATGCCGCGCACCCCGGGGCAGCTGTCGGTGCAGGCGGTCGGCGAGGTGACCGAGGCGCTCATGCGCGAGGTCTGCGGTGCGGCCGGGGTCGAGGCGGGGTCGCTGCGCGGGCTCGGGCTCGGGGTGCCGGGCTTCGTCGATGCCGAGACCGGGCTGGTGCGCTGGTCGCCGATCCTCGATCTGCGCGATACCGACCTCAGCCCGGCGCTCTCGCAGCGGCTTGGCCTGCCGGTGCATATCGACAATGACGCCAACCTCGTGACCCTCGCCGAACTCTGGTTCGGGGCGGGGCGGACCATGTCGAACTTTGCCGTGGTCACCATCGAGCATGGCGTCGGCATGGGGTTCGTCATGAACCACCGGCTCTATCGCGGCGCCCATGGCATGGGGATGGAACTGGGCCACATGAAGGTGCATCTCGACGGGGCGCTCTGCCGCTGCGGACAGCGCGGCTGTCTCGAGGCCTATGTCGCCGACTACGCGCTGGTCCGCGAGGCGCGCACGGCGCTGAACCTGCCGGACCTTGAAACCCGCTCGGTGCGGGCGCTTCTGGAAAGCCTCTTCAGCCAGGCCAAGGCCGGCAACCCGGCGGCGCATTCGATCTTCCGCCGCGCCGGGCGCTACCTGTCGTTGGCGCTGGCCAATGTCACCAACCTCTTTGATCCGCAGCTCATTATCCTGTCGGGCGAACGGATGCGCTACGATTACCTCTATGCCGAGGGCACGCTGACCGAGATGAAGACGATGATGATCGAAACCGGCCGCGGGGCGCCGAAGGTCGAGATCCACGCCTGGGGCGACATGGTCTGGGCACGCGGCGCGGCGGCGCTGGCACTTGAGACGCTGACCGAGCAGATGCTCGGCGCGGGCCGCGAGATGGCAGCGCAATGAGGCGGGCGGCAGCTCTTCTGGCGCTGGTGCCGTCGGTGGGCACGGCGGGGCCGGTCTTTTTCGACGACAGCGCGGGCCTGCCGGTCGCGCACCTCTATTCCGGCGGCTGGGAGCATTTTGTCGGCGGCGGGCTGGCCGCCTTCGACTGCAACGGCGACGACCTGCCAGAGCTTTTTGCCGCCGGGGGCACCGCGCCCGCGGCGCTTTTCGTCAACAGATCCGAGACTGGCGGGGAGCTACGCTTCGAGCCCGGCGAACTGCCAGAGCTGACCGGCGTCACCGGCGCCTACCCTCTGGACGTCGACAGCGACGGGCAGCTCGATCTCTTCGTGCTGCGGGTCGGACCGAATGTCGTGCTGCGCGGGCTCGGCGAGTGCCGCTTCGAGGATGCCTCCGAGGCGTGGCAGCTTCCGCAGCGCGACGCCTGGTCCACCGCTTTCGCCGCCACCTGGGAGGCCGGGCAGGATTGGCCCACGGTCTTTGTCGGAAATTACGTCGACCGTTTCGACCCCGATGGCCCCTTCGAGGCCTGCGACAGCAGCGAGCTGATCCGCCCCGGCGACACCGGCTTCGGCGCGGTTGAGACCATCGAACCCGGCTGGTGCACCCTCTCGGCGCTGATCTCGGACTGGCGGCGCAGCGGCACGCCCGAGCTGCGCCTGTCGAACGACCGGCACTACTACGTGAAGGGCGGCTACGAGCAGATGTTCCGCCTCTCTCCGCTGGAGGAGCGCACCGATTGGGCCAAGGTCTCGCTCTGGGGCATGGGGATCGCCTCGCGCGATCTCACCGGTGACGGGCTGCCCGAGGTGATGATGACCTCGATGGGCGACCAACTCCTGCAGTTCAACCGCGGGCAGGGGTTCGAGGATGCGCCCTACGCGCAGGGCACGACCGCGCACCGGCCCTATACGGGGGGGCGACGGGAGGCCCTCGACCGGCTGGCACGCGGAATTCGGCGACGTCGACAACGACGGACGGGCCGATCTCTTCATCTCCAAGGGCAACGTCGACCAGATGCCCGGCATGGCAATGGCCGATCCCAATTCGCTGCTCATGCAGGGGGCGGACGGGCATTTCGCCGAGGCCGGGCTCGAGGCAGGCATCGCCACCATGCACCGCGCCCGCGGCGCGGCGCTGGCCGATCTGAACAGCGACGGGCTGCTCGATCTGGTGGTGGTGAACCGCCGCGCCCCGATGGAGCTCTGGCGCAACGTGACCGAAGCGGCGGGGGGCTGGGTCGGGGTTGGTCCGGCACAGTCGGGGGTGAACCGCCATGCGGTTGGCGCCTGGGTCGAACTGCGCTCTGCCTCCGGCGTCCAGGCGCAGGAAGTCACGATCGGCGGCGGCCACGCAGGGGGCAGCGCCCTGCCGCTGCACTTCGGTCTCGGCGCGGAGACGGAGGCCGAACTGCGAGTGATCTGGCCGGATGGCGTGGCGGGCGACTGGCAGGCCGCGCGCCCCGGCGAGGTGATGCGGGTCGAGCGGCCCTAGGGGCTCAACGGTCCACTGGCAGGCCCGAGGGGACTGTCTCCGGCACGCCGAGGCGTCCCGAGAGCGCAACCGGATCGGTCAATGTCTCGAGAAAGGCCATGAGCGCCGCGATCTCGTCTTCGGTCAGCACCGTGCCCGGCCCGGCGGCGGCGACCAGTGCCTGAACCTCGAGAGGGTCGTCCAGCACCGCCCAGTCGGGCTTCGTCTCCGGCAGCTCTGGGAGGACGACATGCCGTGCGTAGTGCCCCAGCCCCTCGGCGCGCGCCGAATGGTCGGCGACGAAAGTCGCCAGGTCGTCATGTCCGCCAGCGTGGCCCCATGGCCCGGTCTTCGCCACATTGCGCAACGAGGGCGTGCGGAAGGCGAAACGGTCCTCCTCGCGGCCGGTCACCCGCATCCGCCCGTCGTCGCGCGCGTGATGCTCGAAGCGCTCGGCCTTGCCCGGCCCGAGCTGCGGCGCGCCCATGGCGTGGAAATCGTGGTCGGTGAGGAAGGGGCCGGAGTGACACGCTGCGCAGCCCGCCTCGCCGAAGAAGAGCGCGGCACCCTCGGCCGCCGCGCCGTTCAGCGGCATCTCGCCACGAAGCGCCGCGTCGAAGGGACTGTCGTCGGAGCGCCACTCAAAGGCGACAAAGGCGGCGATGGCATTGGAGATGTCGGTGAAATGGATCGGCGCGCCCTGCGTCACATGCGGATAGACCGCCTCGAAGCGCGCGGCATAGCCGGGGATCGCCGCAACCCGCCGCGAGATGATGTCCCAGGCGCCGCCGTCGCCGGTGATCCGCCCTGAGCGCACCGCCTTGGAGACGTCGCTCTCGGAATAGTGCCCGGCCATCTCGTCGGGCGAGAGCACCGGAAACATGGTCTGGGCCGAGAGCACCCCCGAGAAGCCTTGCTCCATGTCCTCGGCCATCGGCGTGCGGATGCCGGCGGGACGGGACGGGTCGGCCTCGATCCGGCCATCGTGGAAGAGCGTGGTGAATTCATGTGCCCCAAGGTTGAAAAGCGCCGTGGCGTTGCGCGGGATGCGCTGCTCGGGGGTGTCTTCGGTGGTGACGTGGCGGTCGGGCCCGAGGCCGACGGCGCCCTCGCCGAGCCCGAGGCTCAGCCCGTCCGAAGTGGCAAACCGCGGGTGGTGACAGGTGGCGCAGGCAATGTTGCGGTTGCCAGAGAGAAGGCGGTCGTAGAAGAGCAACCGCCCCAGCGCGACTTCTTCGGCGCCGGTCTCCACGAAATCCGCATCGCCCACGGCGCGCGGCAGGCGCGTCTCCGCCGTGGCGGCGCCCGCCAGCACGGTCAGCCCCGCCAGGGCCATGCCCATCCTGCGCATCGTCTTCTCCTCCCCCTCGGTGGGATATTGATGACACGCGGGCGGTGCATGCGGCAAGCGGCGGGTTTGGGGGCGCTGCCCCCGTCCGCTGGCGCGGACTCCCCCGGGATACTTGGGCCTAGAAGAAAGGCTCAGCGGAGGGCGAGACCTTCGGCGTCGAAGGCGTGGATTTGCGCGGGCTCGAAGGCGAGCCCGCAGGGGGCGCCAGGGGTCAGTTCGGGGCTGTCGATGGCGCGCACCGTGAGGCTGCCCGCGGCGCCGCAGTCGACGATCACATAGGTGTCGGCGCCGAGGTATTCGAGTACGTCCACCGTGCCGTCGAGCTGGCCCTGCCCGGGGGCGGTCAGCGCGATGTGCTCGGGGCGGATTCCGAGGTGCCGGGCGGCGGCGGGCAGTGGCTCGGGCAGGTTCAGCCCCGCCACCCCCGTGGGCATCACGTTCATCTTCGGCGAGCCGATGAACTGCGCGACGAAGAGGTTGCCGGGCCGCTCGTAGAGCGCGCGCGGGCTGCCGACCTGGCTGATCTTCCCGGCCTCGAGCACGACGATGCGGTCGGCGAGGGTCATCGCCTCGACCTGGTCGTGGGTGACATAGATCATCGTCGCGCCGAGCGCCTGGTGCAGCTTGGCGATCTCGTAGCGCATCTCGACGCGGAGGGCGGCGTCCAGGTTCGACAGCGGCTCGTCGAAGAGAAAGGCGGTGGGGTCGCGCACGATCGAACGGCCGATGGCGACGCGCTGGCGCTGGCCGCCCGAGAGGTCCTTGGGGCGGCGCTCGAGCAGCGGCTCCAACTTCAGCACCCGCGCGGCCTCGTCCACCTTGGCGGTGATCTCCGATTTCGGCGCGCCCGCGGATTTCAGCGAGAAACCCATGTTCTCGCGCACCGACATGTGCGGGTAGAGCGCGTAGCTCTGGAACACCATGGCGAGGCCGCGCTCGGCGGGGGGCGCGGCGGTGGCGTCACGCCCGCCGATGGTGATCTGCCCGCGCGAGGTCTCCTCGAGCCCGGCGATCATCCGCAGCAGCGTGGACTTTCCGCAGCCCGAGGGGCCGACGAAAATGACGAACTCGCCTTCCTCGACGGCGAGGTCCACGCCCTTGATCACCTGCGCGTCGCCGTACCATTTCTCGACGGATTTCAGCTCGATGCCAGCCATGTCAGTCATTCCTTGTTGGTCTGGAGAGGGGCGCGGCCCGTCTCATCCTTTAACCGATCCGGCGGTCAGCCCCTTGGTCATGAAGCGCTCGAGCCCCAGGAAGAGGACCATGATCGGCAGCGTGGCGATCACCGCGCCCGCCATAAGGTGCTGGCGCGGCACCTCCGAGGAGTTCAGCGAGGCGATGCCGCGGGTCAGGGTGAACTTTCCCGGATCGTCGAGCAGCATGAAGGCCAGCAGGAACTCGTTCCAGGCGATCATGAAGACGTAGAGCGAGACCGAGGCCAGCGCCGGCAACGACAGCGGCAGGGTGATGCTCCAGATCACCCTGAGCCGCGACAGCCCGTCCATCAGCCCCGCCTCCTCGACCTCGGACGGCAGTCCTCGGAAGTAGCCCTGCAGCATGTAGAGCGCCACGGGAATGGTGGTGACCGGGTAGATCAGCACGATGCCGAAGATCGTGTTGCGCAGCCCGGTCATCGAGAAGGCGATGTAGATCGGCAGCGCGAGCACGATCATCGGCACCATGTAGATCAGCAGGATCGAGCGCGAGAAGACCTTTTGCCCACGGAACCGCAGCCGCGCCACGGCGTAGGCGCCCGGGATGGCGAAGGCCAGGGTGATCAGCACGGTCAGCACCGAGACGTAGAAGGACGTCCACAGATAGCTGCCGAAATTGTAATCCCGCATCAGCTCGACGTAGGACCGGAAAAGGCCGAGTCCCTGGCCCAGGTCGAGCGAGAAATCCAGCGGGTTCTGCACCAGCGCCGCCTGGTTCTTCAGCGATGTCATCACCATCACGTAGAAGGGGATGACCACGATGGCGGTGAAGAAGATGTAGCCGAAGCCGGTCAGGAACCGGATCACCGCCGCCTCGAAGACGTGGCGGGTGAGCGCGCCGGGCACCACCTTGTCGAGGATCTTCCAAAGGCCCAGTCCGGTGAAAAGCACGGTCGCGAGGTGTCCGATCCAGCGTGCCAATGGGGCCGCCTCCGGGGCGATGGCGATGGGCGAAAGACCCGCCAGGCCGGAGGCGAGCAGCGCGGCCAGGCCGAGGCCGAGTGGCAGCGCGGGCCCGCTGCCGCCGCGCAGGCAGGCCAGCCCCATCAGCGCCCCCCCAGGGCAGCGACAGCCATGAAGGCCGGAAGCCGGCGCCGGTGGCAAAGCTCATGGCGACCGCCACGGTGGTGGCGATGACGAAGCCCCAGAGGCCGCCCAGAAGCGGCGCGGTGACATATCCGAAACGCAGCGCTCTCATGAAAGCCCCCTCTTTCTTCTAGGCGGAAATATCCCGGGGGTCCGGGGGCTGGCCCCCGGTCCGGCGCCGGTGGCGGGCCGCAGCATCGCGCAGACGCGCCTCACAGCCCCTCCTCCCGGCTCATCACGCGGAAGAAGACCAGCGAGAAGAGGATCAGCGACAGGAAGATCACCACCGCCACCGCCGCGCCCGCGCCGATGTTCGACAGGGCAAAGGCCTGCTCGTAGACATTCACCGTCAGCACGCGGGTGCCGGCATTGCCGCCGGTGAGCAGGAAGATGTCGTCGAACTTGTTGAAGGTCCAGATGAAGCGCAGCAGGAAGAGCACCGAGAGGATCCCCAGCAGCTGCGGCAGCGACAGGTAGCGGAATTTCTGGAACGGCGAGGCGCCGTCCATGTCGGCGGCCTCGTACATGTCGGTGTCGATCGACTGCATCCGCGCGAGGATGAACAGGAACGACAGCGGGAAATAGCGCCAGATCTCGAAGAGTGTCACCATGATCAGCGCCAGCGGCCGCTCGCCGAAGAAGTTGATTGCCTGCGAGGTCACGCCCATCTGCATCAGCAGCGCGTTCGCCGAGCCGGAGTAGGGGTCGAACAGCAGGATCCAGGCGAAGGCGACAGCGATCACCGGGGCGACATAGGGAAAGAGGTAGAGCCCGCGCAGGAGGCCCTGGCCGGTGAAGCTCTTGTCGAGCAGCATGGCGGCGAAGAGCCCGAGGATCAGCGCGCCGGCGGTGCCAAAGACCGTGTAGAAGAGCGTGACGCCGAGCACCGACCAGAATTCCGAGCCGTCGAAGATGCGGGCGAAGTTCTCCAGCGTGAAGCTCGAGAAGGAGGTGAGCACGTTGTTGGCCTTGCCGGTGATCACCGGCTCGGTCTCTTCGACGTCCGGCCCTTCGAAATAGCTTGGGTCGGCCGCGACGGGGATGCGGATCTGGTCGCGGAAGCCGCCCTCCCAGTCGCCGAGATCGCAGCGTAACGTGGACCCTTCGAGCGTACAGCGCGGGTCCATCTCGGAAGCGGTCAGCCCCTCGGGCCAGCTGTCGGTCAGGGTGACACCGGTGATCGCCTGGTCCTGCGAGGAATTGCGCAGGCGGTAGCGCAGGTAGGCGTCGGGATCGCCCGCCTCGAGATCGCCGCGGATGTCCTCGCGCACCACCGGCGCGGGCGGGCGCAACTCGGCAAGGCCGATCGGCTTGAAGGCGATCCAGAAGACCGCCAGCAGCGGCAGGATCACCACCAGTGCCACGGCGATCAGCGTCGGCATCAGCAGGCCCCAGGCGAGCCGCGCCTCGCGGCGGGCGAGCGGGCCCATGCCCCTGGGCGGGCGGGCCATGTCAGGTGGAACGGGTTCCGTCATGGACACCCTCCGGTCTTGCACGTCGGAAAGGAAACGGGGCGCCGCGTGAGCGCCCCGCCATGTCGGGGGTTACTGGATCGCGCCCAGCTCGTCGTTGAGCTGCGTGACGGCTGCTGCGGCATCGATCTCGTCGTCGATGAAGGCGCGGACCACGCGGTTCACGACCTGGCTGTTGACCATCTTCGAAGCCAGCGCCATCTGGCCGACGTCGGCGCCCCATCGCTGTGCCACATCGAGGCCAGCGACCAGCTCGTCGACGGTGTCCTCGCCATAGAGATCGACGAGAGACGCCTGGCGGTCGACGCCGACCGGCAGCTTCGACCATTCCTTGACGAAGATCTCGGGATCCTCGTCGGTGCCGCGGCGGACGGGAAACTTGCCCTCGGGTGCGATGGCCAGCGTGTCGAGATAGCCCTCGTCCATCGAGTATTTCACGAAGGCCTCGGCGACATCGGTGTTGGCATCGCCGGTGATGCCGAGGAAGTTCAGCTCGGCAAAGGCGGCGCCATCGGGATTGGACGGTCCGGAGAAGTTGGTGACGATGCCGGTCTTCCCGGCCAGCTCGGCCGAGGTCGGATCATCGTTGATGGTGGGCGGCGCGCTGTCGCGGAGGCCGGCCAGCTCGTCGAGGATGAAGGGCGACCAGATGGTCATCGCGGTGTTGCCCGAGAAGTAGATCGTCCGGGCCTGGTCCCAGTAGAGATCGCCCGGCGGCGAGGCCTTGGCGATGGCCTTGTAGAACTCCAGCACCTCGGTGGTCTTGGCCTCGTCGAGCTCGGCAAAGCCGTCGGCGCCGACCGGCGAGACACCATTGGCAAGGAAGACATGCTCGAGCACCTGGCTCATGAAGGCCTCGTCGACCTTGGTGGCGGCGACGAAACCGTACATCTCGGGCGGGTTGTGCAGCTTCTCGAGCGCGGCTTCCACGTTGGCGTAGCTGGTGGGCGGCTCGAGCCCGGCCTCCTCGAAGAGGTCCTTGCGGTAGATGATCATCTGCGTCCAGCCATCGGCGGGCACCGAGGCGAAGCCGTCGTCGAACTCGGCCATCTTCAGCGCACCGGGGGCGAAGGTGGCGCCGCCCAGCTCCTCGATCACGTCGGTGGCGGCATCGGGGTCGAGGATGCCGGCCTCGGCCCAGGGCAGGGCGTAGGACAGCGGGTGGTATATGACATCGGGCATGTCGCCGGCGGCGAAGGCGGCGGTGGCACGGGTGCCCATCTCGCTCTCGGTGACCGGGATCACCTCGACCTCATGGCCGGTGGCCTCGGTGAAGGCGGCGGCCATGGCCTCCTGCTTGGCGAGCCGCTCGGGCTGCTCCTCGATGGTCCAGAACCGGATCGTATCGGCGTGGGCCATCCCGGCGGTCAGCGCCAATGCCATGGCGGTGCCGCCGAGACCTCGGCGTTTGATGGGTGTCATCGTCTTCCTCCTGTTGTTGGTCGTCAAACCAGCGGGCGGAAGGGGATGGGCGCAAGATGCGCAAAGCATGAAAAAGGACGGGCGCGCAGATGCGCGCGGATGCCGCAATGCGGCAAGACCTCCTCCCTGGAAAACCCCTTCACAACCATAAACAATTGAACAATCTCCTAGCAGGAGACTTGGGGCTCAAACCGCTTTAAGCAAGGAAAAAAAGACGCCGCAACGCAGCAACTTACCGGGTTTCCGGGTCAGATTGAGACTTTTTCGAGCAGTGCCTCGCGATCGATCTCCCCGGCCTGTCCGGAAAGCGACACAGCGCCCCGGGTGACCGCGTAGAAGCTGTCGGCCAGCCCCCAGGTGAAATCGAAATATTGCTCGACCAGCACCACCGCCATGTCGCCCTGATCCCGCAGCTGCGCGATGACCCGGCCGATCTGCTGGATGATGTTGGGCTGGATGCCCTCGGTCGGCTCGTCGAGGAGCAGCACGCGCGGCCGGGTGATCAGCGCGCGGGCGATGGCGAGCTGCTGCTGCTGCCCGCCCGAGAGATCGCCGCCGCGGCGCTGCAGGAAGTCCTTGAGGATCGGGAAGAGCTCGAAGATATGCGCCGGCACGCCGCGCTCGGAACGGTCGAGGCAGGCAAATCCGGACTCGAGGTTCTCCTGCACGGTCATCAGCGGGAAGATCTCGCGCCCCTGCGGCACGTAGGCGATGCCGGCGCGGGCCGCCTGATAGGCGTTGAGGTGCTCCAGCGGCTTTCCGTCGAGGCTGATCGTTCCGCTGGAGTAGGGGTGCCGCCCGGCGATGGCCTTGAGCAGCGAGGTTTTGCCCACGCCATTGGTGCCCATAACTGCGGTGACCTTGCCGGGCTCCGCAGCGAGGCTGATCCCGTGCAGGATCTGGCTCTGCCCGTAGTGCAGGGTGAGGGTGTCGACTTTCAGCATGGCATCTCGCTCCATTCGCAAATCTCTTCGAAGAGATTTGCAACGTCCTTCAAGGGACGTTGCAGGTCAGCGTGTGTCTTCATCGTCCAAGGTAGACGTCGATGACGTCCTGGTTTGCGGTCACGTGATCCAGCGAGCCCTCGGCCAGCACCGAACCCTCGCAGAGCACCGTCACCTTGCAATCGAGCCGCCGCACGAATTCCATGTCGTGCTCGACCACCACCACCGCGTGTTTCGTGGCCGCGCGGCGCAAGAGGTCGGTGGTATGCTCCCGCTCCGCCGGGGTCATCCCGGCGGCGGGCTCGTCGACCAACAAGAGGCGCGGGTCCTGCGCCAGCAGCATGCCGATCTCGAGCCATTGTTTTTGCCCGTGGCTTAGCTCGCCCGAGATCCGGCCGAGCTGGTCCGAGAGGCCGATCTCGGCGGCGATGGCCTCGATCCGCTCGGCCCCGGCGCGGGTCTTGCTGTGGAACAGCACGTCAAAGGGCCCGCGCTTGTTTTTCAGCGCCATGGCGAGGTTCTCGCGCACGGTCTGCGCCTCGAAGACCGTGGGCTTCTGGAACTTGCGCCCGACCCCGGCGCGGGCGATCTGGCTTTCGCTCATCTTGAGCAGCGAGACGGATTTCTCGCCCCAGAGCACGCGGCCCTCGTCGGGGCGGGTCTTGCCGGTGATGATGTCCATGAAGGTGGTCTTGCCGGCGCCGTTGGGGCCGATGATCGCCCGCAGTTCGGGCTCGCCGATGCGGAACGACAGGTTGTTGATCGCCTTGAAGCCGTCGAAGCTGACAGAGACGCCGGACATCTCGAGCAGGGTGCTCATTTCTCTTCCTCCCCTTCGACGGTGCGCCGCGCGCCCTGATCGGGGCCGAAATCGCCGACCCGCTCGGGCACTGCGTGGCGGCGGCTGAAGAGATCGAAGATCCCGCCGATGCCCTTGGGCGCCAGCAGCGTCACCGCCACGAAGCTGAGCCCCAGCAGCACCAACCACCAGTCGGTCCAGTTGATCGTGTAGAAACCGAGGTTGATGTTGGGCGCGCCGCCGCCGGTGAACCAGCTCGACAGCAGCGAGACCACCGCAGCGCCGAGCGCCGCGCCATAGAGCCGCCCGCGACCGCCGATGGCGACCCACACCGCGAGGTAGATCGAGGCGATGGGGGCGATCTCGGCCGGGTTGATGATGCCTGCCTGCGGATAATACAGCGCGCCCGCGAGGCCCGAGATGATGCCGGTGAGCGTGAAGATGAAGAGCTTGTAGCTCTCCACGTGGTAGCCGAGGAAGCGCACCCGGTTCTCGTTGTCGCGGATGCCGCGGATCACCGAGCCCATCTTGCCCGAGACCACCCAGGCAAAGAGCAGGTAGCCGAGGCCGAGCGCCAGCGCCGAGCCCCAGAAGAACCAGATCGAGATGGTGGATTGCGGCACCGCGTCGAGCCCCGGCAGGTTCTGCAGACCGGAAAGCCCGTTGTTGCCGCGCAGGCCTGCCTCGTTCTGGAAGAGGTAGAGCGACAGCGCCAGGGTCATCGCCTGCGTCAGGATCGAAAGGTACACCCCGGTGACCCGGCTGCGGAAG
This sequence comes from Alloyangia mangrovi, assembly GCF_002300555.2. Classification (GTDB taxonomy): domain Bacteria; phylum Pseudomonadota; class Alphaproteobacteria; order Rhodobacterales; family Rhodobacteraceae; genus Salipiger; species Salipiger mangrovi. Next base: position 23,125 of record NZ_NTHN02000013.1, on the reverse strand, counting down.
GCGAGCCAGCCGAAAACCAGCGCGAGGATGCCGGGCACCAGCACCACCATCGCGAGCTGCAGCGGGAAGCTGTGCGCGAAGCCCCAGAGCCAGGGGAAGTCGGCGCTGCCGACCACGCCGAAGATCTGCTGGCCGATGGCGTCATGGATCTCCTCGGGGGTGGGCGGGATCGGCGCGGCGCGCAGGCTCTCGGCGATGATGAGCTCGGTGCGGGCATACATCAGCCACATGCCGATCATGTAGCCGCCGAGGCCGAAGAAGGCCATGTGGCCGAGGCTCAGGATGCCGGTGTAGCCCCAGACCACGTCCATCGCTACCGCGACCAGCATCAGGCAGAGCGTCTTGCCCAGCGTCTTGACGAAGGAGGTCGACAGGAACCCGGTGCCCGTCGCCGGCGCCAGCACGGTGACCAGCAGCACGAAGAGGGCGAGAGCCAGCAGGAACCAGGCGGCGGACTTGTTGCGGGCGAAGAAGCTGGTCATGCGCTGGCTCCCTGGGGCTGGGGGGCCGCGGGGGCTCTGCCCCGAGCCGCTGCGCGGCTCTCCCCCGGGATATTTCTGCCTAGAAGAACGGGCGGGTGTTGGGTGCGGGGCATGGTCAGTCTCCCGCAGCGCGGCCCTTGAGGGCGACGATGCCCTTGGGGCGGAACTGGATGAACAGGATGATGAAGAGGATCATGTAGGTTTGCGCTGCCAGCGTATTGCTGGGGTTCATCCACTCGATGCCCTTTTGCAGGATGCCGATCAGCGCGGCCCCGGCGAGGGTGCCCCAGACGTTGCCGACACCGCCGACGACCACGGTCATGAAGCTCTGCACGATGTAGTTGCCGCCCATCTCGGAGGTGACCTGCGCGTAGAGACCGATGGCGATGCCGGCGATCCCGGCGATGCCGGATCCGAGGCCGAAGGTCAGCATGTTGATCTTGTCGGGGTTGATGCCCATCGAGGCGGCCATGCCGGGGTTCTGGGTGACCGCACGGACCTCGAGGCCGATGCGGGTCTTGTTGAGGATGAAGAGGATCAAGCACAGGAAGACCAGCGCCAGCACGAAGATCCCGATGCGGATGTTGGCGATGCCGGCGACGTCGTTGATGATCCATGCCCCGTCGAGCCAATGCGGCGAGGTCAGCGGGCGGGCCTGGGTGCCGAAGACGTTTTTTCGCCAGCTGCTGCAGTGCGATCGAGATGCCGAAGGTGGCGAGCAGGGTCTCGAGCGGGCGGTGGTAGAGCCAGCGGATCACCAGCCGCTCCATCGCCACGCCGGCGGCGAAGGTGATGGCGAAGGCCAGCGGCAGGGCGACGATCAGCGACAGCGTGTAGTCGGGGATGATCTGCTGCACCACGTAGCCGGTATAGGCGCCCATCATGATGAATTCGCCATGCGCCATGTTGATGACGCCCATGACGCCGAAGGTGATGGCAAGGCCGATGGCGGCAAGGAAGTAGATCGAGGCCAGCGACAGGGAGTCGAGGCCGAAATCCACCGCCTGCCACAGGCCGACGCGGGTGCGCACCGAGCCGAGCGCCGCCTTCGCCGCATCGGTGATGGCGGCGTCGGGCTCGAGGTATTCCTCGTAGAAGACGTGGGAGGAGAGGGCGGCCTTGCGGTCCTCTTCGGTGACGCGGGCGGGCACGAGACCCTCGGCGGCGAGGGCGGCATAGGCGCGGGCGCGGCCGGCTTCCGACACGAGTTGGCCGAGCGGCACGCCGCCGACGGCACCGCCCTCGAGGTTGGCGGTGAGCGCGGCCTTGATCTGCTCGCGGCTCTGCACCGGCTGGGCGAGATCGGCGCTGACCAGCCGGGCGTAGGCCTCGGCCTCGGTCAGCTCCTTGCCGGGTTTCAGAACGCGGGCGATATTGGCACCCTCGGGCAGGCTCTCGGCGACGCCGGCGCGGGTGGTGAGGATCTGGTTGAGCACCGCGCGCACGTCGACGCTGAGCTCGGAGGACAGCGCCCCGATGGCGGCAATGCGGGTCTCGGGGGTGGCGCCGAAACTGGCGGTGAGCATGCCGTCGAGGCGCTTCTTGCGGGCCAGAACGCCGGGGTCTTCCTCGGTCTCGATGGAGGCGCGCAGCGGCTCGATCTGGTCGGCGGAGGGGCTGCGGGCGATGGCGTCGAGCGCGGCGATGCGATTGGCGATGTTGGGGTCGGAGAGCTGGAACTGCACCAGCGCGGTGCTGATCACCCGGCGCACGCCGCCGTTGGGGCGGATTTGCTCGATCTCGGCGCTGGGGGCGGTGCCGGCGAGCTGGCCGGTGACGATGTCGCTCAGCGCGTAGTCTCCGCCGTTCTTGCTGGCGAAGAAGAACTGCCCGTCGGTCTTGCGCTGGTAGACCTCGCGGTCGCCCCAGTTCTGCAGGAAGGCAGGCACCGCGGGATCGCCGGAGGAGACCAGCGCCTCGATCAGCGCGTCGACGGTCTGTCGACCGGGCTTGGCGACTTCGGCCTGGTATTGCTGGAGGATCGCCTTGAGTCCCGTCTCCTGCGCGGCGGCGGTGAGCGGCGCGAGGATCAGACAGAGCAGGAGCGCAAGAGACGAAAGAAGCGCGCGCGGCATGGACGGCCCCCGGGAACAGAGTGCGGAATTCGGTAAACAGGCTGGGCGGGCGCGAGGGATCCCCGCGCCCGCCGCCGGTCAGCTCAGGTCAGTAGTTGGACTGAAGCTGCACGCAGGTCTTGGTCTCGGTGTTGTACATGCCGCACTCGAGGTCCTTCCAATCCGACTCCAGCACCGCGGACTCGGGGAGGTAGTCGGTCCAGGCATCGCCCGGCACCGGCTCGGTCGAGGAGATGATGTCGAACTGGCCATCGGCGCGGATCTCGCCGATCAGCACCGGCTTCGAGAGGTGGTGGTTCACGCCCATCACCGCGGTGCCGCCGGTCAGGTTCGGGAACTCCTGGCCCCACATGTGCCCGCGCACGGCGTCGACATCGGTGGTCTCGGCGGCGGTGACCGCGTTCACCCACATGTTGAAGCCGATGTAATGCGCCTCCATCGGGTCGTTGGTCACGCGCTTCTCGTCGCCGATGAAGGCATGCCATTCCTTGATGAACTCGGCATTGGCCTCGCCCTCGGCGGACATGAAGTAGTTCCAGGCGGCGAGGTGGCCGACGAGGTTGGAGGTGTCGAGGCCCGAGAGTTCCTCTTCGCCCACCGAGAAGGCGACCACGGGGATGTCATCGGCCGAGACGCCCTGCGCCGCGAGTTCCTTGTAGAAGCCGATGTTGGCATCGCCGTTGATCGTCGAGATCACGCCGACCTGCTTGCCGTCGGCGCCGAGCGCTTTCACGTCGGACACGATGGTCGACCAGTCGGAGTGGCCGAAGGGGGTGTAGTTGACGAAGATGTCCTCTTCGGCGATGCCCTTCGACTTCAGGTAGGCCTCGAGGATGCGGTTCGTGGTGCGCGGGTAGACGTAGTCTGTGCCGAGCAGGGCGAATTTCTCGACGCCAAGCTCGTCGAGGAAGTAGTCGGTGGCCGGGATCGCCTGCTGGTTCGGGGCGGCGCCGGTGTAGAAGACGTTCTTCGAGCTTTCCTCACCCTCGTATTGCACCGGGTAGAAGTAGAGCGCGTTCAGCTCTTCGATCACCGGCAGCACGGCCTTGCGCGAGGCCGAGGTCCAGGAGCCGAAGATCACGTCGACCTTGTCGTTGGAGATCAGCTCGCGGGCCTTTTCAGCGAAGAGCGGCCAGTCGGAGGCCGGGTCCTTCACCACGGCTTCGAGCTGGCATCCCAGCAGGCCGCCGGCCTTGTTCTGCTTGTCGATCAGCATCAGCATGGTGTCTTTCAGAGTGGTCTCGGAAATCGCCATGGTGCCGGAGAGCGAGTGCAGCACGCCCACCTTGATCGGGCAGTCTGCGGCCTGCGCGGCGCCGGCTGCAACGAGCGCGAGCGCGGCCACGGTGGAAAATTTCATTGCTGTGATCATGTTCAACATCCCTATAGAGCGGGGTCTCGGTTCCGCGCAGAACGGCTCTGATGGCCGGTTATCCGGGCGGGTCCTCCTCCGCTTCGATTATCGTTGCGCCTCAGGCGGCTGCCCTGTCGGGCTTGGGCCGCCACGGCTCCCCGTTGACGCGCCGACAACCGGCGCTCCCTTCGGATAACGGAGCCGTGAGGCGCCGCCACGTGGTTTCAACGGCGGATACCGGTTGCGGAGTGGCGTGATGATTTGGTGGGCGTCCGTCGCGCGAATTGCCCAATATGCGAGCAAAATATATCGGAAACACGGGGCATATCCGGCTAAACTAAGGCGAATGCTCAAGAGATCAGATTCGTGAGGGCGCATTTGCCGAATTTTTGGGCAGTCAATTTGGGGCCGGGATCGTTTTTCTGCGCGGGGGGCTTTTCCTCCGCTTGCGAAACGGAGAACGTGGGCCTCAGAGCAAAGGGATTGTCATGAGCGCCACGAAGCCAGCGATTTTCAATGAGATGTTGAACGGCGAGCAGGTTCGCTCGGCCTATCAGAACCTGGAGAAATGGTATCGGTCGATGCCGGCCGAATTGCGAAGCCTGAAACAGTCCGAGGCCGAGGCGCTGTTCCGGCGGGTCGGGATCACCTTCGCGGTTTACGGCGAGGGCGGCGACCCGGAGCGGCTCATTCCCTTCGACATGTTCCCCCGCGTGATGACTGCCGAGGAGTGGCGCAAGCTCGACCGCGGGGTGCGCCAGCGGGCGGCGGCGCTGAACGCTTTCCTCGCCGACGTCTACGACCGCCGCGAGATCATCCGCGCGGGCAAGATCCCCGAGCACCTGGTGACCAACAACGAGGCCTTCGAGAAGGCCGCCATCGGCTTCCGCCCGCCGCGCGGCGTGTTCAGCCACATCGTCGGCGTCGATCTGGTGCGCACCGGGCCCGACCAGTTCTACGTGCTGGAAGACAATTGCCGCACCCCGTCGGGTGTCAGCTACATGCTGCAGAACCGCGAGATCATGATGCGCATGTTCCCGCAGCTCTTCATGGAAAGCCGCATCCGCCCGGTCGATGGCTACGCCGGACTGCTGAAGAAGACCCTCGCCTCGGTCGCGCCGCAGAAATGCCAGGGCGAGCCGAATATCGTCATCCTCACGCCGGGCCATTTCAATTCGGCCTATTACGAGCACAGCTTCCTTGCCGACCTCATGGGCGTCGAACTGGTCGAGGGGCAGGACCTTTTCGTCGAGGGTGACTTCGTCTGGATGAAGACCACCGAGGGGCCCAAGAAGGTCGACGTCATCTATCGCCGGATCGACGATGCCTTCATCGATCCGCTTTGCTTCCGGCCCGACTCGATGCTGGGTGTGCCGGGGCTGATGAGCGTTTACCGCTCGGGCGGGGTGACCATCTGCTCGGCCCCCGGCGCGGGCGTCGCCGATGACAAGGCGATCTACACCTTCGTTCCCGAGATGATCCGCTTCTACCTCGGCGAGGAGCCGATCCTCGAAAATGTGCCGACCTGGCAATGCGCCAAGCCTGACGACTGCAAGTACGTGCTCGAGAACCTCTCGGAGCTTGTGGTCAAGGAGGTGCACGGCTCGGGCGGCTACGGCATGCTCGTGGGGCCGAAATCCGACAAGTCGACCATCGAGTCCTTTGCCGCGAAGATCCGCAAGAACCCCGACAATTACATCGCCCAGCCAACGCTGGCGCTCTCGGCCTGTCCGACCTTCGTCGAGGAGGGGATCGCGCCGCGCCACGTCGATCTGCGCCCCTACTGCCTCGTCGGAGAAACCATCGAACTGGTGCCGGGTGGGCTGACCCGCGTGGCGCTGACCGAGGGCTCGCTCGTGGTGAACTCGTCGCAGGGCGGCGGGGTCAAGGACACCTGGGTATTGGCGGAGTGATCACATGCTGAGCCGGACTGCAGAACATCTCTACTGGATGGCCCGCTACATCGAGCGCGCCGAAACCACCGCCCGCCTGCTCGAGGTCGGGGCGCGCAACGCGCTCTTGCCCAATGCCACCGGCGGCTATCGCAACGACTGGGAGGCCGTGCTGCTCGCCAAGGGCACGCTCGAGCCCTTCGTCGAGAAATACACCGATATCAACCAGCGCAATATCGAGACCTGGCTGTTCTTCGATTCCGACAACCCCTCGTCGGTCTACTCGTGCCTCTCGGCGGCACGCGAGAACGCCCGGGTGGTGCGCACCGCGCTGACTGCCCCGGTCTGGGACGCGATCAACGGCGCCTTCCAGGAACTGCAGCAGCTGCACCGCACCGAGCGCAGCAAGCTGATGGTCACCGACCTTTGCGAATGGACCCTGCGCGCCTGCCAGTTGATCCGCGGTGCCTTTACCTCGACCCAGCTGCGCAATGACGGTTATGATTTCTCGGGCATCGGCACGACCATCGAGCGTGCCGACAACACCGCCCGGCTGATCGACGTGAAATACTACGTGCTGCTGCCCTCGGTGAACTACGTCGGCTCCGGACTCGACCAGAGCCAATGGGCGCTGCTGTTGCAGTCGATGACCGCGCAACGGGCCTTCAACTGGAGCTACCAGGGCGAGGTCACCGCCGCCAAGATCGCCCACCTGCTGATCCTCAACCACCGCTTCCCGCGCTCGCTGCGGGCCTGCGTGCAATGGTATTGCGAGCATCTCGACAATCTCGCCGAGAGCTACCAGACTGCCACGGCGGCGCAGGAGGTGGCGCACAAGTTGCTCGACGATCTGCGTGCAGCGACCGTCGAGGAGATTTTCGAGGAGGGGCTGCACGAATTCCTCGCGCGCTTCATGTCGCGCAACGCCGAGGTCGCGACCACGGTGCAAGAGGTCTACTTGAGCGGAATGCCGGCATGAGACTTTCGATCCGTCATATCACCCGCTACCGGTTCGACGAGCCGGTGCGCGGCATCGTCCAGTCGCAGAAGCTTTGGCCTGCGAGCTGCGACAACCAGCGCATCCTGTCATGGGAGGTCACCTCGCACGGTGGCCAGACCGGGGCCGAGTTCACCGACGGCGCCGGCGACGTGATCCGCCTCGCCACCTGGCGCGGGCCGCTCACCGAGCTGACCGTCGAGGTGACGGGCGAGGTCGAGACCACCGATCTTTTCGGCGTGCTGCGCGGCCACCGCGAGCGCGTGCCGCCCTCGGCCTACCTGCGCGACACCCGGCAGGTCGAGGCGGATGCCGCGCTGAAGGCGCTGTCCGCTGTAGCGCTCAAGGGCATGGAGGGCGCAAGCGCGCTCGACCGTGCCCATGCGCTCAGCCGCGCCGTATCGGGCGCCATTGCCTACAAACCCGGCGAGACCAAGCCGCACACCACCGCCTCCGAAGCGCTCTCGGGCGGCGTCGGGGTCTGCCAGGACCATGCCCACGCGCTGATCTCCATTGCCCATGTGGCCGAGATGCCGGCGCGCTACGTCACCGGCTACCTTCAGGCAAGCGAGGACGGCTTTCCGCATGAGGCCAGCCACGCCTGGGCCGAGATCTGGGTGCCCGAGCTCGGCTGGGTCGGCTTCGACGCGGCGAACGAATGCTGCCCCGACGAGCGCTACGTGCGGCTCGGCTCGGGCTATGACGCGCTCGACGCGGCGCCGATCCGTGGGCTGGTGCAGGGCGCGGCGCCCGAAGAGCATCTCGAGGTCGAGGTGATGGTCAATGCGGTCCAGTCGGGTCAGCAACAGCAGCAGTGACGCGGCGGGGGAGCGCCCCGGATGCTGCGCCCGAAATTTGGGCAGCGGCTCATGATACCGTAACCCTATCCCTTCGAGCAGGATTGCGGGGGCAGGGGCGCGGCGGTATATCGGTGCGTTGCCATTCGGAAGGACCAGGGGACAGATGACCTATTGCGTGGGATTGCTGCTGGATGCGGGCGTGGTTCTGCTGTCCGACACGCGCACCAATGCCGGGCTCGACAATATCGCGACCTATCGCAAGATGTTCCTCTTCGAGAAGGAAGGCGACCGCGCCATCGGCATCATGACCGCGGGGTCCCTGTCGATCACCCAGACTGTGATCGCGCGGCTGACCGAGGCCAACGAGGACCCCGACTCGCCCCGTTCGATCCTGCGCGCGCCCGGCATGCTGCAGGTTGCCGAGATCGTCGGCGCCACGCTTTCGGACGTGACCTCCGAGGTGTCGTCGAAGATGGAGCGGATGAACCAGAGCGCCACCGCCTCGATGATCGTCGCGGGCCAGCGCAAGGGCGGGCCGATGCGCATGTTCCTCGTCTACCCTGAGGGCAATTTCATCGAGGCGACACCCGACACCCCCTTCCTGCAGATCGGCGAGCACAAATATGGCAAGCCGATCCTCGACCGGGTGATTTCCTCTGCGACCACGCTGGCGGACGCCGAGAAGGCGGTGCTGCTGTCGATGGATTCCACTCTGCGTTCGAATCTCAGCGTCGGCATGCCGCTCGATTTCGCAGTGATCGAGCGCGATGCGCTGGCGGTGACACGCCGGCGACGGATCGAGCCGACCGACGAGGCCTTCCAGAAAATGAGCCACGACTGGTCCGAAGCCTTGCGCAACGCCTTCGTCGAGATCGACCCGATCTGATCAGGCGTCACGCCGCCGTCCTCTGTCAGAACAGGGTGATCTCGGACTGCGGCGGTTTGGGCGGCTGGACCGGCGCCACGGATTCGATTTCGCCGGGCACGATGAACTGCCGCACCCGCCCGTCGGCGGGCCAGAAGCGGATCCGCCGCGCCGAGGTGCCGCCGGTGCTTTCCGAAGCCAGCGGGATCGCCTCGTTCTGCAGGAACTCCTTGGCGAAGGTGACGTTCGAGCCGCCGATGTCGCGCAATTGGCTGAGCATGTTCGCCCCGCCGAAGAGCTTGGCGACCAGACGGTTCTTGCGCGCGCCGGATTTCAGCAGGCCGTTGATCAGAAGTTCCATCGAATAGGCGCCGTAGCGCACGTTCTCGCCCTCCTTTCCGGCGCGCTGCGGAAGCAGGAAATGGTTCATCCCGCCGACGCCGGCTTCGACGTCGGTGAGGCAGACGGCGACGCAGGAGCCGAGCACGGTCGACAGCACCTCGGAGGGGGAAGAGGAGATCCGGTATTCGCCCTGGATCACGTTCACCAGCTTCTCTGCGGCATCGGTCATCTCGCGGGGATCCTTCCATTCAGTCCGGCCGGGGCGGAGGTAGGCGCGGCGCAGGCCCTCAGCAGGGCGGGGCCGATCTGCGGCAGGGGCAGGCTGGTCTCCACCGCGCCGAGGTCGCGCGCCGCGCGGGGCATGCCGTAGACGATGCAGGTCGCCTCGTCCTGGGCGAATGTGGTGGCACCGGCGTCGCGCAGCGCCTTGAGCCCCTGTGCGCCGTCCCGCCCCATGCCGGTGAGCAGCGCTGCGACCGCGCGCGGCGCCCCGGGCAGCGCTGAGGTGAAAAGCGCATCGACCGAAGGCATGTGGCCCGCGATCGGCTCGCCCGCGCGCAGGGCGATTTTCATCGGATTACCTCCCGCGAGGTGAAGATGCGCCCGGTTGCCCGCGGCGATGACCACCTGACCGTGATCGACCCGCACCCCGTCCTGCGCCGGTCGAACCTGCGCCGCGCATTGCCGGTCGAGGAGCCGGGTCAGGCTTTCGCCGAAGCCGCCGCCGGTGTGCTGGACGATGAAAGTCGGCGGACAGTCGGCGGGAAAGCTCGACAGCACGCTCAGCAGTGCATCGACACCGCCGGTGGAGGCGCCGAGCAGGATGAAGCGGTTGCTGCGCAGGCCGCCCGCGGGAGCCTGCGTCGGAGGGGCCGGGACCGGGGGCTGCGGCCCGCGCCGCCGGGTGGTGCGGGTAAGCGAGCGCAGCGTGCCGATCAACTCGTCGGCCGGCACATCCGCATCGACGGCGAAGAGATCCGAGCGCTTGTCCCAGGGGCTTGCCGGATACCCCGGCGCAGAGGCCGCGCGCGACTTGATCACCAGCCAGCGCACGTCGAGCGTGGCGAAAAGCGCACGCATCACTTCGAATTCCGGCAGCATGGCGAGCCGCTCGCTGATCAGCACCGCCATCGGCTCCTGCTCCTCGACCTCGGTGTAGGTGGTCATCAGGTCATGGGTTTCCGACACCAGCATGATGAAGGCGGATGTGCGGAGCTCGGCGGCGAGCCGTCGCCGCAGGCCGAGGTCCGGGTGGGCCAGGATCAGGGATATCTTCGACATCTGTCTTGTCCTTCATGGCCTGTGGCGCCGGGGTCCGTGGCGCTTGGTCGGTGCACCTGAGGGCTGCCCAGATGCTGTCTTCTGCCCCGTCGAGGGCGGCTGGCGGTCAAAACAGCTCGGGCGCATTCGGCTCGAGGCCATCCCCCTGCGCGCCGCCGAGCCTCTGGCGAAGATCGCGCAGCGGGATCACGTTCAGCGCCTCGCGCAGGTCCAGCGCCGCCTCCGTGTCCAGCAGCCGGGCGAGTCGCTCGACGTAGCCGGCAAGCGCGTCGGTGGATTGCGCCAGCATGTCGAGCTCCTGGAAGGCGGTGATCGCCACCGATCCGAGGCGGGAATCCGCGTTGCCTGAATAGATATGCTCCATGCCATGCTCGAGCCGTTCCAGCCGCTGCTGCAGGTGCCTGATTTCTCGCGAGAGCAGCCATGTCGCCTCATTGGCGGTGATCGAAGCGGCGTTTGACGTGGACATGGCCTCAGAGCTTTCCCACAACACTCTCGATGCATTGTTTCATCGCGAGCGAGGTGAAGGGCTTCTTGATCATGTTGTTGAGGCCCAGCTGTTTCGCTTGCGCCACCATGTCGGGGGTGGGCTTGCCGGTGACCAGGATGAAGCCGATCTTCTGGGTCGCGCGGTTCTGTCGCACCGCCTTCAGCAGCGCCAGCCCGTCCATGTTCGGCATGTTGAAATCCGAGAGCACCAGGTGCACCGGGCTTCCGGCCATCCTTGCCAGCGCCTTGCTGCCGTCGTTCTCCGTCAGGTAGTTCTTGATGCCGATCTCGTCGAGTGCCTGGGTGATCAGCCCGCGGCTCGTGGCCATGTCGTCGACGACCATGATGCGCAGCGAATCCTTCAAACTCATTTCATTCTCCTAGGTCGGCTGGGCGGGGCCGGGGATGGCGCGCTTGCGGTAGGTGGTCACGCCGGCGGTGCCGAACCCCGGCAGGGCGGGGCCAGCGAGGCGTTCGGAATGGCCGATAAACAGGAAACCGCCGGCGCGCAGTTTTTCGGCGAACCGTGACCAGAGCCGTTGCTGGGTCTCCTGGTCGAAATAGATCGCGACGTTGCGGCAGAAGATCGCGTCGAAAGGGCCGGCGAAGGGCCAGTCGCAGATCAGGTTGAGTTCGGCGAAGCTGATCAGGGCCTTGAGCTCGGGTCCCATTTCGACCAGCTCCGGCTCGCACGGTGTCGGCCGCAGCCATCGGCTGCGAAACTCGGCGGGCACGGTTTCGCACTCCTCCGCCGGGTAGCGCCCGGCGCGCGCCTTGCGCAGGATCGCCGGATCGATGTCCGTCGCCAGAATGCGCATGTCGCGCGCCCCGGGAGGCAGGGCGTGAAGCAGTGTCATGGCAATCGAGAAGGGTTCCTGGCCCGAGGAGCACCCGGCCGACCAGATGCGAATGCGTTTCTGCGCCGCAAGCTCCGGAATCAGCGCAGTGCGCAGGGTTTCGAAGTGATGCTTCTCGCGGAAGAAACTCGTGACATTGGTGGTGAGGGCAGAGACCAGTTCGAGGCGCTCTGCGGCCTCCTCCGCGCGGTCGAGAAGCGCCATATAGTCGTGAAATGTGGCAAGTCCGCGGGCGCGCAAACGCCGCGCAAGCCGCGAATAGACTAGGGGCTTCTTGCTTGACGCAAGGCTGAGGCCGAACTCACTCCGCGCAAGACGGGCGAGTGCCTCGAAATCCGCGTCGGTGAAGGTGAACTCCCCCGGCAGAGCGTCGGCGCTGGCCAGACTCATGCGGCCGCTCCGCCTTCCTGGTCGGGCACCGCGTCGAGATTGACCACGCGCACCATGGATTCGCCGACCGAGATCACCCCGAGGATGGCTTGGCGCGCGGCGTCGGATTTCATGTCGGGAGTTTCCTGGATCGAGGATTTCGCGACCGAGAGGATCTCGGAAACGGATTCCACCAGGAGTCCGATGGTGGTGCCGCCGGCGGCCGCGACGATCACCACGTTGCGCTCGTTATCCGCCGTCTCGCCGAGGCCGAAGCGCGCGGAGAGGTCGAAGATCGGGATCACCGCGCCGCGCAGGTTCATCACCCCCAGCACATCGTCGGGCGTATGCGGCAGCTTGGTCACCGGCGTCCAGCGGCGGATCTCGCGGATTTGCATGATCTCGAGGCAGAAACTCTGGTTCCCCGCCGAGAAGGTGATGAATTCGAACTGCGTTTCGGTCTGTCCCTCGTCGGCGTCAAGCATGGCGAAGCTCCAGTTTCGGGGGGGGGTTACGGCAGGGAAATAAGGGGCGGCGGGCTGCAGTTTCACCACCTCCTCGGGGTCGAGGATCAGGGCGATCTTGCCGTCGCCGAGGATCGTTGCCGCGGATACGCCGGGAATGGCGGCGTAGTTGCTCTCGAGACTCTTGATCACCACCTGTCGCTGGTCGTGGATCGCCTCGACCCGCAATGCCGTGAGCCCCTGGCTTTCCGTGCTCACCAACAACAGAACGCCGTCTCCCGCCTCCTTTCGCGCGGGGGAGAGGCCGAGGTTGAAGGCGACATCGACGACCGGGACGTAGGCGCCGCGCACGAGGATCACCACGCCCTTGGTGCCGACCGCGTGCAGGTCGCGCTGGCTGGGACGGATCGTTTCGATGATCGACGCGATGGGAATCACCATGGTCTGATCCGCGACCGAGATGACGAAGCCGTCCATCACCGCAAGCGTCAGAGGCAGCACGATGGTGAAGGTGGTGCCGGCGCCGGGGGTGGAGGCGATGGAAACCCGCCCGCCGAGGGCGGAAACCGCGTTCTTGACCACATCCATGCCGACCCCGCGGCCCGATAGATTGGACACCTCGCTCGCCGTGGAGAACCCAGGCAGGAACAGCAGGTTGTCGATCTCGGATTCCGACAGTTCGGCTTCGGGAAGGACCAGTCCTTTCTCGATCGCCTTTTCGAGGATACGCGCCCTGTTCAGCCCGGCGCCGTCGTCGCCGATCTCGATGAAGACGCTGCCGGAGCGGTGCGACGCAGACAGGCGGATGGTGCCGATCGCCTCCTTGCCGGCAGTGGCGCGGATATCGGATTTTTCCAGTCCGTGATCGACCGCGTTGCGCACCATGTGGGTGAGCGGATCGGCCAGGCGTTCGATCACCGTCTTGTCGACTTCGGTCGAGTCGCCGATGGTGACCAGCCGCGCCTTCTTTCCGGTGGCTTCCGCGGCCTCGCGGACGATGCGAGACATGCGCTGGAAGAGCGGCTTGACCGGCTGGGCGCGGATCGCCATGACGCCCTCCTGAATGTCGCGGGCAAGCAGCTTGTAGGCCTCGAGTTCATTGGTGAGATGGGCGACCGCGGGCAGTTCCAGTTCCTCGATCCGCTGCGAGATCATCGCCTGGTTGATGATCAACTCGCCCACCGTGTTGATCAGCCGGTCGACCCGTTCGAGATCGACGCGCAGGGTGGGCCGCGGGCCGCGCGCCTCGCCGCGCTGGGGATCGCCGCGGGCGTCGGCGGGCTCCAGGGCAGAGCTCGGGCTGTCGAGGCCGAGCGGCGGGGGCGGGGGCGCGAGGCCGGGAAGATCGGGGTCCGGGTCGGTGAGCGCGGGCTCCGCCGCGCCGTCGTCCTCGCGGATGTCGAGCTCGCAGAGCGACTCGACGAATTCGAAGATCTCGTGCAGCACGGTCTCGGGTTCCGGGGTCTCGAGTTGGAGCGTCCAGGACAAGACCGCGTCATTGGGGTCGAAGGCGTCGAACTCGGGGAGCGCCGAGAGGTCCGCCAACACCCGCAGTTCGCCAAGTTCGGCGAGTGCGTCGAAAAGCAGGAGCGGCTCGTGCCCGTTGGCATAGAGCGCGGGGCTGGGCTTGAAGCGGATGTGGAAGCGGCGCAGGGAGCCTTCCTCGTCGCCGTCATCGCCCGCGCCGCCGAGGTCCGCCGGGGCCGCATCAAAGTCCAGCGTGAGGGCGTCGAAGCTGAAGCTGTCGTCCTTGTCCGCCTCGCCGAGATAGCCGTCGAGTTCCTTGAGGATGGCGGCCTCGGATTCGGCGTTCGGCTCGCGCTCGTCGCGCGCCGCTTCCACGAGGTCGGCAAGCTGGTCGCCGGAGCGGTGGAAGAGGTGCATCAACTCGGCGTTGACCTTCAGCTCCTGGCTGCGCACCTTGTCCATCACCGTCTCGAAGGTGTGGGCAAAGCTCACCAGCCGGTCGAGGGCGAAGGCTCCGGCGCCGCCCTTGATCGAATGCACGGCGCGGAACACGGCGTTGACCACGTCCATGTCCTCGGGGTCCTGCTCCATCGAGGAGAGCCCCTCGACCAGGGCCTCGAGCAGCTCTTCGCATTCTTCGAAAAACGTATCGCGGATCGAATTTCCCGACATCTCTACACCATGTGTCCTGTGAGCCGGCGCAGCACCGAAACAAGCGATGCGTCGTCGAATGGTTTGACGATCCAGCCGGTGGCCCCGGCGGCACGGGCGCGGGCCTTGAGATCGGCGCCACTTTCGGTGGTCAGCACGATGATCGGCACCGTCGTGCGGTTTGGGCCGCTGCGCAGCGTCTCGATCACGCCGAAACCGTCCATGTTGGGCATGTTGATATCGGTGATCACCACATCCGGCTCGACCTCGGAGAATTGCTCGACCCCCTCGACCCCGTCGCAGGCGGAGTGAAATTCGAAGCCGGCCCCTTCGAGCGAAATGCGCAGGAGGTTGCGGATCGTCCGGGAATCGTCGATCGCGAGGACTTTCGTCGTCATTGCAGTGCCTCCTTGCCATCCGCGAGATCGGATCCGGCATCCGTGCCGGCGGCGTCGAAATGGGTGGGCCGCAGGCCAAGCCGGTCGAGCCCGCCGCGGAAGGTCTCGTTGATTTCGGTCAGGCTGAAAGTGAGCCCCTCCTCCTGCCATTGCTTCTGCGCCACGAGCAGGATCTGCAGCCGGTGGGCATCGAGCCGCAGAACGTCCCGCATGGAGATCGAAACGGGCATGTGCCGCGCCCCGAGCAGGAAGGGCACGAGAGGGTCTTCGCCATTGCGGTTGCGCCCCGGGTCGAGCACATGGCTGTGAAGCTCTGTCATCGCGAAATCTGTCCTTTGCCAGAGGAGAGCGGGGGCAACCCGCGGCCAGCGAGCTGCCGGTCCCCGTGGGAGTGTCGAGCCTTCGTCCCGAGGCCGGCGGAGGGCGCATGACAGGTCACGCGCGGGTCAGATCCGGACCGAACCTCAGACTCGCAGGTCGCCCCCGGGACGGCTTCGAGAACTACAGTCGGGGTCTTAACAAAGCGTTCTGGCTCCCGGCCTTTTTGTGCTGCGTCATGCATTCAGTGAAGAACCCCCGGGCAGCGCTTGCATCCCCTCTGCACAGCGCGCACAAATTCGCAAAAGCGATCTGGCAGGGAGCAGGACAAGATGCGCAACGGTGGTCAATTGGTGGTCGAAAGCCTGATCGCGCTGGGGGCCACGCGGGCCTTCGGCGTTCCGGGAGAGAGCTACCTTGCGGTGCTCGACGCTCTGCACGACACGGCGGGCAAGCTGGATTTTGTGCTCTGCCGGCAGGAGGGCGGCGCGGCCTTCATGGCGGCGGCGCATGGCAAGCTGACCGGCAGCCCGGGGATCTGCATGGTGACCCGCGGGCCGGGCGCGACCAATGCCGCGATCGGCGTGCACACCGCGATGCAGGACAGCGTGCCGATGATCCTTCTTGTCGGGCAGGTGGCCACCGACATGAAGGAGCGCGAGGCTTTCCAGGAGGTCGATTACCGCGCGGTCTTCGGCACCATGGCGAAATGGGCGACCGAGATCGAACACGTCGAGCGCATCCCCGAGATCCTCTCGCGGGCCTGGATCACCGCCACCACCGGCCGTCCCGGCCCGGTGGTCGTGGCGCTGCCCGAGGACGTGCTCATGGCGCAGACCGCGGTGCCGCCGCTGACCGGTCCGGTGAAGGTCTACGCCGCCGAGCCCGCCGCCGACGCCGTGGTCGAGGCGGTCGCCTTGCTGCAGCACGCCGAGCGGCCGCTGATCGTGATCGGCGGGGCCGAGTGGACCGGCCCCGCGCGCGCCGCGCTGCAGAGCTTTGCCGAGGCCTCGGACATCCCGATCATCACCTCCTTCCGCTACCAGGACCAGGTCGACAGCGCCTGCGCCTGCTTCTGCGGCGACGCGGGCGTGGGCATGACGGCAGGGGTGAAGGCCCTGCTGAAGGACGCCGACGTGGTACTGGCGCTGGGGACCCGCTTCGGCGAGAACATGACCGACGGCTACACATTGCTTGAGGTGCCGCAGCCCAAGCAGAAGATCATCCACGTTCACGCCTCGGACCGCGAGATCGGCAAGGTCTACCGGCCCACCCTCGGCGTGCATGCGGACCCGGGACGCTTCGTGCAGGCGCTGCCGGCCAAGGTGACCGGTCATTGGAAGGCCTGGCGTTCCGAGGCGCGGGCGGCTTATCTGGGCTTCATCGACAAGGCCCCGGCGCAGCCCGGGCCGGTCGACATGGTGGCGGTCTGCAAGCACATGCGCGCTGTGCTGGGCAGCGACGTGGTGCTGACCAACGGCGCCGGCAACTTCACCGTCTGGCCCACCCGCTTCTTCCGCTTCCGCCCGGGCATGCGGCTTCTGGCGCCGCAGTCCGGCGCCATGGGCTACGGCGTGCCTGCCGCCATTGCCGCCAAGCTGGCGCGCCCCGGGTCGACGGTGATCTGCTTTGCCGGGGACGGAGATTTCCAGATGAACGGTCAGGAGCTCTCCTCGGCGCGGCAGGCCGGGGCGGCGGTGATCGTCCTGGTGCTCAACAACGGCACCTATGGCACCATCCGCGCCCACCAGGAGCGCGAGTTCCCCGCGCGGGTCAGCGGCACCTCGATCGTCAACCCCGACTTCGCGGCGCTGGGGCGGGCCTACGGGATGCACGGCGAGCATGTCACCCACACCGAGGAGTTCGCTGCCGCCTTCGAGCGGGCGCTGGCGGCGCCGCATGGCGCGGTGCTCGAGCTCGACATCGCCGCCGAGGCGCTGACGCCCTACCGCACGCTGTCGGAGATCCGCGCGGGCGGGCTTGCGGCCAAGTCCTGAGATCGGCGGACCCGGCGGCAGCGCCGGGTCTTCGCCCGTTGCGATCAGGGGCCCGGCGCAGTCCAGCTGGATTCACCCCTTAGTGATAAGCGCTTAGGCGCCGACTCTCACGTCACATGTTGCCGTAATGTTCCGCGCGCGGTAGGAGGCCGGAAAACAACGTACCAAGGCGGCAGCAAATGAAAAAAGAGTACGAAACCATCCTTGGCGCGGTGACCTTCTTGGCGCTGCTCTGCTTGGGCTATGCCTATTTCGCGCTGGGTGTGTCGGCGGCCACCACGCGGGCACTGCCGGTGATCCTGGCGGGCTACGTCGCGGTGCTGGTGCTGGTCTTCAAGGGGTTGGGGCTGTCGCTGACCCGCTCCCGGCGGCAGGAGCTCTCCCGGCACGTGCAGGCCCATGCGCCGGCGCTCTCGCGTAACCTGCGGCTGGCAGTGAAGAAGAACGATTACAACCGGGTGATCGCCGACGAACGGCACGACATCGTGCTCGAGTTCCTCGACAGCATCGAGCTGTCCTTC
This sequence comes from Alloyangia mangrovi, assembly GCF_002300555.2. GTDB lineage: Bacteria > Pseudomonadota > Alphaproteobacteria > Rhodobacterales > Rhodobacteraceae > Salipiger > Salipiger mangrovi. The sequence continues at coordinate 5,506 of NZ_NTHN02000013.1, read as the reverse complement.
GACTATCACCGTATCGAGCCAGCGGTGGTTGATTACATCATCGACGAAATTGACCGGATCGAGAGCGAGGCGCGCGAGGGCGGATTCGACGCCGAGGACTATCCGAGCGATCCCACCGAGTTCGAGCACTGGTGCGCCGCGCAGCTGCGCCATTTCGGCTGGGACGCGGATGTCACCAAGCGCGGCTACGACCAGGGCATCGACATCGTCGCGCGCAAGGGCGCTCTCGTGATCGGCCTGCAGGTGAAGCGCTACAACTCGCCGGTCGGCAACAAGGCCATCCAGGAGGCCTTTACCGGCAAGAACTACTACGGGCTGGCCGGGGCCGGGGTGCTGGCCACCGCCGGCTTCACCTCGAGCGCGCAGCGGCTCGCCGCGACCACCGGTGTGCTGCTGCTGAGCCCGCACGACCTGCCGAGCCTCGATCGCGAATTCGGGGTCGAGAGCTTCACCGAAGCCTGGGCCATGTGACCGCGATCGCGCGGCCTGCGCCGAAACTGGCGGGCCGCGCGGGGTTCGCGCTGGCCAAGGTGGGTGGGCGCCGACAGGGTGGTGGCACGATGATGGACACGAATCTCCGACCCGCCCCCAGGGCCTTCGAACTCCGCAGGCAGAGCGACGATCTCGTCTATCGCTTCGAGCGATGCACGGGGCCGTCGGGCCACGCCGGTTTCAAGCGGACGGACGGCGACCACTGGATCATCCGGCACGAGCTGCTTGGCTGGATTGCGGGGGATTGGGGGAGCGACGAGGTCTTCGGTCGGCCATGGGATCTGCTGGCGGTCCAGTCCGGGGAGGTGCCCCCCGAAGGCATCTGGGTCAGCCGCAAGGGGCCGAAGTCCTACGTCTACGAGCTGGTCTATCTTTGATCAGGTAGCGAAGCCGCCTGCTCACTGCGGGCGGAAGTGACGGTAGAAGTTGCGGAAGTAGCCATCGGGCGAGAGCCAGTCCTCCCAGATTTCCCGTGCTCTGCGCTGCTGGTCGACGAACTGCTCGGCGCTGAGCCCAGCGTGGTGATCGGCAAGGATCTGCCCCGCGCGGTGGTGCTCGGACAGCGGAACCCAGACCAGCTCCTTCTGCCAGTCGAGAAGGAAGTCGTAGGGCAGGATGCAGTTCGTGTCGAGAAACAGCGGCGGGCGGCCCGCGGCCATGATCTCGTAAAAGCGCAGCGAATAGTTCCCGATGCCGCGCACGCAGAGGCTGTAGTCGCTGCCGGCGAGATTGGACAGAAAGGTCTCGAGCGCGCTCTGGCGCGCGACGTTCTTCTCGCCGTCGGTGGACTTCTGGTCGGCCCCGGCGAAGAAGTCCCCGTGCAGCACGAAGTTGGTGTCCACGCCGGGGTGATCGAGCAGGGTCTGGATCGCCCGGCCGCGCAGGAACTTGTATTGGAAGTTCTCCTTCAGTGAGGCGGAATAGCCTGCCATGCGCAGCTCGGAGAAATGGGGCAGCGAGGTGCGGGCGAACTGCACGAGGCGGGTCTTGGCGGTGGGTCTCTTCACCTGCCCGCAGAAGCCGATCGAGGGGCGCTCATGTTTCTGGCGCAGCGGCGCGGGGCCGTTGGTGTGATCGGGAATCCAGGCGGGCAGGCCGAATTCGTTCGGCTGGCGGTCCTTCTCGATGGTCGGCGTGAACAGCAGCGCGTTGGGGGCGGGGAACTTGAAGTCATAATCGCGCTCGTGGAAGACGACGATCCGCTTGCCCGCCTCCGCCGCCTTTTGCGCGAAGCGCAGCGCGACCTTGGTCGTGCCGTCCTGAAGGTAGCGGTGCCATGTGCCGGGCAGCACCGCGACGTCGGCATCATCCATTGACTCGGCCAGCTCGAAATAGCCCGGTCCGCTGTGCTTGTACTTGTCGAAGGCATTGGTGTCGGCGGACCAGAATGCGCGCTCCTCCTGCCCGAAGAAGGGCAGCAGCATTGCGCATTGCATGGGGTTTGCAGGCGAAGCGAACGCCGTGTCGGTGTAAATCTTCAAGCGCATTGAAATGGGTCCAATCGTAATCGCGGCGTCAACCGGGGGCGCGTGGGAATGACTTCGCAAAAAAATCTCTTGAGCGCTGGGTCGGCAAAAAAAAGCGCGGCGCTCATAGGAGGTTAGGAAGGCGGGTGTGATTTTGCAAGGGGGACTTGGGAGTCCGAGGGGGCGCAGCGCAGCATAGGCCGGGGTCTGCCAGTTGAATGCGCGACCCTCACAACCAACCGGGGGGGGCGCCGGCCGCGACGCTCCGGGACGGCGCGGTGACGGGCGCCCCGGGGGACAATTCGGCGTGCCGGGCGCGTGACCTCTGGTCATTGGCCGCGCGCTTGCTTTAGAGAGGGGGGAAATTCTGCGGGAGAGGCGCGATGGACGATCTGGTCAATTCCTTCATGACAGGCCCCGACGAAAAGGGCCGCTTCGGCATCTACGGCGGGCGTTTCGTCTCCGAAACGCTCATGCCGCTGATCCTCGAGCTCGAGGAGCAGTACGAGCGCGCCAAGACCGACCAGAGCTTCTGGGACGAGATGGACTGGCTGTGGAAGCACTACGTCGGCCGGCCCTCGCCGCTCTATTACGCCGAGCGCCTCTCCGAGCACCTCGGCGGCGCCAAGGTCTACTTCAAGCGCGACGAGCTGAACCACACCGGCGCCCACAAGATCAACAACGTGCTGGGCCAGATCATCCTTGCCCGCCGCATGGGCAAGACCCGGATCATCGCCGAGACCGGTGCCGGTCAGCACGGCGTGGCGACGGCAACGGTCTGCGCAAAGTTCGGCCTGAAGTGCGTCGTCTACATGGGCGCGCATGACGTCGAGCGCCAGCAGCCCAACGTCTTCCGGATGCGCCTGCTGGGCGCCGAGGTGATCCCCGTGACCTCCGGTCGCGGCACGCTGAAAGACGCGATGAACGACGCGCTGCGGGACTGGGTGACCAACGTGCGCGATACCTTCTACTGCATCGGCACAGTCGCCGGTCCGCACCCCTACCCGGCGATGGTCCGCGATTTCCAATCGATCATCGGCAAGGAGACCAAGGAGCAGATCCTCGAGCAGGAAGGCCGTCTGCCCGACACGATCATCGCCGCCATCGGCGGGGGCTCGAACGCCATGGGCCTGTTCTACCCGTTCCTCGACGACAAGGACGTCAAGATCATCGGCGTCGAGGCCGGCGGCAAGGGCGTCAACGAGAAGATGGAGCATTGCGCCTCGCTCACCGGCGGACGCCCCGGCGTGCTGCACGGCAACCGAACCTACCTGCTGCAGGACGACGACGGGCAGATCCTCGAAGGCTTCTCGATCTCGGCGGGTCTCGACTACCCGGGCATCGGGCCGGAACACGCCTGGCTGCATGACACCGGCCGCGCCGAGTACGTGGCGATCACCGACAAGGAGGCGCTCGAGGCGTTCCAGCTGTCGTGCTCGACCGAGGGCATCATCCCGGCGCTCGAGCCGTCGCACGCGCTGGCCCACGTGATGAAGATCGCGCCCGATCTGCCCAAGGACCACATCATTGTCATGAACATGTGCGGCCGCGGCGACAAGGACATCTTCGCCGTCGCCAAGCACCTCGGCGTCGATATCAGCTGAGGGCTGCAAGCCATTGAAGGATCCGGGCGATGCGTCGCCCGGGTCTTCTAGTCCTCGCCGCGCCCGGTACCTTCGCGATTGCCCGCGTAATGGTGGGCCAGCGGGAAGTCCGGCAGCCAGGGCTCGCGCCTGACCGTCCAGTTCTCGTAACTCGGAAGCAGCTGCCCCGGTGCATCCAGCGCGCCGAGATGCAGTTCCACCTCGTCTCCGTCGATTGCAAAGACCGATGAGCCGCAGAGCGGGCAGAAATGCCGCCCCCTATAGCTGCGGGTCTCGCCGGTCACGGTGACCGCCGCCTCCGGGAACATCGCGGCAGCGTAGAACAGCGCGCCGTGGTGCTTGCGGCAGTCGAGGCAATGGCAAAGGCCGGTGCGATATGGTTGTCCCTCGGCCTTGATGCGGACCGCGCCGCAGAGGCATCCGCCTTCGTAGGTGTCCATTGTGCCTCTCCTCCGGTCAGGCCTTGCACGGAAGGTATCGCCCAAGGCGCGCCCGGCAAGACCTGCGCTCAGCGCGCCCGGTGCATCGGCTGGAACACTGGGCCGTCTGGCGTCTGCGCGTGGTAGGCGGTGATGCCGAAGCCCTGCGCCAGCAACTCGTCGGTCAGCACCTCCTCAGGGGGGCCATCCGCCAGCAGCCGCCCCTCGGCCAGCATCACCAGCCGGGTGCAATGCCGCGCCGCCAGCCCGATATCGTGCAGCGAGAGCAGCACGCCGTGACCCTCGGCAGCAAGGGCGCCGAACACCTCCATGGTGGCGATCTGATGCGCCGGGTCGAGCCCCGCCGTGGGCTCGTCAGCCATCAAGAGCGGCGTCTCCTGCGCCAGCGCACGGGCCAGAAGCGCGCGCGCCTGCTCGCCGCCCGAGAGGTTGGTGGAGCGCCGCTTGCGCAGCTCCTCCAGCCCCATCTTGGCGATCGCCGCCTCGACCGGGCCGCGCGCATGATCGCCATGCGGCAGGCGTCCAAGCGCGACGAGGTCCTCGACCTTTACCGGCCAGGCGATCTCGCGTGCCTGGGGCATCCAGGCGACCGCCTTCGCCCGTTGCTGCGGGGTCAGAACCGCCAGAGAACTGTGCCCGGCCGAAGGGATCAACCCCAGCGCGGCGCGCATCAGGCTGGTCTTGCCGGCGCCGTTGGGGCCGATGAGGCCGACCACCTCGTGCGGACCGATTTCCAGAGAAATGCCGAAAAAGACCTGTCGTCCGCGCAGGGTTACGGAAAGGTCTTCAAGTGCCAGAAGGGTCATGCCCGCTCCCCCCGGCTGCGCCAGACGAGGTGCAGGAAAAAGGGCGCGCCGACCAGTGCGGTCAGCACCCCGAGCTTCAGGTCGCGGTCCGGGGCGACCACCCGTACGGCGATATCCGCCGCCAACAGCATCGCGGCCCCGCCCGCCGCCGAGACCCAAAGCAGCGGCCCGGGGCGGCCGCCCACGGAGCCGCGCAGCAGGTGCGGCACGACCAGCCCGACGAAGCCGATCGCCCCGGCGACCGCCGTGCCCGCGCCGACGACGCAGGCGGTGCCCAGCACCACCCGCAGCCGCAGCCGTCCGAGGTCGATCCCCATAGACGAGGCCGCGTCCTCGCCCAACGTCAGCGCGTCGAGCCCGCGCCCGACGCCTGCCAGCAGCAGAACGCCAAGAGCCATGAAGGGCAGGGCCAGCCAGACGTGCAGCATCGAGCGGTCGGCGAGCGAGCCCATCATCCAGAAGACGATCTCGCTGGCGGCAAAGGGGTTGGGCGAAAGGTTCAGCACCAGCTGCGTCAGCGCACCCGCGACGGCTGAGAGTGCGACCCCGGCAAGGATCAGCGTCAGCGTCTCGGCGCGCGGCCCGGCGAGCACGACGAGGATCACCACCGCCACCACCGCCCCGGCCAGCGCGCTCAGCGGCAGCGCCAGGGCAAAGGCCGCCGACAGCCCGGTCTGGATCGCCAGCACCGCCCCCAG
>NZ_NTHN02000139.1 GCF_002300555.2 Alloyangia mangrovi | reverse complement strand
TGACCTGCTCCCCTTTAAGTCCGCGTTTATAGGTTAGCTCTGTTCAGGGTTTGGTCCTCTACTGACCGTTGGTGATACTCCCACGGGGTGAGCCCGTCGAGGCTCGTGTGGGGGCGATGGTGATTGTAGTCGTCGCGCCAGGCCGAGATAAGCTCCCGGGCGTGGCGCAGGTTGGCGAACAAATGCTCGTTGAGGCACTCGTCGCGCAGGCGGCCATTGAAGCTCTCGACGAAGCCGTTCTGCATGGGCTTGCCCGGAGCGATGTAGTGCCACTCTACCTTGTGGTCCTCCTGCCATTTGAGGATGGCGTTCGAGGTCAGCTCAGTCCCATTGTCGCTGACCACCATGCAGGGATGGCCTCTGACCTCGGCGATCCGGTCCAGCTCTCGGGCGACGCGGTGGCCAGTGAGCGAGGTGTCGACAACGGTCGCCAGGCATTCTCGGCTGAAGTCATCGATCACGCACAAGATGCGGAAGCGGCGGCCATCGCTCAGACTGTCCGAGACGAAGTCCAGAGACCAGCGTTGGTTCGGCCCCTGCGGGATCGCCATTGGCGCCCGGGTTCCCAGTGCCCGCTTGCGACCGCCCCGTTTACGGGCTGTTAGGCCCTCCTCGCGGTAGAGCCGGTAGAGCTTCTTCCAGTTCAGCGCCCAGCCTTCCCGCCGCAACAGGATGTGCAGACGCCGATAACCGAACCGTCGCCTCTCGCCGGACAGTTCCCGCAGCCGCTTGCGCAACTCCCCGTCCTCCGGCCTGACCAGCTGCCGCCGATACACGCGCGGATCGATCCCGGCCAAGGCGCAGGCCCGCCGCTGCGAATAGCTCTTTTCCTTCATGGCCCAGTCCACGGCACGTCGCCTCGAACCAGGCCTCAGAAGTTTTTTCCCAGCATCTCTTTCAGCGTCGCAACATCGAGCATCTGTTCGGCCAGCATCTTCTTCAGTTTCGCGTTCTCGGCCTCCAGCGCCTTCAGCCGCCGGGCGTCCGACACCTCCATGCCGCCATATCTCGAGCGCCACTTGTAGAAGGTTGCGTCGCTGATGCCGTGCTTGCGGCACAGCTCCTTCGCGCCCAGCCCGGCCTGGTGCTCCTTCAGGATGCCAATGATCTGCTCTTCGCTGAACCGGCTTCTCTTCATCGTCTGTCTCCTCGTTTGGAGAACAGGCTAACTTCAAACTGCGGACTTTTCAGGGGAGCAGGTCA
>NZ_NTHN02000138.1 GCF_002300555.2 Alloyangia mangrovi | reverse complement strand
CCCGGGCCTGCTGCGCGGCCTCCTGCGCGGCAGCCTGATCCTTTTGCGCGCTGCGCTGCGCGCGCGGGCGGTGTCGCGGGTGGTGGTGGCCTCGGCCAGTTTCACCTTGGCGCCCGAGGCCGTTGCGCTGGCCTCGGCCTCGGCCTCGACAAGCGACTGAAGCCGGGTCTCGGCCTCGGTGACAGCTTTACGGGCGCGGCTCAGGGCCTCGGCCTTCTCGGCGGCACCGTCGCGGCGAGCCTCGAGCGCCGCGACCTGCTCCTCGGCGCGGCGCTGGCGCTCGGCGAAGGCGCGGGCGGTCTCGGCGGCGGCCCGGGCCTCTGTGAGCCGCGCCTCGCGGGCGGCTTGCGCCTCGGGGTCCTGCAGATCGGAGAGCTCGCTGCGCACCGGCGCCGGGTGGCGATCGCCTGTTCCAGCGCCTCGGCGGTGCTGGCGAGGGTCTCGCGGCGGGCGCTCAGCTCGGCGATCTCATCCTCGGCGGCCTTCAGCGGCCCGCCTGCCTTGGGCTTCCCGGAGGCGGTGACGAGCTCGGAAAGCGCCGCTTCGGTCTGCGCCAGCGCGCGCTCCATGCGGCGCCCACCGGTCAGGGCCTCGACCTCGCCCGCAACCGAGGAGAGCAGGTCGCGGCGGGCGCGGTGCGCGTGGTCCTGCTCGCGCTTCTCGCCCTGGTCCAGAGCCACAAGACCCTGCCGTACCCAGAGCAGCCCGGCGGGGCCACCTTCCTCGGGCGACTGGGTCAGGGCGGAGATCCACTCTTCCGCCGCCTCGCCCTTGGCGACAAGCCGGGTGCCCTCGTGTACCTCGGCCAAGGGGCGCGAGAGCCAGCGCTTGGTGAGCCGGTAGCGGCGACCGTCGTCTTCGATCTCGGCAGAGACCAAGGGGGCGCCGCCGGCGTGGGGGCGGAGGGCCGAGATTTCTTTCGCGCGGCTGCGGTGGGGGATGAAGAAGAGCGCCTGCAGCGCGTCGAAGAGCGTCGACTTGCCGTCTTCGTTGGGCGCCGAGAGCACGTTGAGACCCGGGCCGAAGCCCTGCACCGTGACCGGGCGGGCGAAGCGGCGGACGTCGGAGAGGGTGACCGAAAGCAGCTTCATGCGTCGCCCTCCTGCAGGAGCCCGTAGAGCCGGTTCAATGCGGCGGAGGCGACGGCGCGTTCGCGGGCGGCGGCGTCACCGTCCTCCGCCGCTTCGGCCAGCCGCTCTGCCAGCGATGCGACGCCCCGGC
>NZ_NTHN02000137.1 GCF_002300555.2 Alloyangia mangrovi | reverse complement strand
AAGTCGGGCTATCTGGGGGCGAAACGCGGTCGAGCGGGGGGCTATTTCCTGATCCGCGAGCCTTCGAAGATTTCCCTCGGCGAGCTGCTGCAGCAGATCGACGGCCCCATCGCCCCCCCTGCCCTGCCTCTCGCGACGTGCCTACCGCCGCTGCGACGACTGTGACGACGAGCAGAGCTGCCAGCTGCGCCGGGTCTTCGGCGAGGTCTTCTACAGCTACCTGCTGCTGATCGAGTCGCTGACCCTGCAGGATCTGCTGAAAGACCCTGTGGTAGCGGGGAAAACCTTCGGAATCGGCGCCGAGCCGAACGAGCTGCAGGAAAGCGGCTCGTCGCAGGAGCCGGTCGCAGGAGAATAATTTTCTCCCGGCCCGGCGCAGAACGCTGAACCTCTTCTCTCGAAAACACGACTAAACCGGTGGATATTTAGGTCATTGGGCGTTCCTGCCCATGTCTTCAGCGGGCGATCCCGCCCGTTTCCGAAAGGAGGACCTGAATGCCGAACGCTCTTCACACCAGGCCCACGGGGCGGGTCCACGTGCTGCATGTCGTGGCCCGCGACACCGGCCTGCCGCTGTTGATCGGCGGGCGCGAACTGACCGTGCTCGCCAGCGATCCCGACTACGCCGCCCGCGAACTCATGCGCGGCCGCAACCCCGCTCATTGGCACGTCCGCGTGACCCGGCCCGGCCAGCTGCCCGCCTGACACCCCATAGAGAGAGACACGACATGACCCTTGCCTTCCTTCGCACCCCCGCCCCCCTGCTCGCCGCGCTTCTGGCCAGCAGCGCCGTCATGGGCCCGAGCCACGCCGCCGCCGAGACCCGGCTGCTCAACGTCTCATATGATCCCACGCGCGAGTTCTATCGCGCCTACAACGAGCTTTTCACCGAGTGGTGGGAGGCGCAGGGCCACGAGCCCGTCACCATCGAGCAAAGCCATGGCGGCTCCGGTGCGCAGGCCCGCGCGGTGATCGACGGGTTGGAGGCGCAGGTGGTGACGCTGGCGCTGGCCTCGGACATCGACGCCATCGCCGCGCGTTCGGACGTGCTGCCAAAGGGCTGGCAGGCCAGCCTGCCGCACAACTCCGCGCCCTATACCTCGACCATCGTCTTCCTCGTGCGCGAGGGGAACCCCAAGGGCATCGCCGACTGGGCCGACCTGATCCGCGACGACGTACAGGTGATCACCCCCAACCCCAAGACCTCGGGCGGGGCGCGCTGGAACTTCCT
>NZ_NTHN02000136.1 GCF_002300555.2 Alloyangia mangrovi | reverse complement strand
GCAACGAAAAGGGGCCGCCCAATGGGCGGCCCCTTCCCTATGCCGGCCCGGTCCGAAGACCGGGCAAAAGCTCATCACTCGATGATTTTCGACACAACGCCGGAGCCGACGGTGCGGCCGCCTTCGCGGATTGCGAAGCGCAGACCATCTTCCATCGCGATCGGAGCGATCAGTTCCACGGCGAACTTCAGGTTGTCGCCGGGCATGACCATCTCGGTGCCCTCGGGGAGGGTCACGGTGCCGGTCACGTCGGTGGTGCGGAAGTAGAACTGCGGACGGTAGTTCGCGAAGAACGGCGTGTGACGGCCGCCTTCTTCCTTGGTCAGGATGTAGACCTCGCACTCGAACTTGGTGTGCGGCTTCACCGAACCCGGCTTGCAGAGAACCTGGCCACGCTCAACGCCTTCGCGGTCGATGCCGCGCAGCAGGGCGCCGATGTTGTCGCCGGCTTCACCGCGGTCGAGCAGCTTGCGGAACATTTCCACACCGGTGCAGGTGGTCTTCTTGGTGTCGCGGATGCCGACGATTTCCAGTTCGTCGCCGACGTTCACGACGCCACGCTCCACGCGGCCGGTGACCACGGTGCCGCGGCCCGAGATCGAGAACACGTCTTCGATCGGCATCAGGAACGGCTGGTCCACGGCACGTGCCGGCTGCGGGATGTACTCGTCCACCGCCGCCATCAGTTCGCGGATCTTGTTCTCACCGATTTCCGGCTGGGTGCCGTTCATCGCGTGCAGAGCCGAACCGGCGATCACGGGGATGTCGTCGCCCGGGAAGTCGTAGGCCGACAGCAGTTCGCGGATTTCCATCTCGACGAGCTCGAGCAGCTCTTCGTCGTCGACCTGGTCAACCTTGTTCATGAACACGACCATGGCGGGGATACCCACCTGGCGGCCCAGAAGGATGTGCTCGCGGGTCTGCGGCATGGGGCCGTCAGCTGCGTTCACAACCAGGATCGCGCCGTCCATCTGCGCCGCGCCGGTGATCATGTTCTTCACGTAGTCGGCGTGGCCGGGGCAGTCCACGTGCGCGTAGTGGCGCGCCTCGGTCTCGTATTCCACGTGCGCGGTCGAGATCGTGATGCCGCGTGCTTTCTCTTCCGGCGCGCCGTCGATCTGGTCGTACGCCTTGAAGTCACCGAAGTACTTGGTGATCGCTGCGGTCAGCGTGGTCTTGCCGTGGTCAACGTGACCGATCGTGCCGATGTTGCAGTGCGGTTTGCCGCGCTCAAACTTTTCCTTTGCCAT
>NZ_NTHN02000135.1 GCF_002300555.2 Alloyangia mangrovi | reverse complement strand
CACGATTTCGCGGCGGGCTGCCGGGTCCATCTGGATGGCGTTGGGCGGCGGCATGGCGTGGCTGGCGCCGGCCTGCAGGAAGATCAGCCGGGCGTGGCGTGCGACGTCGGATTCGGTCTCGAGCACCACGCCCTTGGGCGGGTGGTGCAGCCCGTCCCATGAAGGCTCGCGCGCATGGCACATCGAGCAATTGCCGATCACCGCGTAATAGGCGTCCTCGAAGCCCGTCGCCCCGGCGAACTTCTGCTCGGCGGCGGTGAGGGGCCGGGCCTCGGCCTCCTCGTAGCTGTCCAGCATCGGCGCGGTGGAAAGCCAGGCGATGGCGATGAACAAGAGCGCCGTCACGACCCAGGTCCAGTAGGGCGTTCCCTTGCGCGCGTGCACCGTGTTGAAGAAATGCCGGATCGTCACGCCCATCAGGAACACCAGGCAGGGGATGATCCAGGCGTTGGCGGTGGCAAAGGCCAGCGGGTAGTGGTTCGACAGCATCAGGAAGACCACGGGCAGCGTCAGGTAGTTGTTGTGGGTCGAGCGCAGCTTGGCGATCTTGCCGTACTTGGGGTCGGGGGTGCGGCCGTTCTTCAGGTCCTCCACCACGATGCGCTGGTTCGGCATGATGATGAAGAAGACGTTGGCGGTCATGATCGTCGCGGTGAAGGCGCCGAGATGCAGCAGCGCGGCGCGGCCGGTGAAGACGTGGTTGTAGCCCCAGGACATCACCACCAGCATCCCGAAAAGCAGCACCATCAGCAGCGTCGGCGTCTCGCCGAGCTTGGACTTGCACAGCCGGTCGTAGACCAGCCAGCCGATGGTCAGCGACAGCGCCGAGATCACGATGCCCTGGAAGAGCGAGATGTCGGCCTTGGTGGGATCGATCAGGAAGAGCTCGCCGCCGGCCCAGTAGACGATCATCAGCAGGCCCGCGCCCGACAGCCAGGTGGCGTAGCTCTCCCATTTGAACCAGGTCAGGTGGTCGGGCATGGTCTCGGGGGCCACGAGGTATTTCTGGATGTGGTAGAAGCCGCCGCCGTGGACCTGCCATTCCTCGCCATGCGCGCCGACCGGCAGGTGCGGCACCTTGCGCAGCCCCAGATCGAGCGCGATGAAGTAGAATGACGAGCCGATCCAGGCGATCGCGGTGATCACGTGCAGCCAACGCACGGCGAAGCCGAGCCAGTCCCAGATGATGGCAAGATCGTACATGCCCGTCGCTCCCTGTTGCGATGTTGCGCGCCACCCTAGGCCGGCCGCGATTATTCTGCTATCTCCGGCATCACCCAAGCAGTTTCAAGATTTACCGAACAATGTCCTACCTCGACAATATCCGCACCTT
>NZ_NTHN02000134.1 GCF_002300555.2 Alloyangia mangrovi | reverse complement strand
GCCATGGATCAGCCGTGTGTTGCGGCCAGCGCCGCCTCGCGCTCCTCGCGGCTGCGGCGGTCGACGCCGAGCATCAGCACGATGTTCTTGGCCACGTAGATCGACGACCAGGTGCCGACGACGATGCCGAAGGTGATCGCGAAGACGAAGGCGCGGATCACGTCGCCGCCCAGCACAAGGAGCGCGATCAGGGCGACGAGCGTGGTCAGCGAGGTCATCAGCGTCCGGCTCAGCGTCTCGTTGGCCGAGAGGTTGAGCAGGTCGCGCAGCGGCATCTGGCGGAACTTCCTGAGGTTCTCGCGCACCCGGTCGAAGACCACCACCGTGTCGTTGATCGAGTAGCCGAGGATGGTCAGTAGCGCCGCCACGATGGTCAGGTCGACCTTCAGCTGGAACAGCGAGAAGACCCCGAGCGTGACCACGACGTCGTGGATCAGCGCGGCCACCGCGACGACCGAGAACTGCCATTCGAAGCGGAACCAGACGTAGACGAGGATGCCCGCGGTTGCCGCGCCGACGGCCATCAGGGCCATCCACAGCAGTTCCGCCGAGACCTTGCCGCCGATCGTCTCGACCGAGGTGAAGGCAATGCCGGGATCGGCCTGGTGCAGCGCGTCCTGCACCTTGGTCAGCGTCTCCTGCGAAAGCGCGGCATCACCGTCCTCGGCGCCGATGCGGATCGAGACCACGTGCTGGTCCGGCGCGAAGGACGGATCGAAGACCTCGGTGATCACCGCGTCCTCCATGCCGAGCCCCGCCAGCGCGGTGCGGTAGGCACCGATGTCGAGGGTCTGGTGCGTCTCGGCGCGGATGCTGGTGCCGCCCTTGAAGTCGATGCCGAGGTTGAGCCCCATGCTGGCGATCAGGAAGACCGAGACCACGACCGCCAGCGCCGAGGCGCCGAAGGTGGCGTATTGCGCGCGGAAGAAGTTGATCGAGGTCTTCTCGGGCAGGCGGCTCAGCAGCCCGGTCATCCGCAGCGTCCGCGGCTTGCGCCATTCGAGCCAGCTCTGCAGCACCAGCTTGGTGACGAAGATGGCGGTGAACATCGAGGTCAGGATGCCAAGCCCCATGGTCACCGCGAAGCCGCGCACCGGGCCCGAGCCGAGCCAGAACATTAGACCGGCGGTCAAGAGGCCGGTGAGGTTCGAATCGAGAATGGCCGAGAAGGCGTTGTCGAAGCCCTTGCCGACGGCGCGCCAGACCGATTTCTCGACCCGGAGCTCCTCGCGGATGCGCTCGAAGATCAGCACGTTGGCATCCACCGCCATGCCCATCGTCAGCACGATCCCGGCGATTCCGGGCAGGGTGAGCGTGGCGCCGATGGCCGACAGCAGGCCGATCAGCATCGCCATGTTCAT
>NZ_NTHN02000133.1 GCF_002300555.2 Alloyangia mangrovi | reverse complement strand
GGCCGCGCCGACCTGCTGACCTGCGCGCGCGACCTCATCGCGAGCTGCCCGGTCTGCCTCTACGCCGGCTCGCTGGTCCCCGAGGCGATCCTTGGCCACTGCCCGCCGGGCGCGCGGATCGTCAACACCGCGCCGCTGGATCTCGAGCAGATCATTGCCGTGATCCACAGGGCCCACGCCGCGGGGCAGGACGTGGCGCGGCTGCACTCCGGCGATCTCTCGGTCTGGTCGGCGATGGGCGAGCAGATGCGGCGCCTGAAGGCGCTTGGCATCCCGGTCTCGGTCACCCCCGGTGTGCCCGCCTTCGCCGCCGCCGCCGCCGCGCTTGGTGCCGAGCTGACCCTGCCCGGCCTTGCGCAATCGGTGGTCCTGACCCGCACGCCGGGCCGCGCCAGCTCGATGCCCGAGGGCGAGACGCTGGCCAATTTCGCCGCCACAGGGGCGACGCTGGCCATCCACCTGTCGATCCAGAACATCGCGCGCGTCGTCGCCGACCTCGCCCCTGCCTATGGCATCGAGTGCCCCGTTGCCGTGGTCTACCGCGCCAGCTGGCCCGACGAGGTGATCCTGCGCGGCACGCTCGCCGACATCGAAGGCAAGCTCGGCGCCGGCATTACCCGCACCGCGCTGATCCTCGTTGGCCCGGCGCTGGCGGGCGAGGGTTTTGCCGAGAGCTGCCTCTACGCCGCGGATTACGACCGCCGCTATCGCCCGCAGAGCGCAGATAGCCCGTGGAGTGGCTGGACTCCCGACGCAGAGGTGCAAACTGATGGCTGAGATCCCCGGCCTTCTGGTCTCGGCCCCCGCCTCGGGCACCGGCAAGACGACGGTCATGCTCGGCCTGCTGCGCGCGCTGGCTGAGGACGGCCTTGCGGTGCAGCCCTTCAAGTCCGGCCCCGACTACATCGACCCGGCCTTCCACCGCGCCGCTTGCGGGCGGGCGAGCTTCAACCTCGACGGCTGGGCGATGGGGCCGCGGCTCTGGCAGGCCATCGCGGCGCAGGCGGCGGGGGCGGATATCTGTTTCGCCGAGGGGTCGATGGGGCTTTACGACGGGGTCGCGACGCGCGGCCAGCAGGGCTTTGGCAGCAGCGCCGAGACGGCGCGGGCGATGGGATGGCCGGTGGTGCTGGTGCTCGACGTGGGCGGGCAGGCGCAATCCGCCGCCGCCACGGCGCTGGGGTTCCGCCAGTACATGCCCGATCTGCCCTTCGCCGGGGTGATCCTCAACCGCGTCGCCTCGCCCCGCCACGAGCGGCTCACCCGGCTCGGCATGGAGCGCGCCGGGCTGCCGGTGCTGGGCGTGCTGCCCCGGCGCGGCGATCTGACCCTGCCCGAGCGGCACCTCGGGCTCATCCAGGCGCTGGAGCATCCCGATCTCGAGGCCGCCATCGCGGGCTACGCCGCCTTCCTGCGCGCGCACGTCGACCTCGCCGCGCTCCGCGACGCC
>NZ_NTHN02000132.1 GCF_002300555.2 Alloyangia mangrovi | reverse complement strand
TGTTGCAACCAAGTTGAAATGTCACCGCGTCTGCAAAGCAGGAATGTCATCAGGTGGCATGACGTGAGCAAAGGCTGACAGGGCGGAGACCTCAGCTATCGCAGCCCTGGCTGGCTTTGCTGTCTGCGATACGCTTGCGATCGGCCAGAGTATTCCAGCCATTGTTCCGGTGTCCGTTCTTTTTGTAATTGTTCTTCGCGCTCACAGGTTTGACCTTCGGCGGCATGCGCTTCTTATCCTGCTGCGCTTTGATATGCGCCAGAACTGCGCTGAGGTGTTTGTTCTCGGTAATGGCGGCGTGTGTGACGCGCTGCTGGTGTGGGTCAAAGATGCTGCAGGGTAGGGCGACGCCTTTGGCGCGGACTTGGATGCGCCCGTCGGGCATCTCGTAGACATCCACGTATTTTCCAACGAGCCCACGTGTCAGATCGTTGACCTCCAGCCGGATGCGCTTGCGATCGTACTTCAGAGTTAAATCCTTGGTAACATAACGTTTGTCACGTAGGCAGAAGACTTCGGCGAGGCGGTCCGGCGCGATGTTCAAGGCGCGGTGCAGATTGTCTGGCTTGGCCGGGGCCTTTGCAAACTTGGCGTTGTAGCGGTCAACGAAACCAGCAAGGAACGCGTTGCCGTCTTCCATGTTCGAGATGCCCGCGATGCGCAGGTCCTTGACCAGCCGGTCTTGCAGCGTCCGGTTCGCTCGTTCGACGCGACCTTTGGCTTGGGAAGAATTGGCGCAGATGATCTCGATGTTCAGCTCGGCCAAGGCACGCCCGAACTGCGTCATGCCCGTCATGTGTTCGCTCGGTTTGGGAACCCTGAACACCGAGTGTTTGTCGCTGTAAAATGCAACGGGACGGCCATGCTTCAGCAGGTAGCTTTCCAGAGCCTCAAAGTAGCTGAAGGTACTCTCGGCGGTGACAAACCGCAGTTCCATCAGCGTACTGGTCGCATCATCAATGAAGACAAGCAGGGTGCAGGGATCACCGCGATCTTCGAACCAGCGGTGATCAGAGCCGTCGATCTGAACCAGCTCACCAAAGCACTCTCGGCGCAAACGCGGCTGATGAAAGGTCCGGCGTTGCTTACGCGATAGCCAGATGCCGTCTTCCTGCATCCACTTGCGGACGGTCTCGCGCGAGACCTTAAACCCGTGGTGGTCGGCCAGCATCTCCGTCACCAATGTCGGGCCGAAATCTGCGTAGCTCTCCTTGATCAGGCTCAAAGCGTAGTCGCGCTTGGCTTTGTGGATGCGGTTGTTCGGAGGCTTCCCGCGCGCCTTATGACGGATCGCGACCGCGCCATCCTGGCGGTATCGCTTCAACAACCTGAAAATCTGCCGACGCGTCAGCTCCAGCATGTTCGCCGCGGTGTCCACGGTCAGTCGACCGTCATCGACCTGCGCCAGAACCGCCACACGATTCAACTCGCGCTCGCTCATAATCAGCCATCCCACGTCCGCTCATCCTCGCATCGTTTTACGGGGAGAGTGACATTCCTGAATTGTTCATGGGTGACATTTTAGCTTTGCCGCTACA
>NZ_NTHN02000131.1 GCF_002300555.2 Alloyangia mangrovi | reverse complement strand
GTCAGCACTGCCGGGGTGGTGGTCATGGTGACCACCGGATCGAAGCGCACCCGCACATCTTCCGCCCCGGCACCGGCGAAGTCCCAGACCGCAGGCTCGCGCAGCGCACTGTTGGCGACGAAGGGCAGGGCGGGCAGATCGTGCGGTGTCCGGATCGGGCCGAGAGCTTCGAGGAGAGCGGGCGTGGCGACGAGATATTGCGAGAAGGCGCCGACGCGTCGGGACTTGAGACTGGAATCCACCAGCCAGCCCAACCTCACCGACATGTCCCACTGCCCCGTCTGCAAATCGACCACCTGGTCGGTGAGGTCGAGAGCGACCTTGCAAGCCGGATATGCCGCGCGAAACCGCGCGACGAGCGGCACCAGTACGGACTGGCCGTAGTCGAGCGGCGCGGTGATCCGCAGCAGACCCTTGGGCTCGTCGCGGGAGTGGCTGAGCTCGTCCTCTGCATCCGCCGCCTCCTGCAGGATTACCCGGCAGCGCTCGTGCAGCATCATCCCCTCGGGCGTGGGCGTCACCTTGCGCGTGGTGCGCAGCAGCAGAGCGGTGCCGAGTTCCTCTTCGAGACGCGCGACGTGGGCGCTGACCACGGCCTTTGTGACACCCATGCGCTCGGCGGCGCGGGTGAAAGAGCCGGTCTCGACGACGGCAGCGAAGAAGGGGAGGCGGTCGAGCTTCATGGAAGGGGTCCGTGGAAGGAGTGCTCCTGCAACTGTATCGTTATGACAAACAGTGAGATAGTAATTTTGCGGATTATTTTTGACAAAGGTGAGGGGTATCTCTGGGCCTGCAACACGCATCCCAAACTTCAAAGGTTCACGACCATGAGGACCCGCACACTGACCGCAGGCCTGACGGCCCTCTCCCTTGTCCTCGGCGCACAATCGGCACTGGCCGAGACGCCCTCGACCGTCGGCGCCACCTACCGTGCCGCTTCCGCCACGGAGGCGCTGGCGCCAGGCGAAAAGATCGCCGATCTCTTCACCCTGAACATGCGGTCGCGCTACATCCTGCAGAAGCTGACCGACCGCACCTATTGGTACCAGTCAGGCTTCTACGGCACGACCTGGTACGTCGGCGATGAGGGGGTCCTGCTGTTCGACCCGTTGCAGGGTCAGGCCGCGAAGATCCTCGAGGCGGTCCGCGCGACCACAGACCTGCCGATCACCACCATCGTCTACTCGCATGACCATGCCGACCACATCGGTGGCACCCCCGATCTCCTCGGCCTGCTGGCCGATCAGACCGAGGCGCCGCGCATCCTCGCCTCGCAGGAAACGTCGGACAAGATGGACCGGCTGAGCAGCAAGCTGCCGCGCCCTCAGGAGACGGTGAGCTGGCCCCGGGGCAGTTTCACCTTCGAGGGGCTGACGGTCGAGCTGCATGGCTTCGATCACGCCGCGCACACCGACGACCACTCAGCATGGCTGCTGACCGGCGAGCGGGTGATGCATGCGCCCGACCTGCTGAACGCCGACCAGCCGCCGTTCTGGAGCTTTGCCGGGTCCGAGACCTTCACCTACCTTCAGGACAACCTGCGCGAGGCCGATGCGCTGGACTGGACCTACATGAACGG
>NZ_NTHN02000130.1 GCF_002300555.2 Alloyangia mangrovi | reverse complement strand
CCGAGGGGCTGCCGCCCGGCAGACCTCGCGCAAGAAGCCCTCCGCAAGCCTGACATCCGAAACCCCGACCCGCCCCGCGCGGGCCGGGTGAACTGCGTTGGCGCGCCGCCTTTGGCGGCGCCCGCGCCGGGTTCGATGCGCTACGCGCGTCAGGCCCGGCCCTAGGCCCGCGCAGATGTCTCGCTCCATGTCAACGCTTCCAGTCAAGGGCATCCCAACTTGCTTCACGACACCCCTCTCATCGCAACCATCGTTGCGGGCCTCGTGCTCGCCTGTCTTTTCGGCCTTGCCGCGCAGCGGCTGCGGCTGCCCGCGCTCGCCGGCTACCTGCTGGCCGGCGTTCTTATCGGCCCGTTCACCCCCGGCTATGTCGCCGACCAGCACCTTGCCTCGGAGCTTGCCGAGATCGGTGTCATCCTGCTGATGTTCGGGGTCGGGCTGCATTTCTCGCTGAAGGATTTGAGCGCCGTCAAGGCGATCGCCATCCCCGGCGCCATCGGCCAGATCCTTGCCGCCACGCTGATCGGCGCCACGCTCGGCTGGGGTCTTGGCTGGGGCTGGGGCGGCGGGCTGATCTTCGGCCTCGCGCTTTCCGTCGCCTCGACCGTGGTGCTGCTGCGCGCCCTGCAGGACCGGCGGCTGATCGAGACCGAGCGCGGCCGCATCGCCGTCGGTTGGCTAATCGTCGAGGATCTGGTGATGGTCCTCGCGCTGGTGCTGCTGCCGCCGCTCGCCGGGCTGCTCGGCGGCACCGCCCCGATGCGGGCCGCTGTAGAAGGCTCTGCCCTGTTCCACGCACTCGGCCTCAGCCCCCTCCTCGCGACGCTGCTGCTGACCGGCTTCAAGGTGGTCAGCTTCGTCACGCTGATGCTGATCGTCGGCCGGCGGGTCATCCCGCGCGCGCTGCAATACGTCGCCGGCACCGGCTCGCGCGAGCTGTTCAGCCTGGCTGTGCTGGCCATCGCGCTGGGGGTCGCCTTCGGCTCGGCGCATCTCTTCGGGGTGTCGCTGGCGCTTGGCGCCTTCTTCGCCGGCATGGTGATGGCCGAGTCGCCGCTGTCGAGCCGCGCCGCCTCGGACACGCTGCCGCTGCGCGACGCCTTCGCGGTTCTGTTCTTCGTCTCGGTTGGCATGCTCTTCGATCCCCGCGCGCTGATCGAGGCGCCGCTGGCGCTGGCCGCGACCGTGGCGATCATCGTCGGTGCCAAATCGCTTGTCGCCTATGGCATCGTCCGCAGCTTCGGGCATGACCGGCAGACCGCGCTGACCATCGCCGCCAGCCTAGCGCAGATCGGCGAGTTCTCGTTCATCCTCGCGGTGCTGGGCACCAGCCTCGGGCTGCTGCCGGCAGCGGGCCAGGACCTGATCCTCGGCGGCGCGATGCTGTCGATCCTCGTCAATCCGGCGCTGTTCCGCGGCATCGACTGGCTGGCGCGCCGGCGCCAGCCCGAGCTGCCCGATGGCGCTCCGGTGCCGGAGGTGCCGCCCGCCGATGCCGCCACCGAGCTTGCGGATCACGTGGTGATCGTCGGCTACGGGCGGATCGGCAGCCAGGTCGCCGCGGCGCTGGCGCGCGAGGGCGGACAGGTGCTGGTGATCGACGACCAGCCCGAGCG
>NZ_NTHN02000012.1 GCF_002300555.2 Alloyangia mangrovi | reverse complement strand
TCGTAGCGCGCCACATCCACATGGGCCTTGGCCACGAAATCCTCGGACGGGGCGTGAAGGACGGTGTGCGTCATGGTGTCTCCTCCTGTGTTGGCGAGCAGGATGCGTCCTGGAGCGGCGAATGCAAGGGCGCATCGTGCGAAATCCGGTCACGGATGTGCGCTCGGCAGGCACAGACGGCCAGACGCGGGACCATGCGCGCGGGCGGTTCCCCAAAACCGGCCCGCGCGCCCCCCCGGCGGAAGTCCCAAGCCCGCCGGGGATTCGAAAAGGCGGTGTCAGATCGCGAGGTATTCGGCGCGCAGCTCCTCGTTCTGCAGCACCTCGGCGGCGGTGCCGTCGAAGACGATCGAGCCCGTGTCGAGGATGATCGCCCGGTCCGCCAGTTGCAGCGCACGCACGGCGTTCTGCTCGACGAGGATCGTTGTCATGCCCTGTTCCTTGATGTGGCGCAGGGTCTTCTCGATCTCATCGACGATCACCGGCGCCAGCCCTTCGTAGGGCTCGTCGAGCAGCAGAACCTTGATGTCACGCGCCAGCGCCCGGGCGATGGCCAGCATCTGCTGCTCGCCGCCCGAGAGGGTCACCCCCTCCTGCTTGCGGCGCTCGCCGAGGCGCGGAAAAAGCTCGTAGAGGCGCTCGAGCGACCAGCCGATGGGCGGGGCGATCTGCGCCAGCTGGAGGTTCTCCTCGACCGTCAGGCCCGGGATGATCCGCCGGTCCTCGGGCACGAGGCCAAGCCCCGCCGTCGCGGCCTCGTAGGAGCTCATCCTGTGCAGGGGCTTGTGATCGAGCCAGATCTCGCCGCGCTGGACCTGCGGCGAGTTGAGCCGGGCGATGGAGCGCAAGGTGGTGGTCTTGCCCGCGCCGTTGCGGCCGAGCAGGGCGACGATCTCGCCCTCGTGCACGTTGAAGTTGATGCCCTGCACGATGTAGCTCTCGCCGTAGTAGGAATGCATGTCCCACACCGACAGGAAGGCCGGGGCCGTTTCGGCCATGTTGGCGTTCTTGGAAAAATCCGGTCTGACGTTCATCTGGTTCTCTCCTTACGCCGCTTCGCCGAGGTAGGCTTCGCGCACCTTGGGGTGGCCCTTGATGTTCTCGGGGGAATCCTCGACCAGCGGTGTGCCCTGGGCGAGCACGGTGATCCGGTCGGCGAGGCTGAAGACCACGTGCATGTCGTGCTCGATGATCGCCATGGTGATGTCGCGCTTTTCCTTGATCTCCTTCAGCAGGTCGATCGTGTTGTTGGTGTCGGCGCGCGCCATGCCGGCAGTGGGCTCGTCGAGCAGCAAGAGGCGCGGCTCCTGCACCAGACACATGGCCATCTCGAGCCGCCGCTTGTCGCCGCGCGACATCGACGCCGAGTGCATGTTGCGCTTGTCGAGCATCTTCACGTCCTCGAGCATGGCCTCGGCGCGGCTGCGCAGCTCGGCCTCGCTCTCGACCGAGCGGAAGGCGTGCAGCCGGTAGGCCCCGTCGCGGCGGGCGAAGAGCGGGATCATCATGTTCTCCATCACAGTCAGATCACCGAAGATCTCGGGGGTCTGGAATACGCGACTGATTCCCATCTGGTTGATTTCGAATGGCTTTCTTCCAAGCACCGACTGCCCGTCGAACATCACCGAGCCGGTGTCCGGGATCAGCTTGCCGACAAGGCAGTTGAGCAGGGTGGACTTGCCCGCGCCGTTGGGGCCGATGATCGCGTGCACGGTGTTCTCCGTGACGCTCAGGTTGACCTCGGACAGCGCCTTGAGCCCGCCGAAGCGCTTGTTGACGTCTTTGACTTCAAGAATGCCCATCATCGCCTCCTTACTCTGCGGGTTCATGGCTGGCCTTGCTGGCCGCGCCGTTGTCTTCGGGCTTGTCGCGCCTCAGCGCCCTCGAGATGCGCTGGCCGCCTTCCACCAGCCCGCCGGGCAGGAAGATCACCACCAGCATGAACATCAGGCCCAGCGTCAGGTGCCAGCCCTTGCCGACAAAGGGGTGCAGGATGGCGATGACGAAATTCTCCAGCCCGTCGGGCAGGAAAGCGAACCAGCCGTGCAGCACGCTGTCGTTGATCTTCGAGAAGATGTTCTCGAAGTACTTGATGAAGCCCGCGCCCAGCACCGGACCGATCAGCGTGCCCGCGCCGCCGAGGATGGTCATCAGCACCACCTCGCCCGAGGCGGTCCACTGCATGCGCTCGGGTCCGGCGAGCGGGTCCATCGAGGCCATGAGACCGCCCGCAAGCCCCGCGTACATGCCCGAGATCACGAAGACCGCAAGCGTGTAGGGGCGGGCGTTGAGGCCGGTGTAGTAGAGCCGCTGCTGGTTCGACTTGATCGCCCGCAGCATCATGCCGAAGGGCGAGCGGAAGATGCGGACCGCCACGTAGAAGGCGAGGATCATGATCACCGCGCAGAGGTAGTAGCCGACCGAGAAGTTGAAGCTCCAGCCGGCGACGTCGACGGTGGTGAAGTGGCGCATCTCCAGCCCGAAGAGGTTGGTCACCGGGATCGAGCCGTCGGCGGTCGCGGAGCTGCCCAAGATGCGCGGATCGTCGAGGGTGATCTGCAGCCCGGTCTCGCCATTGGTGATCGGGGTGAGCACCGAGTAGGCGAGGTTGTAGCTCATCTGCGCGAAGGCCAGCGTCAAGATCGAGAAGTAGATGCCCGAGCGGCGCAGGCTGACGTAGCCGATGACCACGGCGAAGAGCCCCGCCACGACCATCGACAGCAGGATCGCCGGGATAACGTTCATGCTCAGCAGCTTGAACATCCACACCGCGGCGTAGGACCCCATCCCGAGGAAGGCGGCGTGCCCGAAGCTCAGGTAGCCGGTCAGGCCGAACAGCAGGTTGAAGCCGATGGCGAAGATGCCGAAGATCACGAAGCGCTGCATCAGGTCGGGGTAGCCCGCGTTGAACTGCGCCAGCGAGCTGCCGGTGGGGAAGGGGTTGAGGATGAACGGCGCGCAAAGCGCCAGGATGATCACGACCACGAAGACGGTGGTATCTTTCTTGCCAAGTCCGAACATGGTCTTAGTCCTCCATCACGCCCTTGCGGCCCATGAGGCCCCTCGGACGGGTCAGCAGAATGATGATGGCGACGAGGTAGATGATGATCTGGTCGATGCCGGGAAGGATCGACTTGATCTCGTTCATCGACGCAAAGCTCTCGAGCACACCCAGCACAAAGCCCGCCAGCACTGCGCCAGGCAGCGACCCCATGCCGCCGACGACCACCACCACGAAGCTCAGCACGAGGAAATCCATTCCCATGTGGTAGTTGGGCGAGTTGATCGGCGCGTACATCACCCCGGCAAGCCCCGCCACCGCGGCGGCAAGGCCGAACATGATGGTGAAGCGGCGGTCGATGTTGATGCCCAGAAGGCCCACGGTCTCGCGGTCGGCCATGCCGGCGCGCACCACCATGCCGAAGGTGGTGAACTGCAGGAAGGCGAAGACCCCGCCGATGATCAACGCGGCGAAGGCGAAATAGACGAGGCGCCAGTAGGGATAGATGATCACGTTGGGATCGAAGCCCAGCAGCACGCCGAAATCGAACGACCCGCGGAACACGTCGGGCGCGGGCGTCGGGATCGGGTTGGCGCCGTAGAAGTACTTGATGATTTCCTGCAGCACGATGGCAAGGCCGAAGGTCACGAGGATCTGGTCGGCGTGAGGGCGGCGGTAGAAATGCTTGATCAGCCCGCGCTCCATGATCACGCCGATGGCGATCATCACCGGGATCGAGAAGAGGATGGCAAGCGGCACCGCCCAGTCGATGATCGTGGCGCCCGCGGCCTCTCCGAACCAGTCGTTCACATAGGGTACGTCGACCTTCAGCGGGTTGCCGAGGAAGTCCTTGCGGCTCTCGTCGACGACCTGGTGCGACAGGGTCAGGATGCGGTTGAGGGTGACGGCGCAGAAGGCGCCGATCATGAACAGCGCGCCATGGGCGAAGTTGACCACCCCGAGCGTTCCGAAGATGAGGGTGAGCCCCAGCGCGATCAGCGCATAGGCCGAGCCCTTGTCGAGCCCGTTCAGGATTTGAAGAATGATTGCGTCCATGTCCCGGCCTTCAGGTCAAAGGAAGTGCGAACGTTCCCGGCACGGGGCCGGGAACGCGGGGATACGGCCAGGCAAACGCAACCTGGCCGGATTCCGGTGAAGGGCTCAGGCGCCCGGGTTGCAGGACCCGAGGTTGCCGCCCGCGAACATCGGGTGATCCGGGGCATATTCCACCTGCGCGCGCGGTGTGACCTCGACCACTTCGAGAAGGTCGAACTCGGACTCCGGGTTCTCCTTGCCGCGCACCACCAGCACGTCCTTGAAGCACTGGTGATCGTCGGCACGGTAAAGCGTCGGGCCATTGCCCAGCCCGTCGAACTCGAAGCCCTCGAGCGCGGCACCCACCTCGCAGGGGTTGAACGAACCGGCGCGCTGCACGGCGTCGGCATAGAGCAGGGTCTGCACGTAGCAGGTGTGCGCGGCCTGGCTCGGCGGGAAGCCGTACTTGGTGCCGAAGCTCTGCACGAAGGCCTTCGAGCCCTCGTCCTGCAGCGACCAGTGCCAGTTGGTCGAGCCGAAGATGCCCTTGACGTTCTCGCCGGCGCCGCGCGCCATCAGGCGCGAGTAGAGCGGCACGACGATCTCGAAATTCTTGCCGTTCACCTGCTTGTCGCGCAGGCCGAACTGCACGGCGTTGGTGAGCGAGTTCACCATGTTCCCGCCGTAGTGGTTGAGCACCAGCACGTCGGCGCCGGAATTCAGCACCGGCGCAATGTAGGACGAGAAATCGGTCTGGGCGAGCGGCGTCAGCACGTTGTTGACGGTCTCCCAGCCCATCGCCTCGGTGGCCGCCTGGATCGACTCCTGCTGGGTCCAGCCCCAGGTGTAGTCGGCGGTCAGGTGATAGGCCTTGCGGTCCTTGCCGTACATCTTCTCGAGCACCGGCGCGAGCGCCGCGGCGGACATGTAGGCGTTGAAGAAGTGGCGGAAGCCGTTCGCCTTCTTGTCCTTGCCTGTGGTGTCGTTGGAGTGGGTGAGCCCCGCCATGAAGATCACGCCGGCCTCCTGGCAGAGACCCTGCACGGCCACGGCAACGCCCGAGGACGAGCCGCCCGAGATCATCACCGCGCCGTCCTTCTCGATCATCGACTTGGCGCTGGCGCGGGCGGCGTCGGACTTGGTCTGGGTGTCGCCGGTCACATACTCGACCTTCTTGCCGAGGATGCCGGTGCCATCCAGCGTCTTCGAGCTGAAGGTGTTCATCATGCCGCCGTCGCCGCCACCGTTCAGGTGCTCGACCGCCAGCTCGAAGGCGCGCAGCTCGTCGGCGCCCTCATCGGCGTAGGGGCCGGTCTGCGGCACGTTGAAACCGAGGGTCACGCTGCCCCCGGTGGGTTCGTTGGTGAAGGCGGATGCGGACGAGCTGGTGAAGATCGTCGGCAGGGCAACTCCGGCTCCCGCGACGGCACCCGTTCTCAGCACGCCGCGGCGTGTCAGAGTCGATTTGGACATTGATTTCCTCCCGTTTCGAAATCTGCACCGCCGGGCTCCTCTTCCCGAGGGCGCAAAACACGTTTCCGTGCAAAATCAGTATCGGACCACGAAAGAAAATCACGCAACAACTGCTTTTAGGTTAACAATTTTTTTTGTCAACAAATGCACAAAGGAATAGGCTGGGGTGTAAATTAATTTATCTTGCGCCGCAGAAAGGCCTTGAAAGGGTTCGAAAACCGCATGCCCCGCGACACGCTCACAGGAAGCCGCATCCGCGAAAGACGCACGATTCTAGGCCTCAAGCAGGCCGATCTTGCACGGCAGGCGGGAATTTCCGCGTCTTACCTCAACCTAATTGAGCATAACCGCCGCAGAATCGGTGGCAAATTGCTGCTCGATCTGGCGGAAATCCTCAAGGTCGAACCGTCGATGCTGACCGAGGGCGCCGAGGCGGCGCTGATTGCATCGCTGCGCGAGGCGGCGAGCACGACCCGGGGCAGCACGGCGGAATTGGACCGTGTCGATGAATTCGCCGGGCGATTTCCCGGTTGGGCACGGCTCTTGTCCGAAGCCCGGGGCCGGATCGAGACACTCGAGCGCAGCGTCGAGACGCTGAGCGACCGGCTTGCGCACGATCCGCAGCTCGCCGAGGCGCTGCACGAGATGCTCTCGACCGTGACCGCGATCCGCTCGGCGGCCTCGATCCTCAACGAGCCCGAGGCAATCGACCCCGAATGGCAGCGCCGCTTCCACCGCAACATCCACGAGGACAGCGCCCGGCTCGCCGAGAGCAGCCGCAGCCTCGTCAGCTACCTCGAGGCCGAGGGCAAGGCGGCCAGCGAGAGCGGCACCCCGCAGGAAGAGGTGACGGCGCTCTTTGAGGCCGAGGGGTATCACTTCCCCGACCTCGAAGCCGGTCAGCTGCCCGAGGCGCTGGCGGCGGAGCTCGAAGAGGATCTGTCGGACAGCGCCCGTGTGCTGCTGCGCCGGGCGCTCTGCACCTATGCCGAGGACGCGGCCGCGCTGCCGCTGCCACAGGTGCTTGCCGCGGTTGGCGAGGACGGCGCCGACCCGCTGGCGCTGCTGCGCCGCTTCGGCTGCGATCCGGCCCGCGCCATGCGAAGGCTCGCCGCGCTGCCCGGCGATGCGCCCTGCGGGCCTGTCGGGCTTGCGATCTGCGACGCCTCGGGCGCGCTCACCTTCCGCAAGCCGCTGCCCGAGTTCCCGATCCCGCGCTTCGGCGCCGACTGCCCGCTCTGGCCGCTCTTTCCCGCGCTCAGCCGGCCAATGACGGTGCTCTCGCGCCGGGTGCAATTCGCCGGGCGGCAGGGTGGGGCGGTGCGCGCCTTTGCCGTGGCGCAGCCCGCCGGCATGCCGCAGGCCAACCGCGATCCGATCTTCGAGGCGCACATGATGTTCACCCCCGAAGGTCCGGCGCGCGGCGGCGAGGAGACCGAGCTTGTCGGCGTCACCTGCCGCATCTGCGCCCGCGCGGGCTGCCCGGCGCGGCGCGAGCCCTCGCTGCTGGGTGACGCAGCGGAGCGCGGCGCCTGAGGATGGTCTTATTTTGACAGGGTGGGAAACATTGGCGATAAAAGGAAATCACGGGGGAGTTAGCCTCGGTGCCGGCAAGGGGAGAGACCGGGGCCTTGGGGAAAGGGGTGCATGTCCAAACACGTGCTGCTGATCGAGGATGAGCCGAATATCATCGAGGCGATCAGCTTCATCCTGTCGCGCGACGGGCTGGCCGTGGAGACCCACTCCGACGGCACCACGGCCAACGAGAAGCTGCGCGGCGCGCGTCCCGACCTGCTGATCCTCGACGTCATGCTGCCCGGCAAGAGCGGCTACGACATCCTGCGCGAGCTGCGCGCCGATCCGGCCACCGCGGCGTTGCCGGTGCTCATGCTCACCGCCCGCGGCCAGACCCGCGACCGCGAGATGGCCGAGCGCGAGGGGGTCAGTGCCTTCATGTCGAAACCCTTTGCCAATTCCGAGATGCTCGACACCGTGCGGGCGCTGCTGAACGGCGTGCCGGAAGAGGCCCCCGGCAAGCCATGAGCGAGGGCTCGCCCCGCCGCGGCACGCCGCCTGTCTTCCTCGAACGGCAGTCCTACCGCCGCCGCCGGGTGATGGACGGAGCCCGGGTGCTGCCCTTTCTCGGGGCGCTGCTCTGGCTGGTGCCGCTGCTCTGGCAGGAAGACCCCGAGCAGGGCGTGCGCAGCTCAGCGGTGATTGTCTACCTCTTCGGGGTCTGGCTGCTGCTGGTGCTGCTGGCGGGCTTCGTCGCCTGGGCGCTGGGGCGCCCGGCGCCGGGCGACGGGCTGGGCAGCGGGGGCGAGTGAACATGCTCAATACGCTGGTCGCCGTCTGCATCGCCTACGCGCTCTTTCTCTTCGCCATCGCCTTCGCCGCCGAGCGCATCGCCGCCCACGGACAGGCGCGCTGGCTGCGCTCGCCGGTGGTCTATACCCTGTCGCTGTCGATCTACTGCACCGCCTGGACCTTCTACGGCGCGGTCGGCTCGGCGGTGCGCAGCGGCTTCGAGTACATGGCGATCTACCTCGGTCCCTCGCTGGTGCTGGTCGGCTGGTGGTGGATCCTGCGCAAGCTGGTGCGCATCGGCCGCTCGCAGCGCATCACCTCGGTCGCCGACCTCGTCTCATCGCGTTACGGCAAGTCCAACCTGCTGGCGGTCGGCGTGACCCTGCTCGCGGTGATCGGCACTACGCCCTATATCGCGCTGCAGTTGCAGTCGGTGACGCTGAGCTTCGAAGCGTTCTCGGCCGGCGAGGTGATCGTCGGCGAGGAAAAGGGCCATACCGCGCTCTGGGTCGCCGCCGGGCTGGCGCTCTTCACGGTGATCTTCGGCACCCGCAACCTCGATGCCAACGAGCGCCACAACGGCGTGGTCATGGCGATCGCGGTCGAGGCGGTGGTCAAGCTCTTCGCGCTGCTCGCCGTCGGGGTCTTCGTGGTCTGGGGGCTGGGCGGCGGGCTCACCGAGACGCTTGCGCGGATCGATGCCTCGGAGCTCGGCCACTGGCGCATCGACGGCGGCCGCTGGGCCGGGGTCATGCTGCTCTCGGCGGCCGCCTTCCTCTGCCTGCCGCGAATCTTCCAGGTGCTGGTCGTGGAAAACGACAACGAGACCCACCTGCGCACCGCGAGCTGGGCCTTCCCGCTCTATCTGGGCCTGATGAGCCTTTTTGTAGTGCCCATCGCGGTGATCGGCCTCGACCTGCTGCCCGAGGGCTCGAACCCCGATCTCTTTGTGCTGACCCTGCCGCTGTCGCAGGGGCAGGGCGGGCTGGCGGTGCTGTCCTTCCTCGGCGGCTTCAGCTCGGCGACCTCGATGGTCATCGTCGCCGCCATCGCGCTGTCGACCATGGTGTCGAACCACGTGGTCATGCCGCTCTGGCTGCGCTTTGCCGAGCCGGGCGCGACGGTCTCGGGCGACGTGCGCACCGTGGTTCTGCTGGCCCGCCGCCTGTCGATCATCGGCGTGGTGATGCTGGGCTATCTCTACTACCGCCTGTCGGGCGGCGGCGAGGCGCTGGCCACCATCGGCTTCGTCTCCTTCGCCGGGGTCGCGCAGGTGCTGCCGGCGATGCTCGGCGGCATCTTCTGGCGCGGCGCGTCCAAGGCCGGGGCGTTCACCGGGCTGATCCTCGGCTTCGTGGTGTGGAACTACACGCTCTTCCTGCCCTCCTTCGGGCCGGGGGTGCTGATGCCCGAGGCGTGGTTCGCCCATGGCCCCTTCGGCATCGGCTTCCTGCGCCCGCAGGCGATGTTCGGCCTGTCGGACATGGATCCGCTGCTGCACGCGTTCTTCTGGTCGATGAGTGTCAACACCGGCGGCTTCATCCTCGGCTCGCTGGTCAGCTTCCCGCAGCCGCTGGAGCGCTTGCAGGGGGCGCAATTCGTCAACGTCTTCGAGCATTCCACCAGCCCGCGCAGCTGGACCGGCAACGTCGCGCAATCCGAGGACCTGATGATCATGGCGCAGCGCATCCTTGGTGCGCGCGATGCGCAGGAGCTCTTCGAGCGCGAGGCCGAGAAACAGGGCGGGCGCGGCCCGCTGCCCGACGTGACGCCGCAGTTCCTCGAAACGCTCGAGCGCGAGCTGGCGGGCTCGGTCGGCGCCGCCACGGCGCATGCCATGGTCGGGCAGATCGTCGGCGGCATGTCGGTCTCGGTCGAGGACCTCATGGCCGTGGCCGACGAGACCGCGCAGATGATGGAGTATTCCGCCCGGCTCGAGGCGCAGTCGCAGGAGCTGGCGCGCACCGCCGCGCAGCTGCGCGAGGCCAATGCCAAGCTCACGCGCCTGTCGGTGCAGAAGGACGCCTTCCTCAGCCAGATCAGCCACGAGCTGCGCACGCCGATGACCTCGATCCGGGCCTTTTCCGAGATCCTGCGTGACACATCGGGTCTCGGCGACGCGGAAAAGACGAAATACGCCTCGATCATCCACGACGAGGCGATCCGCCTGACCCGGCTGCTCGACGACCTGCTCGACCTGTCGGTGTTGGAGAACGGGCAGGTGAACCTGAACCTGCGCGAGGGGTTGCTGTCAGACGTGCTTGACCGTGCCGTGGCGGCGGCGGCGGCGGACGAGGCCGGGCGGCGGCTCGAGATCCGCCGCGACCGCGGTGCCGAGCAGATCGTGCTGCACACCGATCTCGACCGGCTCAGCCAAGTGTTCATCAACCTCATCGCCAATGCCCGCAAGTATTGCGACGCGCCGCGCCCGCGGCTCGAGATCTCGGTGCGGGCGGGGGCGCGGCTGGCCATCGACTTCACCGACAACGGCTCGGGCGTTGCTGCCGAGGCGCAGGACGTGATCTTCGAGAAGTTCAGCCGCGTGAGCGACCAGAAGGCCGGGGGCGCGGGACTCGGTCTCGCGATCTGCCGGCAGATCGTCACCCGGCTCGGCGGCGACATCACCTATGTGCCGGGGCGGGGCGGCGCCTCCTTCCGTGTGAGCCTGCCCGCCGATCTGGCCATCGCCGCGCAGTGACCGGGGCCTTTCCCGCCGCGGGATAAAGCCGATGGTAACCAAATCCCGTCATAGATCGGGGCCGGGGTATCTCGACAGATTGGGCCGACAGGGACGATGCCAGACGCCGCCGGACAGGCTTCAAGACAGGACTCCGCACAGGGCAGGGGTGGCGGCACCGGCAGCAAGAACGTGCTGAGCCGCAAGGCAGAGGCTGCGCGCCGCGCCTTCGAGGCGCGCGCCATGTCCCCGGCCAAGGCACTGCGCCGGGCCCTCTCGCGCAGTGCCGACGTGCTGTGGGATCTGGCGCTCGTTGCCCATGCGGTCGATCAGGAACATCTCGATCAGGACGGCGTCGTCGCGCAACTCCCGCCAGAGGCGCTGCTCGTGCTGCTCGACGGGCCGGACGGGGTGGTGGGGTTCGTCACGGTCGACCGTGACCTCGTCACTGGACTGACCGAGGTGCAGACCATGCTGCAGGTCACACAGATGCCCGCCGAGCCGCGCCCGTTCACCGCCACCGACGCGGCGATGACCGCGCCGCTTCTCGACGGCACACTCGAGCGCTTCGCCCGCTTTCTCGAGGATCATCCCCTGCGCCCGCAGATCGAGGGGTTCCGTTTCGGCGCCATGCTCGAGGACGCGCGTGCTGCCGGGTTGCTGCTCGACGCGCCGGGCTACATGGTGTTCCGCGCCACGCTCGATCTCGCGCTGGGGCGGCGGCGGGGCGAGCTGCGGCTGTTCCTGCCCGAACGCCCCGGCGCGCGGCGGGCGGTACCGCCAGGCCAGCCTGGCACGCATGAGCAGAAGATGGCGCTCCTGCCGGCGCAGATGCGGGCGGTGCTGGGCGCATTGCGCCTGCCGCTGAACAAGGCGCAGGCGCTGCGGCCGGGGGATCTGCTGCCGCTCAGCCCCGAGATGCTCGACGCGGTGACCCTGCACGCGGGCCCCGGCGCGCCGGTGGCGGGCGGCCGGCTCGGGCAAATCAACGGCATGCGTGCGGTGCGCCTCTCCTGGCCGCGCGTCGCGCCGCAGGCGGAAGCGTCGGACACGCCCGCCATGGCGGGGCTGCCCGAGATGGCGCCGCCCACGCCCGCCGCCGCGACCGAGGAGTTCGGCCTCGACGAGATGGCATCGGGCCTGCCCGACTTGCCCGATCTGCCCGAGCCGTCCGGGGGGGGATTTCGATTTTGCCTCGGCCTTCGGCGAAGACGCGCCTGCCGAGGAGGAGGGCGCGGCCATGGACTTCGATTTCGACTTCTCCACCGCGCCGCTCGACGAGGATGGCTGAGGCCGCCCGCCTGTTTCCGCCGGGCGCTCTCTTGCCATTTCCCCCGCGATGCCGTGATACACTGCGGCAAAGTCACGCTGCCAGATCAGCTGCCGGAGTCGCCCCATGTCCCCCCTGTCCGACCGCAAGACCCGTGTCACCACCAGCCACTGGGGGGGCCTTCAAGGTCACCACCGAGGGCGGGCGGATCATCGGCACCGAGCCCTTTGCCGACGATCCCGATCCCTCGGCCATTCCCGATATCCTGCCGCAGGCGGTTCACCACCGCAGCCGCGTCGCCCGACCTTCCATCCGCCGCGGCTGGCTCGAGCGCCGCGACCGCGCCGGCCGCGGCAGCGACGAGTTCGTCGAGCTGCCCTGGGACGAGGCGCTGGACATCGCCGCCGCCGAGATCGACCGCATCCGCAAGGAGCATGGCAACAAGGCAATCTTCGGTGGCTCCTACGGCTGGTCCTCGGCCGGGCGCTTCCACCATGCGCAGAGCCAGGTGCACCGCTTCCTCAACAGCATCGGCGGCTATGTCGCCTCCTTCGGCAGCTATTCCACCGGCTGCGCGCAGGCGATCATGCCGCATGTCTTCGGCGTGTCCTTCCTGCGCTATCTCTACAACGAGCAGGACAGCTGGCAGACCATCGCCGAGAACACCGAGACGCTGGTGATGTTCGGCGGCATCAACAAGAAG
Organism: Alloyangia mangrovi; assembly: GCF_002300555.2. Taxonomy (GTDB): domain Bacteria; phylum Pseudomonadota; class Alphaproteobacteria; order Rhodobacterales; family Rhodobacteraceae; genus Salipiger; species Salipiger mangrovi. Next base: position 95,221 of record NZ_NTHN02000012.1, on the reverse strand, counting down.
AACGCGCAGGTCAGCATGGGCGGCATCACCCGCCACGACACGGCAAGCTGGTTCGACCGCTTCCACGCCAAGGGCATGCGCTGCCTCAACATCGGCCCGCAGCGCCGCGACGCGCCCGAGGGCTGCGAGTGGCTGCCCGTCCGCCCCGGCTCTGACACCGCGCTGATGCTGGCGCTGGCCTTCGTGCTCGAGCAGGAGGGGCTGACGGACCATGACTTCCTCGCCCGCTACACCGTCGGTTTCGAGCTCTTCCGCCCCTACCTCATGGGATCAAGCGACGGGATGCCCAAGACGCCGGAATGGGCGAGCCCGATCTGCGGCACCGATCCCGATACCATCCGCGCGCTGGCGCGGCGCATGGCCAGCACCCGCACGCTGATCACCGTCGCCTGGTCGCTGCAGCGCGCCGAACACGGCGAGCAGCCCTACTGGATGTCGGCGGTGCTGGCGGCGATGCTGGGGCAGATCGGCCTTCCGGGCGGCGGCGTCGGCTACGGCTACGGTGCCATCGGCGGCATCGGCAAGTCGATGAAATCGCTCCGCGGCGTGACTCTCGACCAACTGCAGAACCCGGTCGGCACCTTCATTCCCGTGGCGCGCATCGCCGACATGCTGGCCAATCCCGGCGTACCCTACGATTTCAATGGCCGGCGCGAGCCCTATCCCGACATCCGCCTTGTCTACTGGGCGGGGGGCAACCCGTTCCACCATCACCAGGATCTCAACCGTCTGTCCGAGGCGTGGAAATGCCCCGAGACGGTGATCGTCAACGAGCCGTGGTGGACCGCCACCGCCAAGCGCGCCGACATCGTCTTCCCGGCGACCACCAGCTACGAGCGCGAGGACATCGGCCGCACCGATCTTGACGAGTATCTCTTCAACATGCCCGCGCTGATCGAGCCAGTGGGCGAGGCGCGCGACGACTACGACATCTTCTCCGGGCTCGCCGAGCGCCTGGGCGAGGGCGCGCGCTTCACCGAAGGGCGCAGCAGCGAAGACTGGCTGCGGCAGCTCTACGACGGCTATCGCGAGAGCGGCGCCGCGGCGGGCGTCGAGGTGCCGGGGTTCGACGATCTGCGCGCGCAGAACTGGGTCAAGCTGCCCATCGTGCAGGAGCCGCCGCTGCCCTCCTTCCTTGCCCGCTTCCGCGCCGATCCCGAGGGCAACGCGCTGAACACCCCCTCGGGGCGGATCGAGATCTTCTCGGAAACCGTCGACGGCTTCGGCTATGCCGATTGCCCCGGCCATCCGGCCTGGCTCGAGCGACCGAATGGCTGGGTAAGGCCACGGCGCAGACCCCGCTGCACCTTGTCTCGCCGCAGCCCGGCGACAAGCTGCACAGCCAGCTCGAGAGCGCCTTGGCTGATCAGCCGGATGCCCGCCCCGAGCGGCTGCTGATCCACCCCGAGGATGCCCGCCCGCGCGGCATCGCTTCGGGCGACCTGGTGCTGGTGCGCAACGCCCGCGGCGCGGCCCGGGCACGGGCCGTGGTGACCGAGGATATCCGGCTTGGCGTCGTCGCCCTGCCGACCGGCGCGTGGTACGGCGATGCTTCCGAGAACATCGACCCGCATGGCAACCCCAACGTGCTGACCCGCGACAAGGGCACCTCGTCGCTGGGGCAGGGGTGCTCGGCCCATACCACGCTGGTCGAGGTCGGCCCGCTGAGCTGAGCGGCCGGTCCGGCCGACCCATTTCGGCGATTTGAGAAACCGGCGCTTCGGGTTACCTTCCTGTCCAGCGTCCCCCGCGCGGGGAACGCAGACAGGGAGGACCCCATGCGCGCCATCATCCTGAGCAACCTTCTGGCCCTTGCCCTTGCCGCGCCTCTCGCGGCGCAGCAGGCCGCCGACGCTGTGGCGCCCGAGGCCGCGACCGGGCCGGCGACCGCCGAGATCGCCGGTCTCTCCGCCGCGGCGCGGGCCGCGACCGAGACCAAGGCGCAGGGAAAGCCGACCGAGGCGCAGGACTGGATGATTGCCGCCGCCAACCCGCTGGCAGTTGATGCAGGGGCGCGGGTGTTGCGCGAGGGCGGCAGCGCCGCCGACGCAATGGTTGCCGTGCAGGCGGTGCTCGGGCTGGTCGAGCCGCAGAGTTCGGGGCTCGGCGGTGGCGCCTTCCTTGTCTGGTATGATGCCGGGACGAAGTCCCTGACCACGCTCGACGCGCGCGAGACCGCGCCGCTCGAAGCGAAACCCACCTATTTCCTAGACGCGGACGGCGCGCCGCTCGGGTTCTTCGACGCAGTGGTCGGCGGGCTCTCGGTCGGCACGCCCGGCACGCCGCGCCTGCTGGAAGAGGCGCACCGGCGCTGGGGCAGGTCCAGTTGGTCGGGGCTCTTCGACGAGGCCATCAGCCTTGCCGAAAAGGGCTTTGCCGTCTCGCCGCGCCTTGCCGCGCTCGTCGCCGAAGAGGGGGATGCCCTGCGCCGCTTCCCCGAGACCGACGCCTATTTCTTCCCGGGTGGCACGGCGCTTCAATCCGGGGAAGTGGTGCTGAACCAGCCCTATGCCGACACGCTGCGGGCCATCGCCGCCGAGGGCAGCGCCGCCTTCTATGGCGGCGAGATCGCCGCCGATATCGTCCGGACCGTCCGCGGCGCCGAGGGCAATCCGGGCCTGCTGAGCAGCGCCGATCTCGCCCTCTATGACGTTATCGAACGGGCGCCGGTCTGTGTCGAATACCGCGCCCATGATGTCTGCGGCATGGGGCCGCCCTCGTCGGGGGCGCTGACCGTCGGGCAAATCCTCGGCGCGCTCGAGCCCTACGACCTTGCCGCACTCGGCCCGGACAGCCCCGAGGCCTGGCGGCTGATCGGCGACGCCTCGCGGCTCGCCTTTGCCGACCGTGGTCGCTACATGGCCGACAGCGATTTCGTGCCCATGCCGACCGAGGGGCTGGTCGATCCCGCCTACCTCAAGGGCCGCGCCGAGCTTCTGGATGGCGCCACCGCGCTGCCCGAGGTTGCGCCGGGTGATCCCGAATGGGACCACGCGCAGCTCTGGGCCGATGACCGCTCCATCGAGTTCCCCTCGACCTCGCATATCTCGATCGTGGATGCCGCGGGCAACGCCCTGTCGATGACCACCACCATCGAGAACGGTTTTGGCTCCCGGCTTTTCGTGCGGGGCTTCCTGCTCAACAACGAGCTCACCGACTTCAGCTTCGAGACCCATGAGAACGGGCTGCCCATCGCCAACCGGCTCGAGCCGGGAAAGCGGCCACGGTCCTCGATGGCGCCAACCATCGTGATGAAGGACGGCGCGCCGGTCATGGTCGTCGGCTCGCCGGGGGGCAGCCGGATCATCGGCTACGTGGCGCAGGCGGTGATCGCCCATCTCGACTGGGGCATGGACGCGCAGCAGGCCGTTTCGGCGCCGCATGTCCTCAACCGCTTCGGCACCATGGACATCGAGGAGGGCACCGGCGCCGAGGCGCTGGCCGGCCCGCTCGGCGAAATGGGCTTCGAGACCAGCGTCCGCGAGTTGAACTCGGGGCTGCACGCAATCGCGGTGGGTGAGGCCCTCACCGGCGGTGCCGACCCGCGTCGCGAGGGGATCGCTCTTGGCGAGTAGCGCCGCGGCGAGCTTGATCCCGCGCAAGAAAGCGCGGCGTGCCTTATGGTAATGAAACTTGCGTGACCCTGGGAACTTCGCGCACACTTGCCGGGTTGTTCGGCAAAGGACACGCAGACGGAGGACGTCATCATGGCCCAGACTGCAACCAAATCGAACGATACCCCCAAGGTCGCCGAGCCGCTGCCCGGCGACGGGCAAGCGCTGAGCGATCAGATCAAGACCCTGCGTGCCGACGTAGCCTCGCTGGCCGAGTTGGTCGGGGACATCGGCAAGCGCCGCGGCGCGGAATACAAGGCTGCCGGCGAAGCCAAGGCGCAGGAAGTGCGCGACCGCGGCGAGGAAGCTCTGCGCGACGCAGGCAAGCGCGTCGCCGAGCTGGAAAACAATGCGCGCGGCCAGATCCAGGCCAACCCGTTCCAGGCCATCGGCCTCGCAGCGGCGGTCGGCTTCCTGATCGGTTATGTCGGCAGCCGGAGGTAAGATCGTTTGTTCGCCCTGTTTGAGGCAAGACTGAGAGCCGGCCTGACGAGGGTCGGCCGCACCATCGCCGGGGCGGTCTGCATGGCCGTCGCGGCGATTTTCTTTACCATCGCCGGTTGGATCGCGCTGGCCGAAGCGCAGGGCGAACTGGTTGCCGCGCTGGTGGTTGGCAGCGTCTACCTCGTACTGGCGATGCTGCTCTTCTTCCTTCCGGTCCGCCCGCGGGTGCGCGTCACCGCGGCCACCACCGCCGCGCCGGTGACCTCGCTGGTCGAAGCGTTCCTTGCGGGCCGCGCGGCAGGGCAGGCGATGCGCAAGGACTGATCCGCCGCAGCGCGGATCTCCTTGCTGCCGCCTATTTTTTTCACCGAATGTGTCAAAAATTTATTGATTTCGAAGCGCGCGCGCCACAGTCTGGTGCGCGATTGTTCTTTTGTAGGCGGCCGGACATTGCCCCGGGATGGCAAGTGTGGCAGAAGTTTTTGTAAGGATATCTGAACGGAAGAGTTTAGCGGATGACCGATTTCGTCACCCTCCGCCGTATGATGGTTGATACACAGGTTCGTCCCTCGGACGTCACCAAGTTCCCTATCATCGACGCCATGCTCCGTGTCCCGCGCGAAGCTTTCGTGCCCGACGAGGCCGTCGACGCGGCCTATGCCGGGCGCAACATCGAGCTCGGTGACGGGCGCGTTGTGCTGGACCCGCGGACCTTTGCCAAGATGCTCGACGCGCTGAACGTGGACGGCGACGACCTCGTGCTCGATATCGGCTCGGGGCTCGGCTACAGCGCCGCGGTCATCGCCCGCATCGCCGAGGCCGTGGTCGCGGTCGAGGACGATGCGGAGCGTGCCGACGAGGCGCAGCCACTGCTGATGGACCATGCGGACAACGTGATCCAGCATGTCGGCCCGCTCGCCGAGGGCGCGCCGCAACACGGGCCTTACGACGCCATCGTGATCGAGGGCGGAATTGAACAGCTTCCCGAAACCATTGCCGGGCAGCTCAAGGACGGCGGGCGGATCGCCTGCATTTTCATGGACGGGGCGCTGGGAACGGTGAAGGTCGGCTGGAAGATCGACGGCACCATCACCTGGCGATTTTCTTTCAACGCCACAGCGCCCGTGCTTGCCGGGTTCAGCAAAGAGGTGGCCTTTGCGCTCTGACCCGAAACGGGCAGGCGGATAGATAACGGGATCGAGAGGGCAGGAAGATGGCGCGTAAATCGCTGACTAGATGGATGACGGGTGTGTGCCTTGCGGCCGGGCTCGCGATGCCCGCCGCGGCAGAGACGCTGGCGGATGCTTTGGCCGGGGCCTACAACACCAGCGGGCTGCTCGAGCAGAACCGCGCGGTGCTGCGTGCCGCAGACGAAGACGTGGCCCAGGCGGTCGGCGCGCTTCGGCCCGTGGTCTCCTGGACGGGTGACGTGACCCGCAACTACGGCGAGACCCGCAGCGCGGTGACCGGCAACTACACCGGCGCGGCCACCGACACCACGTCGATCGGGCTCATCGCCTCGCTGGTGCTCTACGATGGCGGCAGCAACCGGCTCTCGGTGGATGCGGCCAAGGAAGCCGTTCTGGCAACGCGCTCCGGCCTCGTCTCGGTCGAGCAAGACGTGCTGCTGCGCGGCGTCAACGCCTTCATGGAAGTCCGCCGTGCCATCGAAACGCTGACTCTGCGCCAGAACAACGTGCGCGTGATCGGCGAGGAACTCCGCGCCGCGGACGACCGCTTCGAGGTCGGCGAAGTCACTCGTACCGACGTCGCCTCCGCCGAGGCACGGCTCGCCGCGGCCCGGTCGCTGCTTGCCGCGGCCGAAGGCGCGCTGGCCCAGGCCCGCGAGGAATACCGCGCGTCGGTGGGTCACCTGCCGGGCAACCTCGTCTCGCCGGGCAGCCTGCCGCGCATTCCGGCCACCGCCGACCAGGCCCGGGCCATCGCGCTGCGCGATCATCCCGACATCATCCAGGTGCAGCACCAGGTGGCCGCAGCCGAAGTCGGCGTCGCCATCGCGCAGTCCAACATGAGCCCGACCGTATCGCTGCAAGGCACCTACGGCTATGACGAGAGCTTCGACAGCGAGGCAGGCTCGCGCGGCGGCACCGTCGGTCTGAACGTCTCGGGCCCGATCTACCAGGGCGGCCAGCTCAGCTCGATCAAACGCCAAGCCTATGCCAGCCGTGACCAGCGCCGTGCCGCGCTGCTGCAGCTCACCAAGTCGATCCCGCAGTCGGTGACCAACGCCTACGCCAACCTGCGCGTGGCTCAGGCGGCCCGCGCTGCCTCGGACGAGCAGGTCCGCGCGGCAACCGTCGCATTCCGCGGCACCCGCGAGGAAGCGACGCTCGGCGCCCGCACCACGCTCGACGTGCTCGACGCCGAACAGGAACTGCTCGACGCGCGCAACACGCAGATCTCCGCCGTGGTCGACGAGACCATCGCGGCCTACACGGTGCTCTACACCATGGGTCAGCTGACCGCTGAAGACCTGGCGCTGAACGTCCCGCGTTACGACCCGGCCGAGTATTACAACCTGGTCAAGTCCGCTCCGGTCCAGTCGCGCCAGGGCGCGGACCTGAACCGCATCCTGAAGGCGATGGGGAAGCAGTAAGCTTCTCCTCGTCCTTGTTGTCTGGCGCCCCCCAAGCCGCTACACTTGGGGGGACAGGCAAGAGTGGTACATAAATGTCCGATCCCGTGACCAATGTGGAAATCGAGGACGTTCTTTCCTCTATCCGGAGGTTGGTTTCCGAAGATTCCCGTCCCGAGTCCACGTCAGAGGCGCCGCCGGCGCAGCGCTCCGCTCCGGCGGGGCGACTGGTCCTGACCCCTGCGTTGCGCGTGCAGGAGGCCCCCGCATCCGACGAGATGGACAGCGATTCTCCCGAGACCGGTGAAGAGGAGCGCATGCGCCATGCGGCGCCAGTCGCCGCGCGACTCGTCCCCGCCGAGGAAGAGGTCGCCGAGGCCGCACGCCGTGCGCCGCTGCGCCCCGTCGCGCCGGAGGCAGCTCCTGAGACACCGGTCAGCGACGAGATCGAAGAGGCTCCCTTCATCGAGGTCGACGAACACTCCGAAGGCGAGTTCGCCGAGTCCTCCATCGCCGATTTCTTCGCGCTGAAGCTGCGCGACAGCACCCCGCCGCAGCCCGCGCCTGTCGCCGATGCCGGGGCGAGGGAAGGCAGCCTCGCGCAGAAGATTGCCGAGCTCGAGGAGATGATCGCGCGCAGCACGCATGAGTTCGAGCCCGAGCGTGGCGAAGCCGCCCCCGAGGCGATCTTCCGGCACCAGCCGGGCGAAGAGCCCGCGCCGAGCGTGGATGTCGAGGACGAGGACCCGGAACTCGCGAGCCGTCCGATGCCCGAGCCGGAACTGGTGGACGAGCCCTATGCGCTCGAGACCCTCGCGCCGCCCAAGGCCGAGCCCGAGCCCGAAGTCGAAGCCGTCGAAGATGAGTTCGAAGACACCGTCGTCGACGCGCAGGCCATGACCGCAACGCTCTCCGAGGCAGAGGAGGACGCCGCAGAAGAGCTGCAGGCCGAGCCCGAACCCGCGCCGCGCCGCCCGGTGAAAATCCTGCGCAACCCGGTCTGGCAGCGTAGCCAGAGCAATCTGCGCAGTGACGCGCCCGCGCCGGAACTGCCGGCGGCACCCGTCGCCGAGGCGCCGAGCGTGGCCGGAATCGACGAAGAACGCCTGCGCGCGCTGATCACGGAGGTGGTCCGCGAGGAACTGCAGGGGGCACTGGGGGAGCGGGCGACGCGCAATGTCCGCAGGCTGGTGCGCCGCGAGCTGCAGCGCCTGCTGGCGAGTGACGATCTGGACTGATCGCCCGGGACATGTCTCGGAAAAACGACCGAACGAAAGCCCGGTGCCTTTGGTGTCCGGGCTTTTTGCTGCCCGGGCTGGCGGGGCAGGAATCGGCGGGACGTGACCGATAGCCCTTCTGAAAACGCCGAAGGCGCGTCCGTTTCGGGACGCGCCTTCGACTTGCTGGGGGCCGGGCCCCCTATACCGGGATCAAGCAGCTTCGGCTTGTTCCGCGGCTGCGGCTGCGTGACGACGCTCGCTCTCTTCGCGCGACAGCGCGACCGAGGTGCGGATACCTTTCGACACGAACTCCATCAGGCCGGAGACAACCCGCTCGTTCGGGTCGATACCAGCGCAGCTCAGTACTTCACGGCCATCACGCGAGCGTGCCCAGCGGGCGATCTGCTCCGGACCATTGCCGTATTTCTTGTCATCGGCGATTGCATCGTCGAGCGCAGCCAGAACCACAGCGGCGAAAAGTTTCCGCGCGCGGTTGCCTTGTTCAGCATGGTAGGCTGTGCTGTCCACGAAATCCTTCATCTTTCGACCTTTTTGATTATTGCTCTTGTCTTTTCTGGCGTGTGCGGCGTTATGGACCATTCCGTTCGATTCGGATACAGCACAAACGCATAGCGTCGTTGCATTGGGTGCATATCTCGGCATGTGCGGAAGGCGAGATATCGTTGTCTTGCACGGGGCGAACCGGCCATATATAGGAGGCCGGAAAACCCCTTCAACCTTACTGTAAAGTTTTCTGACCATGCCCAAGATCAACGGTAACGAGATCCGCCCCGGGAACGTGCTCGAGCATGAAGGTGGCCTCTGGGCCGCAGTGAAGGTCGACCACGTGAAGCCCGGCAAGGGCGGCGCATTCGCCCAGGTCGAGATGAAGAACCTGCGCAACGGCTCCAAGCTGAACGAGCGTTTCCGCTCGGCGGACAAGGTCGAGCGCGTGCGCCTCGAGCAGAAGGACATGCAGTTCCTCTACGAGGACGCCGGCCAGCTGATCTTCATGGACACCGAGACCTACGAGCAGGTGCAACTCGACGCCGACATCCTCGGCGAGCGTCGCCCCTTCCTGCAGGACGGCATGACCATCGTGGTCGAATTCCACGAGGAAGAGGCGCTGAACGCGACCCTGCCGCAGAAGGTGACCTGCAAGATCGTCGAGACCGAGCCGGTGGTCAAAGGCCAGACCGCGGCCAACAGCTTCAAGCCCGCCGTGCTCGACAACGGTGTGCGCGTCCTGGTTCCGCCCTTCGTCGGGCAGGATGAGGACATCATCGTGAACACCGAGACCATGGAGTATTCGGAACGCGCATAACCCGCGCGCCGACCACTTTGTCCCCGTGCGATCCGGGGGCGACACATCATGATCCAAAGGGCCTCCGGCGCACCGCCCAGGAGGCCCTTTTCATGTTTACCCCTTGCGATTCAACGGACATTCCCGCGCTGGCCGTCATGCTGCGCGGGCTGCACGGGCATCACGTTGCCCATGTGCCGCACCGCTTCCACGACCGTGCAAGCGAGGCCGAATTGCAGGCTTTCCTCGCCGAAGCCATGGCCGAGGGTGCCTGCCTCTGCGCCTACCGCGTGGGCCAGGTGCCGCGCGGCTACCTGATGTGGCGCTGGCGGCTGTCCGAGGCCACCGCGCTCAAGCACCCGCAGCGCCACGCCGTGCTCGAGCACATCTGGGTCGAGCCCTCGTGGCGGCGGCGCGGCGTGGCGCGGCGGCTCATCGCCGGCTTCGAGGCCGAGATTGCCGGGCAGGGGGCAGAGGGCTGGACCACCGCGGTGCATGCCTTCAACGCGCCCTCTCGCGCGCTGATGCTCGGCGTGGGGGCGACGGGGGCGGTCGAGGTGCTCGAAAAGCGGTTCCAGCCAGCGGGCTAGGTCGCGATCTGATCCAGGAGCCCGCGCACCATGCCCGCGTAGCCGCTGCCGAAAAGCCGCAGGTGCACCAGCGCCGGGAAGAGCTGGTAGACCGGGCGGCGCGCGGCCCGGCCCGGCTCCTGTGGCCCGTAGCCCTGCCAGAAGGCGGCGGACGGCGTGCCGAACAGTTCGAGCATGGCGAGGTCGACCTCGGCATGGCCATGGTAGCAGGCGGGGTCAATCAGCGCGGCACCGCCCGACATGAAGAGCGCGTTGCCGGTCCAGAGATCGCCATGCAGCAGCGCGGGGGGGCGGGGTGTGCGGCAGGAGTTCTGGCAGGCGCTCGATCAGGGCTTTGAGCCTGCCGGCAAGCTCGGCAGGGAGCGCGGGCAGGAAGGGCAGCAGCCGCGCCTCGGCCCAGAAGGCGGGCCAGCTGGCGCGCGGCGCATTGTCGAGGGGCAGCGGGCCGAAACCGTAGCCCTCGCTCCAGCCATAGGCCGTGCCGTGGGTGTCGTGCAGCCTGCGCAGCTCCTGCCCCAGCGCCTTCCATCCGGTGGGGCTGGCCGAGGTCTCGGGAAGCGCCTCCAGCGCCAGCCAGTCGCCGGCCTGCGCCAGGACGTCCGGCGCGCGGGCGCCGCAGGCAGCGATGGTGCGCAGCATCCGCGCCTCGGCGGCAACGCGGGCGCCGCGCTTGATCACCACCGTGCGGCCGTCGCTCAGGGTGGCAAGCACGACTTCCGACAGATCGCCGCCGTGCAGCGCCCGGCTGGCCGCGATGGATGCGCCGAGCGCGGTCTCCAGCGCGGCCCGGCTCAAGAGGTCCGGCGCAGCGTCGCCGCGCCGGCGGTCATCTCGCCCTCGGCCCGGTCGAAGCGCAGGTAGGCCAGGCCGCGCCCGCCCGACTGGGTGTAGAGCGTGCCTGCGGGCTTGCCATCGGTCTCGACCGCCGTGCCCACCGGCGCCGCGCCGGACACCTCGACGGGCACCAGCCCCTTGCGCAGCTCGGTCTTGTGCTTCATCCGCGCGGTGACCTCCTGGCCCACGTAGCAGCCCTTCTTGAAATCGACGCCATTCAGCCGCTCGAAGCCGGCCTCGAGGATGAAGGTGTCCGGGGTCAGCTCGACGCCGCTCTCGGGCACGCAGGCGGCAACGCGCAGCGCGTCCCAGTCGGTGTCCTGCCCGGGCTGACCGTCATATCCGCGCCAGCCGAGCGCCGCATCGCGCGGGTCGGCAAAGGCGCCCTCTGGGGCAGGGCCGGTGCCACGGGTCACTTGGATATCGGTCTCCTCGAGATCGACCTTGGCGCGCAGCTTGTAGAGCGTGAGCGCGCGGGTGAGATCGGCGGCCAGAGGCTCGGCCACGTCGATCAGGATCGACCCGTCGGCACGCGGCACGAGGAAGAAATCCGCCCGGTACTTGCCCTGCGGCGTCAGCAGCGCGGCATAGACCAGCCCCTCTTTCAGCTTGCCCAGGTCGTTGGTGACGAGGTTCTGCAGGAAGTCGCTGGCCTCGGGGCCGCTGACGCGCAGCACGCTGCGCGGGGCGTCCTTGGGGATGCCTGTGGTGGCGGTCATGGTTGCTCCGTCCGTTGTCCGTTGCGCCAAGTATAGGGGCGGCGCGGGACAGGTTACAGGGGCAGCGCCTCAGACGGTCTGTTCATCCTCGAACTGCATGGCGTGCAGCCGTGCATAGGCGCCGCCAAGCGCCATCAGTTCGTCATGCGTGCCCTGCTCGACCACGTGTCCGGCATCCATCACCACGATCTTGTCTGCATGCCGGATGGTCGAGAGCCTATGCGCGATGACCAGCGTCGTGCGCCCGGCCGAGAGCTTGTCGAGCGCCGCCTGAACCACCTGCTCCGAGGCGGCGTCGAGCGCCGAGGTCGCCTCGTCGAGCAGCAGGATCGGCGTGTCGCGCAGCAGGGCGCGGGCGATCGCCACGCGCTGGCGCTGGCCGCCCGAGAGGTTGCTGCCGCGGGTGCCCGCAAGGCTGTCGAGCCCCTCGGGCAGGCGCGGCACGAAGTCCGAGACATGCGCCGCGTCGAGCACCTTGTCGAGTTCTTCCTCGGGCACATCCTGACGGCCCAGCAAGATGTTCTCGCGCAGGCTGTCCTCGAAGAGCAGCGCATCCTGGCTGACCACCGAGAAGAGACCGCGCAGCTCGGCGAGCTTCATCGCATCGGTGCGCACGCCGCCGATGGTGACCTCGCCGGCGTCGGGATCGACCAGCCGGGTCAGCACGTTGAACACCGTCGACTTGCCCGCGCCCGAGGCGCCGACAAGCGCCGTGGTCTTGCCTGCCTCGGCGGTGAAGGTGGTGCCGCGCAGCACGGCGGAGCCCGAGTAGTTCAGCTCGACGCCGCGCAGAACGATCTCGGGCACGCCCTTCGGGGCGGGTATCGGCTGCGGCGGGTCGCGCAGGTCGGGCTCAAGCTCCAGGAGCTCCTTGATGCGCTCGATCGAGGCGGCGGCGATCTGCCAGGTGCCACTCACCGCGCCGAGCCGGCGCAGCGGCTCGAAGGCAAGGCCGATGGCGGTGAAGAAGGCCATGAAATCGCCGACGCTCTTCTGCCCCGAGATGATCTCGCCGCCGCCGAAGATCAGCACGCCGCAGATCCCGATGCCGGACATCACGTCGATCAGCCCGGGAATGGCCGACTGGCCGAGGCTCGAGGCGACGGTGGTGCGCACCCGCTCCTTGGTCAGCGACTTGTAGCGCTTGGCCTGGTATTTCTCGAGCCGGTTGAGCTTGATCGGCACGATGCCGTGGAAAATCTCGTTCAGCCGGGTCGACAGCCCGGCCGAGATGTCGCGGGCGTGGCGCGCGTATTTGCGCACGTAGCGCTGCAGCATGACCGATGGGGCGACCATGAGGGGCACGCCGATCAGCGCGATCAGCGTCCAGCGCCAGTCCATGCTGATGGCCACGCCGAAGAGCGAGACCAGCGCGATCATGTCGCGCCCGGTGCCGGTGATCAGGATGCTCCAGACCTTGCTGACCGAGGCGACGTCGCCCTCGATGCGCTGCATTAGGTAGCCGGGGCCGTATTTCTGGTGAAAGCTCCCGTCCAGCCGCATCAGGTGCGTCAGCAGGTCGTTGCGGATGTCGGCGACGGTGAGCTGCGAGACCCGCGTCAGCACCACCTTCTGGATGATGCTGGCCAGGGCGCGGGTCATGAAGATGGCGAAGATCGCGAGGCCGACCCAGGTCAGTGCGGCGCGGCTGCCGCCAACCAGCACCTGGTCGAACATCGGCTTCATCATGTAGCTGAGGAAACCGAACATCGAGCCTTCGAGCATCATGAAGATGAAGGCGATGATGATCTGCCAGCGGTAGCGCCAGAGATACCGGCGGCCGAGCCAGAAGAGCAGGTTGCCGCGTTTCTTGTCCGCGCCGCTCATGCCATCTCTTCCGGCGGGCGCTTGTTGTCGAAGCCCGCCTGCAACTGGCGCGAGTCGTATTCCGTACGCACCCATTCCTCGAAGGCGATCGGCCGGCGGCGGTTGCGCGCGGCGTAGGTGTCGAGGATGTAGCCCTGGATCCCGGTCTTGGTGAATTCGAGGTGGGCGTATTTCAGCCCCATCTGCTTGCGCGCCTCTTCCACCGGCACGCCCTCGAACACCATCAGGTAGACGGCAGAGGCGAACCCGGCGCGGTCGGCGCCCGACTTGCAGTGGAACATCATCGGTTTCTCGGCCTCGCGCATCGTGTCGATGAGATGCGTGATCCGCTCGGCCTTGGGCGCCATGCGCGCCCAGAGCTTGGCGTGCAGCAGCGTCAGGCCGAGCTTCTCGCAGCTCTCCTTCTCGAAGAGATAATGCGAGTATTTCTCTTCACCGCGAAGCGTGATGACGGTCTTGACGCCCATCTGCGCATATTTCTCGAAACGCGCGTGGGTCGGCTGGTTCGAGCGCCAGACGCCGGGCGCGATCTGCCAGAAATTGTGCCAGAAGAGACGCAGGAAGGCGTGATCGAAGACATTGTAATGCAGCTTCGAGAGCATCCGGGCGCGGGGCGTCGAGATGTCCTTGCCGAAGGACCGGCGAAAGCGCCGCTCCGCGGTCTCGATCTTGTCCCAGAACTTGGTCAGCATGCATTATTTCCTGTGCCTGTCGCGCGGCGGTTTACGGTCTCCGGCCCCTGCTGGCAAGCGCCGTGCCCTGCGCGGGGCAGGCAGCGGCCTTGCGTCCGGGGCGTGTCCGTGGCGCGGCCGAGGGAGATTGACCTCGGCGCAACCGCGGTTAGGTTGGCCCTCGCCCCGGAATTTCAAGGGGTGCTTTCGGAGTTTTCGCATGTCTCTCGCCCATGGTCGCCCCTACCTGGCCATCCCCGGTCCTTCCGTCATGCCCGACGCTGTGCTGCGTGCCATGCACCGCGCCTCGCCCAATATCTACGAGGGCGCGATCGTCGAGATGGTGGCGGGGCTGATCCCCGACCTGCGCTACGTGGCGCAGAGCGTGGCGGCCAAGGTGGCGATCTACATCGCCAACGGACATGGCGCCTGGGAGGCGGCACTGGCCAACGTCGTGGGCGAGGGCGACAGGGTGCTGGTGCCGGCCACCGGGCGTTTCGCTCATGGCTGGGCCGAGATGGCCCGCGGTCTCGGGGCAGAGGTCGAGCTGATCGACTTCGGCACCAAGTCCACCTACGACCCCGAGCGGGTCGCCGAGGCGCTGCGTGCTGACACGGGCCGCGAGATCAAGGCGGTCCTTGCCAGCCACGTCGACACCGCGACCTCGATCCGCAACGATCTCGCCAGCCTGCGCGCGGCCATGGACAGCACCGGCCACCCGGCGCTGCTGATGGCCGATTGCGTCGCCTCGCTGGGCGTCGAGGAATTCCGCATGGATGACTGGGGCGTCGACATCATGGTCAGCGCCTCGCAGAAGGGGTTGATGGTGCCGCCGGGGCTGGGCTTCGTCTTCTTCAACGAGAAGGCCGAGGCGCGCCGCACCGAGATGACCCGCGTGTCGCGCTACTGGGACTGGGTCCCGCGCGGCAAGCCGGACTTCTTCTACGAGTATTTCGGCGGCACCGCCCCGACGCATCACCTCTACGGCCTGCGCGTGGCGCTCGACATGATCCGCGAAGAGGGCATCGAGCAGGTCTGGAACCGCCACGCCGTGCTGGCCCGCGCTATCTGGGCGGCGGCCGAGGCCTGGGGGCAAGGGGGCCCTCTGACGCTCAACGTCGCCGACCGGGGCCTGCGCAGCCATGCCGTGACCGCGCTGCGGCTCGGCAAGCCCTATGGCGCGCAGCTGCGTAAGTGGTGCGAGACCGAGGCGGGCGTGACGCTGGGCATCGGCCTCGGCATGACCGAGCCCGAGGATCCCATGGGCACCGGCTTCTTCCGCCTTGGTCACATGGGTCACGTCAATGCCCATATGATCCTTGGCCTGCTGGGGGTGATCGAGGCAGGCTTCGTCTCGCTGGACATCCCGCACGGGCAGGGCGCGCTCGGCGCCGCCGCGGCAGAGATCGCCAAGGGCTGACGGGTTCGGCAAAGGGGCGTCCGGCGGATGCCTGGGCGCCCGGGCGCGAGACTCACCCCTGAGGCGGGGTCTCGCGCGGGCCGTTCCTGCGATGCTCGATGATGGTGATCACGTGGTTGATCGCCACCCCGACGATCACCACCGGGCCGAGCCCGTAGCTGATCCAGAGCAGCAGGAAGACAAGGAACATCACCACGAAGACCAGCACGAGGTTTGCGCTAAAGAAATCGGGCCGCGGCGGTTCGGAGGGATAGGCCATGATGCGATCCTCAGACGGACTGAATAAGACGGCGGACTGAAAAGACGGCGGGCTGAGAGGGGACGTGCAATACCACAAGGGTAGCGCACCTCGGGCCCGGGTCACGCATCAGGCTGATCAAAACTGATTTCAAAAACCTTTCCCGCCGATCTGCCGCTGCAGGTCGGCGGAAATTTGTGCATCTGACCGAAGCGCAGGCTCAGACGGCGCTTTCGCGGGCCTCTGCCAGCGCCGCGGGCAGCGCCTCTTCCAGCGCGTCGAGATCTGACTCGGTGCCCGCGCCGATGCGGATACAGCGGTTCTGCGGCGCCACGAAGGGCATGCGCACGAAGACCCCGCGCGCGCCCAGCCCCGCCAGCACCGCCTTGGCGAGCGTGCCGTCACCGCCGCAGTCCACCGCGACGAAATTGGTCGCCGAGGGCAGGGCGGACAGCCCGTTCGCCTGCGCGATGGCGGCGATGCGGCCCCGCGCGGCGGCGACCTTCTCGACGGTCTGCTCCAGCCACTCCCGGTCCTGCAGCCCGGCCAGGGCCCCGGCCTGCGCCGCGCGGTTCATGCCGAAATGGTTGCGGATCTTGTCGAAGGCGCGGATGAGCGGCGCCGCCGCCAGCGCGTAGCCGACGCGCGCGCCCGCCATGCCGTAGGCCTTGGAGAAGGTGCGGAACCGGACCACGCGCGAATCCTCGATGTCGATCTCGGGCGCGGTGCCCTCGGGGGCGAACTCCACATAGGCCTCGTCGAGCACCAGCAGCGTGCCCTCGGGCACGGCGCCGAGCTGCGCCGCGATCTCGGCGCCCGGCTTCCAAGAGCCCATCGGGTTATCGGGGTTGGCGAAGTAGACGAGCTTGGCATCCACCTCGGCCGCCTTGCTCAGCAGCGCGGGCAGATCCTCGGCGTCATCCTTGTAGGGCACCTTGTGCAGCACGCCACCGAAGCCCGCCACGTGGTAGTTGAAGGTCGGGTAGGCGCCATCCGAGGTCACCACCGCATCGCCCTGCGCCACCACCAGCCGCACGAGATACCCGAGCAGCCCGTCGATGCCCTCGCCGACCATGACGTTCTCCGGCGCAACGCCATGCTCCGCGGCGATGGCATGGCGCAGCTCGTAGCTGGTCGAGTCGCCGTATTTCCAGATTTCCGCGGACTCGCGTTGCATCGCCTCGATCGCGCGGGGCGAGGGGCCGAAGACGTTCTCGTTGGCGCCGATGCGGGCGCGGAACGGGGTGCCGCGCTCGCGCTCCTGGGTTTCCGGGCCGACGAAGGGCACGGTCTCGGGGAGCGAAGCGACAAGCGGGGTGTAGCGAGGTCCAGTCATGGCGGAGATATGCCGCAGCGGAATAGCTCTGGCAATAGTCCCGAAACAGCCACATTCCGCGAGCCCCGCCGCGCGGGCGCCCCGGTCACAGCACCGTAGGGCAGGGCGGCGAGGGATTGACCCCGCCGGGGGTTGCGGTCAGGTTCGCGCGCGACACGCAGACCCGGAAAGAGTGCCCATGGCCCGTACCCCGCCGCCCTTTGCCCCCTTCGAATGGATGATCGCCTGGCGCTACCTGCGTGCCCGGCGCGCCGAGGGCGGGGTCAGCGTGATGACCTGGATCAGCCTCATCGGCATCACCCTCGCGGTTTTCGCGCTGATCGCCACGCTCTCGGTGCGCTCGGGCTTCCGCGCCGAGTTCGTCGACACGATCCTCGGCTCCAACGCCCATGTGACGGTCTATTCGTCGGCCCGCGTCGACGAGCAGGGCCGCACCATCCGCACCTTCGAGGATTACACCGACCGCGCCAAGGCCGTGGCCGAGCTGCCCGGCGTCGAGCGCGCCGCGCCGCTGGTCAAGGGACAGGTCATGGCCAATGCCAACGGCCGCAACGCCGGGGTCGAGGTCTTCGGCATCTCGGGCGAGGACCTGCAGGGCATCCGCCGCGTCGTCGATCCCGAGACCGGGCGCGGCGATCTTTCCCGCTTCGGCGAGGGGATTGCGCTTGGCTCGGGCGTGGCGCGCGAACTGGGCGTCGACGTCGGCGACCAGGTAAAGCTGATCTCGCCCGACGGGGTGAAGACCGCCTTCGGCGTCTCGCCCCGGGTCAAGGCCTACGAGGTCGTCTGGGTGTTCACCGCCGGGCGCTACGACATCGACCGCACCCGCGCCTACATGCCCTTCGAGGAGGCGCAGCTCTACTTCAACCGCGAGGGCGCGGCGGACGAGCTCGAGGTGATGGTCGATGATCCCGAAGCCGTCGACGGCATGGCCACTGCCATCCAGCAGGCCGCCGGTCAGGGCGCGCTGGTCTGGACATGGCAGGATGCCTCGGGCGGTTTCCTGCGCGCGCTCGAGGTCGAGGACAACGTGATGTTCGTGATCCTCTCGGTGCTGGTATTGATCGCCACGATGAACATCGTCTCGGGGCTGATCATGCTGGTGAAGAACAAGGGGCGCGACATCGGCATCCTGCGCACCATGGGCCTGACCGAGGGCTCGGTGCTGCGGGTCTTCTTCATCTGCGGCGCCTTCACCGGGGTGATCGGCACGCTGCTGGGGGTGATCCTCGGCTGCCTTTTCGCAATCTACATCGACCCGATCTTCTCCTTCGTGAATTACGTCGCCGGCGGGGGTGTCTGGGATCCGGCGGTGCGGGGCATCTACGCGCTGCCCGCCAAGCTGCAATGGGGCGACGTCTTTGCCGCCATGGCGCTCTCGCTCGGCCTCAGCTTCATCGTGACCATCTTCCCCGCGCGCCGCGCCGCGCGCATGAACCCCGTGGAGGCGCTGCGCTATGAGTGATCCCGTCCTGCGTCTCTCGGGCATCGAGAAATTCTACAACCGCGGTCTGCCCAACGAGGTGCAGGTGCTGCGCGGTGCCGAGCTGTCGGTGGCGCGCGGCGAGGTGGTTGCGCTGGTCGCCCCCTCGGGGGCGGGCAAGTCGACCCTGCTGCATATCGCCGGGCTGCTCGACACCGCCGACGCGGGCGAGGTGGCGATCGCCGGCGAGGTGCTCGGCGGCAAGTCCGACCGCCGCCGCACCATCGTGCGCCGACAGGAGGTGGGCTTCGTCTACCAGTTCCACCACCTGCTGCCCGAGTTCACCGCGCTCGAGAACATCACCCTGCCGCAGCTCGCCAACGGTGTGCCGCCGAAGGAGGCCACGGCGCGGGCGCGCCAGCTTCTGGCCTCGGTCGAGCTTGAGGGCCGCGCCGCGCGCCGCCCGGCGGCCATGTCCGGCGGCGAGCAGCAGCGCGTCGCCTTCTGCCGCGCCATGGCCAATGCGCCGAAGCTGCTGCTCGCGGACGAGCCCACGGGCAACCTCGATCCGACGACTTCGGATCGGGTCTTCGGCGCGTTGATGACGCTGGTGCGTGAGACCGGGCTCTCGGCACTGATCGCCACGCACAACCTCGAGCTGGCGGGCCGCATGGACCGGCAGGTAGAATTGCGCGATGGGCGGCTGGTTCCGCTTTGAGCACGCCGTTCAGCCCAACATAGGAAGACCCCGGCAGGGCCGCGACCCCGCCCGATTTTTGTCAAACTCCGGCGGCAGGGTCCGGGCGAAACGCCCCAGTGACCCTGCCTTCCGGACACCTCATGCCCCTCGAATTCCTTATTGCCCTCACTGCGCTCCTGCCTTTCGCCGTCGCGGCCTTTCCCTTCGACAAGGGCGATGACGACGGTGAGGACGCCTCGGACGCGGTTGCGGAGGACGAGGGTGAGACCGGTGGCGAGGACATGATTCTCCCCATCGAGGAAGAGGAAACCCCACCCGAAGGCGGGACGGGCGAGGGCACCACCGAAGACACCACCGAAGACACCCCGGGCGAGACGGAGACCGAAACGCCCGGCGACACCTCCGGCGAAGACACTCTCGGCAGTGGCGAAGACACCACGGGCACCGAGACCGACACGCTCTCGGGCAGCGAGGTCGGCGACACGCTTGTCGGCGGCGCGGGGGACGATGTGATCTACGGCCTCTCGGGCTCCGACAGCATCGACGCGGGCAGCGGCGCGGATTACGCCGAGGGCGGCAGCGGTGGCGACACGATCGCCGGCGGTGCCGGGACGGACACGCTGATGGGCGGGTCGGGCGATGACCTGCTCTGGGGCTCGGACGCGGATGGCGACGACGCCGAGGCCGACCTGCTGATCGGCGGCACCGGGGACGACACGCTAATGCTCGGCTCCGGCGATCTGGGCCTCGGCGGGGCAGGGGCCGACCGCTTCGTGCTCGCCGACGGGGCGGTCATCGAGGATTTCGACGAGACCGAGGACATGGTCGTCTTCACCTACGAGGGCGACATCGCCCCCGAGATTGTCTCGCAGGTCGCCGGCCCCTCGGGGCTGGTGGTGACGCTGGACAATGGCGCCTCGGTCACGCTGGTCGGGCGCAGCGCGCCGATCACCTCGGACAGCGTCGCCTTCCTCGGCACGGCGGCCTGACGCACCGCCTTTGCGCGCTCAGCGCTGCGCGAGGAAGACCCCCGCGGCCATCATCGCCAGACCCAGACCGCGCCGCGCGCTGATCGGCGTGGCGATCACCCCGAAAAGCCCGAAGTGGTCGATCGCCGCAGCGCTGATGAGCTGCCCCAGCAGCACGAAGAACACCGCCCGCCCGACGCCGAAGGTCGGAGCGACATAGGTGACGCTCAGCACGTAGAAGGCGACGAAGAGCCCGGCGAGGAAGAGGTGCTTCGGTGCGTCCACCGCCCGGGCAATGGGGCGCGCGTCCAGCGAGAAGAGCACGATCAGACTTGCACTCAGCGCCACGCAGAAGAGGATCACCGCCGCCGCCGCGGGCGAGCCCAGCCAGACGCCGAGCCGCGAATTGAGCGCGGCGAGCACCGGGATGCCGATCCCGGCGGCGAGCATGATCAGGGCTTGTGTGGGCATTCGCGGACTCCGTCTTCGCTGTCGCGCCGACACTGGCGCGGGTCGCGGGGATTGTCACCCGCCGAAACCGCCGCGCCGGAGTGCCCCCGGCCCGATCCGGGCTTGATCCGGCCGCGGCGGCGGGCGACACAGGAGGAAGGGGCAGGGACAAGCGGGCCGCAGGGCCGGGCCCGACCCCGGGCGACATGTTGAGGGAGCACGCGCTATGAACACGGCGATGAAGGGCGGGATCTGGGCGATCTCTGCGGCGGGGCTGCTGGGCCTCGGGGCCTGCATGGAGGCCGCCATGCCCGAGGCGGCGGACGGGCAGGCGCTGTTCATGGACTATTGCGCGTCCTGCCATGGCACCACGGCGGTCGGCAACGGGCCGCTGGCGGCGGATCTCGGGATCACCCCGGCCGATCTCACCCATATTGCCGCGCGCCGGGGCGGGAACTTCCCCCGCGCCGAGGTGCTCTCGATGATCGACGGCTACGCGCGCTCGAACATGGCAGGGCCGGGCATGCCGGAGTTCGGCGAGCTGCTGAAGGGCGAGGAAGTGCCGCTCGACACCGGCGACGGCATCCTGACGCCGACACCGCGCAAGATGGTGGCGCTGCTCGAGTACCTCGAATCGATCCAGCTCTCCAACTGAGGCAACGTCCTTCCAAGGTCGTTGCAAGAGCCTTCAAAGGCTTTTGGCCCCCTGCGGCCCCCCGGCGCCTAGCCCGCGCCCACCGCCTTGCGGGCCATGTCCCAGTAGAGCGCGGCGACCTCCTCCTCGGAGAGACGCCCGCCCTCGCGGTACCAGGTGTTGACGCCGGTCAGCATGCCGATCAGCGCAAAGGCGGCGATCCGCGTGTCGGGCACCGAGAGCTGCCCCGCCGCCTGGCCATCGCGCAGGATCTGCTCGAGCAGCCCCTCGTAGCGGCTGCGCAGGGCCTCGATCTGCGCGAAGTTCTCCGGCTCGAGATTGCGCAGCTCCATGTAGGAGATGAAGATCGATTCTGCCCGTCGCAGGGTGAAGCGGATGTGAAAGCGCACGAACCCCTCGAGCCGGGCCAGCGGATCGGCGGGATGCGGCTCGGCCTCCCAGGCCTCGAGCAGCTCGTCCATATGGCCCTTGAGCAGCGAGAAGAGCAGGGCCTGCTTGTCCGGGATGTAGTTGTAGAGCGCCCCGGCCTGCACGCCGACCTCCGACGCGATGCGGCGCATCGAGACGGCGGCATAGCCGTGCTTGGCAAAGAGCCGCAGCGCCGCCTCGCGGATCCGCGGCCCGGTGATGTCGGAATGCGATCCTGCGGTACGGGCCATCTCTCCTGTTTATCTGAACGTGCGTTCAGATCAAGCGCGGCGCGCGCCGCCCTTGCCCTGCCGCGGCGCTTGCGGCAAGACGGGCACAGTCTGCCGTGATACCGGCCCGGAAAGCGACCCGAAGATCCTCATGCGCCTCGTGCTCCTGACCCTCCTTGCCCTGACGGGCGCCTGCACCGACTTTCCCGAGTTCGACGGCTCGCAGAGCCCCGGTGTCGCCGGCGCGCCCTGGCCCCGGCTGGTGCCGCTCTCGGGGCTGCTCGAGGGGCAGCCGCCGGCGCGCACCCAGCCCGAGATGGCCGAGGATCTGGACTACCCGCGCGAGGCGCTGCGCCGCCGCGCGAGCGCTGCAGCAGGGGCGCGGTGGTGGACGAGGGCACGCGCCGCCGGATGGACGGCGGCGTCACCTTCCCCGAGGTTCCGGACGCGTAAAGCCGGGCGGCCACAGCGGGGCCTCCCGGGCGCTGCCGCGCCCTTCCGCGACGTTGCACCCGCGCCGCGATACGGCTAAGGCAACGGCGACCAAATCACCTGAAGACACCGAAGAAGAAGGATCCCGCAAATGTCTGAACCTCTGCGCCTGGGGATTGCGGGCCTTGGCACCGTCGGTGCCGGCGTCGTCAAGATCGTGCAGCAGAAGGCGGCGCTGCTCGAGGCCCGCTCCGGCCGCAAGATCGTCATCTCGGCGGTCTCGGCGCGCAACCGTGACAAGGACCGCGGCGTCTCGCTCGCGGATTACGCCTGGGAGGACGACCCGGTCGCCCTTGCCAAGCGCGACGACATCGACGTGCTGGTCGAGCTGATGGGCGGCTCCGACGGCCCGGCCAAGGCCGCCACCGAGGCCGCGCTGAAGCTCGGCAAAGACGTGGTCACCGCCAACAAGGCGCTGCTCGCCCACCACGGCCAGGCGCTGGCCGAACTGGCCGAGAGCACCGGCGCCGTGCTGCGCTTCGAGGCCGCCGTCGCCGGCGGCATCCCGGTGATCAAGGCGCTGACCGAGGGCCTTTCCGCCAACCGCATCACCCGCGTCATGGGCGTGATGAACGGCACCTGCAACTACATCCTGACCCGGATGGAGAACGCGGGCCTCTCCTACCAGGAAGCCTTCTCCGAGGCCGACGGGCTGGGATATCTCGAGGCCGATCCCGATCTCGACGTCGGCGGCATCGACGCCGGCCACAAGCTCTCGCTGCTCTCCTCCATTGCCTATGGCACCCAGGTCGCCTTCGACGCGGTCGAGCTCGAGGGCATAGGCCGGGTGTCGATCGAGGACATCCGCCAGGCCGCCGACATGGGCTACCGCATCAAGCTGCTGGGCGTGTGCCGGATGACCGATCTCGGCCTCGAGCAGTCGATGGCGCCGAGCCTCGTGCCCGCCTCCTCGCCGCTGGGCCAGCTCGAGGGCGGTACCAACATGGTGGTGATCGAGGGGGATGAGGTCGGTCAGATCGTGCTGCGCGGCGCCGGCGCGGGCGAGGGGCCGACCGCCTCGGCGGTGATGGGCGACGTGATGGACGTGGCGCGCGGCACCCGGCTGTCGACCTTCGGCGCCCCGGCCTCGAGCCTGGTGCAGGCGGTCCCGGCGAAGGCCACCACCCCCGCGCCCTATTACCTGCGCATGGCGCTGGCCGACCGGCCCGGCGCGCTTGCCAAGGTCGCCGCGGCGCTCGGCGAGGCAGGTGTTTCGATCAACCGCCTGCGCCAATACGGCCAGACCACCACCGCAGACACTGCCCCGGTGCTGATCGTCACCCATAAGACCACCCGCGCGGCGCTCGATTCGGCGCTGGCGGCCATGGCCGACACCGGCGTCGTGCACGGCACCCCGGTCGCGCTGCGCATCGAGGCGGTCTGAGCGGCGCCCGGCGCCCGCTTTGACACACCCGCGACATCTCCGCGTCCCCGCGCCGCCCTGCGCGGGGACGGTTAGCGCCAGCGGCCTTGCCCTCGTCGGACCACGCGCGCTACACCCTTTCCAAGCGTTAAATTTTTCAAGGAAGACTCCATGTCCGCTCCCGTCGATTTCAATGACCGTATGCTTTCGCTCGGCCTCGCCCGGGTCGCCGAACAGGCCGCCATCGCCTCTGCCAGCCTGATTGGCCGCGGGGATGAAAAGGCGGCGGACCAAGCCGCGGTCAACGCCATGCGCGAACAGCTCAACCTGCTGGACATCGCGGGCGTCGTGGTGATCGGCGAAGGCGAGCGCGACGAGGCGCCGATGCTCTACATCGGCGAGGAAGTGGGCACCGGCAACGGACCGGGTGTGGACATCGCGCTCGACCCGCTGGAAGGCACCACGCTGACCGCCAAGGACATGCCCAACGCGCTCACCGTCATCGCCATGGGCCCGCGCGGCTCGATGCTGCACGCGCCCGACGTCTACATGGACAAGCTGGCGATCGGCCCGGGCTTTGCCGAGGGCGTGGTGACGCTCGACATGACCCCCTCCGAGCGCGTCGCGGCGCTGGCCGCGGCCAAGGGCTGCGCGATGACCGACATCACCGTCTGCATCCTCGAGCGTCCGCGCCACGAGGATCTGATCGCCGAGGTCCGCGCCACCGGCGCCGGCATCCGGCTGATCACCGACGGTGACGTGGCGGGCGTGATGCATTGCGCCGAACCCGACATCACCGGCATCGACATGTACATGGGCTCCGGCGGCGCCCCCGAGGGCGTGCTGGCGGCTGCCGCGCTGAAATGCATGGGTGGCCAGATGTACGGCCGACTGCTGTTCCGCAACGACGACGAGCGCGGCCGCGCCGCCAAGGCGGGCATCACCGATCTCGACAAGATTTACGCGCGTGACGAGCTGGTCACCGCCGATGTGATCTTCGCCGCCACCGGTGTGACCAATGGCTCGATCCTCTCGGGCATCAAGCGCTCGCCGGGCTGGATCGAAACCGAGACCATCCTGATGCGCTCGAAGACCGGCTCGGTGCGCCGCGTGCAGTACCGCAACCCCTTCGAGGGCTGAGCGCGGGCCGGCCGGCGCCGGATTTGCGTATTTGAAAAGAGAAGAAGGGGCTCGCGTCGCGCGGGCCCCTTCCGCTTTTCAGGCCACCGGCTTCTTCTCTTCAAAAATACGCAGATCCCGTCCTCATCACCCGCGCGGCGCCGGGCCGGCGAGCCCCGTTCCGTTCGGCGCCGTTTCGCGCTAGGAGGGGGCGATTTCAGGCAAGGAAGAAACGCGAGGGGCGCATGAGCTATCTGGGTGTGGAGCAGTCGCTGACCGGGCGGCGGTGGGTCGGTCCGGCGGTCGAGGTCGAGCGGCAGGCCGAGGCGCTGGCGCAGGCCTCCCACCTGCCGCGCCCGCTCTGCGCGGTGCTGGCGCGGCTCGGGGTGCCGGGCGAGGAGGTGCCGGGCTTCCTCGATCCCAAGCTGCGCGACCTGATGCCCGACCCGCGCGTCATGCGCGACATGGAGAAGGCTTCCGCCCGTATCCTGCAGGCGGTTCGGGGGCGCGAGCGCATCGCCATATTTGCCGATTACGACGTCGACGGCGGCAGTTCGGCGGCGCTGCTGATCGACTGGCTGCGCCAGCTCGGGCTCGAGGCGACGCTCTACGTGCCCGACCGCATCGACGAGGGCTACGGGCCCAATGTGCCCGCCATGCAGCAGCTCGCCGCGGCGCATGACCTGATCATCTGCGTCGACTGCGGCACGCTCTCGCATGAGCCCATCGCCGCGGCGACGGGCGCTGATGTGGTGGTGCTCGACCACCACCTCGGCGGCGAGACGCTGCCGGATTGCGTGGCGGTGGTGAACCCCAACCGCCAGGACGAGGACGGCGCGCTGGCGCATCTCTGCGCCGCCGCCGTGGTCTTCATGGTCCTGGTCGATTGCGGGCGGCAAATTCGCGAGGCGGGCGCAAAGGGGCCGGACCTCATGTCGCTGCTCGATCTGGTGGCGCTGGCCACCGTTGCCGACGTGGCACCGCTGCGCGGGGTCAACCGCGCCTTCGTGCGCTCGGGCCTGCAGGTCATGGCGCGGCGCGCGCGGCCCGGGCTCGTGGCGCTCTCGGACGTGGCGCGGCTCGACACGGCGCCCTCGGCCTATCACCTCGGCTACGTGCTCGGGCCCCGGATCAACGCCGGCGGGCGGATCGGCCAGGCCGACCTCGGCGCGCGGCTGCTGGCCACACGGGACCGTCACGAGGCCGAGGCGCTGGCCGCGCGGCTCGACAAGCTCAACTCCGAGCGTCGCGAGGTCGAGGAAGCGGTGCGCGCTTCGGCGATCGCGCAGGCCGAGGAGCGCGGCCTCGACGCGCCGCTGGTCTGGGCGGCGGGCCAGGGCTGGCATCCGGGTGTGGTCGGCATCGTTGCCTCGCGCCTCAAGGAGATGACCAACCGCCCCTCCATCGTCATCGGCTTCGACGGCGGCGAGGGCAAGGGCTCGGGCCGCTCGGTTTCGGGCGTCGATCTGGGCGCGAGCATCCAGAAGCTTGCCGCCGAGGGGCTGCTGGTCAAGGGCGGCGGCCACAAGATGGCTGCGGGGCTGACCGTGGCCGAGGACAAGCTGGAGCCCGCCATGGCGCGGCTGGCCGAGCTTCTCGCCAAGCAGGGCGCAGGGCAGGGCGGGGCGGCGGACCTGCGGCTCGACGGGCTGATGATGCCGGGCGTTGCCAGCACCGACCTCTGCGACCGGCTCGAGCAGGCCGGGCCCTTCGGCGCCGGGGCGCCGGGGCCGCGGTTCGCCATGCCCGATGCGCAGATCCTTTTTGCCAAGGAAGTGGGCACCGGGCACCTCAAGATCACCGCCGGGGACGGGCTCGGGGCGAAGATCGACGCCATCTGCTTCGGGGCCTTCGACACGCCGATGGGCCAGGTGCTGAGCCAGCACAAGGGCGCACGATTCCACCTCGCCGGGCGCTTCGAGATCAACGAGTGGAACGGCCGGCGCTCGGTGCAGATGCGTCTGGAGGACGCTGCGCCTGCCGCTGGGTAAGCGGATGTGAGGCGGAAATTTCAAAACAATATCAGTGATTTGAGAAAAAGTCACGGATGGGTGAAAAAACCGCAAAATTCCGCTTGCAAGGGGTCGGAGCTTTGACTAGAACGCCCCTCACCAGCCGGCACGGCCCGTTCGTCTATCGGTTAGGACGCCAGGTTTTCAACCTGGAAAGAGGGGTTCGATTCCCCTACGGGCTGCCACTTCTCCCATGACTTCGACATGAGCGAGACGCCGAACGGCGCGCGGCTTCCGCGTGCCCTTTTCGCGTTTGCGTGTCTTGCCCTCCGAGCGGCGGAAAACGCTGTCCCCGCAGGGACAGCGCCGATGCGCGTCCGCTCAGCCCGGGACCTTGTGTCGCCGGCGCACGCTGCCGGGGCGACCGGGCAGGGCCAGCGTCGCGTCGTTGCGCGCCTGGCGCGTGACCACCTTGCCCTTGGAGATGACGCAGAGCCGGTCCGGCCGCAGCCGCAGCGCCTCGATCGGATCGCCCGCGTCAAGCACCACCAGCGAGGCCATGTTGCCGACCGCCAGCCCGTAGCCCTCGAGGTGCAGGATCTTCGCGTTCTCCTCGGTCACCATGGTGAAGCAGCGGGCCATCTCCTGCGGCGAGGTCATCTGCGCCACGTGCAGCCCCATGAAGGCCACGTCGAGCATGTCGCCGGTGCCGAGCGAGTACCAGGGGTCGCGCACGCAGTCCTGTCCCCAGCCGACGCGGATGCCCTGCGCCTGCATCTCCTTGACGCGGGTGAGGCCGCGGCGCTTGGGGTAGCTGTCATGCCGTCCCTGCAGGGTGATGTTGATCAGCGGGTTGGGAATGGCGGAAATTTCCGCTTCTGCGATCAGAGGGAGAAGTTTTGACACGTAATAGTTGTCCATGGAGTGCATGGAGGTGAGGTGACTGCCCGCCACGCGGCCCTGCAGGCCAAGGCGCTGCGTCTCGTAGGCCAGCGCCTCGATATGGCGCGAGAGGGGGTCGTCGGTCTCGTCGCAATGGATGTCGACCAGCAGGCCGCGCTCGGCGGCGATCTCGCAAAGCTCCTTCAGCGAGGCGGCCCCATCCGCCATGGTGCGCTCGAAGTGGGGGATGCCGCCGACCACGCCGACGCCCATGTCGAGCGCACGGATCAGGTTCTCGCGCCCCGTCGGCGTGCGCAGGAAGCCGTCCTGCGGGAAGGCGACGAGCTGCAGGTCGAGGTAGGGTTTGACCCGCGCCTGAACCTCCAGCATCGCGGTGACGGTGTTCAGGTGATCGGGTGTGGTGTCGACATGGCTGCGGATCGCCAGCAGGCCCAGCGAGACGGCCCAGTCGCAATACTCCAACGCCCGGGCGACCATCTCGTCGACCGTCGCCTCCTCGCGCAGCTCGCCCCAGAGGTCGATGCCCTCGAGCAGGGTGCCCGAGGCATTGATCCGGGGCGTGCCGTAGCTCAGCGTCGCGTCCATGTGGAAATGCGGGTCGACGAAGGGAGGCGACACGAGGTCGCCCGAAGCGTCGATGGTCTCGCCCGCCTCGGAGTCCGCGAGGTTGCCGATGGCCGCGATGCGGCTGCCGGTGATGCCGATGTCGGCGGTGGTCCCGTCCGGCAGGGTGCCACCGGTCACGAGGATGTCGAAAGTGGCCATTCAGCGCTCTCCGCGGTTGAAGGGGGTCATCAGCGCCGCCGGAACTTCGGCGCGGCGCGACATGAGGATGAGGGCGAGGATCGACAGCACGTAGGGGATCATCAGGAAGACCTGATAGGGCACGACCTGCCCCATCGGGGTCTGCTGCAGGCGGATCTGCAGCGCGTCGAAACCGGCGAAGAGCAGCGCGCCCAAGAGCGCCTTGCCGGGTTTCCACGCGCCGAAGACCACCAGAGCGATGCAGATCCAGCCGCGGCCGTTGACCATTTCGAAGAAGAAGGACGAGAAGGCCGACATGGTGAGGAAAGCCCCGCCCACCGCCATGAGGCCCGAGCCGACGATGACCGCGCCCATGCGGATCGCCGCAACGGAAAGCCCCTGCGCCTCCACCGCCTGCGGGTTTTCCCCGGCGGCGCGCACGGCGAGGCCGAGCGGCGTGCGGTAGAGCACCAGCGCCACCAGCGCGGCGCAGCCGAAGGCGGCCCATGTGAGCGCGGTCTGCGAGAAGAGCGCCTGCCCGAGCCACGGGATGTCCGACAGCACCGGGATGTGCAGCGGCTGGAAGGGCGCGATGCGCGGCGGGCTCGTGACCTCGGGCAGGGCGAGGCGGTACGCGTAATAGGCCGATGACGTGGCGAGCATGGTGATGCCGAGGCCGACCACGTGCTGCGACAGGCCGAAGGGCACCGTCAGCAGCGCGTGCAGGGCTCCGAAAGCCATACCGGCGAGCAGCGCGACCAGAACGCCCGGCCAGAGGCCAAGCCCCGCGTAGACGGCCATCCAGCCGGCGAAGGCGCCGAAGACCATGATGCCCTCGATGCCGAGGTTGAGAACGCCCGCGCGCTCGCAGATCAGCTCTCCGAGCGTGGCGAAGATCAGCGGCGAGGCGATGCGCAGCACGGCGGCCCAGAAGCTCGCCGAGATGAGGATGTCGACGATCTCGGTCATCCGCGCACCACCCGGACTTTCGTGAGAAGGATGGCCAGCACCATGAAGAGCAGGGCCGTGGCCAGCAGGATATCGGCGATGTAGGTGGGCACGCCCGCGGCGCGCGACATGCTGTCGGCCCCGACGAAGACCCCCGCGACGAAGAGCGCCGAGACGACGACGCCGAGGGGGTGCAGCAGGGCCAGCATGGCGACCACGATGCCGGTGTAGCCGAAGCCGGGCGAGAGGTCGGCGGTGAGGTTGCCCTTGAGGCCCGCGACCTCCGAGAAGCCCGCCAGCGCGGCGAGGCCGCCGGAGATGAGCGCGGTCTTGACCAGCACCCGACCGACCGGGATGCCGGCGAAGCGCGCCGCCTCGGGGTTGAGGCCGGTGGCGCGGATCTCGTAGCCGAGCGTGGTGCGGGTCTGCATGACCCAGACCGTGAGCGCCGAGATGAGCGCCAGCCCGAAACCCCAGTGCAGCCGCAGCCCCTCGATGAGGCGTGGCAGGCGGGCATCGCGCGGCAGGGCGGGGGATTTCGGCCAGCCCATGCCCATCGGGTCCTTCAGCGGCCCCTCTAGCAGGTAGGAGATGAAGAGCGCCATGATGAAGTTGAGAAGCAGCGTGGTCACCACCTCGTCGACGCCGAGGCGGGTTTTCAGCAGCACCGGGCCGAGCAGCACCAGTGCCCCGGCAAACACCGCGCCGAACGCCATCAGCGGCAGGGCGAGGGGCCCGGGCAGTCCGAGCTGCGTGCCGATCACGACGGTGAGGAGCGCGCCGGCGTAGAGTTGCGCCTCGGCGCCGATGTTCCAGAGCCGGGCGCGGAAGGCGACCGAGACGGCGAGGCCGGTGAAGATCAGCGGCGTGGCGCGGTTCAGCGTTTCCAGCAGGGCGAATTTCGAGCCCGCGGCGCCCTTGAGGATGAGACCCAGCGTGGCGAGCGGATCGGCCCCCGCGATGAGCGCGAGGCCCATGGCGACGAGCACCGTGGCGCCGAGCGCCAGCGCGGGAAGGCCAAGCCTGCGGGCGGGCGAGGGGGCGGTGATGGGATCAAGGCGCATGGGGGGCTCTGGTGGGCTGTGCCTTTGCCCGGCCTGAGGCGCGGGCGGAGGGGGCGGGATGTGCGTATTTGGAAAGAGAAGAAGGGGCGAGGTGGCGCGTATTCTCAGGCGGCATCGTCGAAGCCCTGTCCGGCCATCCACTGGCCGAGTTCGGCGGGGGTCTTGCTGCCGCGCGGGAACTCCGGCGAGAGCCGGCCCTCGCAGATCACCCGCACCACGTCCGAGAGCGTCAGCACCTCGTCGAGATCCTCAGAGATCAGCAGCACAGCCGCGCCCGCGTCGCGGGCGGCGATGAGGCGCTGCTGCACGTAGGTGACCGCGCCGATGTCGAGGCCGCGCACCGGCTGGTTGGCGAGGATGATCCTCGGCTGCGCGCCCAGCACCCGGCCGAGGATCAGCTTCTGCATGTTGCCGCCCGACAGCAGGCGGATGCGGGTCTCGGGACCCGGGCAGCGCACGTCGTAGGTTTCGATGATCTCCTCGGCGGCGCGGCGGGCGGCGGACCAGTCCATCCATCCGGCCTTCGCCACGGGGGCCTCCGCGTAGCTTTCCAGCACCGCGTTCTCGGTGAGGGTGAAATCGGCGATGGTGCCGGTCCTGTGGCGGTCCTCGGGGATGCGGCCGATGCGGGCGGCCAGCGCCTCGCGCGGGGACCAGCGGGGGATCTCGGCGCCCGCCAGTTCCATGGTTCCGGCGCTGGGCGTCTCGAGGCCGGACAGCAGGTCGGCGAGTGCACCCTGGCCGTTGCCCGAGACCCCGGCGAGGCCGAGAATTTGCCCGGCCTTGAGCTCAAGGTCGACAGAGCGCAGCCCGGTGCGGTTGCCGCGCGCGGGGGTGGAGACCTTGTCCAGCCGGAGCAGCGTGGCGCCGGGGCGGGCCTCGGCGGGGGCGGGGGGCGTGATCTCGGCGCCGACCATCAGCTCGGCGAGCTGGTGGCGGTCGGTCTCGGCCGTGGCGACCTCGCCGACGAGCTTGCCGTGGCGCAGCACCAGCACGCGGGAGGAGACCGCCATGACCTCGTGCAGCTTGTGCGAGATGAAGATCACCGAGAGCCCCTGCGCCACCGCCTTGCGCAACGTCTCGAAGAGGGCGTCGCTTTCCTGCGGGGTGAGCACGGCGGTGGGCTCGTCGAGAATGAGGATGCGGGCCTCGCGGTAGAGCGCCTTGAGGATCTCGACCCGCTGCCGCTCGCCCACGGAGAGCGTCGCGACACGGGCGTCGGGATGCACGGCAAGGCCGAAGTCGTGCGAGAGTTGCTGCACCCGCCGCCGGGCCGCCGCGCGGCCGAGGCCGGGGGTCCAGAGCGAACGGGTGCCGAGCAGGATGTTCTCGAGCACGGTCATGTTGCCCGCGAGCGTGAAATGCTGGTGCACCATGCCCACGCCCGCCGCCAGCGCCGCGCCGGGAAGGCCGGGGGGCAGGGGCTGGCCAAACACGTCGACCGTGCCCTCGTCGGCGGTGTAATGGCCGAAGAGGATGTTCATCAGCGTGGTCTTGCCGGCGCCGTTTTCGCCGAGCAGGGCCACGACTTCGCCGCGCGCCAGCTCGAAGCTGATGGCGTCATTGGCGGTCAGCGCGCCGAAGCGCTTGGTGATGCCGGAAAGGCGCAGGACCACGTCCTGCGCCTCCTTGGTCTCGGTCATTGCCGGTTCCTTACCCGTGTCCTCACGAGGACTTGGGCTCTTCGTCGTTGATCAGGGTGGTGAAGGAGCCGTCCTTGATCGCCGCTTCCTTCGCCGCCACGAGATCGAGCGCCGCCTGCGGGACCTTGCCCTCGAAGGTGCCGAGCGGGGCGAGCGCGCAGCCGCCTTCTTTCATGAAGCTGTAGCTGCCGTAGTTCTCGGCCGCGAAGCTGCCGTCCGCCACCTTGGCCAGCGCCGCCGCCAGCGTCGGGCCGAAGTCCCAGAGCGCCGAGGCGACCACGGTGTCGGGGTAGTCGGCTTGCGTGTCGATGACGTTGCCGATCGCCAGAACGCCCTTTTCCTGCGCCGCGTCGGAAACGCCGAAGCGCTCGGCATAGAGCAGGTCGGCGCCGTTCTCGATCATCGCGAAGGCGGTTTCCTTGGCCTTGGGCGGATCGAACCACGAGCCGATGAAGCTGACCTGGAAGGTGGCCTCGGGCTTGCTCTCCTTCACGCCTGCCATGAAGGCGTGCATGAGCCGGTTTACCTCGGGGATCGGGAAGCCGCCGACCATGCCGATGTTTCCGCTCTCGCTCATCGCGCCAGCGATGATTCCCGAGAGATACGAGGCGTCCTGGATGTAATTGTCGAAGACCCCGAGGTTCGGATAGCTCTCGTCGGGCAGGAAGGACGAGCCGAGCAGGAAGGCGGTCTCGGGGTAGTCGAGCACGACCTCGCGGGCCTCCTGCTCGACGCCGAAGATCTCGCCGACGATGAGCTGCGCGCCGCTCTCGGCATATTCGCGCATGACGCGCGGATAGTCGGTGTTGGAGGTGTTCTCGGAGTAGGTGTAGCTGATCAGCCCCGCCGCCTTGGCTGCCTCGGCGGCGACATGGATGCGGCTCACCCATTGCTGCTCGACCGGCACCGTGTAGATGCCGGCGACACTGATCGGCTCCTGCGCCATCAGCTTGCCCGCGAGCCCGGTGCTGGCGAAGGCGGCGAGCCCGCCCGTGCTTTTCAGCAGTCCGCGCCGGGTCAGCAGCCCGGCCGTTTTGTCGATTGCCATCCGTCTGTCCTTTTCCATCCCTGAGGGTGTTTTGTGAATTTTTTACCAAGCGGTAAGGAATGCGCCGATTCGTGGCAATTGCCCTCGCCTCTGACTGGGGGATTTTTGCCCAAGCGACGGGCAGGAGCAGGGTGCATGCCCAGGTAATGGGCAGGCTTCCGGGGCTTGGCTGTGTGGCGCGGGGTCAGGGGGCGCTGCCCCCGTCCGCTGCGCGGACTCCCCCGGGATATTTGGACCTAGAAGAAAGCGGGGAATGCCGCGCGTTGCGGGGGCGTTGGCGCGAACAGGCTTGTCAGGGGGCTTGAGGCTGCGCACCCTTGGGCCCGGGAGGGCGCGCGGCGCCGGGCTGGCGCCGGGAAAGGAGTTCGCATGAGTCTCTTTGCCGATCTGCTCAGCACGATCTTCGACCGCCGCGCCGGGGCGGCACCGCGGCTGCGGCGCGATCCGCGGGCGCTGCCGGAGCTGGTGACGGAGCTTCTGGAGGCGCGCAGCGAGACGGTCGCCGCGACGCTGGCACGGCATGTGCTGCAACGCTACGATGGCATGTCCGGCGAGGAAAAGCTCGCCGCCTTCCACGGGCTGGCGGCGCTCAACGTCGATGCCGAGGCGGTGCGCGGGGCGCTGGCGGCCTATGAGGTCGAGCCCTCGGGGCGCAGCTACCGTGCCTTCATGGCCGCCGCCGAGCCGCCGCGGGCCGAGCTTCTGCGACGGCTCAACATGGTGCCCGGGGCGACAGAGCGGCTGGTGCGGATGCGGGCCGATCTCTTGCGGCAGGGGCGGGGGGAGCCCGAGCTCGAGGCGCTCGACGAGGATTTCCGTCACCTGTTCAAGAGCTGGTTCAACCGAGGCTTCCTCGTGCTGCGGCCGATCAGCTGGGAGAGCCCGGCGCATGTGCTGGAGAAGATCATCGCCTATGAGGCGGTGCATGCGATCCAGAGCTGGGACGATTTGCGCCGTCGGCTCGCGCCGCCGGACCGGCGCTGCTTTGCCTTCTTCCACCCGGCGATGCCGGACGAGCCGCTGATTTTCGTCGAGGTGGCGCTGACCCGCGGCGTGCCGGGCTCGATCCAGGCGCTGCTCGAGGAAGAGCGGGTGCCGCTGGAGGAGCGCAGCGCCGACACCGCCGTCTTCTACTCGATCTCCAACTGCCAGCCGGGGTTGGCGGGCATTTCCTTTGGCAATTCGCTGATCAAGCAGGTGGCCTCCGATCTCGCCAGTACCCTGCCGGGGCTGAAGACCTTCGTGACGCTCTCGCCGATCCCGGGGCTGGTGGGCTGGCTGGAGGAGCAGGGGGTGAGCTATGATCCCGCCGACGGCAAGCGCATGACCCAGCTCGCGGCGCATTACCTGCTGACCGCCAAGCGGGGCGACGGGCGGCCGCGCGATCCGGTGGCGCGCTTCCATCTCGGCAATGGCGCCTTGGTGCACGCGGTGCATGCGGGCGCGATACCTCGGAGAACGGCGTGCGGCAGTCGGGCGGGGCGATGGTCAACTACCTCTACGATCTGGCGAAGGTGGAGCAATATCACGACCGCTTTGCCGAGAGCGGCGAGGTGATTGCCTCGGGGCCGGTGAAATCGCTTTCGGCGGGGCGGGAGAAGGCGCAGGCGTGAGCGGGCTTGCGCTCTCGATCTGAATCGGGAATATTTCTCATAATAGAGAGAAACCCGGAGACACCCAGATGGATGAGCTTGCGTCGCCGACGCGTCCCGCGCCTTCGGGCGATCTGACCGCGCGGCTGGCCCGCCGCCTTGCGGCGCTGCGCGGCGAGGCCGGGCTGACGCTCGACCAGCTGGCCGAGCGCAGCGGCATCTCGCGCGCCGCCCTGTCGCGCTTCGAGAAGGGCGAGACCAGCCCCACCGCCGAGGTGCTGGGCAAGCTCTGCCTCGCCTACGGGCTCAGCATGTCCCGGCTGATGGCCATGGTGGAGGAGGGGTTCACCGCGCGTGTGCCCGCTGCCGAGCAGCCGGAATGGCGCGACGAGGCCACCGGCTTCACCCGCCGGGTGATCTCGCCCGCGGCCACCGGGCTCGCCGCCGAGATGTTGCAGTGCGTTCTGCAGCCGGGGGCGGAAATCGCCTATGACGCCTCGCCCGTGCCGGGGCTCGAGCATCACCTGCACCTGCTGTCGGGCAAGCTGCTGGTCGAGGTCGAGGGCGTGGCTCACGATCTGGCGGCGGGCGACACATTGCGCTACCGGCTGGAGGGGCCGACGCGTTTTGCCGCGCTCAGCAAGAAGAAACCGGCGCTCTACGTGCTGGTGCTGGTGACGCCGTGATCCGCGAGATTCCCGCATCCGGGATCCGCGATCACTTGCGGGATCTGGCGGATATCCTTGCCGCCTGCGTCGCGGACGGGGCGAGCGTGGGCTTCGTGATGCCCTTTGCCGCGGAGGAGGCGCTGCGCTTCTGGGAGGGGCTCGTTCCCGAAATCGAGAGCGGCGACCGGATTCTCTTCGGGGCCTTCGAGGGGGAGCGCATGGTCGGCACGGTCTCGCTGGCGCTGGCGGGGATGCCCAACCAGACCCACCGGGCGGAGATCTCGAAGATGCTGGTGCACCCCGCGTTCCGCCGTCGCGGTCTGGCGCGGGCGCTGGTCGAGGCGCTGCTTGCCCGGGCCGAGGGGCTGGGGCGGGATCTGATCACGCTCGACACGCGGACCGGGGATGCGGCGCAGCAGCTCTATGCCTCCTGCGGCTTCCTGCCGGCGGGAGAAATTCCCGAATACGCGCTGGCCCCGGAAGGAACGGCGCGGCGGGATGCGACGCTTTTCATGTACCGGCTGGGGGCGCGGGCGGCCTAGGGCCGCGCGCCGCCTTCAGCAGTTCGGCACGTTGACCGCGAGACCGCCGAGCGAGGTTTCCTTGTATTCATGGCCCATGTCGCGACCGGTCTGGCGCATGGTCTCGATGCAGGCGTCGAGCGAAACGAGGTGGGTGCCGTCGCCACGCAGCGAGAGCGAGGCAGCCGAGACCGCCTTGATCGCCCCGAGGCCGTTGCGCTCGATGCAGGGCACCTGCACGAGGCCCTTCACCGGGTCGCAGGTCATGCCGAGGTGGTGCTCGAGGGCGATCTCGGCGGCGTTCTCGATCTGCGCGGGCGTGCCTCCGAGCACGGCGCAGAGCCCGGCGGCGGCCATGGCCGAGGCGCTGCCGACCTCGGCCTGACACCCCGCCTCGGCGCCCGAGATCGAGGCGTTGTACTTCACCAGCCCGCCGATGGCGGCGGCGGTGAGCAGGAACTCGGGGATGCGCGAGGGGGTGGCTCCGGGCACGAAGTCGAGCCAGTAGCGCAGCACCGCGGGGACCACGCCCGCGGCGCCGTTGGTCGGCGCGGTGACGACCTGACCGCCGGCGGCATTCTCCTCGTTCACCGCCATGGCGTAGCAGCTCATCCAGTCGTTGATCACATGCGGCGCGGTGAGGTTGCGGCCGCGCTCGGCCTGCAGCTGCTCGTGAATGTTGCCGGCCCGGCGCTTGACGTTGAGCCCGCCGGGAAGGATGCCGCCGCCCTCTAGGCCGCGGTCGAGGCAATTCATCATCACCTCGGAGATGCGCAGCAGCCCGGCGTCGAGTTCGGCGGCGGGGCGGCGCGAAAGCTCGTTGCGGCGTTTCATCTCTGCAATGGAGAGGCCCGATGCCTCGGCCATCTCCAGCATCTCGGCGGCGCTCTTGAAAGGGTAGGGCACGGCGGGGCCGTGGTCCTTGTCATTGCCCGAGGCGAGCTCGTCCTCGGTCAGCACGAAACCGCCGCCGACGGAGTAATAAATCTCCTGCAGGATCACGTCGCCCTGCGCGTCGGTGGCCATGAGGATCATGCCGTTGGCATGGCCGGGAAGATTGCGGTCATAGTCGAAGCGGAGGTCGGTCCTGGGCGAGAACTTCAGCGGCGCGAGGCCCTCGGGATGGACCATGCCGGTGGCCTCGATCTCGGCCAGCGCGGCCTCGGCGGCCTCGGCGTCGTAGCTCTCGGGCTCGAAGCCGGCGAGGCCGAGGATGGTGGCGCGGTCGGTGGCATGGCCAACCCCGGTGAAGGCAAGCGAGCCATGCAGCGAGCCGCGCAGCCCGGCGGCGGCGAAGGGCGCGGCGCGCAGCCGGTCCAGAAAGCGCGCCGCCGCCACCATCGGCCCCATGGTGTGCGAGGAGGACGGGCCGATGCCCACCTTGAACATCTCGAACACGGAAAGAAACATGAGGGACCTCGACTCTGGGCTGTGGTTGCGCCGGACCCTAGCCCGGCCGGCGGCCGGATCACATGAAGAATTGCGGCGTTTCATCGAAGGAAAACGCTGCGGAGGCGCGGGACTTTTGCCTATCGCGGGCGCGCGCGAAGATCCTATAAGCGCCGCAACATCCGAAAAAAAGGGGAATCGCAGCGATGACCGCAGAGCTCTCGCCGACCGATATTGCAAAATTCGTGGCCTCGCGCCGTGCCGCCGATTTCGTCGAGGACGGCATGCGTGTCGGTCTCGGCACCGGCTCCACCGCCGCCTGGCTGGTGAAATACCTCGGCCGCCGGGTGCGCGACGAGGGTCTGAAGATCCGCGCCGTGCCGACCTCGACCCGTACCGCCGAGCTGGCACGGCAGGTCGGCATCGAGGTGATCAGCCTCGACGAGGCGGGTTGGCTCGACCTGACCATCGACGGCGCCGACGAGTTCGACCCCCAGCTCAACCTGATCAAGGGTGGCGGCGGCGCGCATCTTCAGGAGAAGATCGTGGCCGCGGCCTCGGACCAGATGATCGTCATCGCCGATGCCGCCAAGGACGTGGCGACGCTGGGCGCCTTCCCGCTGCCGCTGGAAGTGATCCGCTTCGGCGGCGCCTCGACCCGCACGCTGGTCGAGCGGCTGCTGGCAGAGATGGACGTGGACGGGCGCGAGACCTCGCTGCGCATGGCAGGGGGCGAGCCGTTCCTCACCGATGAAGGCAACCATGTGCTCGACCTGCACCTGAAGCGGATCGGCGATGTGAAGGCGCTGTCGTTGGCGCTGAACCAGATCCCCGGTGTGGTAGAGAACGGGCTCTTCATCGGTATCTGCGACAAGGTGGTGATCGGCTTCGAGGACGGCCGGGCCGAGCTGCGCGACGGTGCCAGCGGGGACGTGAGCGTGACCGAGATCAATCTTGCCGAGGCGGCGGGGCTGTAAGCTCCCTGCGGGTCAGGAAAGCTGAGAGGCCGCCCATCCGGGCGGCCTTTTTTTCGCTCCGGGAAGCTGCGGGACGAGAGCCGGGCGAGCGCCAGCCCGCCGGGACGGGCCGGCGCTCGCCCGGCGGCTTCGCCTTGATTCCGGGCGGGATCGTCGCGCCTTGCCCGTGCCGCCCACAGCCGCCGCCTCTGGCCTTCCGTAGCGGCCTGTGGTCTACCTCTCGGCCAACAGACCAAGAGGCGAGCCATGAGCGATTTTGACTACGATCTTTTTGTCATCGGCGGCGGCTCCGGTGGCGTCCGGGCGGCGCGCGTGGCGGCGGGCGAGACCGGGGCCAAGGTGGCTCTGGCCGAGGAAGACCGCTACGGCGGCACCTGCGTGATCCGCGGCTGCGTGCCCAAGAAGCTGATGGTCTTCGCCTCGGAATACGGCACCGTCGCAGAGGATGCCAAGGGCTACGGCTGGAACATCGAGACGGGCAGCTTCGACTGGGGCACCTTCCAGCACCGGCTGAACGCCGAACTCGACCGGCTCGAAGGCATCTACCGCAACCTGCTGAAGAACTCCGGCGTCATCTCCTATGACGCGCGGGCCAAGGTGAAGGACGCGCATACGGTCGAGCTTTCCACCGGCGAGACGATCACCGCAAAGCACATCCTCATCGCCACCGGCGGCCGCCCGGTGCGCCCCGAGATCCCGAATGCCGAGCTGGGGCTGGTGTCGGATGACATTTTCCATCTCGAGACCCTGCCGAAGTCGATCCTGATCGTCGGCGGCGGCTATATCGCCTGCGAGTTCGCCTGCATCCTCAACGGGCTCGGCGTCGAGGTGACGCAATACTACCGAGGCGCGCAGATCCTCCGGGGCTTCGACGAGCAGGCCCGCGGGCTGATTGCCGAGAGCATGATCGAGAACGGCGTGCACCTGCATTGCGGCACAGACATCGTCGAGATGCGCCGGGCCACCGCGGACGACCTTGAAGGCAAGAGCGCTGCGGGCGTGCCCATGGGCAGCTCGATGCAGGAGATGCTGGCCGACCACAGCGGCGGCACCCCGGGTGAGGGGCCGATCCTCGTGAAGGGCACCAATGGCGAGGTGAAGGTCTACGACCAGGTGTTCTTTGCCACCGGCCGCGCACCCAACAGCGATGACATGGGCCTCGAGGAGGTCGGCGTGAAGCTCGGCCGCCGGGGCGAGATCGAGGTCGACGCCTACAGCGCCACCGCGGTGCCCTCGATCCACGCCATCGGCGATGTGACCGACCGGGTGAACCTGACCCCGGTGGCGATCCGCGAGGGCATGGCCTTTGTCGAGACCGTCTTCAAGGACAACCCCACCAAGGTCGATCACGAGCTGATCCCCTCGGCGGTCTTCACCCAGCCCGAGTTCGGCACCATCGGCCTCTCGGAGGAGGATGCCGCCGAGCAGGAGCCGATCGAGGTCTATGCGACCTCCTTCCGGCCGATGCAGACGGCCTTTGCCGGGCGTCCCGACCGTGTGATGATGAAGCTCGTCGTCTCCAAGGCGACACGCAAGGTGCTGGGCTGTCACATCGTCGCACCGAATGCAGGCGAGATGATCCAGCTGGCCGGCATCGCGGTGAAGATGGGCGCGACAAAGGAAGATTTCGATCGCACCGTGGCGGTGCACCCCACCATGGCCGAAGAGATGGTCACCATGCGGAACCCTGTGCGCACCGCTTGAATCCGCGGGCTTAATGCACAGGTAGGGGGAGACACGGACAAGTGAGTGAGAGGGAAGGAACCTAATGGCAGGACACGGCGGCGGCCCCTGGGGCGGCGGTGGCAATCAGGGTGGGGGCAGGCCCCCCAGCGGTGGCGGAGGCGGCAACAACGGCGGCCGGCGCCCCGAGGACCCGCAGATCCCCGAGATTGACGAGCTGATGAAGAAGGGCCAGGAGCGGCTGCGCGTGCTGATGGGCGGGCGTGGCGGCGGCGGCAACACCGGTGGGACCGGTGGCGGCTCGGGCGGGCCGAAGTTCAACCGCGGCACCGTGGCGATTGCCGCGCTGGCCGCGGTGGGCGTCTGGGCCTGGATGAGCTTCTATACCGTGCGCCCCGAGGAACAGTCGGTGGAGCTCTTCCTCGGCAAGTATTCCTCGACCGGCGACCCGGGCCTCAACTTCGCGCCCTGGCCCTTCGTGACGCATGAGGTGGTCAACGTGACCTCCGAGCGGACCGAGACCATCGGCAACGGCCGCGACCCGGCGGACAGCCTGATGCTGACCACCGACGCGAACATCGTCGACATCGAGTTCCAGGTGGTCTGGAACATCAACGATCCGGCGAAGCTGCTGTTCAACATCCGCGACCCGCAGCTCACCGTCCAGGCGGTGTCGGAGGCGGTGATGCGCGAGATCATCGCGGCCAGCAACCTCGCGCCGATCCTCAACCGCGACCGCGGCATCATTGCCGACACCGCGCGCGAGCAGATCCAGGCGACGCTCGACGAGTATGACAGCGGCATCAACATCGTGCGGATCAACCTCGACACCGCCGACCCGCCCCGCGAGGTGATCGACGCCTTCCGCGAGGTGCAGGCCGCCGAACAGGAACGTGACCGGCTCGAGCGCCAGGCCGACGCCTATGCCAACCGCGTGGTTGCAGAGGCCCGTGGTGAAGCCGCGCAGATCCGCGAACAGGCCGAGGGCTACCGCGCCCGCGTGGTCAACGAGGCGCTGGGTGAAGCCAGCCGCTTCTCGGCCGTGCGCGAGGAATACGCCAAGGCCCCCGAGGTCACCCGCCGGCGTCTCTATCTCGAGACGATGGAAAAGGTGCTCGGCAACGTCGACAAGACCATCCTCGACGAGGGTCTGACCGGTGAGGGCGGCGTCGTGCCCTACCTGCCGCTGAACCAGCTGCAGGGCAACCGAACCACCACCGAGGGAGGCAACTGACATGCGCAAGTCGACCTATGTGCTGCCCGTCATCGTCGTCCTTGCGGTCGTCGCCCTGTCGTCGATCTTCGTCGTCGACGAGCGCGAAAAGGCGCTGGTGATGCAGTTCGGCCAGATCAAGTCGGTCAAGGAAGAGCCGGGGCTGGCCTTCAAGATCCCGATCATCCAGGAAGTCGTGAAATACGACGACCGCATCCTGTCGCTCGACACCGAGACCATCGAGGTCACGCCGTCGGATGACCGCCGCCTCGTGGTGGATGCCTTCGCACGCTACCGCATCGCCGACGTGGTCCGCTTCCGGCAGGCCGTGGGCGTGGGCGGTCTGCGCACCGCCGAGGACCGCCTGTCGGGCATCCTCAACGCGCAGATCCGCGAAGTGCTGGGTGCCGACCAGGTGACCTCGGACGTGATCCTCTCGACGGACCGCCGCGGGCTCACCAACCGCATTCGCGACCAGGCACGCCAGCAGGCACTGTCGCTGGGTCTCGATGTGGTGGACGTGCGTCTCAAGCAGACCAACCTGCCGACGCAGAACCTTGACGCCACCTTCGCCCGGATGCGGGCCGAGCGGGAACGCGAGGCCGCCGACGAGATCGCCCGGGGCAACGAGGCAGCGCAGCGTGTTCGCGCGTTGGCCGACCGGACCGTGGTCGAGACCCAGTCGGAAGCCAACCGCGATGGCGACATCATCCGCGGTGAGGCCGACGCCGAGCGCAACGGCATCTTCGCCGAGGCCTATGGCGCGGACCCGGAGTTCTTTGCCTTCTACCGGTCGCTGCAGGCTTACGAGACATCGCTCGGCTCGGGCAATTCCTCGATGGTCATGACCCCGAAGGGTGAGTTCTTCGAGTACTTCAAGTCGCAGGGCGAGATCGGCACCCCGGTGCCGTCCGCCTCGTCCTCGGGCACTTCGAGCACCTCCGCCGCCGGCGGAACCGCGACCGAGTGACGGGTACGGACATACTGACGGGGATCGCTCTGGTCCTCGTGATCGAGGGGCTGGTGTACGCACTGGCCCCTTCGCTTGTCGAGCGCATGCTCGAGGCGCTGCGGCAGATGCCGCTGGAGACACGCCGGACGCTGGGGCTCGTGACAATTGTTACAGGCGTGCTGCTGCTCTGGATCGCAAGGCGTTTCGGCGGCTGAGGACCGCCACCCGACGTGCACAGGAGACCTTGCGTCCCGCCGCTTTGCATTTCTGCACGGATGGTTTTTCACTCGCATGTCACATGGGCTTGAAAGCTTGAAACCTTTTCTTTGGTGGTCGCAAAAAGCTCCTATGTTACGCTTGTTCATGAGGAGGCAGAGTTGCCGCGCGGGGGCCGTGCAGCAGCCGCCGAACAGAAGGAGTTCCCTGTGAAACCACAAAACCTTGCAGTGACGGAGGGGTCGAGCCCGGTGCGCCTGTTCTGGCTGGCCACCGTCTCGATGTTCCTGATCGTCTCGCAGACGCTCATGGCCGAGGCGCAGAGTGCCCCGTCCAGCTTCGCCCCGCTCGCCGAGCGGGTCAGCCCGGCGGTGGTGAACATCACCACCTCGACCATGGTCGCCGGACGCACCGGCCCGCAGGGCATCGTGCCCGAGGGCTCGCCCTTCGAGGATTTCTTCCGCGAGTTCCAGAACCCGAACGGCAACCCCGAAGGCGACCGCCCGCGGCGCTCTTCGGCGCTCGGCTCGGGGTTCGTGGTCTCGGAGGACGGCTATATCGTCACCAACAACCACGTCATCGAGGGCGCTGACGAGATCACCATCGAGTTCTTCTCCGGCAAGGAACTGGACGCGACGCTGGTCGGCACCGACCCGAACACCGACATCGCCGTGCTGAAGGTCGAGGCCGACGAGCCGCTGCCCTTCGTGAAGTTCGGCAACTCGGATGAGGCCAAGGTCGGCGACTGGGTCATGGCCATGGGCAACCCGCTGGGTCAGGGCTTCTCGGTCTCGGCCGGCATCGTCTCGGCCCGCAACCGCGCGCTCTCGGGCAGCTATGACGACTACATCCAGACCGATGCCGCCATCAACCGCGGCAACTCGGGCGGTCCGCTGTTCAACATGAACGGCGACGTGATCGGGGTGAACACCGCGATCCTCTCGCCCAACGGCGGCTCGATCGGCATCGGCTTCTCGATGGCGTCGAACGTGGTGACCAAGGTGGTCGACCAGCTCAAGCAGTTCGGCGAAACCCGCCGTGGCTGGCTGGGCGTGCGCATCCAGGACGTGACCCCGGACATGGCCGAGGCGCTTGGCCTCGAAAAGGCCGAGGGCGCGATGGTTTCGGACGTTCCGGAAGGCCCTGCCATGGACGCAGGCATGAAGTCGGGTGACGTCATCGTCTCCTTCGACGGCAAGCCGGTCACCGACACCCGCCAGCTCGTGCGCATCGTCGGCAACACCGAGGTCGGCAAGTCGGTCCGCGTGGTGGTCAACCGCAACGGCAATACCGAGACGCTGCTGGTCACCCTCGGCCTGCGCGAGGACACCGCGGAAACGCTGCCCGCCTCGCAAGAGCAGCCCGCACCGGAGGCCCCGGCCACCAAGGATCTCATGGGTCTGACGCTTTCGCCGCTCACCGCCGAGCTGCGCGGCGAAATGGGCCTCGCGGACAGCGCCAAGGGTCTTGCGGTGACGGACGTCGATCCCGCCTCGAAGGCCTACGAAAAGGGCCTGCGCTCGGGCGACGTGATCACCGAGGCCGGCCAGGCCGAGGTGCTGAGCATCGAAGACCTCGAGACCAAGATCACCGAAGCCAAGGATGCCGGCCGCAAGTCTATCCTGCTGCTGGTGCGCCGTGGCGGCGATCCGCGCTTCGTGGCGCTGAACATCGAGGACAACTGAGCCTCGGTTCCACAGGACCACTCATGAAATGGGGGCGGGGGAAACCTTGCCCCTTTTTCGTGCCTTGGTGAAGCGCCGGAGGCGACCCGGCCTTTGCTCAGTGCAGCACCCGCCGCAGCCCCGCCTGTACTTTCAGCAGCGCCGGCAGG
This sequence comes from Alloyangia mangrovi, assembly GCF_002300555.2. Taxonomy (GTDB): domain Bacteria; phylum Pseudomonadota; class Alphaproteobacteria; order Rhodobacterales; family Rhodobacteraceae; genus Salipiger; species Salipiger mangrovi. The sequence goes on along the minus strand of NZ_NTHN02000012.1, from coordinate 51,254 downwards.
TAGTCCCGCGCCAGCTCCTCGGGTTCGGCCTGCGTTGCCGGAAGCCCGGTGTTCAGCGCCGCCACCACCTGCCCGTGGGCGTTGTGGAGCGGCACGGCGATCGAGCGCAGACCCATCTCCACCTCCTGGTCGATGATCGCGAAACCCTGCGCGCGCACCTGCGCGATGCGGGCGGCGATCTCGGCCGGATCGGTCAGCGCGCGCGGCGTGCGCGGGGTGAGGTCCGAGCGCTCGAGCAGCGCCAGCATCTCCGCCTCGGGCAGGGCGGCGAGCAGCACCCGGCCCATCGAGGTGCAATGGGCCGGCAGCCGCGAGCCGGGCATCAGGCCGATGCTCATCACTCGGCGCTGCGCGGCGCGGGCGAGGTAGACGATCTCGGTCTCGTCGAGGATCGAAACGCTGCTCGACTGGTGGATCTGCTCTGAGAGCTGGTCGAGCCATGGCTGCACCAGCTGCGGCAGCGGCAGGGCGGCCAGCGCCCCCATGCCGAGCCGCAGGATGCGCGGCGTGAGCTGGAAGAACTTGCCGTCGTAATCGGCATAGCCGAGCCGGTGCAGGGTCAGCAGGCAGCGCCGTGCCGTGGCGCGGTCGAGCCCGGTCTTCTCGGCCACCTGCGCGATCGACAGCCGCGGCGTCTCGGCGCGGAAGCACTCGATCACCTGCAGGCCCTTCGCCAGCGAGGCGATGAAATCGGTCGGTTTGTTCAACATGCGCACGATCTCTCGCGGGATGTGAACAAATGTCAAGATGCGCACGAAATCCGTGGCTCCTGTTACGCCCAAGTCATATTTCAGGCGCCGAGGGCGACACGCGCCCCAAGGAGGATTTCATGGACAAGACCATCGCCAGCGTCCGGGAGGCTGTCTCGGTCATTCCCGACGGCGCGACCGTGATGATCGGCGGCTTCGGCGGCTCCGGCGCGCCGATCGAGCTGATCCACGCGCTGATCGACCACGGCGCCAAGGACCTGACCGTCGTCAACAACAATGCGGGCAACGGCCACGTCGGCCTCGCCGCGCTGATCGAACAGAAGCGGGTGAAGAAGCTGATCTGCTCCTTCCCGCGCTCGGCGGACCCGCGGGTCTTCACCGAGGCCTACCTCGCCGGAGAGATCGAGCTTGAGCTGGTGCCGCAGGGCACGCTCGCCGAGCGTATTCGGGCAGGCGGCGCGGGCATCCCCGCCTTCTACACCGCGACGAGCTACGGCACCGAGCTTGCGGAAGGGAAACCGACCGAGGAGTTCGAGGGCAAGCATTACGTCCGCGAGCGCTGGCTCAAGGCCGACTACGCGCTGATCAAGGCCGAGCTGGCCGATCCGCATGGCAACCTGACCTACCGGATGGCGGCGCGCAACTTCAACCCGGTGATGGCCATGGCCGCGACCTACACCATCGTGCAGGCGAGCAAGGTGGTCGAACTGGGCGGGATCGATCCCGAGCACGTCATCACCCCGGGCATCTTCGTCGGCTCGGTGGTCGAGGTCGCAAAGCCCGCACAGGAAGAAGAGCTGAACCGGGCGGAGGCCGTCTACCCATGAGCGAGACCATGACCGATATCTCCGCCATCAAGCTGAGCAACGCCCAGATCGCCTGGCGCGCGGCGCAGGACATCGAGGACGGCGCCTACGTCAACCTCGGCATCGGCTTCCCCGAGATGGTCGCCAAGTTCCAGCCCGAGGGCAAGCAGGCGATCTTCCACACCGAGAACGGCGTGCTGGACTTCGGCGAGGCGCCGAAGCCCGGTGAAGAGGACTGGGACTGCATCAACGCGGGCAAGAAGGCGATCACCATCAAGCCGGGCACCGCGTTCTTCCACCACGCGGACAGCTTCGCCATGGTGCGCGGCGGCCATCTCGACGTCGCCATCCTCGGTGCCTACGAGGTCGCGCAGACCGGCGATCTGGCGAACTGGTCCACCGGCAAGGGCGGCGTGCCTGCAGTCGGCGGCGCAATGGATCTGGTGCAGAGCGCCAAGCGCGTGGCGGTGCTGACCGACCACGTCACCAAGAAGGGCGAGCCCAAGCTCGTCGCCAGTTGCTCGCTGCCGCTGACGGGTGTGGGCTGCGTGACGCGCATCTACACCTCGCTGGCTGTTGTCGATGTGGTGGGCGGCAAGTTCGTCCTGCGCGAGAAGATCCCCGCCATCTCGTTCGACGAGCTGCAGGCCCTCACCGGCGCGCCGCTGCATGTCGAGGGCGAGGTCGCCGACCTCATCTGCCCGGAGCTCTGAGATGACCGACGCCTATATCTGTTCCTATATCCGCACCCCCATCGGCCGCTTCGGCGGGTCGCTCTCGTCGGTCCGCGCCGACGACCTTGGCGCGATCCCGCTGAAGGCGCTGATGGCCAAGCACGACATCGACTGGTCGGCAGTGGACGAGGTCTATTTCGGCTGCGCCAATCAGGCGGGCGAGGACAACCGCAACGTCGCGCGCATGTCGGCTCTGCTGGCAGGGCTGCCGGTGACCGTGCCGGGCACCACGCTCAACCGCCTGTGCGGCTCGGGCATGGACGCGATCATCGCGGCGGCGCGGGCCATCAAGGCGGGCGAGATCGAGCTTGCCATCGCGGGCGGTGTCGAGAGCATGAGCCGCGCGCCCTTCGTGATGCCGAAGGCCAGCTCGGCCTTCTCGCGCAACGCCGAAATCTACGACACCACGATCGGCTGGCGCTTCGTCAACAAGATGATGAAGGCGCAATACGGCGTGGATAGCATGCCCGAGACCGGCGAGAACGTGGCCGAGGAGTTCGGCATCTCGCGCGAGGATCAGGACGCCTTTGCGATGCGCAGCCAAGAAAAGGCGGCGGCCGCGCAGGCCAATGGCCGTCTCGCGCAGGAGATCACCCCGGTGACCATCCCGCAGCGCAAGGGCGATGCCATCGTCGTGGACAGCGACGAGCACCCGCGGCAGACCTCGCTCGAGAAGCTCGCCAAGCTGCCGACACCGTTCCGCGAGGGCGGCTCGGTGACCGCGGGCAACGCCTCGGGCGTCAACGACGGCGCCGCGGCGCTGATCGTGGCTTCGGAAGCGGCGGTGAAGGCGCATGGTCTGACCCCGATCGCGCGCATCCTCGGCGGCGCGACGGCGGGTGTGGAGCCGCGCATCATGGGCTTTGGCCCGGCACCCGCCTCGAAGAAGCTGATGGCCCGACTCGGTCTGACGCAGGACGCCTTCGACGTGATCGAGCTGAACGAGGCCTTCGCCTCGCAGGGGCTCGCCACGTTGCGCGATCTGGGCATTGCCGATGACGATCCGCGGGTGAACCCCAACGGCGGCGCCATCGCGCTCGGCCATCCGCTCGGCATGTCCGGCGCCCGCATCACCGGCACCGCCGCGCTCGAGCTGAAGGCCGGCCAGAAGGCGCTGGCGACCATGTGCATCGGCGTCGGCCAGGGCATCGCGATCGCGCTCGAAGGCGCGTGACCCCGGCTGCGCTCGAAGGCGGGTGATCCCGGCCGCGCTCGACGGCGCGAGACGCGCACGGACTTGAAACCATCTCGAGGGGCGGGGGGAAACCTCCGCCCCTTTGCTATCGCGCGGCGGCTATTGCGCTGGCGTCACGCGCCGGAGCTGTCCGTTTCCGCCTCTTGCATCGCCGGGCTTGCGTTGCAAAGCTCGCGCCAAGCCCGGCACAGACCCGGCGAGCAGTTTCAGAAGACGGACCCAGCCATGAAAATTACCGCCTCCCTCGGCGCGGCAGCGCTTGCCCTGACCCCGCTTGCCGCGCTTGCCGATGGCACCTTCGTGCAGCTTGAACAGGCCAATACCACCTCCGGCGCGGTGCTGGCGGTGACCCGGGACCGGCTCAACTACGGCGCTATCGTGAGCCATTGGGACGGTGGCTACTCGGTGGTCGGCAGCCTGCTCCACGGCTTCGACACACCTCTCGGCGCGACCTTCAAGGTCGGGCCCGCCCTCGGCGGTGTCTACAAGGACGGCGAGGAGGACGACTACGAGCTGGGCGTGCGCGCCTCGCTCGACCGCTGGATGGCCACCGACTGGGGCTCGTTCTACTACCTCGCCGAAGTCAACAGCATCGACAACAGCTGGTTCCTGCTGGCCTCGAGCGGCTGGGGCGACTCGGGTTTCGGCACCGAGCTCTCGACCGGCGGCAGCGACAGCTACAGCGACACGACGCTGGCGGTGACCAAGCATTACGACGGGCCGGTGAGCTTCCGCGTAGGCTACCGTTTCGAGTCCGAGGAGTACTTCATCGGCTTCTCGGTGAACACTTTCTGATCGTCCCGGCGGGTCCCTCTCAACCCGGCAGGCCGAAGCTGATCCGCCTTGCGATATCGGCGATCACCGCCGAGGTGCGGGTGCTGACCACACCGGGAGCGTCACCCTCGGCGTAGAAGCGCACGAAGAGCGCCTCGCGCTGCTCCTCGGTCGGCACAAGCTGCAGCCGGGCACCATCGGTGGTGGGCGCGATCACGTAGGCCTCGAGATTGCCGACGTCGGGCAGGTGCAGCATGCCGCGGGTCTGCGGCGGGTAGGGCTTGCCGCGCAGCCGGGCGGTGTCGAGCGTCAGCGAGGACAGCCAGAGTTCCTGCGTCTCGCCGCCCGCGGTGAAGGTGACCCGCTCGGGCTTGTCGGCCACATGGCTCTCAGAGCGCGGAAGTTCGACGCAGGTGAAGCAGGTCACCGCCAGGACGACCATGTTGTAGAGCGTCCAGAACAGGATCACCCATTTGCCGTCGCCCGCGTCGTTCATCGCGAGCGTGTCGCTCACGATGCCGAGGATCAGCCCGATGAAGCTCAGCAGGAAGGCGATGGCAAAGGGGGCCATGAGCCGCCATTGCACCACGACCTTCGAGCGGTCGCCGCCCTTGGCGGTGACCGAGAACTTGTGCCCCTTGGGACGCAGCAGCCCGGTGTAGGCGGCGCGGGTGATCGGGATGGCGCCGATCAGCTGGCCGACGTCGTGGATGATCGGGATCATCAGTCCGCGCGACATCAGGTTCATCACCATGGTGACCCAGACGAAATAGGGACCGAAGTAGACCAGCACGTCCGCCAGCCGGGCGTTGACCACGGTGATGCCGAAGAACCAGTAGAGCAGCGGGAAGACGATTGCGGCAATGCGGAAGGGGAAACTCGTGGTCCAGAAGAACACCGAGTCGATCACGCTCCAGCGGTCGCGCAGGCGCAGGTTCGATTTGGAGAAGGGGCCCAGCGACGAACGGGCGATCTGCATCAGCCCGAGGCACCAGCGGGCGCGCTGGGTGATGTATTCCTTGAGCCCCTCCGGCGCGAGCCCCTCGGTCAGCGGCTCGTTCAGGTAGACCGTGCGCCAGCCTTCGTTCTGCAGCGCGATGGTGAGCATGAAGTCCTCGGTGATGCTCTCGGTCGGAAAGCCGCCGATGCTGCGCACCGCGTCCCAGCGGCAGACCGAGGAGGTGCCGCAGCAGAAGGCGATGTCCCAGGCATCGCGCGAGGCCTGCATGTGGTCGAAGAAGAAACGCTGTTCGTCGGGGTAGGAGGCGCTGAGCCCGAGGTTGTGCTGGATCGGGTCGGCGTTGAAGAAGTGCTGCGGGGTCTGCACGAGACCAACGCTGGGATCGTGGAACAGCGCAAGGCTGCGCGACAGGAAGCCTCGGTGCGGCACGAAATCGGCGTCGAGCACGGCGATGAACTGCGGTGGCTCGGGATCTTCGGCCAGCCGGTCGAGCGCGTGGTTGATGTTGCCCGCCTTCGAGCCTTTGTTGTCGGGGCGGCGCATGTAGCGCACCTTCTGCTCGATGCAGTAGTCACGCAGCCAGTCGCGTCGGTTGTCATCGAGGATGATGACTTCCTTGTTCTTGTGGCGCAGCGACTTGGCGCCGATGACCGTGCGCTCGAGGATGTCGCGCTCCTCGTTGTAGGTGGCGATCATCACCGCGACCTTGGGCTCGGTCTCGCCCCACCAGCCAGCATGCTCCTCCACCTCGGCCCCGCGCTGCTTGACCCGGGCGAGGATGAGAAAGGCACTGAGCGAGCCGACAAGGGTGAGCAGCTCGAGCGCGTAGAGCATGTAGCTCATCACCGCGTCGATGGTCAGCCCCGGCGGGGCCAGGGTCTCGGTGCCGCGCCACCAGGCGTAGCGGACCGCGAAGATGGCGGCGATGCCGAAGAGGAGGGCGCGGTCGCGGGTCCGGTCCGGGTTGACGACGAAGGGCAGCACGAGCCCGATCCCCGCGACCAGCAGAAGGTAGGCGCCGCTCGAGCCGAGCTCGCCGAGGTGCGGGAAGGGGGCCACGTCAGCCGAACCAGCCGCGGAAGAGATCGAGCGGACGGCCGTCGAAGAAGGCGCGTCCGGTGCGGCCGATGGCGCAGCCGAGCTCGGTGTCGGTGTTCAGCTCGGGCACCAGCAGGCTCACGTCGTAGCGCTCGAGGTGCTTCTCGCTCGGTGCGATGGCGAGGTTCTGGTAGACCGTGCGTGCGCCGCTGCCGGCAAGCCGGCCCACGGTGGCGGGATAGAGCTTGGATTGGCCGCTGAAGCGAAAGCTGGCGTCCTGGCCGACGCGCAGCGTGTTGAAGACCCGCTCGGTCACCGACAGGGTGATGATGCTCTGCCCGCAGTCCACGACGCGCAGGATCGGGTCGCCGCGCTGCACGGTGACGGCATCGGCCTGCAGGGTTTCCCAGTAGAGCATGTTGGCGCCGGGCGCGCGCAGCTCGCTGCGCGCTTCCATGCCCTGTGTCTGGCGGGCGCGGGCGATGCGCCGCTCCAGCGCGGCACGTTGCAGGCCCACCTCCGTGCGGGTGAGCCCGAGCTCGGCGATCTGGGCGTCGAGCTGGATGCGGCGCTGCTCGGAGAAGGGGGCGTCGTTGTAACCGTCGCCGAGGAAGACACCTTCGCGCAGCGCATCGCGCGCGGCCAGCAGCGTCTGGACCCGCTCGCGGGCATGCGACAGGGCAAGGGCAGACGTGGTCGGCGCGCCGGGGCGGCGGCTCTCCTCGGCGGTCACAGCGTCGGCGAGGGCAGTGGCGCCCGCGCCGGCATCACCCGCCTGCAGAAGCTGCTGCCGGACCTGCGCTTCGGTCAGCTTGGCTTCGAGTTCGGCGAGACGCGCCTTGGTGAAGACCTCGGTGCGCTGCGCCAGCGCGTCGCGGTCCCGGCTCAGCGCCGCGATCTGCGCCTGCATGCGGTTGGTCCCGGCATCGAGCCTGTCGAGCTCGAGCTGCAGGTCGGCGAGACGGACCGTGTCGACCCGCGTGTTGGTCACCGCCGCGAGCAGCTCGTTCTGTGAGAGCCGGGCGCCAAGCGCATGGCTTTGCAGCTCGAGGTCGCCGGCGATCGGGCTGCGCAGCGTCACCACTGGCGCGTTGACGACGGCATTGGCGCTGGCGGCGGTCATCTGTTCGCCGATGATCACCCAGAGCGTGACAAGAATCGCGGTGATGCCAATGATGAGGCGGGTGTACTTCATGTCCTGCTCGCGTTTTTTTGTGCCTGCTTGAGAGGCAATACATCGCAGCCTCCGGCGAGGTGCAAGCGCTTGCATGGCTCTCCGGCCGCCGGCGTGCGTCCGGCGGGTTTCGTAGCGTCACTTTGTGGCCGGAACAGGGCGGTCAGCAGTGACGCTGTTCACCTTTTGCGAGGCCGGCAAGAAGCTGCAGGGTGGCAGGATAGTAGGATTGCGCCGTGTCCCGGGCGGTGATCTCGGGCAGCGCACCGCAGCGGCCCAGGGCGACGATCGCCCGATAGCCCGCGTGGTCGGAGACATCCCGGAGGCCCCCGGCGGCATCGACGCTCACCGCGACCTTGTCCGGCGTGCCGGCGCTTTCCAGTCGGTCGAGCACATGACCCACCGCCGGGTTGCCGTTGCGCCCGGACCAGCCGAGGTAGAGCGGGATGCGCAGCGCGTCGTAGCCCGAGCGCAGCTCATGTTCCTGCGGCGGCGCGAAGCCGTCCGGCGTCACGTCGATCCAGTCGGGCATCACCGGCTCGCGCGAGAGTTCGGCAAGCACCGTCTCGCCGTGATCGGCGGCGCGGACCAGCCGTTCGTCCTCGGCGGCGAAGCCCAGTTCGCGCAGCGCGCGGGGCATGATGTAGGACGGGTTGAAAAGCACCCGCTCGGGGGAGGCGCGGGATTCGGCGCCGGGCTTGAGCAAGAACTCCTCCGGCGCGCGGGGGTCGGGGGCGAGACAGAGCGCCGAGATGTCGCGGGCAATGGCGACGGCCTTGTCGCGATACTCCCACCAGCCGCTGTCCCGCGCGGCCCGCAGCAGCGCCCAGGCCCGGAACAGGTCGCCATCGGTGGCATTGTGCCAGTCGTCGATATTGTCGCGCCGGCGAGGGATCCATTGCCACGCCATGAGATTGTCCTGGCGGATGGCCAGGTTATGGTCGGTCCACTCTTCGATATTGCGGAAGGTGCGCTCGTCGCCGTAGGCCTGCGCCAGCAGAAGCCCGTATCCCTGGCCCTCTGAGTGGCTGGTCGCGTTCTGCAGATCGTCCACCACGCGACCGTCGGGCTGGACGAAGCGGGCGCGCCAGAAGCGCCAGCATTGACCCGGATCCAGGGGGGCTGCCTCGGCCGGAAGCCCTGCCGCAAGCAGGGCAGCGGCTCCGGACATTATTTGGCGTCTGTTGATCACTCGCAGTCGTCTTTCGGCCATCGAAACGCATATGATTGATAATTAGGCGTCTTCTGCCGCAATACCAAAGCTTACGCGAGCGTCCGATTTTATTTTCCACCATGGCGTGAGGCTTATCCGCAACGGGTTTTCCGGGCCGGTCCCGGCGAGATTATTCGTACAAATACGATTTCGCGTCGCCTTTTTCCTGAGCGCGTGGGGATTGTATGCATTTTTTTGTGGGCGACTTCTGCAATTGTTGGCGGTCCCCTTGCCCTGATCCCCCGCCGCCCCTGCAAAAAGCTCGGGGGCTCGCGTCAAATGGTCCGGGGACCGGCAGCACAGAAACGCCGGGCCATGCAACAGGGAAATCTCGGAGGTTCCAATGCTTCGTCTGAAAGCAGGTATCGCGGCGCTTGCCGTCGCTGCCACCATGGCCGGTGCCGCAATGGCGCAGGGCACGCTGCGCGTCGGCATGACCGCGGCCGACATCCCCCTCACCACCGGTCAGACCGACCAGGGCGGCGAGGGCATGCGCTTCATGGGCTACACCGTCTATGACTCGCTGATCGAATGGGATCTCACCAGCGCCGACAAGCCGTCGGTGCTGATCCCCGGCCTTGCCACCGAATGGTCGGTGGATGCCGAGGACAAGACCAAGTGGACCTTCAAGCTGCGCGAGGGGGTGACCTTCCACGACGGCGCGCCTTTCACCGCCGCCGACGTGGTGTGGAACCTCGACAAGATCCTCGTCGACAGCTCCGAGCAATACGACCCGCGCCAGGCGGCGCAGGGCAAGTCGCGCATTCCCGCCGTGGCCTCCTACGAGGCGGTGGACGACTACACGCTGGTGATCACCACCAAGGAGCCCGACGCCACGCTGCCCTACCAGATGACCTGGATCCTGATGTCGTCCAAGGCGAACTGGGAAGCCATGGACAAGGACTGGGAGAAGGTCGCGGGCAGTCCCTCGGGCACCGGTCCGTGGAAGCTGGAAACCTTCGTCCCGCGCGAACGCGCCGAGATGGTGCCCTTCGCCGATTACTGGGACGAGAGCCGCATCCCCAAGCTCGACAAGATGGTGCTGATCCCGCTGCCCGAGCCCAACGCCCGCTCGGCCGCGCTGCTGTCCGGTCAGGTCGACTGGATCGAGGCCCCGGCACCCGACACCATCCCGGCGATGGAAGGCAACGGCTTCGTCATCTCGTCGAACGCCTATCCGCACAACTGGACCTGGCACCTGTCGCGTCTCGAGGGCTCGCCCTGGAACGACATCCGCGTGCGCAAGGCCGCCAACCTCGCCATCGACCGCGAGGGCATGATGCCGCTGCTGGGTGGCCTGATGGTCCCGGCCAAGGGTTTCCTGCCGCCCAGCTCGCAGTGGTTCGGAAATCCGACCTTCGAGGTGAAATATGACCTCGACGCCGCCAAGGCGCTGATGGAAGAGGCCGGCTTCGGCCCCGACAACCACCTGAAGGTCAAGGCGCTGATCTCGCCGTCGGGCTCTGGCCAGATGCTGCCGCTGCCGATGAACGAATACGTCCAGCAGAGCCTCGCCGAGATCTGGATCGACGTCGAGTTCATGGTCGTCGAGTGGAACCAGATGATCAACCTGTGGCGCGCCGGCGCGGCCGATCCCGCGGTGGACGGCGCCATGTCGATCAACTTCACCTACTTCATCCAGGACCCGTTCACCGGCCTGATCCGTCACCTCGACGAGAACCTGATCGCGCCCAACGGCACCAACTGGGGCCACTACAGCGACCCCGAGATGCAGGAGCTGTTCAAGCAGATCAAGACCACCTTCGACCCCGAGGCTCAGGACGAGGTGCTGCGCAAGACGCATGAAAAATACGTCGATGACGCGCTCTTCCTGATGGTCACCCATGACGTCGCCCCGCGCGCCATGGCGCCGAAGGTGAAGGGCTTCGTGCAGGCCCAGAACTGGTACCAGAACTTCTCGTCGATCACGATCGAAGAGTAAGGCCCCACAAGGGTCAGGCCCCCGCCGCGCGCGCCGCGGCGGGGGATCACTTCACGCCAGGGACCACTACCCGTGCTCAGCTACTTCCTCCGCCGCCTCATCCTCGTGCTGCCCGTGGCCTTCGGGGTGTCGGTCATCTGTTTCCTTCTGGTGCAGATCGCCCCCGGCGATCCGCTCACCGCCATCATGCCCGTCGATGCCACCGCCGAGGAGCAGGCCGCCATGCGCGCCGCCTACGGGCTCGATAAGCCGCTGCCCATCCAATACGCGATCTGGATCGGCAACCTCGCGCAGGGCGATATGGGCAAGTCCATCGCCACCGGCCGTCCGGTCGCGCAGGAAGTCTTCGGCGCGGTGCAGAACTCGCTTCTGCTGGCCGTCTCGGCCGCGGTCATCGCCTTCCCGATCGGCATCTTCCTCGGCTTCCTCGCCGGCTATTTCCGCGACACGCTGCTGGATCGCGCGGTCACCGCGCTGTCGATCACCGGCGTGTCGGTGCCCAACTACTGGCTCGGCATCGTGTTGGTCATCATCTTTTCCGTGAACCTCGGCTGGCTGCCCTCGATGGGGGCGGGGCCGGGCGGCTCGCAGAGCTGGGCCTGGGACTGGCTGCACATGCGCCACCTGATCCTGCCCGCGGTGACGCTGGCCGTCGTGCCCATCGGCATCGTCGCGCGCACCGTCCGGGCGCTCGCCGGGGACATCCTGACGATGGACTTCGTGCAGGCGCTCTACGCCAAGGGCATGAGCCGCGGCGACGTGCTGCGCCACGTGGCGCGCAACGCCGCCGCCACGGCGCTGTCGGTCATGGGGCTGCAGCTGGGCTACCTGCTGGGCGGCTCGATCCTCATCGAGACCGTGTTCAACTGGCCCGGCTCGGGCTTCCTGCTGTCGAACGCCATCTTCCAGCGCGACCTGCCGCTCCTGCAGGGCACCATCCTGATCCTCGCCCTGTTCTTCGTGGCGATGAACCTGATCGTCGATGTGGCGCAGGCCGCGATCGATCCGCGCATCAAGAGGACCTAACCCATGGCTCTTGCGGAAACCGAACCCATGACCGACACCAAGGCCGCCAAGCCGCAGAGCTACTGGGCCGGGGTGGGCGCGCGCGTGGTGCGCGATCCCGTGTCGATGATCTGCCTTGCCGTGGTGCTGCTGCTGATCCTCTCGGCGATCTTCGCGCCCTACATCGGGCTGCCCGACCCCTACAAGGGCTCGATGATCGCCCGCCTGAAGCCGCTCGGCACCGAGGGTCACCTGCTGGGCACCGACGAGCAGGGCCGGGACATGCTGGCGCGGCTGATCTACGGCGGGCGGCTCACGCTCTTCATCGGGTTGATGCCGGTGGTCTTCGCCTTCTTCATCGGCTCAGCGCTCGGCATCGTCGCGGGCTACGTGGGGGGCATGACCAACACCATTATCATGCGCATCGTCGACGTCTTCTTCGCCTTCCCCTCGGTGCTGCTGGCGATCGCCATCTCGGGTGCGCTGGGGGCGGGGATCGTGAACTCCCTCGTGTCGCTCACCATCGTCTTCATCCCGCCGATCACCCGCGTCGCCGAGGCGGTGACCTCGGGGGTGCGCGCACTCGATTACATCGACGCCGCCCGCGCCACCGGGGCGAACGCGCTGACGGTGATCCGGGTGCATGTGATCGGCAACGTGCTCTCGCCGATCTTCGTCTATGCCACCTCGCTGACGAGCGTGTGCATGATCCTCGCCGCGGGCCTGTCGTTCCTCGGCATCGGCGTGCGTCCGCCCGAGCCCGAGTGGGGCCTGATGCTGAACACGCTGCGCTCGGCCATCTACATCAACCCGTGGCTCTCGGCGCTGCCGGGGGTGATGATCTTTGTCACCTCGCTCTGCCTCAACCTGCTGAGCGACGGACTGAGGAGCGCGATGAATGTCCGCGACTGACCTTTTCCCCGCACTCAAGCCGAAGACCGCCGCCCCCGAGAGCCGCGACAAGGGCGGCCCGGCGCAGCCGCTGGTGATCGTCCGCGATCTGCAGAAACACTTCCCCGTCCGCGGCGGCATCCTCGGCCGCACGCAGGCCATGGTGCAGGCGGTGGACGGCGTCTCCTTCGAGGTAAAGAAGGGCGAGACGCTGGGCATCGTCGGCGAGTCCGGCTGCGGCAAGTCGACCACCGCTCGGCTGCTCATCGGCCTGATCGAGAAGGACAAGGGAGAGATCATCTTCGACGGGCAGGGGCTCGGCGATGCTCTTTCGCTGAAGGAGCTGCGCAAGGATGTGCAGATGGTCTTCCAGGACAGCTACGCCTCGCTCAACCCGCGGCTGACCATCGAGGACTCGGTGGCCTTCGGCGCCAAGGTGCAGGGGCTCGACGATCCCAATGGCCGGGCGCGCAGCCTGATGGCGCGCGTCGGGCTCGATCCGGACCGCTTTGCCCATCGCTACCCGCACGAGCTGTCGGGCGGCCAGCGCCAGCGGGTGAACATCGCCCGCGCGCTCGCCATGTCGCCGCGGCTGGTGGTGCTGGACGAGGCGGTCTCGGCGCTCGACAAGTCGGTCGAGGCGCAGGTGCTGAACCTGCTGTCGGACCTGCGCCGCGAATTCGGCCTCACCTACATCTTCATCAGCCACGACCTGAACGTGGTGCGCTACATCTCGGACCGCATCCTCGTGATGTACCTCGGCGAGGTGGTCGAGGTCGCGCCGGTGGACAGCATCTGGCGCGAGCAGGCGCATCCCTACACGCGCTCGCTGTTCTCGGCGATGCCGTCGATGGATCCGGACAACCGCACGCAGGAACCGCCGCTGGCCGGCGATCCGCCGAACCCGATCGACCCGCCCAAGGGCTGCCGCTTCCACACCCGCTGCCGTTTTGCCAGCGAGGTGTGCAAGACCAGAGTGCCGAAGCTGCAGGGGCTTCCCGGCAACGCCGAGCACCTTGCGGCCTGCCACCTTCACGATGCAACATCGGGCCATCCGAAAGCCGGGCAGGGGGTGCCGCAATGATCTTCACGGGCAAATGCGCGAACGCGAAACGCGAGGTCTTCTGGACCGCGAGCAAAACCGCGCCCGCCGCCGCACCGGCCCCGGAGGAGGGCAAGTGACCAAGCTGCTCGACATCCAAAACCTCACGCTGCGCTTCAAGGGCAAGCGCACGGTCCATGCGATCAACGACGTCTCGCTGAGCATGGAGCAAGGCGAAACGCTGGCGCTCCTGGGCGAATCCGGCTCCGGCAAATCGGTGACGCTGAAGGCGCTTCTGGGCCTCTTGCCGCCGAAGCGTACCGAGATCGAGGGCAAGATCGAGGTCAACGGCACCGACGTGCTGAGCCTCTCGGGCAGGAAGCTGCAGAAATACCGGGGCGGCGAGGTGTCCATGGTGTTCCAGGAACCGGCGCTGGCGCTGGATCCGGTCTATACCGTCGGGCGCCAGATTGCCGAATCCGTCATGCGCCACAAGGGCGTCAGCAAGGCCGAGGCCATGTCGACCGCGCTCGACATGCTCGACCGCGTGCGCATCCCTTCGGCCAACCGGCGGCTGCACAACTATCCGCATGAGCTGTCGGGAGGCATGCGCCAGCGGGTGATGATCGCCCTCGCGCTGGCCTGCCGTCCGCGGCTGCTGCTGGCCGACGAGCCCACGACGGCGCTCGACGCCACGGTCCAGATCCAGATCCTCCTTCTGCTGCGCGAGCTGCAGAAGGAGTTCGGCATGGGGGTGATCTTCGTCACCCATGACATCGGCGTGGCGGTGGAGATCTCGGAGCGCGTGGCGGTGATGTACGCGGGTCAGATCGTCGAGGAGGGGACGACCTCCGAGATCATCAAGTCCGCGCAGCACCCCTACACGCAGGGGCTTCTGGCGGCGAACCTGCATGACGTCGAGCGCGGCGCGCGGCTCAACGCCATCCCCGGCGCGCCGCCGTCGCTCGAGGCCAAGCCCGAGAGCTGCTCCTTCGCGCCGCGCTGTCCCCATGCCACCGCCGAGTGCCGCGCCGCGCTGCCGCCGGTCTTCACCCCCGCGCCGCGTCGCCGCGTCGCCTGCGTGATGGCCGCCCCCGCGTTGGCCGCTGAATGACGGGCAAAGGATGCTGATCGTGGGGCGCCGTGGGGGCGAAGTTGGCTGAAACCGGCGCGCCTGCCGTCCTGCTGATCAACCCCAACAGCAACGCGGCCACGACCCGCGCCATGTGCGCCATCGCGGCGCGGGTGCTGCCGGCGGTGCATGGCTGGACCGCGCCCGCAGGCCCCCCCGCTGATCGCCGATCCCGAGGCGCTGGCCGAGGCCGCGGACCATGTCGCATCGGCGGAGATTGCACCGGGGATCGCCGGGGTCATCGTCTCGGCCTTCGGCGATCCGGGGCAGGCGGCGCTGGCCGCGAAGTTGCGGGTTCCCGTAATCGGCATCGGTGGTGCCGCGGCCCGTGCGGCGGCGGAAGGAGGGCGCGCCTTCGCGGTGGTCACCCATACACCTGCTTTGGAAACAAGCATCGATCGATTGATGAACAGTGCCGCTCCCGGGGGGGCGTTACCTCGGAACCTACCTTGCAGAGGGCGACCCGCACGAGCTGTCGAAAAATCAGAAAAATCTAGATGATGCATTGCTTTACGCGGCAACGCTCGCGCATCGCGACGGCGCCGAGGCGGTGATCATCGGGGGTGGTCCGCTGGGCGAGGCGGCAGATCGACTCGCCGATCACGCGCCGTGTCTTCTTGTTTCGCCTATTTTACGTGCGGCGGTTGAATTGCGAGCGAAACTCCGCTTGCCAACCGACTGAATCTGCGGCAATCCGCCAGTGGATTGCCTTCGAAAGCGCAGCATGAGCGGAGATTCGGCAGAGTCTTGCCGCCGCGCAGCAAAAGCCCGCTTTTGAAGGGAACCCCATTGATTACGGGGTGTTGTCTTTCCCGTACTCGCTATCAGATTCCCGCCCAGTACCACCCCTTGGAGCAGACATTTGCGGAAGTTTCCGATCCCTAGTCCTGTTGTGTCCGGACGCGCGTTCGTGGCGCGTCAAAATCGACGCCAGTTCCTGGCCCAGCTTGCCGGCTCCGCCGCCGTTCCCGCGCTCCTGAGCGCGACGTCCCTTGCCGCGCAGGAGGCGACCGAAGAGGCCGTGGAGACGGCTCCCGAAGAGCAGACCCAGAGCGAGACCACCCCCTTCTCCTTCGACATCCTCTCGGCGCAGATGGCCGAGGCCGCGAAAGCGCCGCCGCAGGAACCCGAGCAGGTCGAGGGCTTCCTCGCCGAGCTCGACTACGATGGCTACCAGCGCATCCGGTTCGACCCCGACAAGGCCCGTTGGGCGGACCTGCCGGATGACACCTTCCGGCTGCATGCCTTCCATCTCGGCTGGCTGTTCAAGCAACCCGTGCGCCTGCACGAGGTGGTCAACGGCGAGTCGCGGCTGATGCATTTCTCGACCGCGGATTTCGACTATTCCTCGGTCGAGACCCCGATCCCCGAGAACACCGAGATGCCCGGCGTTGCCGGCTTCCGGCTGCACAACCCGCTGAACCGCGCCGATACCTTCGACGAACTGGTGGCCTTCCTGGGCGCGAGCTACTTCCGCGCCCTCGGCCGCGGCAACACCTACGGGCTGAGCGCCCGCGGGCTGGCGGTGAACACCGGCCTTTCGGGCGCCGAGGAATTCCCGCGATTCAACGAGTTCTGGCTCGAACGCCCCGGCCCGGGCGCCGAGCACATGACCGTCTACGCGGCGCTCGGCAGCGCCTCGATCACCGGCGCCTACCGCTTCGTGATCCGCCCCGGCGAGGACACCCAGATCGAGGTGACCGCGCGGCTCTTCCTGCGCAACGACATCCAGCAGCTCGGCATCGCGCCGCTGACCTCGATGTTCCTCTTCGGCGGACCGGACATGGGGGACTTCGACGACTTCCGCCCGGCGGTGCACGACAGCGAGGCGCTGATGCTCACCACCCAGGGCGGCGAGACCTTCTTTCGCCCGCTCAACAATCCGCCGCGGCTGGCCAGCTCCTACTTCGGCGCGCTCAGTCCGGTGCGCTTCGGGCTCGTCCAGCGGACCCGGGAGTTCGAGCATTACCTCGACGCCCAGGCCCATTACGAGAAGCGCCCGACGCTGCTGGTGGAGCCGATCGGCGACTGGGGCGAAGGCTCGGTGCGGCTGGTCGAGATCCCCTCGGATCTTGAGGCCAACGACAATATCGTCGCTTTCTGGATTCCCAAGGCCGAGACCAAGGCCGGGGATGCGTTGGAATTCTCTTATCGCCTGCATTGGGGCATGACCCCGCCGGGCGATGGGGCCGTCGACCGGGCCCGCGTGGTGCGCACGCGGGTTGGCAGGGGCGGCGTATCGGGGGTCGAGCAGGACACCGATCGGCGGAAATTCGTCATCGATTTCGAAGGCGGCACTTTGGGGGAACTTCCCGCTGGCGCCGAAGTTGAACCACAAGTAAGTGCCGCCAACGCAGAGATTGCCGAAGCGGTAGTGAGCCGAATCTCGGGGACCGAGACATGGCGCCTTGTTCTGGAAGTAGACGCGCCGAACGGCGCGGTCGCCGAACTCAAGGCGGGGCTCAAAGGGTATGGTCGTATGCTTACCGAAACCTGGACTTATCAATGGGTGAAGGAATGAATGCTGAACCGATGAAGGAAATGGAGATTGCCGAGGCGCGCGCCATCGAGATGCCGCATTGGGCTCCGCCCGAGGCGCCGATGGATATGCCGCGGCAGGACGTCGAGGCCCCGCGCGCCGAGCGTGTGTCGCTGGGCGAGATGATTGCGCGCATCTTGATGCCGGGCCAGCGAGCCTGAGGACCTGCACATGCCTGTTCTGCCTCGCCCCAGCCGTATGACGGTTGCCACCCGTCTTTTCTCTGCCGCCTTCGCACTTGTCGCGGCGGGGGCGGCGACAGGGCTTCTGCTCGAGGTTGCCCTGCAGGACGGGGTCGAGCCCTTCGACTTCGTGCGCGCCGGGTTGATCCTGGTGACCACCGCCTGGCTCGCCTGGGGCGCGGCGCTCGCGCTCACCGGACTGGCGCCGCTGCGCCGGAGCGCCGCGCGCGACATGCAGCTGCCGCAGCCGCGTACCGTGGTGCTCGTGCCGATCTGCAACGAGGATCCGGTGGCGACCTTCGCGCGCATTGCCGCGATGGACCGCTCGATCATCGCGGCCGGGGTGACGGCGGATGTTGCGATCCTGTCGGACACCCGCGACGAGGCCGCGGCCGAGGAAGAGCGCCGCACCTTCGTGCGCCTGCTTGAAGAGACGGGCGGGCATGGGCGCATCTTCTACCGCCGCCGCGAGGACAATCGCGGCCGCAAGGCGGGCAACATCGAGGATTTCTTCCGCCGCTCCGGCGCCGCCTACGAGCTTGCGGTGATCCTCGACGCGGACAGCCTGATGGAGGGCTCCGCCATCCGTCAGATGATCGCGCGGATGCAGGCAGACACGCAGATCGGCCTGCTGCAGACCCTGCCGCGCATCGTCGGCGGGCGCAGCTTTTTCGGCCGCGCGATGCAGTTCGCCGCCGCCTTCCACGGCCCTGTCTTCACCCGCGGGCTGGCCCGCATGCAGGGCGCGACCGGCCCGTTCTGGGGACACAACGCCATAGTTCGCGTTCAGGCCTTTGCCGAGAGCTGCGGCCTGCCCGAGCTGCAGGGCAAGCCGCCCTTTGGCGGGCACATCCTCAGCCATGACTACGTCGAGGCCGCGCTGCTGGCCCGTGCCGGCTGGAAGGTCGAGGTCGATGCAAGCATCGACGGTTCCTTCGAGGAAGGCCCCGAGAACCTGCTCTCCTTTGCCAAGCGCGACCGCCGCTGGTGCCAGGGCAACCTGCAGCACATCCGGCTGTTGCTGGCGCCGGGCCTCGCGCCCTGGAGCCGGTTCGTCTTCGTGCTGGGCATCTTCTCCTATCTCGTGTCGCTGCTCTGGTTCGGCTTCCTCGTGGCCTCGGTGATTGCCGCCGTGACCGCGCCGCCGCCGGACTATTTCCCCGAGCCGCACCTGCTGTTCCCGGTCTTCCCGAGCGATAGGACCAAGGAAATGATCGCGCTGATGATCGGCATCTTCGGTCTGCTCATCATGCCCAAGTTCGCCATCCTCACCGAAAGCGTGCTGACCCGGCGCGTTGGCGGGTTTGGCGGGGCAATGCGGGCCTTCTGGTCGGTGGTCACCGAAGTCGTGCTGACTTCGCTCATCGCGCCGCTGATGCTTATGTATCAGACCAAGGCCGTGCTGCAGGTGCTCTCCGGCCGTGACGGCGGCTGGCCGTCCAGCCAGCGCGGCGAGGGCCAGTTGACGCTGGTGCAGGGCATCCGCGCAGGCCTCTGGATCACCGCGACAGGTGCCGTTGCGCTGGCGGTCACCGCCTGGCTCTCGCCCGACCTGGTGCCCTGGCTGCTGCCGGTCTGCCTGCCGATGCTTTTCGCGCCGGTGCTGATCTCCTGGAGCTCGCGCCCGCTGACCCACAAGCTCTTCATCACCCCCGACGAACTGACGCCCGCGCCGGTGGTGCGCAGCTATCGCGAGATTCACGCCCGCTGGAGCGGGGCACCGCAGGCACCCCTGCCGCAGCCTGGACTTGGAAGGGGCGCACAACATGCCGCAGCCTGAGCATCAACTCGTGACCTTCCCGGGCACGAAGGCACCCTCCGTGCGCCGTCCGCGCGACGCGCGTATCGACGCCTTCCGCGGGCTGGCGCTGATCATGATCTTCATCGATCACGTGCCGGGGAACCCCTACGAGTACCTGACGATCCGCAACTTTGCCCATTCCGATGCGGCCGAGGCCTTCTTCATCATGTCCGGCCTTGCCGCGGCGCTTGCCTATTCCGGCCGGCTGTCGCCCGAGGCGCGGGCCGAGCATGGGCTGATGAACGGCGTGCTGCCCATGTGGAAGCGCAGCTGGACGCTCTATCTCGCGCATATCTTCATGACGGTCTGGGCGATCGCCATCTTCTCGGCGGGCGCGGGGATTTTCAACCTTCCCGAGCTGCTCGAGACGATCAACCTCCGGCAGGTCTTCTCCAACCCGGAAGAGGCACTCTTCGGCATCGCCGCGCTGACCCACCAGCTTGGCTATGTGAACATCCTGCCAGCCTATTCGGTACTGCTCTTCTGCGCACCGGCCATGCTGCTTCTGGGGCTCTGGAAGCCGAAGGCTCTGCTCTGGACCGCGCTGGCGATCTGGATGGCAGCAGGTCTCTGGCGGTTGAACCTGCCGAACTTCCCCAACCCGGGTGGCTGGTTCTTCAACCCGATCAGCTGGGAGCTGCTCTTTGCCATCGGCATGCTGACCGGCCTTGCCATGCGCCGCGGCGAGCGCTTCGTGCCGGTCTCGCGTCCCCTGTTCTGGGCGTGCCTCGGCTTCTGCGTCCTGGTGGTGGCCTGGAAGTTCATCCCCGAGTTCGGGGCGGTGATCAATCACCAGATGGCGCGACTCTACCAAGCGGGGATCCCGTTCCACCTGACCACCCACGACAAGACCTTCGTGGCGCTGCCGCGGCTGCTCAACATCCTGGCGCTGGCCTATGTGCTCTCGTGCCTGCCCGCGGTGACGCGCTTCTGCGCCGGCAAGGTGGCCGCGCCGCTGCGGTTGCTGGGCCAGCAGGGTCTGCTGGTCTTCTGCACCGGCACCATCGTGGCGCTGGCGTTCCAGGTGATCATGGCCGGCAATCCGCTGGCGGTCTGGATGGGCTGGGGGCTGCCGCCGCTGGGCATCGTGATCATGCTGGTGGTCGCCTGGATGGCACAGTCGCGCAAACCGGTGCGGCGCGAGGCGCAGGCGCCGGGCGGCGTGGTCGCCAAGGCCGGGCAACGCCGGGTGAGCTGAGGTCTGGCACGGATTACTTGAGAAAGGGGCGAGCTGCGGCGCGCCCCTTTTTCTTTGCTCGGAGCGCCGCGGTTCTGCGATCACGAAAAGGTCAGATAAAGTCCGAGAATCGTCGCGACGGAAAGTCACCATCGGCGCGTATCAAGATTTCGCGTGGGCGGTGATCGCCCACACGTCCGCCCGAAGGAGAAGAAGATGGCCTCTAGCCGCCCCCCCCCGGACCATCCGCGTCCTTGTCACAGCCCTTGCGCTGACCCTCCCACAGGCCGCGCTGCTGCATGCCCAGGATGCCCCTCCGGCCGCGAGCGCGGCGCGCGAGGTCGGGGTGATCACGCTCGAGGCCAGCGACGTCCCCTATTCGGTGACCCTGCCGGGCCGCTCCACCGCTTTCGAAGAGGTGGCGATCCGGCCGCGCGTTTCGGGCATTATTTCCGAGATCCTCTATGAGCCGGGCAAGAACGTGAAGAAGGGCGACCTGCTGTTCCGCATCGAAGGCGATACCTACCAGGCTGACGTAGATGCCGCTGCGGCGGAAGTGGCCGGCGCCGAGGCGGCGCTACGCAGCGCCGAGACGACGCTGTCGCGCTATCAGAAACTGGTCGGCACCGGGGTGACCGCCGCCGACGTAGACACTGCCGAGGTCGATGTGATGCAGGCCAAGGCGACGCTGAGCGCGGCACAGGCGGCGCTGGAGCTCGCCAAGTTCGACCTCGAGCGCACCGAAATCACCAGCCCCATCGACGGGATCGCCGTGTTGCCCGAGGTCTCGGTCGGGGATTTGGTCACCGCCAACCAGGAGGACGAGCTGACCACGGTGACGCGGATCGACCCGATCTACGTCGACGTGCAGGAATCCATCACCCGCGTGCAGCAGACCCGCGAGCGGCTTGACCAGGGTTCGCTGAATCGCGGCGAACGGATCGAGGCAGAGCTGGAGCTGGAGAACGGCTCGCTGTTCGAGGGGCAGGGCACCTTCGTGTCGCCCCCGGTGAGCGTCTCGACCACCACCGGCACCTCGGTCATCCGGCTGCGCTTCGACAACCCGCGGCGCGGCATCCTGCCGGGACAATTCCTGCGGGCGAAGCTGACCTTCGGCACCACCTCCTCGATCCTCGTGCCGCAGGGGGCCACCTCGCGTGCCTCAGATGGCACGTTGACCGCCTTCGTCTATGCCGACGGCAAGGCCGAAAAGCGGACTCTTTCCGCGCAGGGCAGCTACAACAACGCCTGGATCGTCACCAAGGGCGTGGAGCTCGGCGAGCAGCTCATCGTCGACGGGCTGCGCAACCTGCAGAACGGCGCCACGGTCAGCCCGATCGCGGTGAGCATCTCCGAGACCGGCGTTGTCACCCGCGCCGATGGCACGCCCGACAGCTTCGGCGGCGCGCCGGCGGCCGGCGCGGAGTCGGGGAACGAGGGCTGACGGCATGGGAAATTTCTTCATTGCGCGCCCGGTCTTTGCCTGGGTGCTGGCGATCCTCACCATGCTGGCCGGGGCGATGGCCGTGGTCACCCTGCCAGTCAGCCAGTATCCCGACATCGCCCCCACCACGGTACGGGTCTCTGCCACCTATACCGGTGCCACCGCCGAGGCGGTGCAGAACTCGGTGACCCGCGAGATCGAGGACTCGATGACCGGCCTCGAGGGCATGCTCTACATGACCTCCAGCTCGTCCAAGGGGCGGTCTTCGATCGAGATCACCTTCGACGAGAGCGTCGATCCGGTGGACGCCCAGAACGAGGTGCAATCCAAGGTCAGCCAGATCGAGAGCCGCCTGCCCACCGCGGTACAGAGCCAAGGGGTGCGCGTCTCGCGGTCGTCCTCGTCGATCCTGATGGTGGGCGCGCTGGTCGACACCACCGGCACCTACAGCACGGTCGAGCTGGGCGACATCATGTCCACCACCGTCGAGGGTCCGATCGAGCGCACCGAGGGCGTGGGAGGCGTGCAGAGCTTCGGCTCTGGCTATGCCATGCGGATCTGGCTCGATCCGCTGTCGCTGGCGCGCTACCAGCTCACCGCCTCGGATGTGGTGAGCGCGGTCTCGGCGCAGAACTCCACCGTCTCGGTCGGCTCGCTTGGTGAGCAGCCCACCACCAAGGGCCAGCAGTTCACCGCGACGATCACCGCGCAGAGCCAGTTGACCACCGTGGACGAGTTCGACTCGATCCTGCTGCGCTCGTCCGAAGAGGGCGGCGTGGTGCGGCTCGGCGACGTGGCCAAGGTCGAGATCGGGCAGGAAGACTACGGCGGCGACTCGCGGTTCAACGGGCTCAACTCCTCGGGCTTTGGGGTCAACCTCGAGACCGGGGCCAATGCCGTCGACACCGCCGCCGCCGTGCGCGCGCAGCTCGACAAGCTGAGCGCGGCGCTGCCCGATGGGGTCGAGTTCCGCACCGCCTATGACACCTCGCCCTTCGTCGAGCTGTCGATCGAGCAGGTCTACCACACGCTCTTCGAGGCGGTGGTGCTGGTGCTCGCGGTGCTGCTGATCTTCCTGCAGAGCTGGCGCGCCACGCTGGTGCCGCTGATCGCCGTGCCGGTGGTGCTGCTCGGAACCTTCGGCGTGCTGATGGTGGCGGGCTATTCGATCAATACGCTCACCATGTTCGCCATGGTGCTGGCGATCGGCCTGCTGGTCGATGACGCCATCGTCGTGGTCGAGAACGTCGAGCGCCTGATGGAGGAGGACAAGCTGTCGGCCTTCGAGGCGACGAAACGCTCGATGAGCCAGATCACCTCGGCGCTTGTCGGCATCAACGTGGTGCTGGCGGCGGTCTTCCTGCCGATGGCCTTCTTCGGCGGCTCAACCGGGGTGATCTACCGGCAGTTCTCGATCACCATGGTCGCGGCCATGGCGATCTCGCTGATCATGGCGATCATCCTGTCGCCGCCGATGTCGGCACGGCTGTTGAAGCCCGCGCATGGCCCGGCGAATTTCCCCCCCGGCGCGCTGGTTCAACAACGGCCTCGCCCAGGTGACCGAAGGCTACGGTCGCGCAATCGACTGGTCGCTGAAGATGCCCGCGCTGGTGCTTCTTGTGCTGGCGGGGGCGCTCGGCGGAGCGTGGATGGTCAACGAGCGGCTGACCTCCTCGTTCATCCCGACCGAGGACCAGGGCGTGCTGATGACCATGATCAACCTCACCGAGGGCGCGACCACCCAGCAGACCTTGGCGACGCTCGAGCAGGTCGAGGATTACCTGCTGAACCAGGAGGGCGACGCGGTGGAGAGCACCTTCGCCTCGCTCGGCTTCGGCTTCAGCGGCTCGGGGCAGAACCAGGCAATGGTCTTCGTCAAGCTGCGCGACTTTGAGCTGCGGCAGGACAATCCCGAGCTTTCCGCGAGCGCCGTCGCGGCGCGGGCCACGGCGGCCTTTGCCTCCAGCCGCGCCGGGCAGATCATGGTGATGCAGCCCCCGGCGATCCGCGGTCTCGGCAACACCGGCGGCTTCTCCTTCTACCTCGTCGACCAGGCGGGCAACGGCATCGAGGCGCTGCAGGACGCAGCCGACGACCTCGAGGCGCTGGCCGGCGCCCGTCCCGAGATCGCCAACGTCAGCGTCTCGGGCACCGAGGATGAAAGCGCGCTGCGCATCTCCATCGACCGGGAGAAGGCCGAGAGTTTCGGGCTGACCCTGTCGGAGATCAACTCGATGCTCTCGGTGATCTTCTCGGGCAGCGAGGTGAACGACTTCATCCTTGGCTCCGAGCTGCGACCGGTCATCGTGCAGGCGGATGCCGAGCACCGCATGCAACCCGAGAACATCATGGACTGGTACGCCAAGAACTCGGACGGCGAGATGGTGCCATTCTCGACTTTCATGACGACCGAATGGGAGCCGGTCGCGCCCAAGCTGCAGCGCTACTCGGCGACGCAGGCGATCGAGGTGTCGGGCTCGCCGAGCGCCGATGTCAGCTCGGGCGTGGCGATGGACGTCATGCAGGAGCTGGTGGACGGCATGGATGGCGGCTACGGCCTCGCCTGGACCGGGCTGTCGTACCAGGAGCAGCAATCGGGCGCGCAGGCGCCGCTGCTCTACGCGATCTCGGGCCTCGTGGTCTTCCTCGCGCTGGCGGCGCTCTACGAGAGCTGGGCGATCCCCTTCTCGGTGATGCTCTCGGTGCCGGTGGGCCTGTTTGGGGCGCTGCTTGCGGCCTATTGGTTCGGCCAGTCGAACGATGTCTACTTCAAGGTCGGCATCCTGACGACCATCGGCCTCGCGGCGCGCAACGCGATCCTGATCGTCGAGTTCGCCGAGGACCTGCGGCGGCAGGGGCGGACCATCGCGCAGGCGGCCAAGGAGGCGGCGCAGCTGCGCCTGCGGCCGATCCTGATGACAGCGCTGACCTTCATCCTCGGGGTGGTGCCGCTGGCCACCGCCAGCGGGGCAGGGGCGGCGTCGCAGAACGCCATCGGCACCGGAGTGATCGGCGGGATGATCGCCTCGACCGTGATCGGGATCTTCCTCGTGCCGGGCTTCTACGTGCTGGTCATGCGCCTGGTGCGCCGGGTGAAGGACGGCACGGCGGCCGCCTGACGTTTCCCCGCACGGACTTATCCGTTAGCAAGGCCCCGGGGCGTTCCGCGCCCCGGGGTTTTCCTTGGGAGGGCGCGCGATGCGGATCATGTCACTCAACGCCTGGGGCGGGACGCTGCACGTGCCCTTGCTGCAATACCTGGCGTCGGAGGCGCCGGAGGTGCTCTGCCTGCAGGAGGTGATCCACAGCCCCGAGACCGACAAGGCTGACCTCACCTACCGTGATGGCGAGCACGTGCTGCCTCAGCGCGCTAACCTCTTCTCCGAGGTGGCAGGCGCTCTTCCCGAGCATGTGGCGATCTTCTGCCTGGCGGCGCAGGGCATGCTCTGGGACGGCGAGACGCCCGTGCCCTCGCGCTGGGGACTGGCCACCTTCGTGCACCCGTCGCTGCCGATCATCGGCCAAGCGCAGGGCTTCGTGCACAAGGGCTACGAGCCCGATGGCTTCGGCGATCACCCGCGCTCGCGCAGCGCCCACGCGGTGCGGGTCTTCGACCACGTGCGGGGCCGGGCGGTGAGCATCGTCCAGATGCACGGGCTGCGCGACCTGCGCGGCAAGATGGACACGCCCGAACGCGCGGTGCAGGCGCGGCGCTTTCTTGCCCTGCTCCAGCAGGTGGCCGAACCGGGCGACCTGCGCATTGCCTGCGGCGATTTCAACGTCGAGCCGGAGAGCGCAACCCTGCGTCTGATGACGGAGGATGGCCTGACCGAACTGGTGACCACGCGGGGCTTCGAGGGCACGCGCAGTGTGCATTACGCCAAGCCCGGCAAGTTCGCGGATTACATGCTGGTCAGTGACGCCGCCGCGGTCCGGGGCTTCAGCGTGGTGCGCGATCCCGAGGTCTCGGACCATTGCCCGCTGCTGTTGGAACTGTAGCTCAGGCGATCTTTCCGAGCAGGCGGATCAGCGTCTCGCGCTCGCGCTTGTTCAGCGGGACGAGCACGTCGGCGCTGACCTCGATGGCGGCGTCGGTGGCCGAGTTTACAAGCGCCACCCCCTCGGCGGTGAGCGAGACGAGGTGTCGCCGCCGGTCCGAGGGATCGCGCTCGGTGCGCAAGAGTCCGCGCGCGCCAAGCCGGTCGACCACACCCTTGGTCGTCGCCCCGTCCATGGCCACCGAGCGGCCCAGAAGGTTCTGAGACATCGGCCCGTCCTCGGCCAGCCGGTGCAGGATCGAGAACTGCATCATGGTCAGCGTGCCGTCGATCTTGTCCGAGAAGATCGTGCAGTTGCGCTGGTAGGCCTTGCGCAGCAGGAAGCCGACCTGCTCGTGCAGCTGGTAACCATGCTCGTCGCTCGTGCGGGCTTTGGGCGTGTCGGCCAAGGGTGCGCTCCTTCCTCTTTCCCAGAGGTAGGGCGTCGGGCGAGGCACGGCAACGCCGATGTGGCGCTACTTGGCGTCAACCTCAGAGCGAAAGGTAGGCATCGCGGATTTCCGGCTGTTTTTCGAGCGCTTCGAAGCTGCCGTCGAACGTTTTCCGGCCGCTCTCGAGGATGATCGCCCGGTCGGCCACGGCGCGAGCGAAATGCAGGTTCTGCTCGGAGATCAGCACGGTCAACCCCTCCGCCTTGAGCCGGAGGATACTGCGCGCCATCTGCTCGACGATCACCGGAGCGATGCCCTCGGACGGCTCGTCGAGCAGCAGCAGCGCCGGGTTGCCCATCAGCGTGCGCGCGATGGTCAGCATCTGCTGCTCGCCGCCCGACATGTGCTTGCCGCGGTTGTGCCGTCGCTCGGCGAGGTTGGGGAAGAGCTCGAAGAGCTGCTCGACGGTCCAATGCGGCGCGCCTTCGCGCTGGGGCTGACGGCCGACCTCGAGGTTCTCGAGCACCGTGAGATCGGAGAACACCCGCCGGTCCTCGGGAACGTAGCCGATCCCCGCCTTGGCGACGCGATAGGCGGGCAGGCCGACCAGCTCGTGGCCTTCGAAGGTGACCGAGCCCGAGCGCGGCGGCAGCAGCTGCATCACCGATTTCATCGTGGTGGACTTGCCCGCGCCATTGCGCCCGAGCAGCGCCACCACCTCGCCGCGTGCCACGGAAAAGCTCAGCCCGCCGAGGATATGCGCCTTGCCGTAGAAGCTGTGGATCTCCGAGATCTCAAGCACGACCCGCCTCCTTGAAGAGCGTTCCTCCGCCGAGGTAGACCTCCTGCACCTTGGGATCGCTGCGCACCTCTTCGGCGGTGCCATCGGCGATCAGCTTGCCCCGGTTCAGCACCATGATGTGATGCGCATGGGCAAAGACCACGTCCATGTCGTGCTCGGTGAAGAGCACAGACAGACCTTGGTCGCGGACGATATCGGCCACGAGCTGCATGAGCTCGATCCGCGCCGACGGGGCCATGCCCGCCGTCGGCTCGTCCATCAGCAGCAGGCGCGGGCGGTGGCAGAGCGCGATGGCCAGCTCGAGTCGCTTCAGGTCGCCGTAGGCCAGCACCGAGCAGGGGCGGTCGGCCTGATCTTCGAGCGAGACAGTGCGCAGGAATTCCAGCGCTTCCTCGCGGTAGAGCTTCCACGCCCGCAGGCCAAAGGAGAAGAGCCGCCGGTGGTGACTGATCAACGCCATCTGCACGTTCTCGATCACGCTCATCGAGCGGTATGTGCCGGTGATCTGGAAAGTGCGGCCGACGCCCATCCGCCAGATCTCGCGCGGCGGCTTGCCGGTGATCCGGGTGCCGCGCAGGTAGACCTCGCCCGCCGTGGGTTTGAGTTGCCCGGTGAGCATGTTGAAGCAGGTGGACTTGCCGGCGCCATTGGGGCCGATGAGGGCCTTTAGCTCTCCCGCGCGGACGGAGAAGCTGACCCCGTCCACGGCGAGAAAACCGTCGTAGCTCTTGCGCAGGCGCTCGGCGCGGAGGATCTCGGTCATCGCGGGGCCTCCTCGTCGGCGCGTCGCAGCCGCAAGGCCTGCCGCCGCAGGGTGCCGACGATGCCCTCGGGCATGAGGATCACCACGGCAATGATCACCAGCCCCAGCAGCAGCCGCCAGTACTCGAGCCGGGTGAGCCAATGCTCGACCGAGGTCAGGAAGCTGGCGCCGACCACGCCGCCTGCCAAGGTCTTCACCCCGCCGAGGAAGACCACGATCAGCGCATCGAAGCTCTTGGCAATCTCAAGCTCGGTGGGAAAGACCGAGCCCTTGGAAAAGACGAAGAGCCCGCCCGCCAGCCCCGCCATCATCCCGGCCAGAGCAAAGGCGACGAGCTGGACGCGCTTGACGTCGATGCCCATCGCCTCGGCCTGCCGCGGGCTGTCGCGCCCTGCGCGCAGCGCGTATCCGAAGGGGGAATGGATGATGTGGCGCAGGGTGAGGATGCCGCCGACCCCGAGGATCAGGGTGAAGTAGTAATAGGGCAGCGGGCCGTTCAGCCAGTCCGCCGGCCAGATGTTGATCAGCCCGTCATCGCCGCGCGTGAGGCTGCGCCACTGGAAAGCCAGCGACCAGACAAGCTGCGAAAAGGCCAGAGTCAGCATCGCGAAATAGACCCCCGAGAGCCGGATGCAGAACCAGCCGATCGCCAGCGCCAGCAGCCCGGCGGCGAGCGGCGCGAAGAGGAAGGCCAGCTCCATCGGCGTGTCGGTATGGAAGACCAGCAGCGCCGCCGCATAGGCACCCCCGCCAAAGAAGGCGGCGTGGCCGAAGCTCACCATGCCGCCGGTGCCGAGGATGAAATGCAGCGAGGCGGCGAAGAGGGCGAAGACCACGATATCGATCACCAACGTCAGCACGAAGGGTTCGGCGAAGCCCGGCAGGGAGGCCAGCAGCGCCAACAGGAAGGCGGTCAACACGATGCCGCGCGGGCCGTAAGGGCGGATCGGGCTCTCGGGCGCGCCGACCTGACCATGCTCGCCCGCGACCTCCTCGCGGCCCAGCAGGCCGTAAGGGCGGACGATCAGCACCGCCGCCATGACGACGAACATCAGCACCAGCGTCGATTGCGGCAGGAAGGCGACGCCGAAGGCATTGAGTACCGAGATCAGCACCGCCGCTATGAAGGCGCCGGGCAGGCTTCCCATGCCGCCGATCACCACCACCACGAAGACTGTGCCGATGATGTTGAAATCCATGAGCAGATCCGCACCGCCCTTCGGCAGTTGCAGGGCGCCGCCCCATCCAGCCAGCGCCGAGCCTAGGGCAAAGACCCCGGTGAAGAGCCACGCCTGATTGACCCCGAGCGCGCCGACCATCTCGCGGTCCTGCGTTGCCGCGCGCACGAGGATGCCGAGCCGGGTGCGGGTGATCAGGTACCACAGCGCCAGCAGGATGACCGGGGTGATGGCAATGAGCACGATGTCATACTTGGGCACCGGCTCGCCGAAGATCCGCCAGACCCCGCGCAGGCCGGGCGCGCGCGGGCCGAGCCGGTCCTCGGCGCCCCAGATCATCAGCGCCAGATCCTGTATGACGAGGATCACGCCGAAAGTGGCGACAAGCTGGAAGAGCTCCGGCGCGCGGTAGATGCGCCGCAGCACCACGATCTCGACCAGCGCGCCGATGACGCCGACCGCCAGCCCGGTCAGCAGGATTGCGCCCCAGAAGCCCACCGCGCCCGGCAGCACCTGCATGAGGGTGACCCCGATGAAGGCGCCGAGCATGTAGAGCGAGCCATGCGCGAAGTTGACGATCCGAGTCACGCCGAAGATCAACGACAGCCCCGAGGCGACGAGGAAAAGCGCCGCGGCATTGGCAAGGCCGGTCAGGAACAGGGCGAGGTAGAAGGCCATGGGGCAGGGATGCTCGACTGTCGGAAGTTATGCGCCGGGTAGCAAAGGCGCGTGGCCGGAGAGAGCCGGCACGGTCTTGCGGTGGCTCGCGATCGATCCACGCGGGAACGTGGAGTGGCAGAGAGGCTCCATGGCCTCTCCGCCGCTGTTTCACTCGGCGGGGCGCATCGCGCGGATCTCGTCGTCCGAGGGCATGTAGGGCGCGGGGTCCTTGTAGGACCAATCCACCATCACGCCTTCTCCTGCAGCGTTCAGCTCCGTGGTGCCGACGAAGGCGCCCAGCGTCGACTGGTTGTCGAGCGCGCGGTAGTGCAGCGGGCCGATGGGCGTGTCGGGGATATCCAGATCCTCAAAGGCGGCACGGATCGCCTCGGTCTCGGTGCTGCCGGCGCGTTCGATGGCGGCGGCGACCGAGAGCCCGGTCAGGTAACCGACGTTGCTGCCGTTCTTCGGGGTCTCGCCGAACATCGCCTCGTAGGCCGCGACGAAGTCCCCGCCGGGGGTGCCCTCGGCAAAATCGTACCAGGGGTAGCCGGTGACGAACCAGCCCTCGGGGGCCTCGTCGCCGAGCGGCTCGAAGTACTCCGGCTCGCCGGTCAGC
The DNA here is from genome assembly GCF_002300555.2 of Alloyangia mangrovi. GTDB lineage: Bacteria > Pseudomonadota > Alphaproteobacteria > Rhodobacterales > Rhodobacteraceae > Salipiger > Salipiger mangrovi. The sequence goes on along the minus strand of NZ_NTHN02000012.1, from coordinate 21,043 downwards.
AGGCCATAGACGTCGCGCCCGTCAAAGAGCCCGCGGTCGGTGCCCTCGCGCACCAGCTTGGCAAGGTCGGTGCCGAAGGTGACGTTGTAGATCGCGTCGGGCTTGGCGCGCTCCAGTGCCTGCGCCTCGGCGCCGGCATCGATGTTGAACAGCGGCGGCCATTGCTCGGCGACGAACTCGACCTCGGGCTTGAGCCGCGTGAGGTTGGCCTTGAAGGCGGCGACCGCCTCGGTGCCATAGGCATAGTTCGGCGCGATGGTGGCGTAGCGGATGGCGTCGGTGCTCGCCGCCTGTTCGGCCAGCATCGCGGCCTGCACCCAGGTCGAGGTGCGCAGGCGGAAGGTGTAGGGATTGCCCGACCCCCAGACCAGCGTGTCCGCCAGCGGCTCCGAGGCAAGGTAGACGTAGTGCTTCTCGGCGGCGAAGGAGCTGATCGCCAGGCCGACGTTGCTGAGGATCGTGCCGGTGAGCATCACCGCGCCATCGCGGGTCATCAGTTCTTCGGCGATGCGCACCGCCTCGGCGGGATCGCCCTGGTCGTCGCGGAAGAGGAACTCCAGCGGCCGGCCCAGTACGCCGCCGTTCGCGTTGATCTCGCTCACCGCCAGCTCGATACCCTTGCGGTAGGGCTCGGCAAAGGCCGCGAGGCGCTTGAAGTGGTTGATCTCGCCGATCTTGATCGGCGCCGTGTCCGTCTCCTGGGCAAGCAGGGTGGATGGGGTCAGGGCAGTTGCTGCGGCAAGCGCCAGAACGGTGCGTCGAAGCAGGGTCATCTCGGTCGCGTCTCCTCGTTGGCGGGCGAACGAAACTCCCGCGGACCCCTCTTACGCGCGAATGCCGCGGCTGACAAAGGTGGTGTCATCGGCGTGGGTCGGCTTTCTGTCCTGCGTGACCGCCCCGGGGGCGCTGCCCCCGTCCGCTGCCGCGGACTCCCCCGGGATATTGGGACCTGGAAGAAGGGGCCGAAGCACCGGGCGTTGCGCGGGCGGCCGCTTGGGAGTAGGACTGCGCGCCAAAGCGCGGACAGAGCCTTAGGAGAGACGATCATGACGCGAGCTTTCATTTTCCCCGGTCAGGGGGCGCAGACCATCGGCATGGGCAAGGCGCTCGCCGAGGCCTACCCGGCGGCGAAAGCCGTGTTCGACGAGGTGGACGCGGCGCTGGGCGAGAACCTCTCGTCGCTGATCTGGGAGGGCGACATCGAAACGCTCACTCTCACCGAGAATGCGCAACCGGCGCTGATGGCGACCTCGCTGGCCGCCATGCGCGCGCTCGAGGCCGAGGGCATCGAGATCGGCGCGGCGAGCTTCGTCGCCGGCCATTCGCTGGGGGAATACTCGGCGCTGACCGCCGCCGGCGCGCTGAGCGTCGGGGATGCCGCCAAGCTGCTGCGCACCCGTGGCAAGGCCATGCAGGCTGCCGTGCCGGTCGGCGAGGGCGCCATGGCGGCGCTGCTGGGCCTCGATCTCGCCGGCGCCCGCGCCGTGGCCGAGGAGGCCGCGCAGGGCGAGGTCTGCGCCGCGGCGAATGACAATGACCCGTCGCAGGTGGTGATCTCGGGCAGCAAGGCCGCGGTCGAGCGGGCGCTCGACATCGCCAAGGCGAAGGGCGCCAAGCGCGCGCTGCTGCTGCCGGTGAGCGCCCCCTTCCACTGCGCCCTGATGGCCCCGGCCGCCGAGGTCATGGCCGAGGCGCTGGAGCGGGTCGAGATCACCGCGCCGAGCGTGCCGCTGGTCGCCAACGTGATCGCCGAGGCCGTCACCGATCCCGCCCGCATCCGCGCACTTCTGGTCGAGCAGGTGACCGGCTCGGTCCGCTGGCGCGAGTCGGTGGAATACATGGTCGCGCAGGGCGTCACCGAGTTCTGGGAGATCGGTGCGGGCAAGGCGCTCTCGGGCATGGTCAAGCGCATCGAGCGCAGCGCCGCCCTGCGCAACGTCGGCGCTCCGGAAGATGTGACCGCAGCCCTCGAAGCGGTCTGACCGCCCGCCACATCGGCACATCCTGCAAGGGCAGGGGGGCTCGCGCTCCCCTGCCTTTCTTCTAGGTCCCAATATCCCTGCCGGAGGCGGCCTGTCCGCTGTCACCCCGGGGACGGCGCCGGGGCTCTGCGCCTCACCGTGTCCCGGTCATGCGGGCAAGCCGGGCGACATCCCGGCTCAGCGGAAGGTCGTCCAGCCCCGCGAGCGGCACCCAGCGCACCTCGAGCGCATCGTCACCCGCTCTTGGCTCTCCCTCGGCGTCTTCGCAGCGCAGCGCGATCAGGATGTAGTGGTGGCGCAGCTGCCCCTGCTCCTCGTCCAGCACATCGAGCGCGGTGATCGGCTCGCAGGCGCGCGCCGTGATGCCGGTCTCTTCCAGCAGCTCCCGCTCGGTCGCCTGCGCGAGCGTCTCGCCGCGCTCGACCTTGCCCCCGGGAAATCCCCAGAGACCGGCGTCGGGCGGGTTTGCCCGGCGCACCAGCAGCACCGCGTCGCCGCGGTGGAGAACGGCCAGAACGGCGGGGGTCGGGATACTCGGGGATTCAGGCATGGCTCGGCCTCTGGTTTGGGTGGACGACGGCAGGAGATCGCGCGGCGGGCGCCGGATTCCCCTCGGCGACGTTCAAAAGAGACGAAGGCCGGCGCGGCTTATTCGCCCCAGGTCTTGCGAAGCACCCGCAGCCAGTTGCCGAAGCAGAGCTTTTCCATCAGCGCGGCATCGATGCCATGGGCGGTCATCGCGGCGCGCAGGTTCGGCAGGCCGGCGACATCGGCGATGCCCTCAGGCACCGTCGCGCCGTCGAAGTCCGAGCCAAAGCCGACACGGTCCTCGCCGAGCTTGCCGATCAGGTGGTCGAGATGGCGCAGCACCACGTCGAGGCCGCAGTCGCTGCCCATCCGCCCGTCCTCGCGCAGGAAGGCGGTGGCGAAGTTGATGCCGACCATGCCGTCGCTCTCGGCGATCATCGCCAGTTGCCGGTCGGTGAGGTTGCGGGCGTGAGTGGTCACCGCGTGGGCGTTGGAATGGGTTGCGACCAGCGGCGCGTCGGAGAGCGCGGCGACATCGTCCATTCCCTTCTCGTTGAGGTGCGACAGGTCGATCATCACCTTGAGCGCGTTGCATTCCCTGACCAGCCGCTTGCCGGCCTCGGTGAGGCCCTCGCCGGTGTCGGGCGTCGAGGGATAGCGGAAGGGCACGCCGTTGCCGAAGATCGTCGGGCGCGACCAGACCGGACCCAACGAGCGCAGCCCGCGGGCATGGAGCGCGTGCAGCTCCTCGAGATCGGGGCCGATCGCCTCGGCGCCCTCGAGGTGCAGCACGGCGGCCATCTTCGGCCCGCCGAGCGCGGCCTCGATTTCGGCGGCGGTGGTGCAGGGGGTGATGGCACCGGCGGCGGCCAGCGCCTCGAAGGCCTCGACCCCGCGCCAGGTGGTTTCGAGCGCCTCGGGCTGGGGGATCATCTCGGGCAGCGGCAGGTCGTACTGCGGGCGGCTCATCGCCTCCATGTCGTCGCCGGGCTTGGCCGGGCTCGGCACGAAGATCGCGAAGAAGCCGCCGCCGAAGCCGCCCTTCCGGGCGCGCGGCAGGTCGATGTGGCCGCTGCCAAGGCCGTTGGTCACGCCGCTCGCGGTGACCGCCCCGCCAAGCAGACGCAGCAGGAGATCGTTGTGGCCGTCGAAGATGGGCGGGGTGGTGGCATGCGTCATGAGAGGACTTTCGATGGTGCGGAGGGCGGGGGTCAGTTGAACAGGTAGCCGAGGATGAGCACCCAGGCCGAGAGAAGGATAAGCAGGCACAGCATGTAGCCGCCGTTCCAGCGCAGGCCGACGTGGCGGGCACTGACGTTGCCGAAGCTGCCGATCAGCAGCGTCGTGGCGGTGAAGGGCGAGCTGACGCCGCCGAGCGCCCAGCCGGCGGTGATCGCGACGACGATGACCTCGGGCGGCACGCCGAGTTGGTCCGCATGCGGCACCAGCGGCGCGATCAGGGTGACCGCGAGGATCGGGTTCATGCCGAGCTGGCCAAGAAGTGGGATGATCCAGACGAAGCTGACCAGCACCAGCGCGGGTGGCAGGTCCTCGGGGTGGAAGCCCGAGGCCTTGACCAGCGGCGCCAGCAGCGGCGCGCCGACGGTGCCGATGAAACCGGCCATCATCAGCAGGGTGACCTCGCCGCGGTAGGCGGGCAGCTCGCGGAAGACGAAGTCGGCGGCTCGGCTGCGCAGTGGGGCGCCGCCGCCACGCTTCTGCAGGAGCACCCAGCAGGTGGCCATGAGCGGGACGACGAGCAGGACGATGGCGATGATCCGCAGCCCGGTCAGCGATTGCAGGATCAGCACCGAGACTCCGAGCAGGCCGAGCAGCACGAGCAGCGGGCTCATCAGCGCCCAGCTGCCGTCGGGTGCGGCGCGCGGCGCGGGGGGGGTGCGAGAGCCTCGGCTTGAAGATCGTGTCGAGCGCCCAGCCGGTCAGGGTGATCAGTGCCGAGGTGCCGAGTGCGGGCAGCACCACCGAGCCCCAGCTGGTGCCGGGAATCAGCGCGGTGGTGATGGCGACCGAAAAGGACATGGGCGACCAGGGCAACGAGGCGACGAAGCCGCGCTGGATCGCCAGCAGCATGCGGCGGGTCCGGTGGCTGCGGATCTCGGCGTCGGGCTCGTCCTGGGCAGCGGCGGTGGCAAGGCTGCCGAGCAGCGCGATGGCGCCGTAGTTCAGGAGCAGCGAGAAGGCCTGTCCGCCCAGGGTCAGCGCGATATAGCGCCGCCCCGGCGGCTGCAGCGCGAGGAAGTTGCCGGCGGCGCGGATCGATGGCGCCTGCTGCGCGGCGCTGCGCAACGTGGCGAGCGCGGCGAAGAAGGCGGCAATGAAGGCGGCGGACTGGAAGGCGTTGAGCAACACCGTCTGCCACTCGGGCACCCGCCAGATCAATGCGAGGCCGAGCAGCACCGCCATCGCGACGAAGAGCCGTCGTCCCGGCGCGACCTGCAGCGTCAGCAGCCCCACCAGCAGCGTGACCGCGGGCACGACCAGCAGATCGAGCCGGCCGGCGAGATGCCATTCCTGGACGACGACGAGGCAGGTGATCAGCACCATCAGCAGGCCGGTCAGGCGGGTGAGGGGCGTGGGGGTCACGGGCAGGCTCGTGGGCACGGTGCGGATTCCAGTCTCGTGCGGGCTTTTGTCCGGACATAGACCACCCTTGCCGGCGGAGGGCAATGCCCCGGGGTCAGCGCAGCGGTGGGGGATCGGCTCTCAAAGGGGGGCACCCGGGGCGTTATGCGCGGAATTCAGGCGCAGGGGCCGCGCGCGGGCGTGGATCCGGCAATCCAGCCGCCCTGTCACGAAAGCTTCACCGAAATGACACGCCGCCGAATCCCGGGCGTCACAGCCTCGATACGGTTCGGGGCGAGACACCGTTTCGGACAGACAGGGGAAACCATGCTCACCGTCGAGAACCTGACGAAGCGCTTCGGCGCGAACACCGCCGTGGACAGGGCGAGCTTTACGGTCGAGCGTCCGATGATGATCGGCATCATCGGACGCTCGGGCGCCGGCAAGTCGACCTTCCTGCGGATGATGAACCGCCTCACCGACGCCACCGAGGGCAAGCTGGTCTTCGAAGGGCGCGACGTGCTGCAACTCAAGGGCAGCGAGAAGCGCCTCTGGCAGTCCGACTGCGCGATGATCTTCCAGCAGTTCAACCTCGTGCCGCGCATGGACGTGGTGTCGAACGTGCTGCACGGAACGCTCGCGCGGCGGGGCACGCTGGCCACGATGTTCAACCTCTACCCGCGCGAAGACATCCATCGCGCCATCGACATTCTCGAGAGGCTCGGCATCGCGGCCCATGCGGCCAAGCGCGCCGAGGCGCTCTCGGGCGGCCAGCAGCAGCGCGTCGCCATCGCCCGGGCGCTGATGCAGGACCCCAAGGTGGTGCTCGCCGACGAGCCGATCGCATCGCTCGATCCGATGAACGCGCAGCTGGTGATGGACGACCTGCGCCGCATCCACGACGAGGACGGCCGCATGGTCATCGCCAACCTGCACACGCTGGATACCGCGCGGCGCTACTGCGACCGGGTCATCGGCATGCGCGCCGGGCGGATCGTCTTCGACGGCACCCCGGCGCAGCTCACCACGGGTGTGGCACGCGACATCTACGGGGCCGGCGCCGATTTTTCGGAGAATGCCACCTCCACCGAAATCCGTGACCCCGTGGCCACGGCAGTCATTCGGGCCGCGGAAGTCGCGGTCTGATCACCCGGACCCATCGGGACGGGTCCAAATCCACATGAGGGACAGAAGATGAAGAAACTGATCGCAGCCGCTCTGGCCAGCACCGTGCTCGTGGGCGCCGCCCAGGCGCAGGAGATCACCGAATTTCGCCTCGGCATCCTCGGCGGCGAGAACGCCCAGGACCGCATGACCTCGAACCAGTGCTTCGCCGAGAAGATCGCTGAAGCCCTCGGCGTCGAGGTGAAGGTCTTCACCCCTGCCGACTACAACGGCGTGATGCAGGGCCTGCTGGGCGGCACCATCGACGCGGCCTGGATGGGCGCCTCCTCCTACGCCGGCACCTATATCGCCGACCCCGAGGCGGTCGAGCCGGTCCTCGTCAAGCAGAACCTCGACGGCTCGATCGGCTACTACTCGATCGGGTTTGCCCGCGCCGACAGCGGCATCACCTCGCTCGACGACCTCAAGGGCAAGAAGTTCGGCTTCGGCGATCCGAACTCGACCTCGGGCTACCTGATCCCCTCGATCGAGATCGCGGCAGCCGGCTACGACATGACCCCGGGCACCTACTTCGGCGACGTCGTCTTCACCGGCGGCCACGAGCAGACCATCGTCGCGGTCAACAACGGTGACGTCGATGGCGGCGTGACCTGGGCCGACGGCCAGGGCAACTGGGAAGACGGCTACAACTCGGGCGCGCTGCGCAAGGCCGTGGACGCCGGCCTCGTCGACATGAACGAGCTGGTGCAGATCTGGCAGTCGAACATCATCCCCGAAGGCCCCTTCGTGATCCGCAAGGCGCTGCCGAAGGACGTCAAGGATGCCGTCACCGAGCTGACCGCCAACCTTTGGGAAGAAGACCCCGAGTGCGCCTACGGCGTCGCGGCGGGCGATGCCAAGGACTTCATCCCGGTGACCCACGCCGAATACGAGTCGATCGTCGCGGCACGCCGCTCGAAGATCAACTGATCGCCAGGCCCAAGGGGACCCCGCCGCCGCGCGGGGTCCTTTTCGTTTCCCGGATGCGCGGGCGGCACGCGCCGCCCGCATCCTCCCGCAGGACTTCTTGATGACCCAGACCCCGGACGCCCCGCATGATCCGCGCGGCCACTACATGGCCCTGATGGCGCAAAGACGCCTCTATGGCGGGCTCACCCTTGGCCTTTTTGCCCTGCTGATGATCTCCGGCTTCATGCTGGCGGATTCGCGCAACGCCGGCGGCTTCTGGAGCGGCCTGCCGCAGGTTTTTGACTTCCCCGCCGACGTGATCGCCGACACGCTGCCCAAGCTCGACCGGCTGCCCGGACACCTGGTGCGCTACTTCCCGGCGCTGCTCGAGACCATCAACATCGCCGCGGTTTCGACACTGCTTGGCGCCGCCGGGGCGATCGTGCTGTCGCTGCTTTCGACGCGGGGCCTGGCGCGCTGGCCGCGGCTGATCGCGGTCTTCCGCCGTTTCATGGACATCTTGCGTGCCGTGCCCGAGATCGTCGTGGCGCTGGTGCTGATCTTCGTGCTCGGCGGCGGGCCGGTGCCTGCCATGCTGGCCATCGCGCTGCACACCGCTGGCGCGCTCGGCAAGCTCTTCTCCGAGGTCAACGAGAACGCCGACCTCAAGCCCGTCGAGGGGCTGTCGTCGGTTGGCGCTACCTGGTTGCAGCGCATGTGGCTGGGCGTGGTACCGCAGGTCTCGCCCAACTACTTCAGCTACGCGCTGCTGCGCTTCGAGATCAACATCCGTGCCTCGGCCATCCTCGGCTTCGTCGGGGCGGGAGGCATCGGCTATGAGCTGCGCAATGCCATGGCCTGGGGGAAGGGCCGCTTCGACGAGGCGGCGGCGATCTTCCTGCTGCTTTTCCTGACCATCATCGTCTTCGACCAGCTTTCGAGCCATGTGAGGGGGGCCATGATCTCCTCCAAGAAGGGAGGTTTCTGAGATGGCCGACGCCGCGCTCTACGCCTCTGCCGAACGGGTCTTCCGCCGCAAGAGGATCCTTGCTTTCGGCCTGCCCGCCGTGATCCTCCTGTACCTGGCCTATGTCTTCTTCGCCTTCGACCTGCCGGGGCTGGCCGAGCGAGCGCGCTGGGATAATGCCCGCACACTGCTCGCCGACACCTGGAGCTACAAGACCCATGTCACCCGCGACAATCGCAGCGGCGGTGTCGCGGTCGCCATCGAGGGCGAGCGCAAGGGCGAATACCCCGAGGGCACCGCGCCCGACTGGGTGCACCCGCAGGAGGGTGGTGCCGTCCGCGTCGCTCTGAAAGGCGGGCAGGAGGTGCTGCTGCTGCCCGGCAACGGGTTCCGCTGGGATGTGCCCGGTTTTGGCCTGATCGAGGCCCGCCTCGAGGGGCGCGACATTGTCAGCAACCTGCCCGAAAAGGGCCTGCCGGAGTGGATCTCTGCCTCTTCCTCGCGGCTGCAGGTGACCGCAGATGGCGCGCGCGTGTCGCTGACCCGCGCCAAGACCGAGCTCTTCCGCTACTTCCCGGGCTGGGAGCTGTTCTTCTTCACACTGGACAGTCCCTACCACGGCCACGGGCTGGGCGAGATTCTCTTCGGCGCACGGATCGATCCCGCGCGCGGCAACCTCGCAGGCACCTGGCAGGACTTCTGGGGCAACGCCATGTGGCGCCACGCCGACGTCGCCTGGGCGCTTTTCGAGACCCTCCTCATGGCCTTCCTCGGCACCATGGGCGCGGCGCTTGTCGCGCTGCCGCTGGCCTTCCTGTCGGCGAAGAATTTCGCGCCGCTGATGGCACTGCGCTTCGCCGCCCGGCGGGTCTTCGACTTCCTGCGCGGGGTGGACGGGCTGATCTGGACCATCGTGCTCAGCCGCGCCTTCGGGCCGGGGCCGATGACCGGGGCGCTGGCGATCCTGCTCACCGACACCGGCTCCTTCGGCAAGCTCTTCTCGGAGGCGCTGGAGAATGTCGACGGCAAGCAGATCGAGGGCATCGCCTCGACCGGGGCCAGGCCGATCCAGCGCTACCGCTTCGGGGTGATCCCGCAGGTCGTGCCGGTGCTGGTGAGCCAGGTGCTCTATTTCCTGGAATCCAACACCCGCTCGGCGACCATCATAGGCGCGATCACCGGCGGCGGCATCGGGCTGCTGCTGACCCAGGCGATGATCACCCAGAAGGATTGGGAAGAGGTGACCTATTACATCATCCTCGTGATCCTCATGGTCATGGCCATGGACAGCGTCTCGGGCTGGCTGCGCCGCAAACTCATCAAGGGGCTCTGAATGCCGCGTCTTGGACCTGATCCCTTCCTCCATCCCGACTGCGAGATCGCCGCGACCGAGCTCGGCGCCTACGTCGAGATCGGTCGCGGCTCGCGCTTGTACCGGGTTGAGCTGGGCGACTACTCCTACTGCGACCGTTACGCCGATCTGGCAAATGTCACCGTCGGCAAGTTCGCCAATATCGCCAGCTTCACCCGCATCGGGCCGACCGACCACCCGATGGGCAACGCGTCGCTGCACCATTTCCTCTACCGGTCCGAGGATTACTGGGAGGGCACCGGCCGCGACGAAGACTTCTTCGCCGCCCGCCACGCGCGCCGCGCCTGCATCGGCCATGACACCTGGATCGGTCACGGCGCCGTGGTGCGCCCCGAGGTGACCATCGGGCACGGTGCCGTGGTCGCCTCCTCGGCGGTGGTGACCAAGGATGTCGCCCCCTACACCATCGTCGCCGGGGTGCCCGCGCAGCCGCTGCGCGCGCGCTTCGCGCCGGATCTGGCCGAGCGGATGATGGCGCTGGCCTGGTGGGACTGGCCACATGAGGTGCTGCACGCGCGGCTGGCGGATTTCCGGGCGATGCCGGCGGAGGAATTCCTCGAGAAATACGAGACAGCGAGCGCCGAACCCGCCTGATCGGGCTGGGCGAAGGGCGCCTGTCCGTGCCTGCGCGGGAGCGGGCGGCCTCATGCCGAGGCTGCGTGCCGGGATGCCGCCTTCTCGGTGGCGGTGTCCCCGGCCGTCCAGCTTTCGGCGCGGCTGCCGAGGGTGAAGCGGCCGACGTTCTGCCGCAGCCCCTGCGCCGCGCTGCGCAGGTCCGAGCTGGCGGCTGAGGTCTGCTCGAACATCGCCGCGTTCTTCTGGGTGGTCATGTCGAGCTCGCTCACCGCGCTGTTGAGCTCCGACAGGCCGGTGGATTGCTCGCGCGCCGAGTCGGCGATGGCGGTGACCCGGTCGGCGATGGTGCGGATCGAGTCGATGATCTCCTTCAGAGCACCGCCAGTGCGCCCGACCAATCGCACCCCGTCCTGCACGTGATCGGACGAGGCGGTGATCTGCGTGTTGATCTCGCGCGCCGCCTCGGAGCAGCGCTGCGCCAGCATCCGGAACTCGGAAGCGACGACCGCGAACCCCAGGCCCGCGTCTCCGGCCCGCGCCGCCTCGACCCCGGCGTTCAGGGCAAGCAGGTTGGTCTGGAAGGCGATGTCGTCGATCACCTTGATATTTCCGGAAATTCTCTGGAACGAGGCCTCGATCACAGCGATCGCCTCGATGGTTTCCCGGACCACCTCGCCGCTGGCCTGCGCATCCTCGCGCGCCTTGCCGACGATGCTGTCGACCTCGGCGGCGTTCTTCGCCGCCTCCGAGACCGAGGCGGTGAGCTGGTCGAGCGCGGCGGCGGTCTCTTCGACCGTGGCGGCCTGGCGTTCGGTGCGCTGGCCCAGTTCCTCCGAGGCCTGGGCGATGTGATCGACGTCGTGGTTGATCGCCTCGGCGCTTTGCGACACGTCGATCATCGCCTGCTGCAGCCGGTCCGTGGCGCGGTTGAAATCATTGCGCAGGCGTTCGTAATCCTCGGGGAAGCCCTGCGCGATGGTGCTGCCGAGATCACCCTCGGCGAGCCGGGAGAGGGCGGTCTGCAACGCCTCCACCACCGAGGCCTGCGCGCTCTGCATCTCGGCGCGGGTGCTGGCGCCGGACTGCAGGTCGTCCCGGCTCTGGCGCAGGTCGCGGCGCAGCGCATCGAGGGCACAGGCGATGCGGCCGATCTCGTCGCCGCGCTTCTGCGCCGGGATTTCACCGTCATAATGACCCGCTGCGACCTCGCCCACGGCCGCGGTGAGCCGTCCCAGCGGGCGGGCGATGTTGCGCGCCGCGAGCACCGCCACCAGCAGGGCGACGATGAGCGCGGGCACGGCGGCGCGGATCAGCTTGCCCAGCATGGCACGCGGCCCGGCGGCGATCACCTCGGAGGGCTCCGCGGCGAGCAGCGCCCAGGTGGTGCCGCCGGGCGCATCCGGCGGGCCGAGGCGGACCGGCTGGAAGGCGGCGAGGCTCTCTCCATCGGGCAGGGCAAGCTCGGTGACGCCGCTCTCGCCGGAGAGCGCGGCGGTGATCGCCGGATTGTCCGGCGCCGCGTCGCCGAGCGCGCCGGTCTCTTCGGAGAGGCTGCCGGTGCCGCGCGGGGTTTGGTCCTGCCCGATGAGCGCGATGCGGGTGGTGGCGGTGAGCGCCGATGGCATGGCGAGAATTGCGCTGACGTCCGCCTCGTCGAGCTCGAAGACAAGCGCGGCGGTCACGTCACCCCATTCATTCGTCAGCGGCGACGCAAGGAAGCCGGCGACCCGCCCGTCGAGCGCAGGCTCCGCGGCGAAATCGCCGAAACCGAACTCTGTACCCTCGGCAAGCGCGGCACGGACCGCGCTGCCAAGCGCACCGCCCGTCTCGCCGAGGCTCGTGGCGAAATTTTCCTGCTTGCGGACCGAGTAGATCACCTCGCCCGCGGCAGAGACGATGAGCAGGTCGCGCAGATGCAACGCCTCGACATCGTTGCGGAATGCGGCATGGAATTTCTTGTGGAAGAGCGAATACGCGGTGGTGTCAGTCGCCTCCTCCATGGTGTCGCGGGCCTCGGGCGGATTGGGGTTCTCATCGATGTAGTGGAGGCGCAGGTAGTCGTTCGCCTCGGGGCCGAGGCTCTCGTAGGTGCTGAGGAAACTGCTTGCGGCCTCGATCGTGTGGGCTTGCTTCGCAATGTCGCCGAGCGCCTCGAGCTTGTCGTCGAACCAATCTTCGAGCAGCGCGGCGCGGGTGTCACGTACGGCGGCGAGGCGGAAGCTCACCTCCTGCATCAGTTGCGCGAGCGACACCTCGTACGAAATGGCTCCGGCGACGCCGAGGCAGCCCATAGCGATGGCGATGATCAGGAGGGGCAGTTTGAGAGCGACCGAGAGGCTGCGCAGGCGGGACATGGCGGGTTCCTGTTGCTGCTGGCGGGGATCGGGCGGCACCCGCCGGTGAGGTCTTTCAACCACGAAAGGCTGAACAAGCGCCTAACCGGCGCGGCTCTGGGTCAGTCGCCCAGGACGAAGGGGGCCGTCATGCGCCCGGCAGCGCCGGCATCGATCAGCAGGCAGTCGAAGAACTGGACCTCGCGCTTTTCGCGGGGCTTGCCGGTGCGGATGTAGTGATCTGCCTGGCGCACGGCCTCCTCGGCGAAGATGGCGACGGGTTGCAGCACCGTGTAGGCGAGCTCTCCCGCGATCACCGCCGCCACCGCATCCGGCGAGCCATCGAAGCCGCCCACAGTCACCGCATCGAGACGCCCCGCCTCTTTCAGCGCGGCCACGGCGCCGAGCGCCATCTCGTCGTTGCCGGCGATCACCCCGGTGATCTGCGGGTGGCTGGCCAGGAGCTTGCGGGTCTCCTCGTAGGCGAGTGTGCGATTCCAGTCCGCGGCGGCTGCTGCGGCCTGTTGCAGCCCGTCCGCCGTGCCGAGAACGTTGGCAAAGCCCCTGGACCGGATGGCGGCGTTGGGATCGGCAGCGGCACCGAGCAGTTCCAGGTAGCTGCCCGTCCCGCCCATGGCCTGCAGCCAGTGGCTCGCGCCGAGTTCCGCCCCCTGCGCGTTGTTCGACAGGAGCTGCGCCACTGCGAGACCGGGCATCGCCAGCCCCGCGTTGACGATGAAGACGGGAATGCCCGCGGCCTTGGCCCGCCTGACCGCCTCGGCGGAGCCGGTGGCGTCGGCGGGGTCGAGGATGATGGCATCGACACCGGCGGCGATGGCGCTGTCGACATGGGTGCCCTCGATCAGCGGATTGCCTTCGTGCGCGGCGACGACGGCCTTGTAGCCGAGCTCGGTCGCTGTGGCCTTTGCGACCTCGCCCTCGGCGGCCCAATAGGGGTTCTCGGGGTCGTTGACGATGATGCTGATCCGACCCTCGGCCCGGGCCTGCGCGGCGGCGAAGAGCAGCGTCAGCAGGAGCATCAGCGCGCGCAGGGGATGCAACCTGCGAGGGAGAGGGGGGGCGGGGCATCGGCAAGGTCTCCTGTCTCCGGCGCGGGAACGCGTGCCGGGGTCTTACGACAGGAGAGTTGAACAACCGCTTAAGGCCGCTGGCGGCCCGAACCCGCCGGCAGGCGCTACTCGGCGGCCAGGCGCCGGCTCTGCATCGTCGAGACCAGCTGGGCGCCCGCCTCGCCGGCGAGATAGGTCAGCCGGCCGCCGCATACTGTCGCCTCGATGGCGCGGCTCTCGGCGTTCACGACCACGAAGTCGGCGCGCTTGCCGTGATCGAGGCTGCCACGGTCGACCAGCCCCATAATCTGGGCCGGGGTGGTGGAGATCATCGCCCAGGCTTCGGGCAGCGTCTTGAGCCCCTTGTCGAGCAGCGTCCAGGCGGCCTCGGCGAGGCAGGGATAGTGGTAGTCCGAAACCAGCGCGTCGCAGAGCCCGTCGGCAATCAGGTGCTGCGCCGAGACATTGCCCGCCTGGCTGCGGCCGCGCACCACGTTGGGCGCCCCCATGAGCACCGGGTCGTCAAAGGCGCGGGCGAGCTTGGCGGCGCTGACAGTGGTCGGGAACTCGGCGATGCGGGCGCCGATCAGGCGGTAGTATTCGCGGGTGTCGCCGTCGGGGTCGTCGTGGCTGCCATAGCGGATGTCATGGGCGTCGAAGCTCTCGGCCAGCGCGCAGAGGTGGCGCGGGACATCGCGCGAGCGGGCACGGGCCTCCTGCAGCCGGGCGACGAAGGTCTGCGGCGTCTCGCCGGCGCGTTCGGCCCAGAGCGCGAGCCTGTGCGGATCGCGGTCGGCAACCTCGAGCGCCTCGGGCAGGTGATCGTTGAACACCACGTAATCGACCCCATGCGCGAGGATCGCGGCGAGCATGCGCGCGCGGGTGTCGGGCATGTGGGTCTCGCAGCGGATTTGCAGGCGCAGGTCGGTATGGGCCTGCGGGCGGTAGGCGGCGAGGGCGGCCATCACCTTTTCGGCGAACTCCGGTCCGCGCATGCCGCCTTCCCAGCTCCAACATTGCGCGAGCCAGGCGGTGGTGACGCCATGGGCGGCGGCCTCGCGGTCTGTCCAGCGCAGACCCGCGAGGATCGGGAAGGGGGCGGAGGGGCGCGGCGCGATGTGCCGTTCGAAGGCATCGCCGTGCAGGTCGATGATGCCGGGCAGGATCAGGTGGCCCGAGAGGTCGACCTCGGGCAAAGGTCCCTTGCTGATCACGCCGTCCTCGATCACCAGCGAGCGCTTCTGCATCTCGCCGTCGCGCAGGAGGGTTGCGCCGGTGAGGCGCAGGGGAGGGAGTAGGGCCGTCATGTCTGTCACCCGCCGTGGCTGCTCTGGGGTTTCAGGCGGTTCTACCCCTGGTCTGTGTCATGGACGTGACGGGGGACGTGACGTGGGGTGTTACTTTGCGGGGCCGGTATCCTCGTGGTTGATCGTCAGCGCCACGCGATCGCCCGCGAACCAGGTGTGGCCCTGTTCCACCGGCGCGCCGTCGGGGCCCAGGTTGATCGAGGTCGAACGCAGCAGCGGCTCGCCCTCGCGCAGGTTCAGGTGCAGCGCCTGTGTGGCCGAGGCGGGCTCGGCGGTGAGCCTTGTCTGCGCGCGGGTGTAGTCGGTGATGCCATGGCGGCGCAGAGCTTCGGTGACCGAGTTCACCTCGCGCAGGGTCTCGTCGAGGTCAGGAAGGCGGGCAATCGGGAAGAGCGAGACGAAATGCGCCATCGGCACGCCGCCGGCCAGCGAAATGCCCTCGAGCACCAACACCGCCTCGCCGGGGGCAAGCTGCAACGCCTCGGCCTCGGCCTCGTCGGCGGGGCGGGTCTCCATGCGCAGCTGGCGGCGGTCGGGCAGGCGACCCGAGGCGCGGACGTTCTGGCTGAACCGGGTCCGCCCGCCGATCGGGTAATCCATCGGGGCCATGCGCACGAAGACCCCGGCGCCGCGCCGCGAATGGGTGAGGCCGCGGTCGCCGAGATCCTTGAGCGCGTGGCGCACCGTGTGGCGGTTGACGCCGAAGCGTGTGGCCAGTTCGGCCTCGGTCGGCAGCTTGTCGCCGGGACGGTAATGGCCGCGCGAGATCTCGCCTTCGAGGGTTGTGGCAATGGCGTGCCAGACGGGGGAGCGGGGCATGGTGGAACCTCTGTCACCGAAACTTCACGCAATGAGCCCTTGCCCGACTCGGGCGCTGCGGCGTATCACATGTCTAGTTGTATAGTTATCTAGACAAATCGGCAAGGTGTCCAGATGGAAACTCCAGAACAGGAAATCGCCGCGCGGCAGGGCTGGATGGGCCTTCTGGCCCGCGCCCCGGCGGAGCGGCTGGAAGCGCTGCTCGCGGGGGCGGCGCTACCCGGCTTCGACTGGCTGCGCGTGCCCGAGACCGGCGGCGTCATGGTGCGTGGCCGCATGGGCGGCACCGGCGCGCCGTTCAACCTCGGCGAGATGACCGTGACGCGCTGCGCACTGCGGCTGGAGAGCGGCGAGGTGGGCCATGCCCATGTGCAGGGGCGGGGCCGCGCCCATGCCGAGCGCGCTGCATTGGTCGACGCGCTGATGCAGGGCCCGCGGGCAGGCGAAATGCAGGCCAGCGTGCTGGCGCCGCTCGCTGACGAGGAAACGGCGCGGCGCGACGCGCGGGCGGCGCGGGCCGCAGCGACGAAGGTGGACTTCTTCACCATGGTGCGGGGGGGAGTGACGATGGCGGATATAATGACGGGCGACGCGCTGACGGGCGGCTTTGCCGACGCCCCGGTGCAGGCGGCGCGGGCCTTCCGCGCGGCGCTGGAGGCCATGGCGCGTCCGGGCCGGATCGAAACGGTGGAGGGCGCCGAGGCGCCGGGGATTTCGACGGCGGCGGCGGTGCTGCTGCTGACGCTCTGCGACCGCGAGACGCCGATCCACCTTGCGTCCGGTTGCGACGGCGAGGCGCTGAAACGCTGGATCGCCTTCCACATCGGCGCGCCGGTGGTTGTGGCGGAAGAGGCGATGTTCGCCCTCGGCGGCTGGGAGGCGCTGAAGCCGCTGGACCGCTACCGGATCGGCACCGCCGAATACCCCGACCGCTCGGTCACGCTGATCGTCGAGGTTGCGGCGCTGGAGAGCGCCGGCATGAAGCTCACCGGCCCGGGCATCGCGACCGAGGCGGCGCTGAGCCTGCCCGAGGTCGAGGCCTTCGCCCATAATGCCCGGCGCTTCCCGCTCGGCTGGGATTGCTACTTCACCGCGCAGGACAGGCTGGCGGCGCTGCCGCGGACAACCACAGTGGAGGCGCTCTGATGTATGTGGCTGTGAAAGGCGGCGAGCGCGCGATCGACGCGGCGCATGAGTGGCTGGCCGAGGAGCGGCGCGGCGATGCGTCCGTTCCCGAACTCACCGTGCCGCAGATCCGCGAGCAGATGGCGCTCGCCGTGAACCGGGTGATGGCCGAGGGCTCGCTCTACGATCCCGACCTCGCGGCGCTGGCGATCAAGCAGGCGCGCGGCGATCTGATCGAGGCGATCTTCCTGATCCGTGCCTACCGCACGACCCTGCCGCGGCTCGGCCATTCCGCGCCGGTGGACACCACCGCGATGCGCTGTGACCGCCGCATCAGCGCGACCTTCAAGGACGTGCCCGGCGGGCAGGTGCTGGGGCCGACCTTCGACTACACGCACCGGTTGCTGGACTTCGCACTTGAAGCCGAGGGCGAGGCGCCGCGGGCCCGCGAGGCCGAGCCGCGCCGCGAGCCGACGCCGCGGGTGACGGAGTTTCTCAACAAGGACGGGCTGATCCAGGACGAGCCGCGCAGCGATGGCACGCCGCCCGACATGACCCGCGAGCCGATGGAATACCCTGCCGGCCGGCCGCTGCGGCTGCAGGCGCTGACCCGCGGCGACGAGGGCTTCGTGCTGGGCATGGCCTATTCCACCCAGCGCGGCTACGGCCGCAACCACCCCTTCGTCGGCGAGCTGCGCATCGGCGCGGTCGAGGTCGAGATTGAGGTGCCGGAACTGGGCTTCTCCGTCTGCATCGGCGAGCTGACGCTCACCGAATGCGAGACCGTCAACCAGTTCGCCGGCTCCAAGCTTGAGCCCGCGCAGTTCACCCGCGGTTACGGGCTGGTCTTTGGCCAGACCGAACGCAAGGCGATCTCGATGGCGCTGGTCGACCGGGCGCTGCGCTGGCAGGAGCTCGGCGAGGAGAACCTCGGCGCCCCGGCGCAGGACGAAGAGTTCGTTCTGGCCCATTCCGACAATATTCAGGGGACAGGCTTCCTCGAACATATCAAGCTGCCGCACTACGTCGACTTCCAGTCCGAGCTGGAACTGGTCCGCAAGATGCGGGCAGAGGCGATGGGCACAGCAAAATTCAAGGAGGCTGCGGAATGAGCAAGGGTTATCACGGGGCGAAACTGCCCGAACTGCCGAAGGGTCAGGACTGGTACTGCGCGTTGGTCGAGGTGGTCCGCATGCCGGGCACGCCCTGTCCCTTCTTCGGTGACGACGAGGGAGAGGTCGACGAGGACGCGGCGCTGGCGGTGCTGTGGATCTGCCTCTCGGCCAATTCCCCGGCCGAGGTCGAGGTGCAGCTCTCTGAACATGTCGCGGAATGCGGCGGCGTGGCCAGCAGCATCGAGGACGTGCGGCGGATCTCGGCCCCCTCGGACCTGCCGCTCGACGAGGATGGTGCGGTCGACGAGGGGCTGCTGGAAGCCTTCAGCGACCCCGAGCTGGGCGACGAGATCGTCTGGGGTGAAATCTATCTCTTCGGCGAGGAGCCAGAGTCATGACCGATCAGGCCTACAACTTCGCCTATCTCGACGAGCAGACCAAGCGGATGATCCGCCGGGCGCTGCTCAAGGCGCTGGCGGTGCCGGGCTATCAGGTGCCCTTCGCCAGCCGCGAGATGCCGATGCCCTACGGCTGGGGAACGGGAGGCGTGCAGGTGACTGCCGCCTGCCTCACCCCCGAGGACCGGCTCAAGGTCATCGACCAGGGCGCCGATGACACCACCAACGCCGTCTCGATCCGCAAGTTCTTCGAGCGCACCGCCGAGGTGGAAACCACCGAGCACACCGCCGAGGCGACGGTGATCCAGACCCGCCACCGCATCCCCGAGCAGCCGCTCGGGGAAGGGCAGATCCTGGTCTACCAGGTGCCGATCCCCGAGCCGCTGCGTTTCCTGGAGCCGCGCGAGACCGAGACCCGCAAGATGCACGCGCTGGAAGAATACGGGCTGATGCACGTCAAGCTCTACGAGGACATCGCCCATAACGGCGCGATTTCGACGGCATACGCCTACCCGGTGAAGGTCGAGGGGCGCTACGTGATGGACCCCTCGCCGATCCCCAAGTTCGACAACCCCAAGCTCGAAAGCGCGGCAATCCAGCTCTTCGGCGCGGGCCGCGAGCAGCGCATCTACGCGCTGCCGCCACATACCAAGGTGGTCAGCCTCGATTTCGAGGACCACCCGTTCGAGCCCAGCAAGGCCGATCACGACTGCGATCTCTGCGGCTGCGGCACGAGCTATCTCGACGAGGTGATCACCGACGACGCGGGCGGGCGGATGTTCGTCTGCTCCGATACAGACTTCTGCGCCTCGCGGCAGGCCCAGGGCCATCGCGGCGCGCTCTCCCCGCAGGAGGAACACGCATGACCCCGCTGCTCTCCGTCCAGGGCGTTACCAAGCATTACGGCGCGCGGCTCGGCTGCGGCGACGTTAATTTCGACCTCTGGCCCGGCGAGGTCATGGGCATCGTCGGCGAGAGCGGCTCGGGCAAGTCAACCCTGCTGTCGTGCCTGTCGGGCCAGCTGGCCCCCGACGCGGGCAAGGTGGTCTTCGACACCCGCGCCGATGGCCCGCGCGACGTGCTCACCATGTCCGAGCCCGAGCGGCGGATGCTGGCGCGCACCGACTGGGCTTTCGTGCATCAGAACGCCCGCGACGGGCTGCGCATGGGCGTCTCGGCGGGCGGCAACGTCGGCGAGCGGCTGATGGCCGTGGGTGCGCGCAACTACGCCGATATCCGGGCGCAGGCGATCGACTGGCTGGGCCGGGTGGAAATCTCCGAGGACCGGGTCGACGACCGTCCGCGCGCCTTCTCGGGCGGCATGCAGCAGCGCCTGCAGATCGCCCGCAACCTCGTCACCGGGCCGCGGCTGGTGTTCATGGACGAACCCACCGGCGGTCTCGACGTCTCGGTGCAGGCGCGCCTTCTGGACCTGCTGCGCGGGCTGGTGCGCGAGATGGGCCTCTCGGCGGTGATCGTCACGCACGACCTCGCGGTGGTGCGGCTGCTGGCCGACCGGCTGATGGTGATGAAGGGCGGGCGCGTCGTCGAGACCGGGCTCACCGACCAGGTGCTCGACGATCCGCAGCATGGCTACACGCAGCTGCTGGTGTCGAGCGTGCTGCAGGTATGACCGGCGTGGCGCCCGTGGGGCGGGCGGGATTTGCGTATTTGGAAAGAGAAGAAGGACAGGGGCGATGATCCGGATCTCGGACGTGTCGAAGAGCTTCGTGCTGCACAACCAGGGCAGCGCGGTGATCCCGGTGATGGAGGGCGCGTCGCTTTCCGTGGCGCCCGGGGAATGCGTGGCGCTGGTGGGCAATTCCGGCGCGGGCAAGTCCACGCTGATGCGGATGATCTACGGCAATTACCTTGCCGGGGCCGGGCGCATCATGGTCGGCGATGTGGATGTGGCGCGGGCCGAACCGCGCGAGATCCTGACGCTGCGCCGCGAGGTGCTGGGCTATGTCAGCCAGTTCCTGCGCGTGGTGCCGCGGGTGCCGACGCTGGAGGTGGTGGCCGAGCCGGTGCTGGCGGCGGGCGGCAGTGCCGCCGAGGGGGAGGCGCGGGCGCGCGAGCTGCTGGCGCGGCTCAACATCCCCGAGCGGCTCTGGAGCCTTTCGCCCACCACCTTCTCGGGCGGCGAGCAGCAGCGCGTCAATATCGCGCGCGGCTTCGCCCATGGCTTCCCGGCGCTGCTGCTCGACGAGCCGACCGCCTCGCTCGACGCCACCAACCGCGCGGTCGTTCTGGAGCTGATCGAGGAGGCCAAGGCGCGCGGCGCCGCGATCATCGGCATCTTCCACGACGCCGAGGCGCGCGAGGCGGTCTGCGACCGCGAGATCGATGTCAGCGGCTTCACCCCGGCGCGGGCGGCATGAGCGGAGCCGAGAAAAGGGCGCCGGTCTTCGCCCTTGTCGGCCCCTCGGGGGTGGGCAAGGACAGCCTGCTCGCCAAGGCCGCGGTGCAGGTGCCCGGGCTGCATGTGGTGCAGCGCGTCGTCACCCGCGCGCCGGAGGCCGGCGGCGAGCCCTGCCTTGCCGTCTCGGAGGAGGTCTTCGCGGACATGCTGGAGGAGGGGGCCTTTGCCCTGCACTGGGGGGGCGCACGGGCTGCGCTACGGCATCCGCTGGTCCGAGCTGGCGCCGCGCGTGGCAGGCCGCCCGGTGGTTTTCAACGGCTCCCGCGGGGCGCTCGAGCAGGCGGCGCGGGTGCTGCCCGAGCTCGAGGTGCTGCATGTGACCGCGCGTCCCGAGGTGCTGGCGGATCGGCTGGCGGCGCGGGGGGCGCGAGAG
>NZ_NTHN02000129.1 GCF_002300555.2 Alloyangia mangrovi | reverse complement strand
GCGGGCCCGCCGCCGCAGAGGCCGCGCTGGCACAGCTGGCGCTGGCCTCCGGCCTGAGCGCCGCCCCGGTGCACGCTGCGCAGGCGCTACCGGATGTGGGGCTCTGGACCCCCGAGACGGGGGCCGAGGCGCTTGAAGATGCGAGGGGCTCCGCCCCTCGCGCTCCCCGGCGTATTTGGAAAGAGAAGAAGGGGCGGCGGGTCCTGCTGGTGTTCTATCGCGCCTATCTCGTCGCGGCGGACATGGCGCCCATCGAAGCGCTCTTCGCGGCCTTCCGGGCCGAGGGCTGCGAGGTGGTCGGGCTGTTTGCCCCCTCGCTGAAGGCGCCCGGTTCAGCAGAGACGCTGCAAGATGCCGTGGCCGGGCTCTGCCCAGATGCCATCGTCAGCGCCACCGCCTTCAGCGGGCGCGGCGCGGCGGGCTCGCCGCTCGACGCCGCGGGCGTGCCGGTCTTCCAGGTGGCGCTGGCGACCTCGACCGAAGCGGCCTGGGCCGGGGCAGACCGCGGGCTCTCGCCCGCCGATCTCGCCATGCACGTGGTGCTGCCCGAGGTCGACGGGCGGCTTCTGGCCGGAGTCATCTCGTTCAAGGAGCCGGGCGTCCGCGACCCCGACCTGCAATTCGCCCGCACCCTGCACCGCCCCCACGGACCGGGGATCGCCGCCGCCGTCGCCCGGGTCATGGGCTGGCTGCGGCTGGCGGCACGGCCGGTGGCGGAGCGCCGCCTCGCACTGATCCTCTCGACCTACCCCGGCAAGGACTGGAACCTCGGCCATGCGGTCGGCCTCGACGCCCCGGCCTCGGCACGTGCCATCCTCGAGGACCTGCGCGCGGCCGGATATGCGATGCCCGAGACTGTTCCCGATCTCGAAGAGGCGCTGCAGCGGCGCGGCCTGCGGCTTCCGCTCGCGGACTACCGAGCGCGCCTGGCCGGTCTGCCGGGCGGCCTGCAACAGCAGATCGCCGCCGCCTGGGGTCCGCCGGAGGGGGATGACCTGGTCGATGGCGACGCCTTCCGCTTTGCCGCGCTGGAGCTTGGCCCCTGCCTGATTGCCCTCCAGCCGGAGCGCGGCACGCCGGCGGCGCGCGCGGGCGAGTACCACGACCTCGCGCGGGTGCCCCGCCATGCCTATGTCGCCTTCTACCTCTGGCTGCAGACTCGCGCCGACGCGCTGGTGCATATCGGCGCCCATGGCACCCTCGAATGGCTCCCCGGCAAGGCGGTCGCCCTCTCCGGGCGCTGCTGGCCGCAGGCGCTGACCGGCGCGCTGCCGGTGCTCTATCCGTTCATCGTCAACGACCCGGGCGAGGCGGCGCAGGCCAAGCGGCGGATCGGGGCGCTCACCCTCGGCCATCTTCCCCCGCCGCTGACCGGCAGCGACATCCCGGACGGGCTCCAGCACCTGGAAGCCCTGCTCGACGAGTTCTCCACCGCAGACGGGCTCGACCCCCGGCGCCGCGACCGGCTTCAGGCCGACATCCGCGCCGAGGCCCGCGCGCGCGGGGTCGAGGCCGATCTCGGGCTGGGTGATGCCGCTTCCAGCGCCGAGGCGATCACCCGCATCGACCGCTTCGTCTGCGACATCAAGGAGAGCCGCTTCGGCGCGGGGCTGCATATCTGGGGACGCCCGCCGCCCGGCTGCACCGAGCCCGAGACCCGCGCCTCGGTGCAGGCGGAGCGGGCCGCGCTCATCGCCGCGCTCGAC
>NZ_NTHN02000128.1 GCF_002300555.2 Alloyangia mangrovi | reverse complement strand
CCGGCTAGCATGCTGGATTCACGAGATGAATCCCCTAGATTTGCGCAACAACGCCGTGCTTTGGCGCCAGCCCGCGAGCCATGGAAGCCGGACCCGCCCGGGGCCCGGGCAGGCAACGAAAGGCTGCGTGCGCCCGATAGCAAACGCGTTCGACGAGATGGGTCGGTCAGGAAATCAGAAAGGGAGCGGGAATGCGGCGACCCCAAGGGAGGAGGAGGGGGGCCGCCGCTGAAATGCGGGGCTCAGGGAGGAGGAGAGAGCCCAGCAAATTCCGCCAGCACGTCGCCGTGCTGTGCTAACCAGATAGGAATTGCCGCGCCGCAGCGCAAGCTTCCCTTGCGCAAATCAGGCCTGCGTAAGATGCATGGCATATTCGACGCCGAGATTTCATGCATGAGCGCCGCTTTGGCGGCTCGGGCCACGGCTTGCGTCCAGATTTTCAGGCCGGAGCCCGGACGCCTGTGGCGGGAACCGGGCACCGTGGCCGCATTGGTAGCACCGACCGCTCAGCGCGGGCGATGCACATGGGCGCATTGGATGAAGCCGAAGGCGACCATCAGCGCGATCATCGCCGAGCCGCCGTAGCTGACCAGCGGCAGCGGCACCCCGACCACCGGCAGCATCCCCATGACCATGCCCATGTTGATGAAGAAGTAGAGAAAGAAGGTCGTGACCATGCCGAGCGCCAGCAGCGAGCCGAAGCGGTCGGCGGTGCGCAGACCCGTCGCCGTGCCGAAGACCAGGGTCAGCATGTAGAGGCCGAGCAGGCTTGCGGTGCCGAGAAAGCCGAGTTCCTCGCCGATCGCGGTGAGGATGAAGTCGGTGTGCTTCTCGGGCAGGAAGTTGAGCCGGGTCTGCGTGCCCTGCATGTAGCCGCGCCCGGACCAGCCGCCCGAGCCGAGCGCGATCTTGGCCTGTGCGATGTTGTAGCCGGCGCCGAGCGGATCGCTCGTGGGGTCGAGGAAGGTGTCGATGCGCCGGTACTGGTAATCCTTCAAGAGCTGCCAAGGCGTGCCGCGGCTCTCCATCACCAGCGCCACCAGCCCGCCGATGCCGCCGAGGATCGTCGCGAAATAGAGCCAGTGGACCCCGGCGAGGAACATCACCGCGCCGCCGCCCGCGACCACCAGCAACGCGGTGCCGAGGTCGGGCTGATCGAGGATCAGCGCGGCGGGCAGCAGGATCAGCGCCACCGGGATCGCCAGCCACAGCGGGTGCGACACGCGCGAGACCGGCAGCCAGTCGTAATAGGCGGCGAGCACCATGACGATGGCGATCTTCATCGGCTCCGAGGGCTGCAGGCGGATCACGCCGAGATCCACCCAGCGCTGCGCCCCGCCGCCGGCAAAGCCGATTAGATCGACCAGCACCAGGAGCAGCAGGACCCCGAGGTAGAAGAGGAACGAGACGCTCTGCCAGACCCAGATCGGGGTCATGGCGACGGCCAGCATGACGCAGAGCCCGAGCCCGAAGCGCTTCACCTGGGACGCCATCCACGGCTCCGCCGAGCCGCCGGCGAGCGAAAAGAGCGTGAGAAAGCCGACGCAGGCGATGGCGGTCAGCAGGAGGACCAGAGGCCAGTTGAGATGAAGAAGTTTGCGAAGCCCCCTGGGCTCCGCCCTCTGGGTGCTGATGAGGTAGGTCATGGCCGATCTGCTCCGGACAAGGGTTTGGGCCCGCCCGATCTTGCGGGCGGGTCGGCGAGCCATGGATCAGCCGTGTGTTGCGGCCAGCGCCGCCTCGCGCTCCTCGCGGCTGC
>NZ_NTHN02000127.1 GCF_002300555.2 Alloyangia mangrovi | reverse complement strand
CCGAGCCGCCCCTCGGCCCCGCGGCCGCCGCCGTGGAAGCGCGCCAGCCCGCCGTCGGCATGGCGCAGCGCGCGCAGCGTCGGCGCGATGCGGGTGATGGCGTTGAGATGCGCGCCGCCCGGCTCGAGATCGGCCTCTTCCAGCGCCGCCCTCGCCCAGGTGAGCAAGGTGAAGACTTCCAGCAAATCCTCGGGGTTGCGCGTCGGCAATCCGCCCGTCACGTCGATCTGACGGCTGCATTCGAGATCCAGCGCCTGCCGCGCCGGCTCGAAATGCGCCCGCATCCCCTCGAGCGAGAGCGCCGCGTAGATCAGCCCGGTCAGCGCCTCGAAGCGCGGCAGCCCCGGCAAGGCCGCGCCGCGCCGTTTGGCGAGAAAGCGTGTCTGCGCCGCCAGCGCCCGGTAGAAGGTCGCGGAGTCCTCGGCGCTCATGCCGCGCAGCAGGAAAAGCGCATGGTGGATCCAGCGGATCAGCCGCCGCCCGGCCAGCTCGGGCACCCAGCCCGGCCCGCTGCCGCGTCCGTATCGCGCGATCCAGCCCATCAGCCAGGTCTGCGCCAGCTTGCGCGCCTCGGCATCTCCCACCGCAGCGAGATCGTCGAGCCAGCGGAAGGCGTGGATCTCATCCTGCCAGGCGCTGTCCTCAACCTCGATGTCCCAGATCATCGCGCCCTTGCCCTCGGCGAGGTAGCCGGCGAACATCAGGTTGCCGGCGCAGAGCTGACGGCCTCGGGCGAGTTGCCCGGTGGTGCGCGGCTCGGGCTGCGAGACGAAGGCGGTTGCGCTGCCCGCGCGCGCGGCGAGCCGCGAGTGCACGCGGTTGAGAAACTGCGTGGCGGTGACCGACCAGCTCGCCATATCTACCATGCCCTGCCCTTCCGCCCGCCTCGGGGCTTTTGCGGCAAGGGTAGCCCCCGCGGTGGCGCAAGTCACCGGGCAAGGGCCCTGAATCGCGCAAACGCGATGCCATGCGACCCGGTTTGCGACCTACGCGCAACGGCTGGCCGGTATCAGTGGCGCAGAAGCCCCGACCTGCCCCTCAGCCCGCAGGCTTCTGCAGCACCGCGACGTAGAAACCATCCATGCCGCCGCGCTCGGGCCAATAGTCCGGGCGCAGGCGCAACCCGCCTTCCTCGGAGCGCCACTTCGGCTCGATCCACGCTGCCTCGAGCGGTGCCACGGTCAGCCCGTCGTGGCGCGCCAGCGCCTCTTCGACCTGGCACTCGCCCTCGTCCGGCAACAGCGAGCAGGTGCAGAAGACCAGCCGCCCGCCGGGCTTCAGCAGCCCCAGCGCGTGGTCGATCATCGCCGCCTGCAGGCCGATCAACTCGGAGATGCCCTCGCCCTGCTTGGCATGCGGCAGGTCGGGGTGACGGCGGATGGTGCCGGTGGCGGAACAAGGCGCGTCGAGCAGGATGGCATCAAAACTGCCCTCGGCTTCCAGCGCGTCGCCGACCACGGTCACCGCCTTCAGCCCGGTGCGCAGCAGGTTCTCGGTGATCCGCGCCATGCGGCCTTCCGACAGATCGAGCGCGGTGACCTCGGCCCCGGCGGCGGCGAGCTGCATGGTCTTGCCGCCGGGCGCCGCGCACATGTCGAGCACGGTCAGCCCCGCCACGTCGCCGAGCAGCTTGGCGGGGATCGCCGCGGCGGCGTCCTGGACCCACCAGGCGCCCTCGTCAAAGCCCGGAAGCGCCGAAACCTGCCCCGGCTCGGCAAGCCGCAGCGAGCCGGTGGGCAGCAGCTCGGCGCCCAGCTTCCCGGCCCAGCCCGCGGCATCCGAGGCCACGGTGATGTCGAGCGGCGCGCCGGCGGCATGGGCCAG
>NZ_NTHN02000126.1 GCF_002300555.2 Alloyangia mangrovi | reverse complement strand
GCGTCGCGCGACGTATTCAACTCGGGCCGACCTGCCCCGGAGACATCGCCGCGGCCCCCCCCGCGCGCAGCACCGGCAGCGAAAGGCGCCGCAGCGTGCCATCGGCGTTGAGCGCCACCGAGCCCTGCGCCGTCAACCCTGGCGCCTTGAGTGCCAGCTTCTCGACCGAGACCGGCGCGCCCAGCGTCGCCTCGAGATCGAGCGATCCCGTGCCCGCCTGCGACAGCCGCCAGCCAAGTTGCGGCAGCGACACGCCGAGCCCCGCCATGTCCGAGGTCAGCACCAGCTGCGGCGGCTGTCCATGTGCGAGGGTGATATCGACCCGGCCGCGCCCCTCGCCCGAGAAAGTGCCCTTGGGCAGACCAATCCCCAGCGCCTGCGAGACCGCCTCGGAGAGCACCACCTCGCCCTCGACCTTGCCCGGTGTGCCGGGGGTAAAAGATTGCGTCCAGGTGCCGTCGAAGGGCGCGCCCGACAGGTCCCCCTTGCCGCCGACGCTCACCCCGGTGTCATCCACGGCGACGTAGAACTCATCGGCGCTCAGCACCTTGCCCGGCACGATCTCGGCGCTTTCCACACCGGTGACGGTGCCGTCGGCGATCACGGTGATCTCCTCGCGCTGCACCCCGTGCTTGAGCGGGGTGACGATGCGCACGTCCGCCGCGACCTCGCCGGTGCCGAGCGCCACGGGCTTGTTCGCCTTCTTCATGACCTCGAGCGGTGGCTCGTCGAGGAAGGAAAGCGTGGCCTCGAGGCTTCCGGTGGCATGCACGTTGACCTCGCCCATCATCGGCCGTTCGGTCAGGTCAGGGATTACGAAGCTCGACCCCTTGCCCTGCAGCACCCCGCCCTGCCGCGGGCGGGCCTCGCCGCTGTCCAGCGCCACCGTCAGCCGGTTGCGCAGGAAGGTGAGCTGCCCCACCCCCTCGTAGAGGCGCGGGAGGGTGCGCGAGTAGGTCAGCTCGACCCCGGTGAAGCGGCTCTGCAAGTAGGGCACGAGGTGGCCACCCGGCTCGAGCCGCAGCGCCGCTTTCACGTCATGGAAGGTGCCCGCGTAGATGTTCTTCTCGACCCAGTCGCGCGCCTTTTCCCCTGCAGAGGGCGGCCAGTAGGCAAGCAGCGTCTCGGGGGTCAGCCGGTCAAGCTCCGCGTCCAGCGCCATGTGCCACCCGCCCTCTTCGGCCGAGAGCGTGCCGCTGGCCCGCAGCGGCAGCGCCGGGTCGGTGACCCGGAGCCGCCCGAGCTCGAAACGGAAGGGATTGAAGCTGAGCCGCCAGTCGGTCTCGGCCCCGGAGAGCTTGAGCTTGTCCTCGAAGAACCCCTCGGGATCGGCCTCGAGCCGGGAAAAGCGGAACTGGCCGACCATCGCGTCGGGCATCCCCTGCGAGAGCCCTTCGAGCACAGCCCGCCCGTCCGAGACCATCGTGCCGATCGCGCTCTTCACCGAGATCTCGTCGAAACTGAGCGTCGCCGTCGCGGGATCGAAGGAGAAATAGGTGCGCGCCTCCTCGAAGGGGATCGGCTGGGTGTCCGCGCGCGGCTGCAGCACGCCCGCGCCGATCTGCAGCGTGGCGGACATCTCGCCAAGGTCGCTCGCCCCGGTCAGCGAACCGCGCAGCGAGCCCGAGATCGGCGCGCGCAGCCCGTTGAGCCAGGCCAGCGCAGGGGCCTGGGTCGCAATGTCCTGCGCATCGAGGCTGTTCAGCGTCACGCCGAAGCTGGCGCTGCCGCTGCCGATGGGGCTTTCGGCATTGAAGGAGAGCGTTGCCGGCACGTCGCCGCGCCCGAGCAGCGCCACATCCCCAGACAGCGCCAGCGCCGCGCCGTCGCGGCGCAGGCCGATG
>NZ_NTHN02000125.1 GCF_002300555.2 Alloyangia mangrovi | reverse complement strand
CGACGCTGGAGGCGCGTCCCGTGGCGGGCGCCGCGTGCCGCCCCTCCGGCGAGGCGCTGGCGGTGACCGAGGTGGCGCCCGGCGTCTTCGTGCACCGCGGCGCGGTGGCCGAGCCCGATGGTGCCAACCGCGGCGACACGGCCAACATCGGTTTCGTCATCGGCACAAGGGCGGTGGCGGTGATCGACAGCGGTTCGGCGGCCTGGATGGGCGAGGCGCTGTGGCGGTCGATCCGGGCGCGCAGCGCCCTGCCGGTGGCCTATGTGGTGCTGACCCATGTGCACCCGGACCACCTGCTTGGGGCCTCGGTCTTCGAGGGCGCCGAGATCGTCGCGCATGCCGGGCTGCCGCAGGCGTTGGCGCGGCGGCAGGAAACCTACCTGCAGAAGTTCGAGTCGCTGATCGGAGCGGAGGCCTTTCTCGGAACCCGCGTGCCCCGGGTCGATCAGGAGGTGACCGAGCGGGCGACGCTCGACCTCGGTGGGCGGGTGCTGGACCTGCGCGCCTGGCCGCAAGCGCACAGCGGCACCGACCTCACGGTGCTGGACAGGGCGACGGGAACGCTTTTTGCCGGGGACCTCGTGGTTGACGGGCACATCCCTCCGCTCGACGGCAGCCTGCGCGGCTGGCAACGGGCGCTCGGAGAGTTGGTGCAGGTGCCCGCCACCCGCGTCGTGCCCGGCCATGGCGGGCCGGTGCTGCACTGGCCCGACGCCGCGGCGCCGGTACGGCGCTACCTCGAGGTTCTGGCGCGGGATGCGGCGGCGGCGGTCTCGGCGGGGGAGCGGCTGTCGGAAGCGGTCACCCATATCGCCGCCGAGGAGCGGGACCGCTGGCAGCTCTTCGACGCGTTCAACGCGCGTAATTCGACGGTGGCCTTCACCGAGCTGGAATGGGAGTGACCCCGGCGCCGCGCGGGTGGAAGGCTGCGTATTTGGAAAGAGAAGAAGCACGGGACTGTCCCTTCTTCTCTTTCAAAATACGCCCGCCGGAGGCTGCCGGGCGCGTCGGCCGGGCGCAACACCGGGGTCAGTCGCCGTCCGGGGCTCCCTCGGCCTTGCCCGCCTCGTGCAGCATCTGGGCGATGGCGTAGAGCCGCTGTTCCAGAAGCTGTGGCGTCTCGCAGAGGTAGCGGATCGTGTGCTGGCGGTCGGTGAAGATGCGCTGGTCCCAGTCGATCTGCTCTTCGAGCGCGTCGACCCGGTCGTAGTCGGGGGCCTCGAGGGCCATCTGCGCGTCCATCTCGGCGCGGGCGGCGTCGATCTTCTCCGACAGCTCGATCTGCCCGTGGGAAAATTTCCCGATGCCCTTGAGGATCCGCGTGCGGCGGTGCGAGAGCCGGTCGAAGACCCCCGAGAAGACCGCCGCCATGAGCGGCATCGCGTCGCCCTCGGAGCGGGTGAAGGCGGCCAGCTCGGTTCGGGCGGTCTCGAGATCAACGCGGCGCAGCGAGAGCAGCTCGCGCAGCTCCTTGACCGCCGCGCCGGTGGTGCCCTCGGGCTTGGCGTCCGGCAGGGGCTCGGGCCACATCAGCCCGGGCGAGAGCGTCTCGACCTTGCGCTGCACGCAGGGCCAGCTCGGGTCGGCGAAATCGGCGGCGAGGGCGGGCGCGGCGGCGAGGGACAGCCCCACCGCTGCGGCAAGAAAACTGTGTCTTGTCATGGTCTTTCTCCCGTTGTCCGCGCGGCGCGCCGGGGCGCATCGGGGCGCTTCGGCTCTATGGCAGGCTGCGCTTTCAGGGGCTTTCGGGGAATACCCACCATTGGCTGTATTGAGCGGTATGCGACGGCGCACCCATACTCCCCCCCAACCGCCGCAGAGCGTCGGAACAGGAAATCTCATTTTGGAGGGAGACTGCATGAGAACCCGTGCAGCCGTGGCTCTCGAGGCCGGCAAACCGCTCGAAATCATG
>NZ_NTHN02000124.1 GCF_002300555.2 Alloyangia mangrovi | reverse complement strand
CTCTGCCCCCGCCGCGCTGCGCGCGACTCCCCCGGGATATTTCTGCCTAGAAGAAGCGGTGGAAAGGGTTGCGGGGCCGTCAGACGCCGGTGTCGGGGCCGTAGCAGAGCATCGGTGCGTCGCCTTGCTGGGCCTCGTAGAGCACCGTGTTCGCGGGATCGTTCTGGAACACCGCGCGCAGCTTTCCGCTCTCGCGGTAGAAGCTCCAGCATTGCGGGATGTTCATGTCCTCGTAGACGAAGCAGATCATCTGTGCCTCGGCGTACCAGCGGCCGTCCTTGCAGTCGCCGTCCAGAAAGGACCAGCGGACCCGGCGGTCGGGCAGGTATTGCTCGACCCCGTAGGCGGCGCCGCCGCTGCCGAAGTAGAGCGTCTTGCCGGTGACATAGGACTCGAACTCCTCGGCGCTCATCGGCTGGGCAGCGGCGAGCGGGCTGGCGAGCAGGCAGAGGAGGAGGAAAAGCCGGGTCATGGGCGCAGCCTGCCAGAGCCGGGGCGGCGGCGAAAGGGAGAAGTGGCGGCGCGTGCCACGGGCGTTCAGGAATTGCGGTAGACGGCGCAGATGCAACCCGATTGCCGCAGCTCTGCGCAGAGATTTGCCGCGGCGCCGCGTCCGTCGCGCCCTATCCGGGCCATCCAGTATCCGCCGCGCGGGCTGGCACGGCTCTTTTGCCAGACCAGCTCGGGCTCTTCGCCGCCAATCGCGCCGGAGCAGGCCTTGGCGCGGCGGCGGAATTGCGCCAGCGCCCGGTCCTGGGTGGTGCCGAAAGCCATCTGCACCCCCCCATGGGTGCAGCGGCGGGCGGGCCTCGGGGTACTTGGTCAGCTTGCGCTCGCGCGCCAGCTCGTGGCAGGCCTGCTGGAAGGGCTTCTCGCCCTGCAGCCGGAAGTCATGGGTCTCGGGCGGGGTATCGCGCCAGGTCTCGGCGGCGAGCCCGGTGATGATCGCCACGTAGTTGATCGTCTCGCGCGCCAGCCCGCCGCGCCGCGCCATCAGCCCGTCGGCCCGCGCCTCGCCACCGTTGTAGGCTACCGCCGCCAGCCCCTGGTTGCCGTAACGGCGGGCCAGTTCACCGAGGTACTGCGCCGAATATTCCAGCGCCTCCGCGGGATTGTAGGGGTCCTTGAGGCCGCGCAGCTTGGCGGTGGAAGGGATGAACTGGGCGATGCCCTGGGCATTGGCGGGGCTGAGGGCGTTGGGGTTGAAGCGGCTCTCCTGCCAGATCAGCCGGGTGAAGAAACCGGGATCGAGCCCGTTGCGCAGGGCCAGATCCTCCAGCGCCTCGCAGGTGTCATGCACGAAATAGGAGGGCCGGATGCAGTGCACCGGCCCGAAGGTACCGGGCGAGCAGAGCGTTCCGGGCTCCCGGGCGCCGTCGGACGGGGCGGGAGGATCGGCCCGCAGCAGCGGCGCGGCAAGCAGGAGGACGAGGAAAAACACGGCCCGCAACATGCGCCCATGAAGGCGCCGCGGGGCGGAAAGGTCAACTCACACTTTTATCTGCGCGCGGGCCGTATTAGGTGAAGGCAAAGGCAGCGAGAGGTCCGGCCATGTCCTTCTTCGGCAAGCTCAAGAGCAAGCTCTTCAAATCTTCCTCGAAGCTCGAGGAAGGGCTGGACGCGATCGTCCAGGAGGGGGGCACGGAAGACGCCCCCGATATGGCGCCCGAACCCCCCGAGGTACCGCAAACACCGGTCCCCGAGACACCGGTCCCCGAGACACCGGCTCCCGAGACACCGGCACCGGAAACTCCCGGCCCGGACGTGCCGCCTCCGGCCCCCGAGACGCCGCCGGCCCCTGCACCGGAAGCCCCTCCGTCGCCGGAAGAAGTGCCGCCTGCGCCGCCGCAGGAGACGCCGCCCGCGCCGCGCCCGAGCCCGAGGCGCCGCCGCTGCCCGAGCCCGAGCCGCGGCCCG
>NZ_NTHN02000123.1 GCF_002300555.2 Alloyangia mangrovi | reverse complement strand
ACGCCCCGTCCGAGGATTTCGTGGCCAAGGCCCATGTGGATGTGGCGCGCTACGACGAGATGTACGCGCGCTCGATCTCCGACCCGGATGGCTTCTGGGGCGAGCAGGCGCAGCGGCTCGACTGGATGGCCCGGCCGACGAAGATCAAGGACACGAATTTCGACTTCGGCAATGTGTCGATCAAATGGTTCGAGGACGGCGTGCTCAACGTCGCCTACAACTGCATCGACCGCCACCTGCCGGCCCGGGCCGAGCAGACCGCGATCATCTTCGAGCCCGACAACCCCGAGGACCCGGCCCAGCACATCACCTATGCCGAGCTCTACGACAAGGTGAACCGCATGGCCAACGTCCTGCTCTCGCAGGGCGTCATGCGCGGCGACCGGGTGGTCATCTACCTGCCGATGATCCCCGAGGCGGCTTATGCCATGCTCGCCTGCGCCCGCATCGGCGCCATCCATTCCATCGTCTTCGCCGGCTTCTCGCCGGACGCGCTCGCCAACCGCATCAACGACTGCGGCGCCAAGATCGTCATCACCGCCGACACCGCGCCGCGCGGCGGCCGCCGCACCGCGCTGAAATCGAACACCGACGCCGCCCTGCTGCACTGCTCGGACAAGGTGCGCTGCCTCGTCGTCAAGCACACCGGCGACCAGACCAGCTGGATCGACGGCCGCGATGTGGACGTCAAAGCGCTGATGGAGACGGCCGCGCCGGATTGCCCGCCGCGCCCGATGAATGCCGAAGACCCGCTGTTCATCCTCTATACCTCGGGCTCGACCGGCAAGCCCAAGGGGGTTGTACATTCGAGTGGTGGATATTTGCTTTACGCCGCCCTCACCCACGAGGTGGTCTTCGACTACCACGAGGGCGACATCTACTGGTGCACCGCCGATGTCGGCTGGGTCACCGGCCACAGCTACATCGTCTACGGCCCGCTGGCCAACGGCGCGACCACGCTGATGTTCGAGGGCGTGCCGACCTGGCCCGACGCCAGCCGCTTCTGGCAGGTCTGCGAGAAGCACAAGGTCAACCAGTTCTACACCGCCCCCACCGCGATCCGCGCGCTGATGGGCCAGGGCGACGCCTTCGTCGACGGCTGCGACCTGAGCTCGCTGAAGCTCCTGGGCACCGTCGGCGAGCCGATCAACCCCGAGGCCTGGAACTGGTACAACGACAAGATCGGCAAGGGAAACTGCCCGATCGTCGACACCTGGTGGCAGACCGAGACCGGCGGCCACCTGATGACGCCGCTGCCCGGCGCCCATGCCACCAAGCCGGGCGCCGCGATGAAGCCCTTCTTCGGCATCCAGCCGGTGGTGCTCGAGCCGACCTCGGGCGTCGAGATCTCCGAGCGGCCGACCGAGGGCGTGCTGGCGATCAAGGACAGCTGGCCGGGCCAGATGCGCACCGTCTGGGGTGACCATGAGCGCTTCGAGCAGACCTACTTCCAGCAGTACAAGGGCTATTACTTCTCCGGCGACGGCTGCCGCGCCGATGAGGACGGCGACTACTGGATCACCGGCCGGGTCGATGACGTGATCAACGTCTCGGGCCACCGCATGGGCACCGCCGAGGTCGAGAGCGCCCTCGTCGCCCACGCCAAGGTCGCCGAGGCCGCGGTGGTCGGCTACCCGCATGCGGTGAAGGGCCAGGGCATCTACTGCTACGTCACCCTGATGAACGACGTCGAGCCTTCGGAGGATCTGAAGAAGGAACTGCGCAGCTGGGTCCGGACGGAAATCGGCCCGATCGCCTCGCCCGACCTCATCCAATGGGCCCCCGGCCTGCCGAAGACCCGTTCGGGCAAGATCATGCGCCGCATCCTGCGCAAGATCGCCGAGAACGACTACGGCGCCCTGGGCGACACATCGACCCTCGCAGACCCCTCGGTCGTCGACGACCTCATCGAAAACCGCGCCAACAAGGGGTGAGCG
>NZ_NTHN02000122.1 GCF_002300555.2 Alloyangia mangrovi | reverse complement strand
CCCTTCGGAATCAGCATCGCCTACACCGAGGTCGGGATCTGGCTGGCGCTGGTCTTTGTCGGGCTGCCCTTCGTGGTGCGCACCGTCCAGCCGGTGATCGACGAGATCGACCCGGAATGGGAGGAAGCCTCGGCCACACTCGGCGCCTCGCGGCTGCGCACGCTGCGACGGGTGGTGCTGCCGGTGCTGACACCCTCGCTGATGACCGGCTTCGCGCTGGCGCTGGCGCGCTCGGTCGGCGAGTTCGGCTCGGTCATCTTCATCGCCGGCAACCTGCCGGGCAAGACCGAGATCGCGCCGCTGCTGATCGTCATTCGGCTCGAGGAATACGACTACGACGCGGCCGCCGCCATCGGCCTCGCCATGCTCGGCATCTCGTTTGCGATGCTGCTCTTCATCAACGCCACACAGGTCTGGACCCGCAGGAGGATCGGCCATGTCTGACCAAAACCCCTCTCGCCCGAGCCTGCCCTGCGCCTGCCGCGGCACGGTGCGGACGCGCAGCCTGCCCCCCGGCAGCGGCTTTGCCATCGGCGGTACCTTCGGCGCGCTCGGCCTCGCCACCGCGCTGGTGCTCTGGAACGCGGGCGCGCCGCTCTGGGTGGTCCTGCTCGTCTATATGACCCTTCCCGGAACGCTGCTTGCCGCGCTCTTCCTCGCCACCCGTCCCCTGCCACCACGGACCCGAGTGCGCAGCCTGCGCGAGGAGAACCGCCATGTCTGAGGCCAGCCTGCCCCACCGCGTCACCACCGAGACGCCGCCGGTCCGCGCCCTGCTCACCCTCGCGGTTCTGGCTCTGACCCTGGTGCTGCTGATCGCGCCGCTCGCCGTGGTCTTTGCCGAGGCGCTGCGCGAGGGCCTCGGCGCCGCGCTCGCCTCGCTGACCGAGCGTGACGCCTGGTCGGCGATCCGGCTCACCCTGCTGGTTGCCGCGGTTTCGGTGCCCCTGAATGCCATCGTCGGCCTCGCCGCCGCCTGGGCCATCGCCAAGTTCGACTTTCGCGGCAAGGCGGTGCTGATCACCCTCATCGACCTGCCCTTCTCGGTCTCGCCGGTGGTCGCGGGCCTTGCGCTGGTGCTGCTCTACGGCACCCACGGCTGGCTCGGGGCCTGGCTGCAGGCGCATGATCTCAGGATCGTCTTCGCCTTCCCCGGCCTCTTGCTGGCGACGCTGTTCATCACCTTCCCCTTCGTTGCCCGCGAGCTCATCCCGGTGATGACCGAGCAGGGCCGCGCCGAGGAAGAAGCCGCGCTCACCCTAGGCGCCTCGGGCTGGCACATGTTCCGCACCGTGACCCTGCCCAATGTCCGCTGGGCGCTGCTCTACGGCGTGCTGCTCTGCAACGCGCGCGCCATGGGAGAGTTCGGCGCGGTGGCGGTGATCTCGGGCAAGATCCGCGGCCAGACCACCACCATGCCGATCATGATCGAGATGCTCTACAACGAGTATCTCTCGGTCGCCGCCTTCTCGATGGCGGCGCTCTTGGCCGCGCTCGCACTGCTCACCCTTGCCCTCAAATCCCTGCTGGAATGGCGCCACGCGGACCTGCTGTCCGCCACCCGCCGTCATTGACCCCGGAGAAAGCCATGCACATCGACATCGACGAGATCTCCAAGAGCTTCGGTACGACGATCGCGCTGCACCCCGTCTCGCTCGCGATCCCCTCGGGCGCGATGGTCTCGCTGCTCGGCCCCTCGGGCTCGGGAAAGACCACGCTGCTGCGCATCCTCGCCGGACTCGAGCAGCCGAGCGCCGGACGGGTGCTGCTCGACGGAAAGGATGCCACCGGCACCCCGGTGCAGCAGCGCCGCACCGGCTTCGTGTTCCAGAGCTACGCGCTCTTCCGCCACATGACGGTCTTCGAGAACATCGCCTACGGGTTGCGCGCCCGGCCGCACCGGAGCCGCCCAAGCGGCGCCGAGATCACCCGCCGCGTCGAGCGCCTGCTCGAGCTCATCCAGCTGCCGCAGATCGCCGCGCGTTACCCCAGCCAGCTCTCGGGCGGTCAGCGCCAGCGGGTCGCACTGGCCCGGGCGCTGGCCACCGAGCCGCGCATGCTGCTGCTCGACGAGCCCTTCGGTGCGCTCGA
>NZ_NTHN02000121.1 GCF_002300555.2 Alloyangia mangrovi | reverse complement strand
GCCTGCGGGCAGAAGGGCGCGCCGGGACAGGCATGGGCGGTCAGC
Source organism: Alloyangia mangrovi (assembly GCF_002300555.2). Lineage (GTDB taxonomy): Bacteria > Pseudomonadota > Alphaproteobacteria > Rhodobacterales > Rhodobacteraceae > Salipiger > Salipiger mangrovi. The sequence goes on along the minus strand of NZ_NTHN02000121.1, from coordinate 2,075 downwards.
AGCGCGCTGCCGGGCGCGGTGACGAAACCGGGGGGCGGAGGTGCCGGTGCGTCCGCCCAGCAGGCCGAGGAGCCGCCCGGTCATCAGCCGCACCGCCCGCGCGCCGCTGCGTTCGACAAGACCCGAGAGGGTTTTCGCCTGCATGCTGCCGAAGGGCACGCCGAGCAGGCGCCCGCCTTCGATCAGCCCGGGTTCGGGGGCCGCGCCGGGGACACGCGGCGCCACGGTCTGCCATCCGCCGGGGAGCGCAACCCGCCGCAGGTGGCGGGCCATCCGCCCGGCGTCTGCGCCGCCGGTGGCGACGAACCATTGCGCCAGCTCGGCAAGGGCCCCCGCCGCATCGCCTTCCGCGAGAGGACGGCCCTGCGTCGCCCCGTCGGCACGCAGCAGCAGCCCCCCCCGCAGCGTCCAGCTCGAAGCGGAAATCGGCGGAGCCCGACCCGAGCCCGGCCCGCGGCCCGGTGTCGAGCGCAATTCCCATTTTTCCGGGTAGCGGTGGCAGCATGGGCAGGCTTTCCAGCAGCGCCGCGTGAAGCCGGTCGGTCAGATCGCCCGCGCCCCAGCCGGCTGGCATGAGGATGTTGCGCCGGGCCTCGACCTCTGGGTCGGCGTCGATCAGGCCGAGTGCGTCCAGACCCTGCAACAGGGCCGGGAAGGCCGTCTCGGGCACCCCGCGGATCTGCAGGTTGGCGCGGGAGGTCAGCTCCAGCGTTCCGTTGCCATGGGTTTGGGCGAGATCGCAGAGCCCACGCGCCTGCGCGGCGCTCAGCTCGGCGCGGAACGGGCGCACCCGCACCACCAGTCCGTCGCCCGAGCGCATCGGGCGGTGCGCGCCGGGGCACCAGCCTTTGACCAAGGGGGCGCTCACGACCCGTCCTCCAGCGCGTGGATCACCGAGTTCCGGCGGCTCTCCCAGAGCCCGGCCTCGCGCAGCGCGCGGAAGCGGTCCTGCATGGCGGCATGCGCGCCGGGGTTTGCGGCGCGCAGGAAGGCCTCGGTCTCGGGATTGCCGAGCGTCGCCGCGTGGTAGAGGTCGAAGAGATGCCCGCCGACCGCCCCCGCGAGATGCGCGAAGGCGGCCATATGTTCGAGCGTGCCGGCGATCTCGGCGGCGCCGCGGAAACCATGCGCGCGCATCCCAGCGATCCAGCGCGGGTTGGCAGCGCGGGCCTGGACCACGCGGGCGATCTCCTCGGGCAGGGCGCGGGCACGGGGGCGCGCGGGGTCGGTGCTGTCGAGATGGTAGAGCGCGGCCCGCCCGCCGGTCGTGGCCTGCGCAGCGGCAAACCCCGCCTCATGCGCGGCGTAATCGGCGGCGAGCAGCAGGTCGGTCTCGGGCAGGTCCTGCAGGTGCACGAAGGCCTCGGCCTGCGCCACGCGGGCGCGGATCCCGGCCTCGTCGCGGGTCGCGCCCGCGCCGTCCAGTGCCCCATCCAGGGCCCATGCCGAGGCGGCGAGCCAGGCCTCTCCGGCGGCGCGCCGGGCCTCCTCGTCGTAGCTCTCCAGCGCCGCCCCAATGCCCAGCCCGAAGCTGCCGGGCGCCGGGCCGTAGACCCGCGCACCCGGCGCGGTGCCGGCATGGGGGTTCCACTCCGGCGCCTCGTCGCGCGCCGCCAGCGCAGCCACGGCCTGCGCGAAGAGCCCCGAGAGCGTGGGGAAGACATCGCGGAAAAGCCCCGAGACCCGCAGCGTGACGTCGATGCGCGGGCGCTCCAGCTCGGCGATCGGCAGGATCTCGAAGCCGCAGAGCCGGGCCGAGCCTTCGTCCCAGACCGGCCGCACTCCCATGAGGTGCAGCGCCATGGCGAACTCCTCGCCGGCGGTGCGCATGGTGGCCGACCCCCAGAGGTCGACGACCAGCCCGCGCGGCCAGTCGCCGTGGTCCTGCAGGTGGCGGCGCATGAGTTCCTCGGCGAGGGTTACCCCCTGCGCGAAAGCCGCGCGGCTCGGCACCGCGCGCGGGTCGGTGGTATAGAGATTGCGCCCGCTCGGCAGCACGTCGCGGCGCCCGCGCCAGGGCGAGCCCGAGGGGCCCGCCTCGATCCGCCGGCCGTCGAGCGCGGCGATGAAGCCCG
>NZ_NTHN02000120.1 GCF_002300555.2 Alloyangia mangrovi | reverse complement strand
ATGCGCACCTATCTCGAGAAACGCCGCCCCGGGGTTGGGAACCTCTTCTGCCGGATGGAAATCCTGCCGAACCTCTTTGGCGAGTGGAGCCTTCATCAGGAGTGGGGTCTCGTCGGCTTGAGGTGCCAGACCCGCATGGACTGGTTCGCTGACCGGGAGCAGGCGATCACCGCGCTCACCACCCTCGAGGTGGCAAAGCGCCAGCGCGGCTACTGGGTTGAACCCCAGCAGATGGCCATGTTCGCCTGACGCTCCGCCCGATGTCTCGGACACAACGGGCGAGCGGATGTCGAAAATGCGCGATCTCTGCTCCGCTCAAGCCGCCCCACGCCGGACCGTCCTGAGCGCGACCACGCCGGTCGTGACGAGCATACACGCTGCGACGGCCGCGAGAGCCATATTCAGCGGCAGCAGCGTCAGAAGCGCGCTGGTCACAATGACACCGCCCGCATTCGCCGTGCGCAAGAGGGCAAAAAGCTCGGCGCGGCGGTGCGGCGGCGCGAGCGCATCGAGCACCAAGGCGTAATGCGTGCCCAGAGGGGCGAGCATCAGGCCAGCAAGAACTGCCCCCAGGATTGTCGGCACCAGGGCGCCCGAAAGGGCTGTCATTCCGATGCCGAGAGAAAACAGCGCCAGCTGCACAACGACAGCGCGGGGCGAAGAAGCCCGATTGCGGATGCTGATCCAGATGCCGCCCAGCACCGAGGCCACGCAGAGTGGCACAGTGAACAGGATGGCCATCGTCGGATCAAAGCCGAACTGCAGAGCGAGCGCGACCGCGCCGATCTCGATGGCGGCGATGGTCGCGCCGCCGGCGGCCGCGCAGGTGAGCCAGAGGAGGATTTCCGGGGTGACCAGGCGGCCGGTCGTATGGGTCTCAGGTGCAGCGGGCATGCTCGCATCGCCCGAGATAACGAGCACGGGCAGGCCGCCCAGAACCGCCATCGCGGCAACTGCCAGGGCCGGCGAGACGGCCCCGAGACCGGAGGCCAGGACCGGGCCCAATACGAAGGTGACTTCATTCAGCGTCGCCGCAATCCCCAACGCTCGCGGCATCCGGGATGCCGATGTCAGTGTATTGAGCAGGGCGCGCAGATAGCCATAGGTCGCGCCATTGACCAGGCCAGCCAGGGCGGCAAGCGTGACGAGGGCGGCAAAGGGAACCCCGGCATAGAGGCCGAGGACGATCCCGGCCAGGGCTGCGCTGCGCAAAAGCACCAGCATGCGCAGGAAGGATGCGATGGGCTTGCCACGGCCCATCCGGGTGATAGGGATCGCCCCGGCGACCTGCGCCAGCGTCATGGCGAGCACCATTGCGGCACCAAGACGCGCGTCCCCCAGGATGGACAAGGCCACGAGGGAGAATGCGACGGGCGCAGTAGCCTGGGGCACCGTGAGCGCGGCGGAGGCCGTGAACCAGCGCAGCATCGGCGCCGAGTGCAGAGCCTGTGTCGGCTGTGCCCTGGCATCTGTGGAGAGGTTGGTGTCGGTCATTGTGATCTCGGGCCGGCAATAGGGCCGAAAAGCCCCCTCGAAGGTTCAGCAATGCCGGGTGCGAAGGTGGCAGCGGATTGTACAACGGGGGCCGACACTCGCATCCCGCGGCGCCGCTGGCACATGGCATCGCTAGCCGACAGATTGGCCGCGTCACGATGGGATTTCAGGTTTAGTTCGAGTGGCACTTCCAGCCCTCCTGCAAGGGCCGGGCCGTTCCCGGGCATTCATTCCCACAGCGGGTGAGGACGTTACCTCATGCGCGGCACCCTATCGGTCGCAGGATATCTGTCAACCGGCGGCGTCCCGGTGCCCCAATCGCGCGAGAGCGCCAGGCGGTGGAATGACGGAAAGTCTCTCGTCCTAGGCGCAGGCATCGGGCAGCCAGGCTCGGGCTAGTGCCCGAGGGTGAGCGCGGCGCGGTCGCAAGAGGTTCTCGGGCGACGGGTGCAAGGATCGCCCTGAGATCATCTGCCGAGCCGCGCTCTTTGCCATGTTGCGCGGGTTTCGGGGATGTGTCGATGCCGACGATGGGGTGTCGTGCCAACACCTTCCGAGGGGCGTCGAGTAGCCTGCGCAGGCCAGTCCGGATGGTGGAACTCAGACCTGTGCAGTCAGGGATCGGCAGCTTCAAGCGAGGGAGAGTTCCGCCGCCATTTG
>NZ_NTHN02000011.1 GCF_002300555.2 Alloyangia mangrovi | reverse complement strand
TCCCGCAACCAAAACCCAGATCACAATCCACCGCCAGCGCCCAAACGGGCGCTTTACGCGTTTCGGCGCAGGGATGTGGAAGGCTTGTCTTTAAGCTCACGCGCCAAATCACCAAATTCAAAGAGTTTTCACCTGTATGCGAGAGTAGCTCGTTTCGAGATATATGACGGGCAAGACTTGTTTTCGAATTATTATTCTGTCGACGTGACGGTGAATGTCAGTTTTCTTGCGTGAATTTCGGAAGATATGGGTTGAATTATATTCCACTTTCCGACCCTGCTCAGTGATATCCATGTGAAAAAATTTGAATATCCGTTCCTTCATAGAGTCTCGAAATATTTAGTATATCCATTATTCTTTATTCGAGGCATCCCCAGCATTATCGGAAATAGTCCTCGCCACCACAGCTCTGTTGGCGATGGGTCGCTGAAGGCACTGGTGCACAAGGCCCTGCGATGCAGGCAATCTCCGCAAGTCTCCGGCGACCGAATCACTTCGCGCACCTCCATCCTTCAGCCGTCACTCAGTAATCAACTGCGTAGGATATTTCTTCTGGGCTTCGCGCGGTGACCTAAATGGAATTATATCCCGATGCCTTCGGAAATGAATAGCCGCCTACGTAACGTCATCACGTGCAAGTGCATTGCGGCACTGCCAAGGCTGGGTATTTTGCTTCAATTCGCAATCCCGGGCTTCCGGGGCCGCTTCTTGCCTAACGGAATGGGAGCGCGCAAAAACCGAATAGCAAGTCACCGCTACAGGGAGAGGATATGACCCGCATTTCGCGACTGACGATGACCGCCCTTCTGTCGAGCACCATGCTCGTTGCAGGGATCACCGCCGCCACCGCCGCCACCCATCCGGAAACCGGCGAGGAACTGGCCGCGGACCAGACCTTCACCTACCGCCTGCTCGACGACATCAGCTCGCTCGACCCGCAGATCGTCGAAGATGTTGACGGCTCGGACGTGGTTCGCGACCTCTTCGAAGGCCTGATGAACCAGGACGAGGAGGGCAACCTCGAGCCCGGTGTCGCAACCGGCTTCGACATCAGCGACGACAAGTTGACCTACACGTTCCACCTGCGCGACACCGCGGTCTGGTCGAACGGCGATCCGGTCACCGCCGAGGATTTCGTCTATGGCTGGCGCCGCGCCGTCGACCCGGCGACCGCCTCTCCCTACCAGTGGTTCATGGAACTGATGTCGGTCGCCAATGCCAAGGCGATCGTTGCCGGCGAGATGGCCCCCGAGGAACTGGGCGTGAAGGCGCTGGATGCACATACCTTCGAGGTCACCCTCAGCACCCCGGTCCCCTATTTCCCGCAGATGACCACCCATTCGACGACCTTCCCGGCGCCGCAGAAGGTGATCGAGGAGTTTGGTGCCGAGTGGACCAAGCCCGCGAACATCGTTTCCAACGGCGCCTACGTGCTGACCGAGTACCGCCCGGGCGAGCGTATCGTGCGCGAGCGCAATGCCAAGTACTGGGACAACGAGCACACCATCCTCGACAAGACCGTCGCGCTGGTGATCACCGATGAGAACGTGGCGCTGACACGCTACCTCGCCGGCGAGCTCGACCGCACCGACGTGCCCGCAGGCCAGTTCCCGCGCCTGAAGAAGGAGCACCCGGAAGAGGCGATCAGCTTCCCGCGCCTGTGCAACTACTACTACACGTTCAACCTCAGCGACTCCGGCCCCGAGGCGTTCAAGGACCCGAAGGTCCGCCAGGCGCTGTCGCTGGCCGTGGACCGTGACATCATCGCCAACAACGTGAAAGCGGGCGGCGAGCCGCCGGCCTACAGCTTCACCCCCGAGGCGGTTGCCGGCTTCACCCCGCCGCAGAGCGAGATGGCTTCGATGACCCAGGCCGAGCGCGACGCCAAGGCCAAGGAGCTCCTGGCAGAGGCCGGCTACGGCCCCGAGAACCCGCTCAGCTTCGAAGTCATGTACAACACCTCGGAGGCGCACGAGAAGATCGCCGTGGTGATGACCCAGATGTGGAAACAGAAGCTCGGCGTGCAGGCCAAGCTGGCAAACATGGAGTGGAAGGTCTTCCTCGACACCCGTGGTCGCCAGGCCTTCGACATGGCGCGCGGCGCATGGTGTGGTGACTACAACGAGGCCTCGACCTTCCTCGACCTGATTCAGAGCGAATCGGGCTACAACGACGGCAAGTACGCCAACCCCGAGTACGACAAGCTGCTCGCAGAGGCGAAGACGGCCGGGGACACCACGCCGCTCTACACCGCGGCAGAAGAGATCATCGCAACCGACACGCCGGTGATCCCGATCTACCACTACGCGGGCGTCTACATGATGGACAGCGACGTAGGGAACTGGCCGACCGAGAACGTCGAGCAGAACTGGTATTCGCGCAATCTCTACAAGATCGCCGAATAACCACCTCTAACCCGCCGCCCCTGCGCTCCGTGCTGCGGGGGCGGCGCCCTTTTCCGGATCCTCCAGAATGCTGACCTATGTCATTCGCCGCCTGCTGGTCGCGATCCCGACGATCTGTTTGCTGGTCGTCGCGTCCTTCCTGATGATGCATGTTGCACCGGGCGGGCCTTTCACCTCGGAGCGGCCGCTGCCGCCCGAAGTGCTGGCCAACATCAACGCGCAATACGGTCTCGACCAGCCGCTGTGGAAACAGCTCTGGGACTATTTCTACAACATCGTCGTGCATTTCGATTTCGGCCCGTCCTTCGTACAGAAGGACCGCAGCGTGAACGATATCATCGCGCAGGGCTTCCCGATCTCGCTGACCTATGGCGCGCTGTCTTTCCTGGCCGCCACCGCCGTCGGTGTGGGCCTTGGTATCGCCGCCGCCATCCGCCACAACAGCTGGGTCGACTACCTCGCGGTGTCGCTGGGCATTGCCGCGCAGGCGCTGCCGAACTTCATCATGGGCCCAATCCTGATCCTGACCTTCACGCTCTGGCTCGGCCTGCTGCCGGGTGGCGGCTGGAACGGTGGCCAGTGGCAGTATCTGATCATGCCGGTGATCGCGCTCTCCACCTCCTACATGGGCTCGATCGCGCGGATCACGCGCTCGTCCATGCTGGAAGTGCTGAACTCGAACTTCATCCGCACCGCCCGGGCCAAGGGCCTGAGCAACAGCGCCATCGTCTGGCGCCACGCGATGAAGCCGACGCTGCTGCCGGTGATCTCCTACCTCGGCCCGGTCTTCGTCTACGTGCTCACCGGCTCGGTCTTCGTCGACCTCTATTTCTCGACGGGCGGGCTCGGTCAGTCCTATGTGAGCTCGGCGCTGACCCGCGACTACGCGGTGCTCTTGGGGGTGACCATCCTCTACGGCGCGCTCACCGTCATCGTGAACCTGCTGACCGACCTGGCCTACGCCTGGTTCGATCCGAAAATCCGTTACTGAGGAGGCTGACCCCGTGTTCGGAAAATCCGAAAAGGCGGCGGAACTGGCCGCCGACATCACCGACTTCAAGGCCGTCCGCGGCCGCTCGCTCCTGCGCGACGCCATGGCGCGCTTCGTGCGCAACAAGGCCGCCATGGCCAGCGTCGTCGTTCTGGCGTTGATCGTGGCCTTCGTGATCATCGGGCCGCATTTCGCGGTCTGGGACAACGAGGAGATCGACTGGGCCCGCATGGGCGACATCCTCGCGCAGGGCGCGCCCTCGATCGAGACCGGCCACTTCTTCGGCCTCGACGAACTGGGCCGTGACCTCTACGCGCGCACCATCCAGGCAACCCAGACCTCGCTGCTGGTGGGCCTCATCGGTGCCGCCATGGCGCTGCTCGTTGGCACCGCCTGGGGCGTGATCGCGGGCTTCTACGGCGGCCGGCTCGACAGCATCATGATGCGCATCGTTGACATCCTTCTGGCGATCCCGCTGACGCTGATCCTGATCCTCATCCTCGTGGTGGCAGGGCGCAACTTCGTCACCCTGTTCATCGCGCTCGGCGCGGTCTCCTGGCTCACCATGGCGCGTATCGTGCGCGGCCAGACCCTGACCCTGAAGACCCGCGAGTTCATCGAGGCGGCCCGCGCCGGCGGTGTGAGCGAAAGTGCGATCATCTTCCGCCACATCCTGCCCAACCTCATCGGCGTGGTCATCGTCTACGCCTCGCTGCTGGTGCCCGAGATGATCCTTGCCGAAAGCTTCATCTCGTTCCTGGGCCTCGGCATCTCGGAACCCATGACCTCGCTCGGCCGGCTGATCGCCGAAGGCGCGGGCACCATGGGCTACGGCACGCTCTGGCAGCTTCTCTTCCCGCTGTTCTTCTACGTCACCATCATCATCACGATGTTCTTCATCGGTGATGGCCTGCGTGACGCCCTCGACCCGAAGGATCGCTGACATGACCATTCTTTCCGTGAAAGACCTCAAGGTCGGTTTCGAAACCCAGGACGGCCGTGTTCAGGCGGTCAAGGGCGTGTCCTTCGACATCCGCGAGGGCGAATGCCTCGGCATCGTCGGCGAGTCGGGCTCGGGCAAGTCGCAGAGCTTCATGGCGGCCATGGGCCTGCTGCCGAAGAACGGTCGGGCCACCGGCTCGGTGACGCTGCAGGGCTCGGAAATCCTCAACCTGCCGGTCTCGCAGCTCAACAAGGTGCGCGGCGACAAGGTCGGGATGATCTTCCAGGACCCGCTGACCGCGCTGACGCCGCACCTCAAGGTGGGCGAGCAGATGGCCGAGGTGCTGAAGGTGCACCGGGGCCTGTCGGGCCGCGACGCCGAGAAGCACTGCCTCGACTGGCTCGAGCGCGTGCGGATCCCCGAAGCCAAGCGTCGTCTCAAGCAGTATCCGCACGAGCTTTCTGGCGGGATGCGCCAGCGCGTGATGATCGCCCAGGCGATGCTCTGCGAGCCCAAGCTGCTGATCGCCGACGAGCCGACCACCGCGCTTGACGTGACCGTGCAGGCCGAGGTGCTCGACCTCATGGACCAGCTCAAGCGCGAGCTCGGCACCGCCATTGCCCTCATCACCCATGACATGGGCGTGGTGGCGCGCATGTGCGACCGCATCAAGGTCATGCGCCTTGGCGAGTTCGTCGAGGAAGGCGAGGTCACCGAGATCTTCTCGCAGCCGCGCCACGACTACACCCGCCGCCTGCTCGACTCGATGCCGCGCATCGACAAGGGGGAGGCCGGCGGCAAGGTCGAGGGCAAGGAAATCCTCCGCGTCGACGACATGAAGGTGCACTTCCCGATCAAGATCGAGGGCGGGCTCTTCGGCAAGACCGTGCCGCTGAAAGCGGTCAACGGCGTCAGCTTCGGCCTGCGCGCCGGTGAGACGCTGGGCATCGTTGGCGAGTCCGGCTGCGGCAAGTCCACGCTCGCCCGCGCCGTGCTGCGGCTGGTCGATCCCACCGGCGGCAACGTCAGCTGGCTTGGCAAGCCGCTGCACGCGATGGACAAGCAGGCGCTCAAGAAGGAACGCAAGGACCTTCAGATCGTCTTCCAGGACCCGCTGGCCAGCCTCGATCCGCGGATGACCATCGCCGATTCCATCGCCGAGCCGCTGAAGACCTACCGCCCCGAGCTGACCAAGAGCGAGCGGCGCGAGGAAGTGCTCAAGATGATGACCCGCGTGGGTCTGGAGCCGGAGAAGTACAACCGCTACCCGCACGAGCTCTCGGGCGGCCAGAACCAGCGCGTGGGTATCGCCCGGGCGATGATCAACCGGCCCAAGCTGATCATCTGCGACGAGGCGGTCTCGGCGCTCGACGTGTCGATCCAGGCGCAAATCGTGAAGCTGCTGAAGGAGCTTCAGGCCGAGTTCGGCATGTCGATGCTGTTCATCTCGCACGACCTGTCGGTGGTGCGCGAGATCTCGAACCGCATCATGGTGCTCTACCTCGGCCGCGTGGTCGAGATGGGCGACGCCGAGACGATCTGCGCGCAGCCCGCGCATCCCTACACCCAGTCGCTGATTTCGGCCGTGCCGATCCCCGACCCGGTGGCGGAGCGTGCGCGCACCCGCATCCGCCTGCCCGGCGAGCTGCCTTCGCCGCTCGATGCCAAGGCGGCACTGCGCTTCCTGCCCTCGCGGTTGGCGGCGGGTGACGTGGACTACGTGCCGCAGCTCGACCAGATCGCGCCGGGCCATTACGTGGCCGAGCATGACGACCTCGAACGGATCATGAAGTCCGACGCGGCCTGAAGGGGGCGCAGAGCCAAAGACAGGGGCGGGCCTTTGGGCCCGCCTTTTTTTTCTGCCGGCCCCTGAGTGAGGGCAGAAGGCCGCAAAACCGGCTCGCGCAGGTCGCCGATCTTGGCACCGAAAACACAAAAGGCGCCCCGAAGGGCGCCTTTGTGTAAATGGTCGGAGTGAGAGGATTCGAACCTCCGGCCCCTGCCTCCCGAAGACAGTGCTCTACCAGGCTGAGCTACACTCCGACCGTGCCGCGCGGAGTACCCTAGGCTCCGGTCTTTGGCAAGGGCCTATTCGCCCCTTTTTCACGCCTTTTCATCATGCGCAGCAGAGGGCCGACCCGCAGCGTGGTTCCAAACTCGATCCGGGTGCGCGTGCGCAGCACCGGGGTGTTCTCGGAGGACTTCGCACGGCCCTCGCGCAGCACGATATAGACGCCGCTGCCGATGATCAGCACCGCCCCGAGAAGGGTGATGGAATCGGGATATTCGTTGAAGAAGAGCGCGCCATAAAGCGTGGCCCAGAGGAGTTGCGAGTATTGCATCGGGGCGACGATCACCGCCTCGCCCGAGCGGTAGGCGGTGATCAGCAGCGCACCACCGGCCAACGCCAGAAGCGCCATCAGCGCGACGCCGCCAAGATGCTCGATCGGCATCGGGTGATAGACGAACGGCAGGGCGCAGCCCATGATGATGAAGTTCGCCATCATCGGGTATAGCAGCAGCACAACCGAGCGCTCCTCCTGGCCGATTTTGCGCACGATGATCGACGAAAGGCTGCCGAAGACCGCTGCCACCAGCGCGGCGGCATGGCCCAGCGTCAGCTCGGTGGCGCCGGGGCGCAGCACCACGATGACCCCCGCCAGACCCACCAGAACCGCCATCCAGCGGCGAAGGCGCACCTGCTCGCCAAGGATGGGGATCGCCAGCACGGTGATCAGCAGCGGCTGCGCGAAGATGATCGCATAGGTCTGCGCCAGCGGCAGCACCGAGAAGGCGTAGAAGGCGCAGAGCCCGGTGATCACCGCCGAGACGGTGCGCAGGGCGGTCCACCACGGATGGATCGGGCGCAGGTTGCCGGCGGTCGTGTCGCGGATCAGCATGAGGCTGACCAGCGGGAAGCTCAGCAACACCGAGAAGAAGACGATCTGCACTGGGCTGTAGTCGGCGCCGAGGAATTTCACGATGACGTCGTGAGTCGAGTAAATGCCAAAGGTAATCAGCGCGATGAGCGCGCCTTTTGCGTTAGATCCCATGTGCTGGTCCATTCGTTCCGACTTGGAGCCAAGGGTTAGCGCCAAATGGTGGGAATTCAACGAAGGACCGTGCGGAACATGAAAACGGGGCGGCCCTTGGCCGCCCCGCTCAATCGTTCACCGCAGGTGCGGCTCAGAGGCTCTCGTCGAGCGCCTCGAGGATCGCGGTGCCCATTTCCGAGGTCGAGACCGGCTGCTTGCCTTCCTCGCCGAGCAGGTCCGCGGTGCGGTAGCCCTTGGCGAGAACGGCTTCGATCGCCTGCTCGAGGCGGGTCGCCTCGTCGCCCTTGTCGAAGCTGTAGCGCAGCGCCATAGCGAAGCTGAGGATGCAGGCGATAGGGTTCGCCTTGCCCTGGCCGGCGATGTCGGGGGCCGAGCCGTGCACCGGCTCGTAGAGCGCCTTGGGACGGCCGTTGGCCATCGGCGCACCCAGCGAGGCCGAGGGCAGCATGCCGAGCGAGCCGGTCAGCATCGCCGCGAGGTCGGACAGCAGGTCGCCGAAGAGGTTGTCGGTGACGATCACGTCGAACTGCTTGGGCCAGCGGGTGAGCTGCATGGCGCCGGCGTCGGCGTACATGTGGCTCAGTTCCACGTCGGGATACTCGGCGTCGTGGATTTCCTGCACGACGTCGCGCCACAGGATGCCCGATTCCATCACGTTGGCCTTCTCCATGGAGCAGACCTTGTTGTTCCGCTTGCGCGCCATCTCGAAGGCGGAGCGGGCCACTCGGGCGATCTCGCTCTCGGTGTAGCGCTGGGTGTTGATGCCGACGCGCTCGTTGCCTTCCTTGATGATGCCGCGGGGCTCACCGAAGTAGACACCCGAGGTCAACTCGCGGATGATCATGATGTCGAGACCCGCCACCACGTCCTTTTTCAGCGACGAGAAGTCGGCCAGCGCGTCGAAGCACTGGGCGGGGCGCAGGTTGGCGTAAAGGTCCATTTCCTTGCGCAGGCGCAGCAGGCCGCGCTCGGGCTTCACCGAGAAGTCGAGCTTGTCGTATTTCGGGCCGCCCACGGCGCCGAGCAGAACGGCGTCCACTTCCTGCGCCTTGGCCATGGTCTCGTCGGTCAGCGGCGTGCCATGCGCGTCATAGGCGCAGCCGCCCACGAGGTCTTCGCTGACATCGAATTTCAGGCCGCGCTTGTCGCCGAACCAGTCGATGACACGGCGGACCTCTGCCATCACCTCGGGGCCGATGCCGTCGCCGGGCAGGATGAGAAGCGAAGGGTTGCTCATGGAAAGTCTCTCCTCGGAATGTTGCGCAATCGCCTAGCGGAGAGGGGCGGAATGGTCAAGAAATCAGGGGCGTTTCGCAATTTCAGGGAAACGAAAGCGTGACCCTCACCAGCCGGTGCGCCTGGTCCGGCAGCGGCTCCCTGACCTGCGAATGGCTCACCTTCACGTCGGCCGAGGGCAGGATGTAGCTGACCCGCAGCGGTCCAGTGCTGGGCCAAAGGGCGGTGGGCAGTCCCGGCAGCGGGTCCTGAAGACGCGGATCCGCAAGCCGCTCCTGCATCTCCCCATGCAGGCCATCGCCCTGCTGCGGATCAAGATTGCCGTTTCCGATCAAGAGGTAAGGCGCGGCAGGCGGAGGGCCGAGCGCGCCATCCATGTAGCGCGACCAGAGCGCGATCTCATCCGCGTTGCGTCGGCCATTGCGATCCTCCGGCCCGTCGAAGACCGGTGGCGTGGCGGCAAAGCAGAAGAGCAACAGCGGGCCGGAGCCGGTCTCCAGCCGAAGCACCCAGTGGCCGGTCGAGGACAACCGTTGCACATGCGCCGCAGGGTCCGTGGCCAACATCCGGCTGCCGGGCAGGTCGCGCCAGAGCAGTGCCGAGAAATCCTCGACCAGTGTGACCGGCCACCGCGACAGCAGCGCCATGCCGTGCTGGCCGGTGAACTCGCCGTAGCCCTGCGCATCGCGCGGCCCGCCAAGCCGGCCGTCGCCGTCGAGATCGGCGCCACTTGCCATGCCGGAATTCGGCCTGAGGGCGAAGACATGGGGATAGGAGGCGTCGCGCTCCTTCAGCCGGGCCTGCAGTTCGGTCAGCGCCGAAAGGCCGAGGTCGAAATCCATGTCGGTCAGCAGCAAGAGATCGGCCTCTGCCGCGGCGATCTCGTCCAGCACAGAGGGCAGGGGCGGGCGCATCTCGGCAAGGTCGCGGAGCAGCAGGCCGGGGCCCTTGCGGCTGAGATCGGCGTGCCAGGTGGCGAGGGTGACCTCTTCGGCCCTTACCGGCAGCGCGGCGGCAAGCAGCAGGCAGGTGGTCAGAGGGATGGCGCACACAAGCGCCCGCAGCCGGCTCAGACGGTCTGCACCTCGGCCTCCGCCTGCGCGTAGGCGCGGCGGCGCTTTTCCTCGATCAGGGCGGCGATGCGCGCCAGCGCCACACCGCGCATGATCAGGCTTGCCGGAAGGAAGGCCCATGCGCTTATCGTCCAGATCAGGGTCTGCGGCTCGGTCAGCGACAGCAGGTTGATCGTCTGCGAAGCCAGCTTCATCACCGCCGGGATCAGGAATGGCAGAAGAACCCCTAAGGCCACGTTAACATTGCCGTCGCGGTTGAGCCGGTAGAGCACATCCTTGCCGACGGTTGGATCGAAGAGCGGCAGGTTCACCCAGAAGTTGAAAGCGCCATGGCGGATCGGCCAGTTCAGCAGCCGTACCACCAGCACGAAGCCGATCACGCTGACAAGCGAGAGCGCATAGGCCAGCCCGGCGTAGCTGCGGATGCGGTCGACGTCCTTGGGGCCCATCTCGTTGGTGGCCAGCAGCACCATCAGCCGCACCGGGGAGAAGGGGAAATCGAGCCAGTGGCCCGCCGCGGTCGCAACGCGGTCGAGCGCGTTCGTCAGTGGCGACGGAACGATCTCGCCCCGGCTGATCAGGGTGAGCACGAGCACCGTGGTGAGCAGCGCGAGAAAGCGCAGCCGGTTGAACGGAGGGGCGTCGCGGAACTCGATGATCGAGGGGTAGTCGCCGACGTATTCGACAAAGGTCAGCAGCGCCGCGACCAGCGCGAGCAGTGCCGTGATCTGCGCCATGTCCGCGCCGCCGGGCAGCATGACCGCGGGCATCGCAATGACCAAGGCCACTGCAATGGCGCGTACAGCCGCTTTGACAAAGCGCGTGATCACCATCTCTGCCCTTTCGGTCGTGCCGGACCGGATGCTGTCCCGCATCCCTGTCGCCCTTCGGGTGCTGATCTGCACCCTTGTTGTTCACTGACCCCGCCGCGCTGGCGGATTGCCTCATTATTGCCCAATTTCTGCCTTCTTTCCGAGCGCGCGGCAAGTGTGCCCGAAAGGGACGCGCGAAATCTGGCGGTTTCATGGTCGAAAAGGTGCGAAATTGCATCAACCCCTAATGCCGATGCCGGGAGAGTGTCGCGCGAGCGCGCGTCGTCCGAGGCGCGGGGCACGGCGGCGCCCGGGATGGTTTCCTGTCTCTTTCCTGTTGTTTTACAATGGAAATCACTACGGAAACCGACCCGAACCGGGTGTGCCTGAAGAAGGCTGGGCCGGGTCTCGCGCGGCACGCGCGAGCTGCGCTGCGTCATAGTCACCTTCAGGGTGAATTCCAAGATGTTTGACCTGTCGCAAGGCCGACCGCAGAGTTTCCATGGTCTGACCGATGCCAGAGCGACACCCGGAGGGAGCGGCAATGTACCAGGCACTGACAGTGGAGGAAGCGGTGGCGCTGATCCCGGATGGGGCGAGCGTGATGCTCTCGGGCTTCATGGGAGTAGGCACGCCGGACCGGGTGGTGGCGGCGCTGGCGGCCTCGGGACGCCGCGATCTTACCGTCATCGTCAACGACGCGGCGCGTCCCGACTGCGGCGTCGGCCCGCTGGTCAAGGCACGCTGCCTGCGCAAGTTCATCGGCAGCCACATCGGCCTCAATCCCGATGTGCAGGAGCAGATGGCCGCGGGCACCCTCGAGGTCGAGCTGGTGCCGCAGGGAACGCTGGTGGAGCGCATCCGCGCGGCGGGCGTGGGTCTCGGCGGGGTGCTGACGCCGACCGGGTTGGGCACCAGGGTGGCCGAGGGCAAGCGGGTGATCGAGGTCGAGGGCAAGCCCTACCTGCTCGAGCCGCCGCTCAGGGCCGATTTCGCGCTGATCGCTGCGCGCAGCTGCGATTACGTGGGCAACCTGACCTACATGCTCACCGCGACAAATTTCAATCCGATCATGGCGCTGGCGGCGAAGACCGTCATCGCCGAGCCCGAGGAGATCGTGCCGGTGGGGATGATCCCGCCCGACGCGGTGAAGACCCCCGGCGCATTGGTCGATCACGTGATCCGGAGGGTGGCATGACCGAGGCAGTTATGGGTCCCAAGGAGCTCATCGCCCGTCGCTGCGCTGCCGAGGTGAAGCCGCACACGCTGGTCAACCTCGGCATCGGCATCCCGACGCTGGTGTCGGACCACCTCGACGAGGGCATGGGCGTCTTCTTCCAGGCCGAGAACGGCGTGGTGGGCATGGGGCGGCGCCCGCCCGAGGGCATGTCGGACCGCCATCTCACCGACGCGGGCGGCAGCTTCGTTTCGGCGGTGCCGGGGGCCTCGACCATCGACAGCGCCTTTTCCTTCGGTCTGATCCGCGGCGGGCATCTCGACCTGACGGTGCTGGGCGGGCTGCAGGTCGATGAGCGCGGCTATCTCGCAAACTGGATGATTCCCGGGGTCTACGTACCCGGCATGGGGGGGGGCGATGGATCTGGTAACCGGGGCGAAGCGGGTGATCGTGGCGATGATCCATGCGGCCAAGGACGGCACACCGAAGATCGTGCCGGAATGCACCCTGCCGTTGACCGCCAAGCGGCGGGTCGATCTCATTGTCACCGAAATGGCGGTGATCCGCCCCGAGGAGGACGGGCTGCACCTGATCGAGACCGCCCCGGGCGTCACAGTGGGCGAGGTGCGCGCGGCGACCGGCGCGGCGCTGATCGTGACGGGGGATGTCCCGGCGATGGACCTGACGCGCAGCTGTTGAGGCAGGAAGGGGGCTCTGCCCCCGCCGCGCTGCGCGCGACTCCCCCGGGATACTTGAGCCTAGAAGAAATACGGGCCGCGGCTTCTTCTAGGGTCAAATATCCCCGCCGGAGGCAGCCCAAGGGCGGGGCCCGCGAAGTGTTGGGGGAGAATGGAAAAGGGCTGTCCCCGCGGGGACAGCCCTTCGTGTTCGCGGCGCGTGCCGGAGGCTCAGACCCAGGGGCGGGACTGCGCGGCCTGTGCCTCGAAGCTGTCGATGGCTCCGGCCTTTTCCATGGTCAGGCCGATGTCGTCGAGCCCCTCGACCAGGCAGTGCTTGCGGAAGGGGTCGACTTCAAAGGCGAATTCCTCGCCGTCCGAGGTGGTGACCACCTGGTTCTCCAGATCCACGGTCATGCGGGCGTTGGCGCCCTTCTCGGCATCCTTCATCAGCACGTCCACGACGTCCTGCGGCATGACGATGGGCAGCATGCCGTTCTTGAAGCAGTTGTTGTAGAAGATGTCGGCGAAGGAGGTGGAGATCACCACCTTGATGCCGAAGTCGGCCAGCGCCCAAGGGGCGTGTTCGCGCGACGAGCCGCAGCCGAAGTTGTCGCCGGCGACGATCACCGAGGCCTCGCGGTAGGCGGGCTGGTTCAGCACGAACTCGGGGTTTTCCGAGCCGTCGTCGAGGTAGCGCATCTCGTCGAAGGCATGCACGCCGAGGCCGGAGCGCTTGATCGTCTTCAGGAACTGCTTGGGGATGATCATGTCGGTGTCGATGTTCACCAGCGGCATGGGCGCCGCGATCCCGGTCAGCTTCTCGAATTTTTCCATCTGTCCCTCCTTGGGGATGGGGCGGGTCCGGGGGCACATCTGATGCACAACTCATGCACGGGGCATGTGGCTGCGCGGGTGCCCGGCCGGATCCGCCGGACTTGGGGAAGGGGTCCCCGTGGGGACCCCGGGATCGCTTACGCCTCGGCCGGCGCGGCCATCAGGTCGCGCACGTCGGTGAGGTGGCCGGTGACCGCCGCCGCCGCCGCCATGGCCGGGGACATGAGGTGGGTGCGCCCGCCCTTGCCCTGACGGCCCTCGAAGTTGCGGTTCGAGGTGGCCGCGCAGCGCTCGCCGGGGGCGAGCTGGTCGGGGTTCATCGCCAGGCACATGGAGCAGCCGGCAAGCCGCCACTCGAAGCCCGCGTCGATGAAGATCTGCGCAAGGCCCTCTTCCTCGGCCTGGGCGCGGACGAGGCCGGAGCCCGGCACAACCATGGCGCGCATGCCGTCCTTGACCTTCTTGCCCTTGAGGATCTCGGCCGCGGCGCGCAGGTCCTCGATCCGGCCGTTGGTGCAGGAGCCGATGAACACCGTGTCGATCTTGATGTCGGTCAGCTTCTGGCCGGCCTCGAGGCCCATGTACGACAGCGCGCGCTTGGCCGCCTCGACCTTGCCGCCGCTGAAGCTCTCGGGCGCGGGCACCACGTCGGTGATCGCCAGCACGTCCTCGGGCGAGGTGCCCCAGGTCACGACGGGAGCGATGTCCTCGCCCTTGATCGTCACGACCTTGTCCCAATGCGCGTCGTCATCGGAGAAGAGCGTCTTCCACCAGGAGTGCGCGGCCTCGAACTGCGCGCCCTTCGGTGCGTGCGGGCGGCCTTTGACATATTCGAAGGTGGTCTCGTCCGGCGCGATAAGGCCGGCGCGGGCGCCGCCCTCGATGGCCATGTTGCAGACGGTCATCCGGCCTTCCATCGACAGCGAGCGGATCGCCTCGCCGCAATACTCGATGACGTAGCCGGTGCCGCCACCGGTGCCGGTGTGACCGATGACCGAGAGCGTGATGTCCTTGGCGGTGACGCCCGGGCGCAGCTGGCCGGTGATCTCGACCTTCATGTTCTTGGACTTGGACTGGATCAGCGTCTGGGTGGCGAGCACGTGCTCGACCTCGGAGGTGCCGATGCCATGCGCCAGCGCGCCGAAGGCGCCGTGGGTGGCGGTGTGCGAATCGCCGCAGACCACGGTCATGCCGGGAAGCGTCCAGCCCTGCTCGGGGCCGACGATGTGCACGATGCCCTGGCGGACGTCGCTCACCGGGTAGTAGTTCACGCCGAAGTCACGGGCGTTCTTGTCGAGCGCCTCGACCTGGATGCGGCTCTCCTCGTTCTCGATGCCGCTTTCCCGGTCGAGCGTCGTCGGCACGTTGTGGTCGGGCACGGCGATGGTGCGCTCGGGCGCGCGGACCTTGCGGCCGGACATGCGCAGGCCCTCGAAGGCCTGGGGCGAGGTGACCTCGTGCACGAGGTGGCGGTCGATGTAGAGCAGGCAGGTGCCATCTGCGTCCTGCTGGACGACGTGGGCATCCCAGATCTTGTCGTAGAGCGTCTTGCCGGACATGGGGGTCCTCTCGGGGTGTAGATGTCTTGGAATTTGGCTGGGCTTGGCGCAGGTCGAAAGCCCCCGCGCCGGGGCGGGCTGCAAGACAGCCTTATAGGCGCGCCAGAACCGTGAAGTTCGCGCCGTGGAACCGTTCGCGCAGACGCACGCGGTCGCCGAGGTCAAGAAGCCGAGTCATGCCGCGGGGATACTCCTTTGCCGCGCGCCGATCAACCCGTCGCGCGCGCGGCTGCAACGATTGGAACTTTCGCGGAGGCGGCGCGTAGTTTTGTTACCGCATTGGAGGAGAGACGATGTCCTTGATGAATGCCATGCATCTGATCCTGATCGCCACGCTGCTCTGGGGGCTCTTGTGGAGCCTGCCGCAGGCAGAGGCGCAGGAGATCACCCTGCATCTGCCGAAGCGCTGAGACGAGCACCCGGTGCAGCGCAGGTGCTCTTGGCCAGGGGCCGTCAGGCCCTTGAGCCGAAACGATCGTGGTGCCACCCTGCCCGGGTGAGGAGACCCGCGAGCGCATGAACCCGGAAACCGATCTGCCGCCGACCGACCTGACGCCCTTCGAGGCGCTGCAGCAGACCGGGCTGACCCTGCTGGGGCAGATCGACACCTTCCTCGCCATCGTGCTGCGTCCCTGGATGTTCTACCAGGTCGGGATCGCGTTGGTCCTTTTCCTGCTGGCGCATCTGCTGCGGGCGCTGATCGGGCCATGGATCTACGAGTGGATGCGGGCCCGCGAGGGTTGGCCGAAATGGCGCATCAGGCTGCTGGTCGTGCTGCACCGGCGGCTGCGGATGATCATCTTCGTGGCGCTCCTCTGGCTGGTGATCAGCGTGATGCAGCAGATCACCTGGCCGTCGCGCACCTATCTTCTGGAAATCATCGCGCAGCTGTCGAGCGCCTGGTTGGTGATCGCGCTGGTTACCCGGCTGATCGGCAACCCGGCGCTGCGCTCGCTGGTGCGCTACGGCGCCTGGGGCTACGTGACCATCTGGATCCTCGGGCTGACCGACGAGGCGCAGGCGCTGCTGGAGAGCGCGGCGGTCAGCTTCGGCAACTCCAATCTCTCGCTATGGCTGATCCTGCAGGCGGTGGTGATCCTGGTGGCGCTGGTGGCGCTGGCGCGGTTCCTGGCCACCGCCGGCGCGGCGAGCATTCGCCGCAACGAGGGCATCAGCCCCTCGATGCAGGTGCTCGCGGTCAAGTTCCTGCAGGTGGCGCTCTACGGTGCGGCCTTCTTCCTGGCACTGAAGCTGGCGGGGGTCGACCTGACGGGACTCGCGGTGCTCTCGGGTGCCATCGGCGTCGGCCTCGGCTTCGGCTTGCAGAAGGTGGTGTCGAACCTCGTGTCGGGGATCATCATCCTGCTCGACAAGTCGATCAAGCCGGGAGACGTGATCTCGATCGGCGAGACCTTCGGCTGGATCAACGCGCTCGGCGCGCGCTACGTGTCGATCACCACCCGCGACGGCAAGGAATACCTCATCCCGAACGAGGACATGATCACCGGGCAGGTGGTCAACTGGTCGCATTCGAACGAGTTGGTGCGGGTCGATATCCTCTTTGGCACCTCCTACGGCGACGATCCGCACCTTGTGCGCAAGGTGGCCATCGAGGCCGCGCAAAGCGTCGGCCGCGTGCTGAGCAGCCGTCCGCCGGTCTGCCACATCACCGGCTTCGGCGACAGTTCGGTCGACTACATCCTGCGGTTCTGGATCATCGATCCCTCGCAGGGGCTGACCAACATCCGGGGCAATGTGTTCCTCGCGCTCTGGGACGCATTCAAGGAAAACGGCATTTCGATCCCCTTCCCGCAGCGCGAGGTGCGGGTGCTGGGCGAGGGCGCCGCGGCCCCCCGCGTGGAGGCGGCCGAAGGCGAGGTGACGGAACGTCCCGGCTGACAGCCGTGCCGCGCTGCGGCATGGTCCGCGCGACTTGCAGACGCAGCGGAAAGGGAGAGCCGTCATGTCTTTCGAATTTTCTGACGACATCGTCATCCTCGGCGGGGCGCGCACCGCCATCGGCACCTTCGGTGGTGCACTGAAATCCGTGCCACCGATCGAGCTCGGCACGACGGCGGCCAAGGCGGCGCTGGAGCGGGCTGGCGTCGAGGGCGGCCAGATCGGCCATGTCGTCTTCGGCCACGTGCTCAACACCGAGCCGCGCGACATGTACCTGTCGCGGGTCGCCGCGATTCAGGCGGGCATTCCCGACACCACCCCGGCGATGAACGTCAACCGGCTCTGCGGTTCGGGCGCGCAGGCGATCGTCTCGGGCGTGCAGGCGCTGATGCTGGGCGATGCCGACTTCGCGCTTGTCGGCGGTGCCGAAAGCATGAGCCGGGCGCCCTACATCATCCCGGATCAGCGCTGGGGCCAGAAGATGGGCGACATCCGCACCGTCGACATGATGCTCGGCGCGCTGAACTGCCCCTTCGGGACCGGCCACATGGGCATCACCGCCGAGAACGTGGCCAAGGAGAACGACATCTCGCGCGAGGCGCAGGACGCCTTCGCGCTGGAGAGCCAGCAACGCGCGGCCAAAGCCATCGAGGCCGGGTTCTTCAAGGAGCAGATCGTGCCGGTGGAGATCGCCTCGCGCCGCGAGACCGTGGCCTTCGACACCGACGAGCACCCCAAGGCGACCTCGCTGGAGAAGCTGGCCGGGCTGCGCCCGGCCTTCGACCGTGAAGGCTCGGTGACGGCGGGCAACGCTTCGGGGCTCAACGACGGTGCAGCGGCGCTGGTGCTGGCGCGCGGCGGGGCCGCTGCGGCAGCGGGGCTGACGCCGAAGGCGCGTGTGCTGGGCTATGCCCACGCCGGGGTCCGCCCCGAGGTCATGGGCATCGGCCCGGTGCCGGCGGTGGAAAACCTGTTGGCGCGCACCGGTCTTTCGCTCTCGGACTTCGACGTGATCGAGAGCAACGAGGCCTTTGCCGCGCAGGCGCTGGCGGTGAACAAGGGGTTGGGGCTCGACCCGGCGAAGGTCAACCCCAACGGCGGGGCCATCGCGCTTGGCCACCCGATCGGCGCCACCGGCGCGATCCTCGCGGTCAAGGCGCTCTACGAGCTTGAGCGTACCGGCGGGCGCAAGGCGCTGATCACCATGTGCATCGGTGGCGGGCAGGGCATCGCGCTGGCCATCGAGCGGGTCTGAGGGGCTGGGGGTGCAAAGGGGGCTCTGCCCCCGTCCGCTGCGCGGACCCCCCGGGATATTTGCACCTAGAAGAAAGCGGGGCGTTTCGCGGGCAGGGTCCCGCGGCGCTCAGAGCTCGACGCGTTTCCACAGGCCGGGGTAGAGTGTCGGAAAGCCCTGGGGATCGACGGTGATCTGGGCGATATGGCCTGTCTGCGCCGATTCGTACCCGACCAGCCCGCCACGCTCGCGGGTGTAGCTCTGGTCGAGCGGGTCGAGCCGCGGGCCGGGCAGGCGCAGCCACGCGGCGCAGACGCTCAGCCGCCCGACCTCGGGCAGGCGGCGCAGCGGCATCAGGTTGGTGGCCGGGGTGAAGGCAAAATCCACGTCGGTGCAGTCGGAGAGCCCCGGCTGCTCTTCGCCGTTCAGCAGCCAGGCGCCGTTCTGCCGGGTGAGCCGCGTGCGCACTTCCTCGCCGCCGGCGGTGCCGGTGACATCGGCGCTGCGCGTCAGCCAGTCCGGCCCGCAGCGCACCACGTAGTCGAGCGCCGCCCAGCCGGTGCCATCGCGGAAGCGCGCGTGGCCGACCAGCATGTAGCCATCTTCGTGCCGGGCGAGGCGGCACTTGTCCTCTCCGTCGCGGTCGAGGGCGCGCCAGCGGATGGTGGCCAGCGTCTCGCTCATGCGGTCG
This sequence comes from Alloyangia mangrovi, assembly GCF_002300555.2. GTDB lineage: Bacteria > Pseudomonadota > Alphaproteobacteria > Rhodobacterales > Rhodobacteraceae > Salipiger > Salipiger mangrovi. Next base: position 95,678 of record NZ_NTHN02000011.1, on the reverse strand, counting down.
CGCCGGGGCTGGTGGCGAGGCCGGTGTTGGGGCGACCGGGGGCACCGGGGATGAAATGGGGCATGTCCAACTCCTCTCAAAGTCGGCTTTACCATGGTGCCCCTGCCCATAGGTAAAGGCAAGCGGGCGTTTTGCATCGGTTTTCTTAAGACGATCTTCACCTTGCTGCGCCCATTCTGGCGGGGGCGCAGAGGGCTTGGAGCATGGGGCCTGTAGCATGGATGTCGCGGCACGGCTGGCCGAGGAACGGCGCGCGCGCCTCGCGGCGGAGCGCCTGCTGGAGTTGAAGCAGGCGGAGCTTTTTGCCGCCAATCGCAAGCTGAATTCCCACGCGCGCCAGCTCAGTCACGAGATCACCGAGACCCGGGCCGAGGTTGCCACCGTGCGCGACGAGAACCTGCGGGTGAAGACCCAGCTCGGCGCCGCGCACCAGAAGATCGAGCTGGTCGAGGGGCAACTCTGGACCGCGCTGGCCTGCATGCGCGACGGGCTGGCGAGCTTCAACGCCGAGCGGCGGATGGAGATGGCCAATCCCGCCTGGCTGGCGCTTTTCGACGGGCTCGACACGATCCGTCCCGGCGCGGGCTATGCGCATGTGCTCGACATGATGGTCGAGGAGGGGATCGTCGACCTGCAGGGCGAGCATGGCGACGACTGGCGCGCCCGCATGGCCGCCCGCTGGCAGGCCGACCCCATCCCCACCGAAACCATCCGCATCTACACCGGACAGTTCCTGCAGCTGCAGGACCGGCACCTTCCCGACGGCGGGGTGGTGACGCTGAGCTTCGACATCACCGACCTGATGCGGATGTGGTCTGCCCTGGAGGAGCTGCCGGACGGCTTCGTGCTCTACGATGCCGAGGACCGGCTGTTGATGTGCAACGGCACATACCGCGAGATCTACGCCGCGAGCGCCCCGGCGATCTTTCCCGGTGCGGTCTTCGAGGACATCCTGCGGTACGGGCTCGACCACGGCCAGTACCTCGAGGCGGAAGGCCGCGAGGAGGCCTGGCTCGAAGAGCGGCTGGCGGCGCATCGCGGCGCCGAACGCGCGCTCGAGCAGCAGCTCGGCGACGGGCGCTGGCTGAGGGTCTACGAGCGCCCGGTGTCGGACGGCGGGCGGGTTGGCCTGCGCATCGACATCACCGAGGCCAAGCGCATCCAGCAGGAGCTCGAGGAGGCGCGGCGCCGGGCCGAGATCGCCAGCCACGCGAAATCCACCTTCCTCGCCAACATGAGCCACGAGATCCGCACGCCGATGAACGGTGTCGTGGGCATGGCCGAGCTCTTGATGGAGGGGCCGCTTGGTGCCGAGCAGCGGCTCTATGCCGAGACCATCCGCAGTTCGGGCGAGGCTCTCTTGCTGATCATCAACGACATTCTCGACTATTCCAAGATCGAGGCGGAGCGGATGGTGATCGCCGCCGAGCCCTTCGATCTCGGCCGCGCCATCGACGAGGTCGCGCGGCTGCTGATGCCTGCGGCGCAGGAGAAGGGCGTGGCGCTGCGGGTGGTCTATCCGTCGGAGCTGCCGCGGTGCTTCATCGGAGATGCCGGGCGGATCCGGCAGATTCTCACCAATCTCGCCGGGAACGCGGTGAAGTTCACCGCCGAGGGGCATGTGGCGATTTCGGTCTCGGGGCGGATCGAGGGTGTCATCGCGCAGCTCGAGATCCGGGTCGAGGACACCGGCATCGGCATCTCTCCGGACAAGCTCGAACACATCTTCGGTGAGTTCAACCAGGTGGAGGACGCGCGCAACCGCAGCTTCGAGGGCACCGGGCTCGGGCTCGCCATCACCCGGCGGTTGGTGGACATGATGGGCGGCGCGCTGCGGGTCTCCTCGGAGCTCGGCAAGGGGGCGGTCTTCGGGCTTCATCTGCCGCTGCCGCTGGCGGAGGGCGCGGCGGAGCCCGACGTGCCCGAGGCCAAGGAGGCGCCGGCCCTGCCGGGTCTCGACGTGCTCTTGGCCGAGGACAACCGCACCAACCAGCTTGTCTTTCGCAAGATGGCCGAGGCGCTGGGGCGCGATCTCGCTCTGCGCTTCGCCTGCGACGGCGCCGAGGCGGTGGGGGCATTCGCGGCGCGGCGGCCAGACCTTGTATTCATGGACATCTCGATGCCGGGGATGGATGGCAAGGAGGCGACGCAGCGGATCCGCGCGCTGGAAGGAGAGGGGCCGCGGGTGCCGATCATCGCGGTCACCGCCCATGCCATGAGCGGCGATCGCGAGGCGCTGCTCGCGGCGGGGCTCGACGATTACCTCACCAAGCCTTTGCGCAAGGCCGAGCTGGCCCGGCTGATCGAACGCTGGGGTGGGGAGGGCGCGGCCTCGGGGGCCGCGCAGCACTCGGAGTCAGAGCTGCCGGCGGATCAGGCGGCGTTGGAATAGGGGCGGATGAAGACCGGCTGATCCGGTGTCGAGCGGTGCTCGTCATAGGCATAGCCGCCGAGGTCGAAGTCGCGCAGCCCCTCGGGGTCGGTGATGCGGCGGGTGACGATGAAGCGCGCCATCGCGCCGCGGGCGCGCTTGGCGTAGAAGCTGACCACCTTGGGCGCGCCGTCCTTGTCCTCGAGGAACTGCGGGGTGATCACCCGCAGCTTCAGCGCCTTGGGGTCGACCGCGCCGAAGTACTCCTGGCTGGCGCAGTTCACCAGAACCTCGGCACCGGTGGTCTCGCCCTGGGCGTTCAGCGCCTGCGAGAGCTGATCGCCCCAGTAATCGTAGAGCGACTTTCCGCGGCTGGTCTTCAGGCGCGAGCCCATCTCCAGCCGGTACGGCTGGATCGCGTCGCGCGGACGCAGCACGCCGTAGAGGCCCGAAAGGATGCGCAGGTGATCCTGCGCGTAGTCCATCTCCTCTGGATCGAGCGAGCTGGCGTCGAGCCCCTGGTAGGTATCCCCGGCAAAGGCCAGCGCGGCGGGGCGCAGCGCCTCGATCTCGGGCTCTGCGGCGTAGTCGCGGAAGCGCTCGTGGTTGAGATTTGCGAGACTGTCCGACAGGTGCATGAGCTTCTTCAGGTCACCGGGCGTGAGATCGCGCGCGGTCTTCACCAGCGCCAGCGCATCCTCGCCGAAATCCGGCGTTGTCATCTCAGTCTCACGGGGGGCCCAATCCAGCTTCTTTGCGGGCGAAATCACCACGAGCATTGCGCGGTCACTCCTTGAACAGATCCAGAACTTGGAACGGTTCTAACCAGCTTCGACGAGGAGGTCCATAAAGGCCGGACCGAAGCGGACAAAACGTCGCTCCCCGAGAATCCGCTCCAGATCCTCGGGTGCCGGATCGCGCAGACCGGCGATCTTGGCGAGCAGCGAAGCCGAGCAGGAGAGCGGCTTCTCGGTGCCATCCTCGCCGCGGATCAGCTCGGCCTGGGCGCTCATCAGCCGGTCGTAGAGATCGCCGGTGCCGCGCGCCGCGGCGCGCATGCGCAGCGGATGCGTCTCTTCCGGGGCCCCGCCGGTGATCACCGAGAGGAACTCGGCGCCGTAGCGTTCCAGCTTCTTGGCGCCGACGCCCGAGATCGCGCCCATCTGGTCCAGGGTCTCGGGGCGGCGCTCGGCCATCTCGATCAGCGTGCGGTCGGGGAAGATCATGTAGGCGGGCAGCGAGGCCGCCTCGGCCAGCGCGCGGCGCTTGGCCTTGAGCGCCGACATCAGCGGCGCGTCCTCTTCGCGGACCAGCGTCTTGACCTGCGGGCGGCGCTCGGCGGCCTTGTCGATCACGTCGCGCAGCGCGATGCTTTCCTCGCCGCGCAGGATCGGCCGCGCCGCTTCGGTCATCACCAGCGCGCCGTGGCGCTCGGGGTCGGGGCGGACAAGGTCACGCCCCATCATCTGCCGGAAAACGGCCTGCCATTGGCCCTTCTTCAGGTCTTTGCCGACGCCGAAGGTCGGCAGCCCATCGTGGCCGCGCTGGCGCACCTTGTCGGTCTCATTGCCCAGAAGGATGTCGATCAGGTGCCCGGCGCCGAAATTCTCGCCGGTGCGCAGCGCGGCCGAGAGCGCCTTGCGCACGGCCTCTGTGCCGTCGAATACCTCGGGCGGGCTGTCGCAGAGATCGCAGTTGCCGCAGGGCTCGGCCGCTTCGCCGAAGTAGCGCAGCAGGGTCTGGCGGCGGCATCCCAGCGCCTCGGCCAGCCCGAGGAGCGCGTTGAGCCTTCCATGGTCGGCAACCCGGCGCTCGGGCGGCGCCATGCCCTCGTCGATCTGGGCGCGGCGCAGGCGGATGTCGTCGGCGCCGTAGAGCGTGAGCGTTTCCGCAGGCGCCCCGTCGCGCCCGGCGCGACCGATCTCCTGGTAATAGGCCTCGATGCTTTTCGGCAGGTCGGCATGGGCGACCCAGCGGATGTCGGGCTTGTCGACCCCCATGCCGAAGGCGACCGTGGCGCAGACGATGAGACCGTCTTCGGTGGCAAAGCGTTCCTCGACGGCGCGGCGGGCCTCGGCCTCCATGCCGCCATGGTAGAAGCAGGTCGGGTGGCCCTCGTCTCCGAGCGCCTTCGACAGCGCTTCGGTCTTGGCGCGGGTGCCGCAGTAGACGATCCCCGAGCGGCCGCGGCGGGCGGCGGCAAAGCGCAGGATTTGCGCGCGCGGGCTGTCCTTGGGCGCAAAGGCGAGGTGGATGTTGGGCCGGTCGAAGCCGCGCAGGAAGGTTTCGGGCTGCTGGCCGTCGAAGAGCCTAGTGACGATCTCGGCCTGGGTTTCCTGGTCTGCGGTGGCGGTGAAGGCGGCGATCGGCACGCCGAGCGCGCGGCGCAGCTCGCCGATGCGCAGGTAATCGGGGCGGAAATCATGCCCCCACTGGCTGACGCAATGCGCCTCGTCCACGGCGATGAGCCCGACGCCTGCCTGCGCCAGCATCCGCTGCGTGCCGGTCGAGGCGAGCCGTTCCGGTGCGAGGTACAAGAGCCGCAGCGAGCCGTCCTCGAGCGCCTGCCAGACTGCGTCGGTCTCTTCCTGGGTGTTGCCCGAGGTCAGCGCGCCCGCCGCCACTCCGGCCTCGCGCAGGCCGCGCACCTGGTCGCGCATCAGCGCGATCAGCGGCGAGATCACCACGGTCAACCCGCCGCGCAGCAGCGCCGGAAGCTGGTAGCAGAGCGACTTGCCGCCCCCAGTCGGCATGATGGCCAGAACGTTGTGCCCCGCCGCCACGGCCTCGACGATCTCGCCCTGACCGGGACGGAAGGCGTCATAGCCGAAAATATCCTTCAGCAGCGCCTCGGCGGGCGCGGTGTCGCGTGGCATGGGCTGGGGCCTGATTATGTGTGACTGCTCTACAACGCAGACTCTCACACTAAGATTCGGTGAACAAGGCCCCGCGCCCTATCCGACGCGGTGTTCCCTGCGGCGGGCAGCGGGTTTGCGTATTTTGAAAGAGAAGAAAGCCGCGCGGCGGGGTCTTCTTCTAGGCAAAAATATCCCGGGGGTGAATTCGCGCAGCGAAGAGGGGGCAGCGCCCCATCTTGCGGGGTTTCAATCCGGGTCGACCTTGCCGCGCATGGCCTTGACCTCGCCGCGTTCCTTCTTGGCCTTAATCCGACGGTTCTTCGAGCCGAGCGTCGGCTTGGTGGCGATGCGGCGGCGCGGCTTTTCCAGCGCCTTGCGGATCAGTTCGGCGAGGCGCTCGCGGGCGATCTCGCGGTTTCGGGCCTGGCTGCGGGTGTCCTCGACCTGCAGGATCAATGCGCCGTCCTTGCTCCAGCGGCGCCCGGCGAGGCGCTTGAGCCGTGCCTTCACCGGGCCGGGCAGGTTCGGCGAGCGCTCGGCCTCGAAACGCAGCTCGACGGCGGTGGAAACCTTGTTGACGTTCTGCCCGCCGGGGCCGGAGGCGCGGATGAACTGCTCGGTGAGCTCCCAGTCCTCGATGTTTATGGTGTCGGTGATGCGCAGCATGGGGCGGACATTAGCGCGGCGCCGGGGCGGCGCAAGCCGGTTGCGCTGTCGCCGGAGGCACAAACGGCCCGCGCCGGTGAGGGTGCGGGCCGTTTCTGAACGTCGCTGTCGAATTGGAAATGGGCCACGCGGCCTGTCGCGTGACCCATTCGAGACGTCAAGGAGGCGGGGCCGGTTAGGGCAGCGCCAATTCGGGTTCCTTCACGCCAGGGGCTGCCCTAGCGTACTGCCCTCCGAACTGTCCCAACACCCTTCTCCAATGCTTCTCTAGACACTGGATCACCTCCTTTCAGCTGTTTTGAAAACGCAATTTCAGGGTGCCATGGAAAAGCACATCCGCAAAGCGTTTTTGCAGCCTCAGGCAATTGCCCTAGAGGAAAGTGCCTTCGAAACGATCATTCGGAAGGGCACGAGAGCAAGGATCGCCAGCGACAGCTTCACCATCCAGTCGGCGAGCCCCAGCGAGACCCAGAGCGGCACGATCGGGCCAGCGCCGAGCAGCGGCAGCATCTCGTTGGCCCAGGACACGTCGTTGCCCGGCTCGAGGAAGCTCAGCGAACCGGCGAAGGCCACCGAGAAGAAGATCGCAGTGTCGAGCGAGCTGCCGACCAGTGTGGACGCCAGGGGCGCGCGCCACCAGGCACCGTCCCGCAGCTTGTCGAAGATGCTCACATCCATCAGCTGCGCCGCGAGGAAGGCGGCGCCCGAGCCGATGGCGACGCGCAGCGTCACGGCGGGGTAGCTGTAGCCATCGCCCTGCAGCATCACCTGGGTGCCGATCAGCGAGCAGATCACCCCGGTGACGAAGCCGGCGAGCACCACCTTGCGTGCGGCCCTTACGCCGTAGAGGCGGTTCATCAGGTCGGTGACCAGAAAGGCGACGGGATAGGTGAAGGCGCCCCAGGTCAGCCATTGGCCGAAGAGGATCTGCACGAGGATGTTCGAGGCCAGCACGGTGGCGGCCATGGCAAGAATGCCGGGAAGATAGGAGCGTGTCATGAGGGTGACCCGTTTTACAAGGTGGCGGGGAACTCGGCCCGCCAGCCGGGCGGACGGACGGGTCTTTACTGGCTCAAGTCCGCTGGATCAAGCGATTCCGGCATGTCGTATTCGACGAACTGGGTCCTCTGGAAGAACTTGAAGTTGTCGTCCGAGATCATCGTCAGCCGGATCCGTCCCGGCTCGGGGCGCCAAACCGCGATCCCCTCGAGGTTGTCGAACTGCAGCGGGGCGCTCTCGAAGAGCAGCTGCTCGTGGCTGACCTTGTCGCCCGCGATGTCGAAGCGGCGCACCCGGCTGCGGAAGGCGTAGCCGGTGAACTCGCGCTCGAGCAGGTAGAAGCGCCCGTCCGGCCCGATGTCGGCCCCCACGGCAAGAAAGCCGCCGCGGCGCGGCAGGTCGAAGACATGGGTCCAGGCGCCATCCTCCAGCCGCCAGACCGGGAAGGGGCGGGTGAGTTGACCCGAGCGCTCGGCGAGTGTCAGCAGCCGGCCCTGAGCGTCGATGGCCAGCGCCTCCATGCCAGAGTTCATCTGCAGATGCGGGTAGAACGGCCCCTCCGGCAGCACGGTCGCGGGAAGGTCGTAGCGCTGGGAGGCGTGAACCCGCGGCGGGCCTTCGAAGGAGACATAGAGTCGCCCGTCCGGCCCGATGGCCAGCCCCTCGGCATCGTCGATGTCGGGGTGCATGCGCCGGCCGGTCTCGTCGAGCAGCTTTTCCACCGGCCCTGACGAGAGCCCGGTGATCGCGCCGTTTCCGAGGTCCTCGGCGCGCTCGAAGCTGCCCATGACGATGCTGCCCCGGTCGCTGATCGCGGTGAACTGCCGGCCGTTGTCGCTGACCTCGAGACCGGAGAAGCCGCCGAAGCGGTCATGCGAGTTGCGCCAGGTGTAGGCGCCGACATAGCGCGCGCCGGGTACACCCTCCGGCGTCTCGGCGCAGGCCGAGACCGCCAGAAGGCTTGCGAGAGCTGCGATGCGGGCGGCGTTCAGCGCGCGGCGAGTACGGAGGCGCATTGGGCTGGCAGGTCTCCCATCACCAGCTCACGCTTGGGCTTGGGCGCCGGCGCATTGGGATCGGGTTTCGGAGGGTTGAGGATGTTGTTCACCCAGGACTGGGCATCGGCGCAGCCGTCGCCCGGGGGGGGGCGGGTCCTGGTTGACGCAGCTCGCATCACCGCGCGGGCAGTTCAGGCGCACGTGGAAGTGGTAGTGATGGCCGTACCAGGGGCGGATCTTGCGCAGCCAGGCGCGGTCTCCCGTCTCGTCCTTGCACATCTGCACCTTGGCGCCGGGGAAGACGAAGATCCGCGCCACCCGCGGGTCCTGCGCCGCGGCCTTGAGCAGCGCGTGGTGCTGCGGCGTCCACTTGTCGTTCACATAGGCGCCCGAGGCGCGCTGCATGGAGATCGACGAAAGGTCCTCGCGCTGCTGGCGTGTGAGGTGCAGGCTGTCGGTGGGGCGCATCCAGATGTCGGCGTCGAGGCCCATCTGGTGGCTGGCGTGGCCCGAGGTCATCGGCCCGCCGCGCGGCTGGCTCATGTCGCCGACGTAGATGCCGTTCCATCCCGGGAGCTGCGCGGCCTTGCGCGACAGGTCCTCGAGGAAGCCGACCAACTCGGGGTGGCCCCAGTTGCGGTTGCGCGACAGGCGCATGGCCTGCCACGTCGGTCCGGTCTCCGGCAGTTGCTGGGCGCCGGCGACGCAGCCCTTGGCGTAGGAACCGAAGGCGGCGGGGGTGAGCTGCGCCGAGACGCTCTGCGCGCCGAAGAGCTGCTTGGCGCTCTTCGAAGAGATCACGCCGGTGACCTTGGGCAACTGGTCGGTGCTGGTTGCACGGGGGGGCGGGCCGGTCGTCGCTGCAGGAGGCCAGGGCCAAGGCAAGCGCGGAGGCCAGGGTGAGGCGGGTCAGGGTGCGGATCATTCTGCTCGATCTCCGTCTGGTTTCACCCAGCGTAACAGACCAAGGCCCACGACGAAAAGCACGATGAGCGGCGTGACGCCGATCCTCTGCGATCCGCTCAGTGCGGTGACCGTTCCGATGAGCAGCGGCGCGAGGAAAGAGGTCGCCTTGCCCGAGAGCGCATAGAGCCCGAAGGCCTCGGTCATGCGCGCCGGGTCCGCCTGCCGCACCATCATGCTGCGCGAGGCCGACTGCAGCACCCCGCCGCAGGCGCCGATCACCACGCCGAACAGGTAGAAGGTGATGTCGGGCAGTTTCGAGCCCTCGGCGACGGGCAGGCCGAAGACGCTAGAGCGGTCGACCAGCACGATGGCGAGAGACATCAGCGCCAGCAGGAGGATCATCGCGGTGATCACCGGCTTCGGCCCCAGTCTGGTGTCGGCCTTGCCGCCGAGCCAGGTGAAGAGTGCGCCCGAGATGATCGCGAGGATGCCGAAGACCCCGGTGTCGACCACCGACCAGCCCAGCACCCCGGCGGCATAGATGCCGCCAAAGGCGTACATGCCGTTCAGCGCATCGCGGTAGATCATCGACGCGGCGAGATAGGAAAACAGCGACGGGCGGCGCGGCAGCCGCACCAGCGTGTCCTTGAGCTGCGCCAGGCCGCGGCGGACGGCGCCTTTCGGGGTGGCGACTTTCGGCTCTTTCACCCAGAGGAAGAAGGGAATCATGAAGACCGCGTACCAGAGCGCGGTGAGCGGGCCGACGGCGCGGGTGCCCTCGCGCTGGGCGGGGTCGAGGCCGAACAACGGGTCGAGGCCGAGCAGGGTCTTGCCGGTCGTGACGCTCTCGGCGAAGAGCGCCAGCATCAGCGCCAGGGAGATCAGCCCGCCGACGTAGCCGAAGGCCCAGCCGTTGCCCGAGATCCGGCCGATCTCGTCGCGCGGGCCGAGGTCGGGCAGCATGGCGTTGGTGAAGATCGTGGCGAATTCCATGCCCACCAGCCCCAGCGCGAAGAAGACCAGCGTGGCGGTGAGGTTGAAATTCCCCGGGGCGGCGAACCAGAGCATTGCCGAGCCGATCACGTAGAGCGCCGAGAACAGCCAAATCCAGCGCAGCCGGTGGCCGCCGCTATCGGCCAGCGCGCCGAGCACCGGCGCGAGCAGCGCAATGACCAGCCCGGCCGCGCCGATGCCGAAGCCCCAGGCTGCCTGCGCCGCGCTGCCGTCGCCGATCAGCTCCTTCACGTAGGGCGCGAAGATGAAGGTGATCAGCAGCGTGTTGTAGGGCTGGCTGGCCCAGTCGAAGAAGAACCAACCCCAGATGCGCTTGCGCAGCGCCGTCTTGCCCGTTGTCATACCCGTCTCACCCCGAGGTTGCCTTTGGGGCGATAGAACAGGGGCACCGTGGCCAAGGCAAGGCCGAGGCTGAGCCGCGCGGCAGTTTAGGCGGCGCTTTCCTCGGTGAGATCCGGGGCGATCTCGGCGTCGTCCGCGGCGGCAGGATGCAGCGGAGCGGGCACCGGCTCCTGCATCGGCGGCCAGGGGCGCTCGGCCTCGGTCTCGATCCAGTGCGTCACCCAGCCGGGCAACACCGGCGAGAAGGGGTCGGCACCGAGCAGCTCCATCACCCGCTCGGGCGCGATCATCCCGGCGCGCGAGGTGACCGCGACGCGGTAGACCGCGTGGCTGGCGCAGTCGCCGTCCGATTTCCACATGCTCTGCTCGATGTAGATGAAGCGCAGATCCCAGCCGATCACCCGGCTGCGCATTTCGATCCGGTCGAAGAGCTTGATCCGCTTGCGGTAGCGCACCATGGCCCCGGCCACGGCAAAGCCCCAGCGCTCGCGCTTCAGCATTGCCAGCAGCCCGCTGCGTTTGGCCAGCGGCATGCGCCCGAGGTCATAGAGCGTTAGCACCCGGCCGTTGTTGAGCTCGGCGAACATGTCGAGATCCCAGGGCCAGCAGATGTGGCGGGTGACGCTGACCTCGCCGTTGGCGAGCGGTGCGGCGTTGCGGACGAGGAAGAGTTCCTTGGCGAGGCGCAGAAACGGGTACATGGGGGCTCCTTTCGGGGCAAAGGGGTCGCAGGGTGACGCCTGCGTCAACCACGACCTCGCGGCACTCTTGAGCTTTGCCCCAAGGCTGCCTAGGTCTTGGGACGGTTTTATTCACAAAGGGCGCACCCGCATGCAATCGCTGTTCCAGATCCTGATGCTGATCCTCGACGTGATCTGGTTCATCATCATCGCGCACGTCATCATGAGCTGGCTCATCAATTTCCAGGTGCTGAACCTGCGCCAGCCGCTGGTCGCGCAGATCTGGGACGGGCTGAACCGGCTGCTCGAGCCGATCTATTCCACCATCCGCCGGGTGCTGCCGCCGATGGGCGGGCTCGATCTCGCGCCGTTGGTGACGCTGATCGGGATCTACGCGATCCGCATCATCCTCGCGAACAACGCCGGGTTCTTCTACGGGTACTGAGCTAGCCGCAGAAGAAAGAGGGGGCTCCGCCCCCGAGGCGCCGGGCGCCTCTACCCCGGGATATTTCGACCTAGAAGAAGCGGGGGCGGCGCGTGCCTTCCGCTTCTTCTCTTTTCAAATACGCCCTTTTGGAGCCGCGCTATTCCGCCGCGCGGCGGCCGGTCCTGGGCGCGGTGATCGGCAGGTAGTCCTGCGGCTGGCGGTGCTCTTCGAAATTGAACACATTGGCGCGGATCTCGGCGCAACGGTCGAGATCGACCTCCGCCGTGATCACCTCGTCGCCCGATGTCGTGGCCCTGGCGACGATCTCGCCGGTGGGGGCGACGATGAGGCTGCCGCCGATCAGCACCGAGCCCTCCTCGAGCCCCGCCTTGGCGACCGCCACCCCCCCAGGTGCCGTTCTGATAGCAGCCGGCCTGGACCGACAGCTCGTTGTGGAAATACTGCAGGTGGTCATGCTCGGGGGCGGGGGCGAAATGGATCGGGGTGTTGTAGCCAAGGCAGACCAGCTCGGCGCCGCCAAGGCCAAGCACCCGCCAGGTCTCGGGCCAGCGGCGGTCGTTGCAGATGCACATGCCAAGCTTGCCGCCCAGCATGTCGAAGGTGGGCCAGCCGAGGTCGCCTTTCTCGAAGTAGCGTTTCTCGAGGTGCTGGAAGGGGCGCCACTCCTCGTTCTCCCGGTGCCCGGGGAGGTGGATCTTGCGGTACTTGCCCACGATCTCTCCTTCGGGGGACACGAGGATGGCGGTGTTGTAGCGGTGCCCGTCGGGGGTGAGCTCGGCGTAGCCGAGGTGGAAGCCGATCTGCAGCTCGCGGCTTAGCGCGAAGAGCGGCGCGGTGGCGGCGTTCGGCATCTCGGTCTCGAACCACCGGTCTAGCTCGGGACCGGCCTCGATGAACCAGCGCGGGAAGAAGGTGGTGAGCGCGAGCTCGGGGAAGACCACGAGGGAGGCGCCGCGCGCCTTGGCCCGCCGCATCATCGCGCAGAGCCGGGAGACGGCCGAGCTGCGCGGCTCGTCCTTGGCGATGGGGCCGAGCTGGGCGGCGGCGACGGTGAACTTGCGGCTCATGGCGTTGTCCTCTGCTGGGCGCGGATGCGTGCGGCCGGGGCGCCGACGAGCTCTGCGAAGAGCGCGGGGTCGGTGTCGCCCTCGGTGCCGAAGGTGAGAATGCGGGAGGTTTCGTGCAGGCCTAGCAGGGCGCGGGCCTCGGGGTCGGACATCGCGAGGCGCAGCCCGGCGACGCCGGCGACCGCGGATTCGCCTGCGACCAGCGCGGTGTCGTCGCCCTCGGGGCAGGCGAGGCGGCGCATGGCGGCGATGGCGGCGGCGTCGGTCATCGCGATCGCCGCGTCGCCGTGGTCCTGCAGGATTTCCCAGGCGAGGGCCGAGACCTCGCCGCAGGCAAGCCCGGCCATCAGCGTGCCGAGATCGCCGTGTACCGCGGTGCGGGCACCGCTTCGGTAGGAGGCGAGGAAGCAGGCGGCCTGGTCGGGATCGCAAAGCACGATCTTCGGCCGGTCCGCGCCGTAGCGGCGCACGGCCTGGGCGGTGACCGCCGCGGCCATGCCGCCGACGCCGGTCTGCAGGAAGATGTGGGTGGGCGGCTCGGGCAACGCGTCCATCGCCTCAGCGGCCATAAGCTCATAGCCCTGCATCACGTCGCGCGGCACCTCCATGTAGCCCGGATAGGAGGTGTCGGAGACCACGAACCAGCCGTTCTCGCTGGCGACCTCCTGCGCGGCACGCACTGACGCGTCGTAGTTGCCGGGGGTGCGGCGGACCTCGGCGCCGAAAGCCGCGATGGCGGCCTTGCGTCCCTCGGAAACGGTGGAATGGATGAAGATCACGCAGGCGCAGCCGAAGCTCTGCGCGCCCCAGGCGACCGAGCGGCCGTGGTTGCCGTCGGTGGCGCAGCAGACGGTGATCTGCGCCGCTTCGGGCAGGGCGCGCGAGGTGATCTCCTCCATGCCCACCGCGCGCCCCAGCCGCGCCGAGAGTTCCTTTTGCAGCAGCCGCGCCACGGCGTAGGCCCCGCCGAGCGCCTTGAAGCTGCCGAGGCCGAAGCGGCAACTCTCGTCCTTGTAGTGCAGCGCGGCGACGCCGATCTCCGCTGCCAGCGCAGGCAGAGCGATGAGCGGCGTCTCGGCATGGCGCGGCCAGGCCCGGATGGTGTCCGCGGCGCGGGCGAGGCCGGCGTCGCTGAGGATGGCGTTCTGGGCCTCGGTCCATTGCGAGCCGGGCACGGCCTGCGCGTTGAGGACAAGCGTGAAGGCCTCGTCGGTGCCTGCGTTGCGGGTGAGATCCTTGGCCATGCTGTCTTTCCGGTGTGCAGTCCTGAAGAAGGGGAAAGCCCGCGGCAATTCCCGGGCAATTGCGGCGAGCCTGTGCCGAATAGCGACGCAGCTCAAGCGGGCGTTGCCCTTTGCCGCCCCTCGCGGCGACTCACGCCGAGATTTCGCGCAGCAGCCAATCGCGGAAGGCGCCGACCTCGGGGCTGCCGGCGCTGCGTTCGGGCAGGATCAGCGCGTAGCTCTCGCCGGTGTCGAAGCGGCGCGGGGCGGCAAGGGTCAGATGCCCGCTGGAAAGCGCCGGGCGGGCGATGATCTCGGGCACGATGCCGATGCCGAGCCCGGCCATGGCGGCATCGAGGATCATGTCGAAATGGTCGAAGCGCGCGCCGCGCAGGATGCGGCGGGCGTCGGTGTCGCTGCCGCGGAACCAGTCGAGCCAGAGCGTCGGCCGGGTGGATTGCTGCAAGAGCGGCAGCTCGAGCAGCTGGGCGTCGGTGAGTTCGGCGCGGCCGGCGAGCAGGGCGGGGGCGGCGACCACGACCATCTCTTCGCGGGCGACGGTCTCGGCGCTAGTGCCGGGGGTTTCATGCTGGCTGCGCATAAGCGCGAGGTCGAAAGGGTCGCGGGCGAACTCCACCGGCTGCAGCCGGGCAGTGAGATCGAGGGTGATGCCGGGGGCGACCTTGGCAAAGCTCGGCAGACGCGGGATCAGCCAGGTGCGGGCAAAGCTCGGCAGCACCGCGAGGCGCAGCACGGTGGATTGACCGCCGAAGGCCATGACGCCCATGGCGGCGCCGTTCAGCTCGTCGAGCACCTTCTCGGCCTGCAGCAGAAAGGCCTGCCCTGCCGGGGACAGCACAAGCCGCTGCCGTACCCGCAGGAAAAGGGCGACGCCGAGCCGGTCCTCCAGAGCGGCGAGGGACCGCGAGATGGCGCTTTGCGTCAGGTTCAGGCTCTCGGCGGCCATGGTCGTCGTGCCGCGCCGGGCACAGGCGACGAAGGCTTCGAGCTCGCCGACGCTGGGCATGTAGGGTTTGCGCATCAGGGTCTCCTTGGATGCGTAGATTATGAGTTTTCGTCATGACTTGAGCAAATCAAATCGTTTTCCAGCGCCCCGCGGCGGCGCTAGTCTGCGCGCCAAACGCATGATCCTTCCGGAGGAGCCTCCCCATGACCGACCTGTCCCACCTCAAGCCCAAGGAACAGCCCGCCCTCGCCTCGTTCAACTGGGAGGACCCGTTCCTGTTCAGCGAGCAGCTGACCGAGGAAGAGCGGATGATCAGCGACACCGCCAATGCCTTCGCGCAGGACCAGCTGCTGCCGCGGGTCGAGCATGCCTACCTCGAGGAACAGACCGACCCCGAGATCTTCCGCGAGATGGGCGCGCTCGGCCTGCTCGGCTCGACCATTCCCGAGGCCTACGGCGGCATCGGCGCGGGCTATGTGGCCTATGGCCTCGTCGCGCGCGAGGTGGAGCGGGTGGACAGCGGCTACCGGTCGATGATGTCGGTGCAATCCTCGCTCGTGATGTATCCGATTTACGCCTACGGCTCGGAAGAGCAGCGCATGAAGTACCTGCCGAAGCTCGCCAGCGGCGAGTGGATCGGTTGCTTCGGCCTGACCGAACCCGACGCCGGCTCGGATCCTGCGGGCATGAAGACCCGCGCGGTGAAGACCGAGGGCGGCTACGTTCTGAAGGGGTCCAAGATGTGGATCTCGAACGCGCCGATCGCCGATGTCTTCGTGGTCTGGGCCAAGTCCGAGGCGCATGGCGGCAAGATCCGCGGCTTCGTGCTGGAGAAGGGCATGAAGGGGCTGAGCGCGCCGAAGATCGGCGGCAAGCTGTCGCTGCGCGCGTCCATCACCGGCGAGATCGTCATGGATGACGTCGAGGTTGGCGAGGATGCGCTGCTGCCCAATGTCGAGGGGCTGAAGGGGCCGTTCGGCTGTCTCAACCGCGCGCGCTACGGCATCGCCTGGGGCGTCATGGGCGCCGCCGAGTTCTGCTGGCACCAGGCGCGCAGCTATGGCCTTGATCGCAAGCAGTTCGGCAAGCCGCTGGCCGGCACGCAGCTCTTCCAGAAGAAGCTCGCCGACATGCAGACCGAGATCGCGCTTGGCCTGCAGGTCTGCCTGCGCACCGGGCGGCTGATGGACGAGGGCCGCGCCGCGCCCGAGATGGTCTCGCTGATCAAGCGCAACAACTGCGGCAAGGCGCTGGATATCGCGCGCATGGCTCGCGACATGCACGGCGGCAACGGCATCCAGATCGAATACGGCGTGATGCGCCATGCGGCCAACCTCGAGACGGTGAACACCTACGAGGGCACCCACGACGTGCACGCGCTGATCCTCGGGCGGGCACAGACCGGCATTCAGGCGTTCTTCTGATGCAATTGCCTCCCCAGTTGCCCCCGATGCACGGGGTGCGCGTGATCGAGCTTGCGCGCATCCTGGCCGGGCCCTGGGCCGGGCAGGTGCTGGCCGACCTCGGGGCCGAGGTGATCAAGGTCGAGGCCCCCGAGGGCGACGACACCCGGCGCTGGGGTCCACCGTTCATCGAGCGGGAAGGCGACCGCTCGGCCGCCTATTTCCACGCCACGAACCGCGGCAAGCGCTCGGTGGTCGCGGACTTCCGCACCGCCGAGGGGCAGGCGCTGGTGCGCGAGCTGGTGGCGGATGCCGATGTGGTCATCGAGAACTTCAAGCTCGGCGGGCTGAAGAAGTATGGCCTCGACTACGAGAGGCTGCGCGAGGTCAATCCCCGGCTGGTCTATTGCTCGATCACCGGCTTCGGTCAGGACGGGCCCTACGCCGAGCGGGCGGGGTATGACTTCCTGATCCAGGGCATGGCGGGCTGGATGGACCTGACCGGCAGCCCCGAGGGCGAGCCGCAGAAGGTCGGCGTGGCCTTTGCCGATATCTTCACCGGGCTCTACTCGGTGATCGGCATCCAGGCGGCGCTGGCGGCGCGCGAACGGACAGGGCAGGGGCAGCTTGTCGACATGGCGCTGCTCGACTGCGCCGTGGGGGTGCTGGCGAACCAGGGGATGAACTACCTTGCCACCGGCAAAGCGCCGCGCCGGCTGGGCAATGCGCATCCCAATATCGCGCCCTACGAGGTGCTGCCGACCGGGTCGGGCGACCTGATTCTCGCCGTGGGCAATGACGGGCAGTTCGCCCGGCTTTGCGACGTGCTGGGGCTGGCGCTGGCCGAGGATGCGCGCTTTGCCACCAACGAGGCGCGGGTGGCGCATCGCGAGCTGCTGCGCCCGGCGCTGGTCGCGGCACTGGCACAGTGGGACAGGGCGGAGCTGCTGGCGGCACTTGAGAGGGCCACGGTGCCCGCCGGGCCGATCAACTCGGTCGATCAGGTGTTCGAGAACCCTCAGGTGATCGCGCGGGGAATGCAGGTCGAAGCGGACGGCGTGCCGGGCATCCGTACGCCCATCCGCCTGTCCGAGACGCCACTGGTCTCGGCGCGGTCCGCGCCGAAGCTGGGGCGGGGCTGAGACCTTAGAGAACCACTGCGGCTGGAGCGGGTCAGAACCGCTCCAGCAGCCTTTCCAAGTAGTCGAGTTCTTCCTGCGGACGTTCGCCCTCGCCGGTGCGGCGGCGGATCTCGTCGAGCAGCTCGCGGGCGCGGCGGTAGACGTCCTCGCCCTGCAGCATGGTCTCGTCGGTGCCGAGCTGGCCGTTGCTGCCGGCGTTGCGGCCAAGCGGGTCGCGCTGCTGGCCGGGATCGCCGCCCTGCGCCATGCCCTGCTGGCCCTGACTCTGCTGCTGCTGTTGCGCCAGCGCCTCGCCGAGGTTGCGCATGCCCTCGCGCAGCGCTTCCATGGCCTGCGACTGCTGGTCGAGCGCCTCTGCGAAATCATCCTGACGCAGCGCCTCTTCGGCGCCGTCCATGGCGTCGTCGGCACGGCGCAGCGCATCGCGCGCGGCCTCTCCGGCCTCGGTTCCCGCGCCGGGCAGGTTCTGGCGCTGCCGGTTCAGCTCGTCGCGCAGCGCCTGCTGGCGGTCGGCGAGGTTTTCCTCGAGCGTGCCGCCATTGCCCTGCTGTCCGCCGCCCTGAGCCTGGCCCTGCGACTGACCCTGGCCCTGTCCGGGCTGGTCGCCGGGCCGACCTTCGCCGGACTGGCCCTGCTGCTGACCTTGCTGCCCCTGTTGCCCTTGCTGGCCGGGGTTGAACTGGTCCTGCAGCTGGCGGAAGGCCTCGTCCGAGAGCCCCTGCTGGTTGCGCAGCGTCTCGCCCAGCCCCTCCATCGCCTGCTCGCCCGGAGTCTGTCCCTGGCCGGGCTGGCCCTGGGCGACCTGCATGTTCTCCATCATCTGCTGCAGCTGGCGCAGGGCTTCCTGCGCCTCGGCCATGCGGCCCTGCTCCATCAACTCCTGGATGCGGTCCATCATCCGCTGCAGGTCGTTCTGGCTCATCTCGATCGTGTTCTGATCCTGCGCCATCTGCTGCTGGTTCTGGTCCGGGTTCTGTTGCGCCTGCCGCGAGAGCTGGCGCAGGTAGTCGTCGGTCGCCTCGCGCAGCTCCTGCATAAGCTCGGCGATCTCCTGATCCGAGGCGCCGTTCTTCATTGCCTCGTTCAGCCGGTCCTGCGCGCGCTGCAGCCGTTCCAGTGCGCTCGAAAGATCGCCCTCTTCCAGCAGCAGCGCCAGATCCCAGAGCGCGGCGGCGATCTCGTCCTGCTGCTCGGGGCTCATACCGTCGGTGGCGAAGGCATCGAGCCGGCGCTGGATGGTGCGCAGCCGCAGGTAGGGCACTGCCGAGCGGAAAATGTCGTCGGGTCGGTAGCTGACGGCGCGGAGGATCTGTCCCACGTCGCGGACATTGTCGCGCGACCACAGCAGCGCGCGGCGCTGCTCGATGAGCGCGGCGGCGAGCGGGTCGAAGAAGCGGCGGCCCGGCAGGGTGATGACCTGCGGCGCGGCGGCGCCGGTCTGCCCCGCCTCGTCGGCCACCTCGAAGGAGATGCGCACCGGCAGGTTGGCCCAAGGATGGGTCGAGAAATTCTCGATCAGCGTCTCGGTGAACTCGGTGCGGCTGCCGGCGATGGGCATCGGCAGGGGCAGCTCGATCTGCGCGCGCTGCTCGGGCTCGATCGCGAGCCCGTAGCGGCGGTCGACCTCGTCCAGCGCCAGCTCGATGCGGGCGGTGCCGGAGATCACGCCGTAATCATCGGTGGCGGCGAAGGGGATCTGCGCGTCGCCCTCATAGCTCGCTTCGATCTCGCCCTGCTGGGCGACGGTGGGGCGGCGGTCGGGGATCACCGCAAGCTCCCACGAACGGCCGCCGGGGCCGTCGATGGCCAGAGTGCCGGATTGGGTGACCTCGAAGTCCTGCGCGGTTTCGGCGGGCGCCTCGGGATCCGCCGCCGGATCGGGGGTACGGCCCGAGACGGTCTCGGTGACGTCGAGCGCGCCGACTTCGCCGTAGAGCCGCAGGGTGATGCGCGCGCCCACGGGAACGTCGAGCGAGGCGGCGGTGATGTCGTTGAGGTAGACCGACGGCAGTCGGGTATAGGCAGGCGGCTCCATCCAGCCTTCCCAGGTGGGGCCGGAGGCGAGGCTGTCGCCCGTGGGGCCCATGGCGGTGACCGAGCGCATCTGCAGCACCGAGCCGAAGATCAGCGCGACGAAGAGCGCCAGAAGCGCCACGTAGCGCAGGGCGAAGGGGTCGGCGCGGGCGACGCGCAGGTCGGGCTGCACCGCGCGCGCCTCGAGCATCCGCGTGCGCATGCGCGCCTGGTGGGCCTTCCAGAGGGCCTGCGAGCCGGGGTCCGTGGCGCCGATGGCGGGGGTGTCGAGGGCGGCGAGGATCGGGCTGCCGCGCAGGGTGGAATCGAGGCGCAGCATTGCTTCCTCGCGGTGCGGCCAGCGCATGCGCCGAATGCCGCGCCAGAGCGCCCAGCCGGTGCCTCCGAGCGCAAGCACACCGGCGGCCCAGACCCATTCCACGTCCACCAGATCCTGCAGGCCGAGCATCAGCGCGGCAAGCACCACGAAGATCACCGACCACAGGGGCCAGAAAGCGCGCACGAGGCGCTCCACAGCCATGCCCCAATGGGTCAGGCGGAGCTGCCATCTTACCGGCTTCAGGATTTCGGCGGGCGCGCGGTCCCTTGAGGCCATCGGTGTCTCCTGAGGTCTCTCCTGCGGTCCGGCGGCCGCAGGGGACTCTCAGGGACGGAGTCTTACAGCCACTCGGGGAGCGTATCGCGGTTTATGATTTCCTCAAAGCTCGGTCTCCGCCGAATGACAGCGAATTGATCGCCATGCACCAGAACTTCGGGGACCAGTGCCCGCGTATTGTACTCCGAGGACATGACCGCGCCGTAAGCGCCGGCCGAGCGGAAGGCCACGAGCTCGCCGGGGGCGACGGGGGGGCATGGTGCGGCCCTTGGCAAAGGTGTCGCCGCTTTCGCAGACCGGGCCGACGATGTCGTAGGTGCGCTGCTCGGTGGCGGGCGCGGGCTCGATCACCGGGATGATGTCGTGATGCGCGTCGTACATGGCCGGGCGGATCAGGTCATTCATTGCCGCGTCGAGGATGAGGAAGTCGCGCCCTTCGCCGTGCTTGAGGTAGATCACCTGCGACAAAAGGATGCCGGCGTTGCCGGCGATCAGCCGGCCTGGCTCGATCTCGATCTCGCAGCCCAGATCGCCGAGCTCCTCGCGGATCATCTGGCCGTAGTCGGTGGGCAGCGGTGGGGCCTCGTTGCTGCGGGTGTAGGGGATGCCCAGTCCGCCGCCGAGGTCGAGACGCTCGATCGTGTGGCCGTCGACGCGCAGTGCGTGTGTCAGCTCGGCGACCTTGCGATAGGCCAGGCGGAAGGGTTCGAGGTCGGTCAGCTGCGAGCCGATGTGCACGTCGATGCCGACCACCTTGAGCCCGGGCAGGGCGGCGGCGCGGGCATAGACCTCGCGGGCGCGGGCGATCGGGATGCCGAACTTGTTTTCGGACTTGCCGGTGGCGATCTTGGCGTGGGTCTTGGCGTCCACGTCGGGGTTCACGCGGATGGTCACCGGGGCAGTGACGCCGAGGGTGACGGCGACCTCCGAGATCACCTCCATCTCGGGCTCGCTCTCGATGTTGAACTGGCGGATGCCACCCTCGAGCGCGGTGCGGATCTCGGTGCGGGTCTTGCCGACGCCGGAGAAGACGATGCGGTCGCCGGGCACGCCGGCGGCCTTGGCGCGGGCGTATTCGCCGCCCGAGACCACGTCCATGCCCGCCCCGGCCTTGGCCAGCGTCTTGAGGATCGCCTGGTTGGAAGCGGCCTTCATCGCATAGCACACGAGGTGCGGGCCCCAGCTCAGCGCTTCGTCGAAGAGCAGGAAGTGCCGCAGCAGGGTGGCGGTGGAATAGACATAGACCGGGCTGCCCACCTGCGAGACGATCTCGGGGACGGGCACGTCCTCGGCGTGGAGAATGCCGTTGCGATAGAGGAAATGGTCCATGTCGGTCCCCGGGTAACTGCTGCCGCTCTAGGGCTTCAGCGCCGGGATAAAGGATAACCCGTGGGAAGGGAACAGGGGCCGTCGGGGCTCAGACAGGCCGAGAGCGGAACCACAGGTAGAGTGGCAGCCCGCAGCTCACCCCGATGAGGAAGGTGGCGGGAATTGCCAGCAGCGCGGACCAGTTACGGCGCACGGCGACCTCGGCGAGGATCCACAGGGTGAGCGTGACCGCGGCGATCACCAGGTCCCAGCTCAGCCCGCTCACCGCGGCATTGGCCTGCCAGGTGGCAAAGAGGCCGGTCAGAGACCAGCCGTTTTGCGTGAGCCAGCCAAGCAGGTAGACCATGGGATGCACCGCGCCCCAGAGCGCGAGGACAAGCCAGAGGTGGCGCAGCCTCATGGATAGGCGACGCCCATCTTCAATGTGCCATGGACGCTGACGCCCGATGTCGGGGCGGTTTCCTTCGGCTCGGGCCGGGTCGGCGGGCCGTCGGCGCCACAGGCGGCGAGCATTGCGACGAGGCCGAGGGCCAATGCGCTGCGGGTGATCATGGTCGTCCTCAAGTCATTGCGCGCCCGGGGGCACCGGGCGCGAGCACCATCGCCCAGGACGCCGGGCGCGGCAAGTCGGCGGCGCTGAGGAAGGTGTGATCCCTCAGGTGCCGACGCCGACGCGGACCGGGCCGCGCCCTGCCGAGACGCCCACCGAGGGGTGGACGCCGCCGGGGCCGACCGAAACGCCGGTATGAACCCTTGGCCCGCGGTTCGGCCCTTCGCAGGCAGCGAGAAGCATGGTCACGGCGATCAGGGTCAGTCCGGCGAGTCGTTTCATCCGAGGATTTCCTTCCATCGGGCCACCTGCTCGCGCACGCGGGCCGGGGCGGTTCCACCATAGCTCATTCGGCTTGCCACCGAATTATGCACGCCGAGGACGTCGAAGATACCCTCGGTGATGGTCCCGTTGACCGATTTCATCTCTTCGAGCGAAAGATCGCTCAGATCGCAGCCCTTCTTCTCGGCCATGGCGACAAGCGCGCCGGTGACATGGTGGGCATCGCGGAACGGCAGGCCGGTCTCGCGCACCAGCCAGTCGGCGAGGTCGGTGGCGGTGGAGAAGCCCGAGGCGGCGGCGGTCTCGAGGTTGGCGACGTTGGCGGTCATGTCCTTGACCATGCCTTCCATCGCGGCCAGCGCCAGCATCAGGTTGTCGGCGGCGTCGAAGACCTGTTCCTTGTCTTCCTGCATGTCCTTGGAATAGGCCAGCGGCAGACCCTTCATCACCATGAGCAGCGCGACATTGGCGCCGAAGATGCGGCCGATCTTGGCGCGGATTAGCTCGGCGGCGTCGGGGTTCTTCTTCTGCGGCATAATCGACGAGCCGGTGGAGAAGCGGTCCGACAGGGTCACGAAGCGGAACTGCGCCGAGGACCAGATCACCAGCTCTTCGGCGAAGCGCGACAGGTGCATGGCGCAGATCGAGGCCACGCTCAGGAACTCCAGCGCGAAGTCGCGGTCCGAGACGGCATCGAGCGAGTTGGCCATCGGCCGGTCGAAGCCGAGCGCCTCGGCGGTCATCTGGCGGTCGATCGGGAAGCCGGTGCCGGCCAGCGCGGCGGCGCCGAGCGGCGATTCGTTCATCCGCTTGCGGGCGTCGCGCATCCGCGACAGATCGCGCGAGAACATCTCGACATAGGCCATCATATGGTGGCCCCAGGTCACCGGCTGCGCGGTCTGCAGGTGGGTGAAGCCCGGCATCACCCAGTCGGCGCCGGCCTCGGCCTGGCCCAGCAGCGCCTTCATCAGCGCGAGGATCCCGCCCTCGGCGGCGTCGCATTGGTCACGCACCCAGAGACGGAAGTCGGTCGCCACCTGGTCGTTGCGCGAGCGCGCGGTGTGCAGGCGGCCCGCGGGCTCTCCGATGATTTCCTTGAGGCGTGCCTCGACGTTCATGTGGATGTCTTCGAGCGCGGTGGAGAACTCGAAGTCACCGGCCTTGATCTCTGACAAGACCGTGAGCAGACCTTCCCGGATCGCCTCGGCGTCGCTAGTGTCGACGATGCCTGTGGCGGCGAGCATGGCCGCATGGGCCCTCGAGCCGGCAATATCCTGCGCCGCCAACCGCTTGTCGAAGCCGATCGAGGCGTTGATCGCCTCCATGATGGCATCGGGTCCAGCGGCGAAACGGCCGCCCCACATCTGGTTCGAGGTCTTGTCGGACATGTGCTGCCTTTCCGGAGGGAAGATGAAAAAACTGGCCTTGGCGATCCTCTATACCGCCGGTGTTGCGCTTGCAAATCCGGCGCTGGCCGATTTGGAGGCCGCGAGCGCCCTCAGGGAAGGCGAAATGAAGAAGCTGGTCTTCCACGCGGCGCCGAAGCCGGTGGGCAGCGCGGGCTTCATCGACTTCGAGGGGGCGCCGCTGGCGCTGTCGGACCTGCAGGGCAAATGGGCGCTGGTGAACTTCTGGGCCACATGGTGCGCGCCCTGCCGTGAGGAGATGCCGGCGCTCTCGGCGCTGCAGGCCGACATGGGCGGAGATGACTTCGAGGTGGTGACCATTGCCACGGGCCGCAACCCGCCGCCGGCGATGCAGACCTTCTTCGAGGAGATCGGCGTCGACAACCTGCCGCTCCACCGCGACCCGAAATCGGAACTGGCGCGCCAGATGGCGGTGCTGGGCCTGCCGGTCACGGTGCTGATCAACCCCGAGGGGCAGGAGGTGGCGCGCATCACCGGCGACGTCGACTGGTCGTCCGAGAATGCGCGGGCCGTGCTGGCCGCGGCGATTGGCGGTAAGGAAGGCTGAGCCTGAAAAAACAGGGCGGGGTCTCCCCCGCCCTGCGTCACTGGTTACACATGCTCTAGGCTGACAGCAGGTGCGCGCTGTCAGACCGATCTCGCGCGAAACACGATACATCGAAGCCGCCTCTGGCCTTGAACTCCGCGAGCCCTGCAAAACTCTCGAAAATTCGTTAAGTTTCTATTTCAATGCCAACGATATTCTGAGGACCCGCGAGCGGTCGCCGCTGCGCAGGTCGCGGCGCCAGCTTTCGCGCGGTGCGCCGATGTCGTCGAGCGTGGTGCCGCCGGTGGCGACCGGCCCCTCGTGGCCCCATTCCGTCCATGTCAGCCCGCCGTCGGTCTCGCGGGTTTCGCGCAGGCGGGTTTCGCGCATCCCGTCCGCGTGGATAATGTCGTATGCGCATTCGCCAAGGGTCCGGGCGCAGCTATAGGGCTCAAAGCGCGTCACATTTCCCTGCGCGGTGACGCTGAGCAGCACCTCTCCGCGGGCATCGGTGTAATATCGCCCTGCGTAGGGCGCATCGCCCGTCGCCCCGTCGTAGAGATCGAAGCGGTAGAGCCCCTCGACCTCACCCCGGGCGAGATGGCTGACCACATGGCCTTGCTCGTCCTGCATCACCAGCAGCGTGCCCGGCGCAAGGCGCGCGGTCTCCATCGCGATATCGGCATGTAGCGGCGCGGCGCTTAGCGCCGCCAGAAGGGCAGGGAAAAACAGACGCATGGCAGTGCGCTCCTCCTAGGCGGTCCCCCGAGCAGCAGAGGACACCCCTCAAGGGTGCGGAGGATGCGGCGATGAATCAAATTCTTGCCGCAAACAGG
This sequence comes from Alloyangia mangrovi, assembly GCF_002300555.2. Lineage (GTDB taxonomy): Bacteria > Pseudomonadota > Alphaproteobacteria > Rhodobacterales > Rhodobacteraceae > Salipiger > Salipiger mangrovi. Next base: position 71,015 of record NZ_NTHN02000011.1, on the reverse strand, counting down.
CCCTTATTTAAGGGGGATTCGGTGACAGTGCGAACCGTGTCTCTGGAACTGTTTCCAGTCCTAAGTGATTCATCCCGAATCGCTCCCGCCGGAGCCGGGGCGGCTGCCCTGATCTTGCCGGATTTCCCGTTCAGCGGCAGTAGCTGCCCGATCGGTAGCGGGCAGTGTCGAAATGAAGGTGGTCCTTGTGGAAAGGATCGGACTCGGGGCCGAGGACCGTGCCGAAGGGTCCACAGGCGCCGCTGTGCAACTTGCGAAGGATGCGCCCCTCGGCGCCGCGGCCCCAATCGTTCAGCACCGAGATTTCGCTGCCATCCTTCAGCCGGATCGCAGCGATGTCGATGGCATGGCCCCGGGCGTGCTCGCTGATCTTGGCTCCAGGCTGGTTGTTGCGCGAGCGGCAGGCGTAGCTGCCGGCGACGCGCAGCCCGGCAACGCCGCCGCCGGTCGAGCCGACTGCGGGTTTCACCGCGCGCTCGACCCAGGTCTTCAGGGCGCGGGCGGTGGGGCAGTCGATGGTGGCGCGGGTGCTGAGCGCGAGGCCCGAGACCGAGCGCAGCTTGATCGCCTCCTCGATGCCGCAGCCCTTGATGCGCCCGGGCACGGCACCGATGACGCTGCCCTGCAGGTCAGGATCGCCGCAGACGGCGCCGCGGACGCGCTCTCGGCGGACCGCCAGCGCCTGTTCGACCACGGCCGGGCTGCGTGGGCTGGGTCGGAGCGATCTGGGGATGGCCTGGGGCGAGCGCGCGGCAAAGGCCATGCGCAGGGCGACGTCACGGGTGGCAGGATCGGAAACCGAAGCTGGCCCGTCCTCGGAGGGATCGCCGGTCCCGGGATCGGTGAGCGCGGCGTCGAGCGCCTCGGGCCGGGCTTTCGGGCGCTCGAGCGCGCCGGTCGCGGTGGCAGTGACGGGGGCAGGCACCGGTGCCTCGACGAGGGCGCGCGCGACGGGGCGCAGCGAGGCATCGGGAGCGGTGTCGAGCGCGGCAACCAGGGGCGACGCGAAGAGCATCAGTGCCGCCAGTGCCATCGCCCGAGGTTTCATTTTTCCACCTTCACCCGTCCGAAATCCGGTGCATCCGTGTCCTGACCGGCCTGGAGGATGCCACGGCGAATTTCCCGCGTTCGGGTGAAGTAGTCAAAGAGCAATTGCCCGTCGCCCGTGCGGATGGCGCGCTGCAGCGCAAAGAGCTCTTCGGTGAAACGCCCGAGGATCTCCAGCGTGGCCTGCTTGTTGGTCATGAAGACGTCGCGCCACATGGTCGGGTCCGAGGCCGCGATGCGGGTGAAATCGCGGAAACCGGCGGCGGAGAACTTGATGACCTCCTGGTCCGAGACCCGGCGCAGGTCGTCGGCGACCCCCACCATCGTATAGGCGATGAGGTGCGGCACGTGGCTCACCACCGCGCAGACGAGGTCGTGGTGCTCGACCTCCATCTGCTCGGTTTTGGCTCCGAGCGCCTGCCAGAAGGCCTCGACCCTCGCCGTGGCCTCTTCGGAGGCACCATCCGGCACGATCAAGCACCAGCGGTTGTCGTAGAGCGAGGCAAAGCCCGCGCCCGGGCCGGAATGCTCGGTGCCCGCCATCGGGTGGGTCGGCACGAAGTTCACGCCCTCGGGCAGGTGCGGGCGCACTGCCTCGATGACCTCCTTCTTCACCGAGCCCACGTCGCTGACGGTGCAGCCGGGCTTGAGATGCGGCGCGATGGCCTCGGCGATCGGCCCCATGGCACCAACCGGCACGGCGAGGATCACCAGATCGGCGTCCTTCACCGCCTCTTCGGCGCTGTCCACGATCTCGTGGCAGAGGCCGAGGCGCTTGGCCGTCTCGCGCGTCTCCGCCGAGCGCGCGTAGCCGGTGACATGGCTGTCCATGCCCGCCCGCTTCATCGCCCAGAAGATCGACGAGGCAATGAGGCCGAGGCCGATCAGCGCGACCTTGCCGTAGTTTTCGGGGCCCTGCGTCTCGCTCATCGCGCGCCGGCCTTGAACTGGCCCACCAGATGCGCCACGCGGCGGCACGACGCCTCGTCCCCCACGGTGATGCGCAGCGCGTGCGGCAGGCCGTAGCCGGTGGTGCGGCGGACCAGCACGCCCTGCGATTGCAGGTAGGTGTCGCAGGCCTCGGCCTCGGCCTGCGAGCCGAAGCGGGCGAGGATGAAGTTCGCGGTCGAGGCATCCGAGGACACACCGTGCTCGGCCAGCGCCTCGCCCAGCCAGGCCCGCATCCGGGCGTTCTCGGTGCGGCACTTCTCGACATAGGCGGTGTCGCGGATCGAGGCCTCGGCGGCGGCCAGCGTCAGCGCGGCGACGTTGAACGGGCCGCGGATGCGGTTGAGCACGTCGATGATCTCCTGCGGGCCGTAGCCCCAGCCGATCCGCATGCCGCCCAGACCGTAGAGCTTCGAAAAGGTGCGGGTCATGAAGACGTTGGGCCGGTCGGTGGCGAGCTTGGCGCCGCCGTCGTAGCCCTCGACGTACTCCGCATAGGCGCTGTCGATCACCAGGATCGCGCTCTCGGGGATGCCGTTCGCCAGCCGCTCCAGTTCCGCCAGCCCGATCATCGTGCCGGTAGGGTTGGCGGGGTTGGCGACGAAGACCAGCCGGGTGCGCTCGGTGCAGGCGGCGAGGATGTTGTCGACGCTGACCACGCGGTCCTGCTCGGCCACCTCGACGGGGGTCGCGCCGGCGGCCATGGCCGAGATCTTGTGCATGGCGAAGCCGTGCTCGGTGTGGATCACCTCGGTGCCCGGCCCGGCATAGGCCTGGCAGAGGAAGGCGATGATCTCGTCAGAGCCAGCGCCGCAGATGATCCGCTTCGGGTCGAGGCCCCAGGTATCGCCGATGGCCTCGCGCAGGGCGCTGTGATCCGAGGAAGGATAGCGATGCATTTCGTGCACCACGCGCCGCACCGCCTCCTGCGCCGCCGGAGAGGGGCCGAAGGGGTTCTCGTTGGAGCTGAGCTTGATGACGTTCGAGACGCCCGCCACATGCGACGCCCCGCCCACGTAGAGCTCGATGTCCATGATGCCGGGTTGCGGTTCGATGCCAGCCATATGCGGTCTTTCCTCAGACTAAGAGTGCCGCGTCGTCATAGCGCGCCGCCGCGTCACATGCCAGTCTCGGAAAGGGTCGGATGGCCTCAGACGACGACCTCGTGGCGCTCCTGTTCGCCGACCTCGAAGACGCGCTTGTAGCGGGCGATCTCATCGGCAGGGCCCATCGCCTTGTTGGGGTTGTCCGAGAGCTTCACCGTGGGACGCCCGTTGGCGCTGATCGCCTTGCAGACGAGGCTGAAGGGGGCCAGCCGGTCATCGGGTGTGAGACCGCGGAAATCGTTGGTCAGAAGCGTGCCCCAGCCGAAGGAGACGCGCACCCGCCCCGAGAACTTGTGGTAAAGTTCGAGGATCTTTTCCTCGTCGAGCCCGTCCGAGAAGATCACCAGCTTCTCGCGCGGGTCCTCGCCGCGTTCCTGCCACCAGCGGATGGCGATCTCGGCACCGGTTTCAGGATCGCCGCTGTCGATGCGGATGCCGGTCCAGCCCGCCAGCCAGTCGGGTGCGTTCCTGAGGAAGCCTTCGGTGCCGTAGGTGTCAGGCAGGATCATCCGCAGGTTGCCCTCGTGCTCGCGGTGCCAGTCGGCCAGAACATCGTAGGGCGCACAGGCGAGCGCCGCATCATCCTCGGCCAGCGCGGCGTAGACCATGGGCAACTCGTGGGCATTAGTGCCGATCGCCTCGAGATCTCGGTTCTTGGCGATCAGGCAGTTCGAGGTGCCGGTGAACCCGTCGCCGAGCCCTTCGACCATCGCCTGCACGCACCAGTCCTGCCACAGGAAGCTGTGGCGGCGGCGGGTGCCGAAATCGGCGATCTTGAGGCCCGGTTCCTGCCGCAGGCGTTCGATCTTCTCCCAGAGCTTGGTGGCGGCGCGGGCATAGAGCACCTGAAGCTCGAACTTGCCCATGTGGTTGAGCACGGCGCGGCCGCGCAACTCCATCAGCACGGCGAGCGCCGGGATTTCCCAGAGCATGACCTCGGGCCAGCTGCCCTCGAAGGTCAGCTCGTACTGGTCGCCGACGCGCTCGAGGAAATAGGGCGGCAGGCGCAGCTTCTCGAACCACTCCATGAAGTCGGGGCGGAACATCTGGCGCTTGCCGTAGAAGGTGTTGCCGCGCAGCCAGGTGCTTTCACCTCGGGTCAGGCTGAGCGAGCGGATGTGGTCGAGCTGTTCACGCAGCTCGCCCTCGTCGATCAGCTTGGCCAGCGGCACGTTGCTGGATCGGTTGATCAGGCTGAAGGTGACCTGCGTGTCGCGTCGGTTGTGATAGACCGACTGGCACATCAGCAGCTTGTAGAAATCGGTATCGATCAACGACCGGACGATCGGGTCGATCTTCCAGCGATGGTTCCAGACTCGGGTTGCGATTTCCACGGCGCGCACTCCTCACGGGCAGTCGGGGCCCCTGTTACGCGAATGTGACAGGGAGGGCCAAGCGCTTTCTGCCTTTCCGGCAACGGCTTGCGGGCGCGTTTGTTCCCGCCTGCGGGCTCAGGCGGCGCGCGCGAGCTTCACGCCGGCGCCCTGCATGCCCGCGCGGGCGGCCGAAAGCGAGCCGTCGAGGTCGATGGCGCGGCACAGATCCTCGCGCACCGTCACTGTGAAGTCGAGCTTCGCCGCATCCAGCGCCGAGTAGGTCACGCAGAAATCCGTTGCGAGGCCGACGAGGGTCAGCCGCTCGATGCCGCGCGTCCGCAGGTAGCCCTCGAGCCCGGTGGGTGTGCGGCGGTCGTTCTCGAAGAAGGCCGAGTAGCTGTCGATCGCCGGGTTGTAACCCTTGCGGAGGATGAGGTCGGCGCGGTCGGTGTTCAGCGCGGGGTGAAACGCCGCGCCGGCGCTGCCGATCACGCAATGGTCGGGCCAGAGCACCTGCGGGCCGTAGGGCATCTCGGTCAGCTCGTAGGGCGCCTTGCCGGCATGGGCGCTGGCAAAGGACGAATGCCCCGCCGGGTGCCAGTCCTGGGTCAGCACCACCGTGTCGACCGCGTCCATCAGCGCGTTGATCGGCGCGACGATCTCGTCACCGCCGGGTACGGCGAGCGCGCCGCCGGGGCAGAAATCTAGCTGGACGTCGATGACGATGAGCGCGTGCATGGTCGGAACTCCGGGCGACTGCGACTGTTTCCCAGAGGCTTACGCGCCGCGGCGCGGGCCCGTCAATGCTGCGGCAATCCGGTCGCTTGCCCGACTCGACCCTTGGGCGTAAATGCGCCCGCATGTTCACAGTCTGCGCCCTCTATCACTTCACCCGCTTCGACGATCCGGCTGCCCTGCGCGGTCCGCTTCTGGACCTGTGCCTTGCCAATTCGGTCACCGGCACGCTGCTGCTGGCCGGGGAGGGGATCAACGGCACCGTCGCCGGCCCGCGCGCTGGGATCGACGCGGTGCTCGCGCATATCCGGGCGCTGCCCGGCTGCGCCGATCTGGAGTGGAAATTCTCCGACTCCGCCGAGCGTCCCTTCGCCCGCATGAAGGTGCGGCAGAAGAAGGAGATCGTCACCATGGGACAGCCCGGCGTCGATCCGCGCGCCAGCGTCGGCCATTACGTGGCCCCCGCCGACTGGAACGATCTTATTCGGTCGCCCGACGTGGCGGTGATCGACACGCGCAATGATTACGAAATCGCCATCGGCACCTTCGAGGGTGCGGTCGATCCACAGACCGCCACTTTCCGCGAGTTCCCCGAGTGGTGGGCGCAGAACAAGGAGCGGTTTCACAACAAGCGCATCGCCATGTTCTGCACCGGCGGCATTCGCTGCGAGAAGTCGACGAACTACCTGCTGAGCCAGGGCGTCGAGGAGGTCTACCACCTCAAGGGCGGCATCCTGAAATACCTCGAGGAGGTCCCCGAGGAGGACAGCAGCTGGCAGGGCAGCTGCTTCGTCTTCGACGGCCGCGTCTCGGTCGAGCACGGGCTGCGCGAGGGCCCGCACGAGCTCTGCCATGCCTGCCGTCGGCCGATCCTGCCCGAGGACCGCGCCCGCCCCGACTACGAGGAAGGCGTCTCGTGCCACCATTGCGTCGCCGAAACCTCGGACGAGGACAAGGCGCGCTTCCGTGAGCGGCAGAAGCAGATCGCCCTCGCGAAGTCCCGCGGCGAGCGTCACCTGCACGCGGACACGCCGGGCGAGGGGCTTTAGGGTTCCCCTCCGCCTTTCCGACTCACCGATTGATCCCGCGACTCTTGTTCGTGGGATTTCTTATGCCGCGTCTGCCTTCACCGCCTGGGTGCATGAAGGCCGGTAGCCCTCCTCTCGGCGAGCGGCGCCGGGCGGAGCTCGACGGCGCGCCTCAGAAATAGCTTCGCACCAATGCGCCCGAGAGCAGCGACCAGCCGTCGGCGATGACGAAGAAGGCGAGCTTGAAGGGCAGCGAGACAATTGCCGGGGGCACCATCATCATGCCCATAGACATGAGCACCGCCGCGACCACCAGGTCGATGATCAGGAAGGGCAGGAAGACGAGGAAGCCCACCTGGAAGGCGCGGGCGATCTCCGACAGCATGAAGCTCGGCACCAGAAGGGAGAGCGGCGCTTCGGGCGCGAGCGTCGTGCCCCGGGTTTCCGGGCGCAGCTCGGCCATGGTCTCGAAGGTCGCGGGATCGCAGCGCGCCGCCATGAATCCCCGGAACGGCACGAGCGTGCGCTCGGTCGCCTCGACCAGCTCGATGCGCTGGTCGAGCAGCGGTTCGACTCCCTGTTCCCAGGCGGCGGTCAAGGTGGGCTCCATGACGAAGAAGGTGAGAAACAGCGCGAGGCTGACGATCAGCATGTTGGGCGGCGACTGCTGCAGCCCTATCGCCTGCCGCAGGATCGCCAGCACGGTGACGATGAAGGGAAAGCAGGTCACCATCACCGCAATGCCGGGCGCGAGGCTGAGCAGCGTGACCAGCGCGATCAGTTGCAGGCTGACCGCGGTGACCGAGCCACCCTCGCCGAAATCGACCGAGATCTGCTGCGCCGCGGCGACGCCGGGCAGGAGCAGAAGACCGGCGCCGAGGCCCGCTCTCCGAAGGCGGAGCGCAGAAGGCCAGAGCGCGGGGCGGCGGCTGCGCATGATCAACCCGGGCTCTGGATGTCCATAACCTCGAGCAGCCGCACCGCCAGCTGCGCGGTCTCACCCTCCCCGGTGACCTCAAGCGCGCCGGTGCCGATCAGCTTGTCGCCGACGTAGAGCTCGACGGGGTCTTCGAGTCGGCGGTCAAGGGTGAGCACCGAGCCTTCGCCGAGTTTCAGAAGCTCTCGCACCAGCGGGCGGGCGCGCCGACGGAAACGGTGATCTCGATCGGCACCGAGGTGAAGGCTGCGCTGCGCACACCGCCCTCGATGGGGCCGCCGTTTTCCAAAGTCTCATCCATGCGCTGCGTTCCTCCGGGTGTCATGCGCGAAGCCCTCGACCGCGCGTGTCACCTCGTCGAGGAGACCGCTCAGGTCGATCTGTCGTTCGGTGTCGCCGAAGCGCAGGTCGGCCTGTCCCTCGGCGAGGGTTTCATCCTCCTCGAGACGCAGCGGGAAGCCGAAATCCTGTTCCAGCAGGGGCGCGACCTGTTCCGAGGTGCCCGGGGCCACGGCAATCAGCACCTCGCGCCGCGCGATCTCCTGCGCCATGGCGCCCAGCTGCTCGCGCAGGTGCAGCCCGAGCGTCTCGTGCAGCAGCCGGGGCAGCAGCGCCTGCAGCATGTCCTCGAGCAGCGGTGTCACCGCGTCGAGCATCTGCCGGTACGCCTCGTTGTAGGTGAAGGAAAGATCCTGGAGGCTCTGCGAGAAATCGCTGGCGATGCGTCCTGACTCCTCGGATTGCGCCTTGATGGCATCGTCCCAGCCGGCGCGGTAACCAGACTCGAAGGACTCAAGTTTCGCCGCCTCGATTTCCGCCGTGCCGACACTGGCAGCGGCAGCCTCGGGCTTGGAGTGCTGATGCGAGAAATCCTCGAGGAAGCTCCGCAGATCGTTCACTTCGCCTCTTCCTTTTCATCGAGCCAGCTGCGCAGAATCTCCACTGTTTCGGTTTTTCGTTCCTCTATGAGAGCGCGCAGCCGGTCCACCGGGTCCTCTTCGGTCGGGGAGTCGAAATCAACCATGCCGAGCCCGCCGAAATCGGGTCCGCTGCCAAGCGAGGGGAGGGGGGCGAAACCGTCGTCATCCTCGATTTCGCCGCTCAGCGCTTCGGCCGCCGGTTCGGCACCGGGCAGGGCAAGCGGCGCAGGGGTGCCTTTCCCGGCAAGGATCGGACGCACGACGAAGAGCCCCAGAATGAGCGCGACACCGGCGAGCACGCCGAGTTGGATCAGCGTCATCGGGTCGAGCGGCATCGAGAACCAGCCGGGCTCGATGGGACCGGTCCCCAGGCCCTCGGGCCGCTCGAATGGCAGCGAGCGAAGGGTTATCTGGTCGCCGCGCGCTTCGTCGAAGCCGACGGCGGAGGCGACGAGATCGCGCAGCGCCGCGAGCTCCGTGTCGGGCAGGGGAACGAAGGTCTGCGTCCCGTCGGCGGCGGTCTCGAACCGGCCATTGACTAGCACTGCGACGGTCAGCCGGCGCACCGCACCGGGGACGCGGGTGATTTCGCGCAGGGTTTCCGAGACCTCGTAGTTCACCCTCTCACGCGTGTCGCTGCTCTGGCTCGAGGAGGATTGGTTGCCGCCGGCCTGGCCGTCCGGCAGGTTCGAGGCGACGGTGACGTTCGGGCTGCCACTGTTCTGATCGCTGTTGCTCTCCTCCTCGGTGTCGGTCGAGATCGCGACGCGCCCTTCGGGGTCGAAGCGTCGCTCGCGGATCGATTCGCTCTCGGTCACCGTGTCGACACTGACCTCGACCACGGCGTTTCCGGCGCCGACCCTGGCCTCCATAAGCCGCTGCACCCGGTCGCGCAGCGCCAGCGCGCGGTCCTCGGCGCTGGGGCCGCTGCCGGGCTCGTCTTCGCTGCCGATGAGCCCTGCGACGCTGTCGATCACCGCCACCTCCTCGGGCACGAGGCCGGGAACGGCCGAGGCGACGAGGTATTTCAGCGCGCGCGCCTGGGCCGGGGTGATCGCCGCCCCCGTCGCGGTGACCGAGATCGAGGCAGAGGGCGTGACGTCCCGCTGGAAGGGATTCGCGCTGGAATTCGCGATATGCACGCGGGCCGAGACGATGAGCGGGCTGGCAACGATGGTGCGCGCCAGCTCGCCCTCTTTCGCGCGCCAGTAGGCTGCGTCGAACATCTGCGACGTGGTGCCGAATCCGGAGAGGGTATCAAGCAGCTCGTATCCCTGGGTGCTGTTGGCCGGCAGCCCCTCGCTGGCGAGGGTCATACGCAGGGCGTCGCGTTGCGCGTCGGGCACGAAGATCGCGCCAGCGCGCACCTCGAAGGGAATGCCGCGCGACTCGAGCGCCTCGACCACCTCGCCCGCGGCACCGTTCTCGAGCCCGGCGTAGAGCAGCGACATGGGCGGCGCACTCGCCACGCGGGCAAGGCCGAAAACCGCCAGGACCATCGCCAGCGTGGCCCCGAGGGCCACCGCGCGGCGGCGTGGGGTGAGCGCGTTCCAGACTGTCGCGAGCTGCTGCAAATAGGCCTCCGTCTCGGCTCCGGCCGTGGATGCGGTCGGAGGGCCGTGCTGTTCCGGAGACCGGCCCCGGGAGATGTCAGATGGCAGCATGTTTGGCCGATTGGACTTAATAATCGGTTAGCCTCTCTGCGCCTATAAGCAGCGTGCCAGACATGAGGTGCCCCATGACCGACGCCACCGCCGACGCGGCCGGCGAAGACGACCCGCCGCCGAAAAAAGGATCGAAACTCCCGCTTCTGATCGGGCTGCTGCTGGCTCTGCTTGGGGGTGGTGGCGGCTTTTACGCGGCCTTCTCGGGGATGCTGCCGTTCGGCAGCGCTGCCCCGAGCGGCGGGGTCGGGGAGCATGGCGCGGAGACAGCCGCGGGGCATGGGGCGACGGAGGCGCATGGCGGCGTACAGGTGGACGGACAAGGGGGCGGACATGGCGAGGTCGGTGGGGCCGCGGAATTCATCGAGTTGCCGCAACTCGTTGCCTCGCTCGGACCGGTGACCGCCTTGCACCACCTGCGCTTTACCGCGCAACTCGAGGTGGCGCCGGTCCAGCGCGCCGAGGTCGAAGCGCTCATGCCGCGGATCCTCGACGTGCTGAACACCTACCTGCGCGCGCTCGAGCCGGGCGACGTTGAGGCGCAGGGCGCGCTCATCCGGCTGCGCGCGCAGATGCTGCGCCGGATCCAGATGGTCGCCGGAGAGGACAGGGTCCGCGATCTGCTGGTGACCGAATTTGTCCTGAACTGAGGGGGCCTTATGGAGATGATTGCCGATATCCTGCTGGCGGCCGGAGCGCTTGGCGCAGGCTTCTACTGTTTTGTCCTGTCGCGGCGCCTGACCCGTTTCACCGACCTCGAAAAGGGGGTCGGCGGTGCGGTGGCGGTGCTCTCGGCACAGGTCGATGATCTCACCCGGACGCTAGAGGCGGCGCAGCAGGCGGCGGGAAAATCCGGCGAGACGCTGAGCGATCTGACCACACGGGGCGAGCAGGTGTCGCACCGTCTGGAGCTGTTGATTGCCTCGTTGCATGACCTGCCCGAAGTTGCCGGGGATCCCGGCAAGGGTGCGGGGACCAGTGCCACCGCCAAGGCCAAGCTCCCAGAGCCGGAGGCCGAAACGGGTTATGCAGAGCCGGTCTTCCTGCGCCACTCGCGCAGCGGCGCCGCGTGACGATGGCCTCCTGGCGCAGGGCGATTCCCGGTCGCGGGCGGGGCGTGCTGGCGATCATCAGCGCCTTGATGATCGCCTCGGCCATGGTGCGGCTTGGTGCCGGTGCCGCGCAGGCTCTGGACAATCTGCCAAAGGACGCGGCGGGGGAGCCGGAGATGGCAGCGCATGCGGATGGGTCCGCCGCTCCCGGAACCTGCGTCGGCGAGGAAGACCTCGCGCCGGCGCTCGCAGCGCTTCGGGCGCGCGAAGCAGAGGTCGCGCAGCGCGAGACCGAGCTGCGCAGCCGGCAGCAGGCTCTGCAGTTGGCCGAAGGCACGATCGATCAGAAGCTGGCCGCCATGGAGGAGACCGAGCAGCGCCTGCGCGCCACGCTCGCCATGGCAGAGACCGCGGCCGAGGACGACGTAGCCCAGCTTACGCAGGTCTATGCCAACATGAAGCCGCGCGAGGCCGCGGCGGTCTTTTCGCAGATGGAGCCCGACTTCGCCGCCGGGTTTCTCGGGCGGATGCGCCCGGATGCGGCCGCGGCGATTCTCTCGGGAATGGACCCCCAGCTCGCCTATACAATCAGCGTCATGCTGGCCGGCCGGAACGCCAACGCGCCGAAGAACTAGCCGCGGCGCGCGGCGTGGCGATGCTCAGCGCCCTCCGGGGGAGCGCAGGGCAAAGGCCTCGATCTGCGCGGCGGGCAGGGCGCCGGACTGCCGCGCGGCCTCGCGCCCCTTGCCAAAGGCGATGAGCGTGGGAATGCCGCGAATGCCGAATTGCGCAGCCGCCTGCTGATGCTGTTCGGTGTTCAACTTGACCAGCCGGGCCTTGCCCTTGAGCGCGCTGGCCGCCTTGGAATACTCCGGCGCCATCATCCGGCAGGGGCCGCACCAAGGGGCCCAGAAATCCACCACCAGCGGCGCCTCGTCGGTGCGGATCATCTTGGCGAGGGTCTGGGCGTCGATCTCATGCGCCTTGCCGTCCATCAGCGCCGCGCCGCAGGTGCCGCATTTGGGGCCAGCGTCGAGTCGGTCTTGCGGGACGCGGTTGGTCTGGCCACACTCAAGGCAGACAAGCTTGACCATTTCTTGATCTCCATACATTCATTTCAACTGATATGTGTTCTGCGTGCAATTGTGACAATCCCCCTAACCGTTTCCCATTGATTTTATGCGCTGCGGAAACAGAATCCCTATGCCTTAAGACCAAACCGGAGAGGTGCCCATGATCACCCGTCGCAAATTCGTCGCCACGGCCAGCGCAGGGGCGCTTCTGGCCGCCGCAGCCCCGGCGTCCGCCTATACGCTCGATCCGAAATTCGCGCCGCAACCCGTGCGCATGCGCAGCGACATGCAGCCGGGGCAGATTCTCATCATGCCGCGCGCGCATTTTCTGTATTTCATCACCGGCCCCGGCGAGGCGCTGCGCTACGGTGTCGGCGTCGGCAAAGCCGGGCTGGAGTTCACCGGCGAGGCAGTCATCCAGGTCAAGAAGGAATGGCCCACCTGGCGCCCGACCAACGAGATGATCGAGCGCGAGCCGCAGACCTACGCCAAGTTTAAGGACAACGATTATGTCGAGCCCGGTGGACCCGGCAATCCGCTCGGCGCGCGCGCGCTCTACCTGTTCCAGAACGGGCGTGATACCTTCTTCCGGATTCACGGCACCACCCAGCCCGGCACCATTGGCCGCTCGGTGTCGAACGGCTGTATCCGGATGATCAACGAGCATGTCATCGATCTCTACCAGAGGGTCCCGGTGGGCACGAAGGTGACGGTGATCTGAGCGCCCGCCACGCGACACCGCGTGGCACGAAAGCGGCGGCGGCCCCGGTAGGGGCCGTCATCCAAAGGATAGTCATCTGCATTTTAGTATATTGATTTGAACGAAAAAATTCCGCTTTTGTCACGCGGGATGCCATATTCAGGCCCGAATCCGCAATCAGGATCGGGCCATAATCAGGGGCCCGGATGTCCGGGACCTGGACATACAAAAGAATTCGAAGGGTAAGTCTATGGCGATTGTGGCTCTTATGGCCGGCAGCACCCTGGGTGCCTTTTGCGGCCTTTTTTTCGTGGTTGTTCCTCGACAGCTCAGCATTGAACGCGCTGGGTCTCTACTTCTCTGTCAGTCTCGTTTCGGGGCTGCTTCCGATCGTTTGCGCGACGCTGCGCGGCGGCGCGGCGAGGTCCGACGAGGCGGTGGTCGTCCGGTCGTAAGCAGGGCGCTCGCGTGGCGCGGGTGTGCCTGGGCCGTGCGGATTGCCTGCAGCGGCACGCCACGCGGCGGCCGCAAGAGAGGGTGTTCGGCCGCCGGGCTAGTTGTCCTCGACCTCGGCGATGAGCGCCTCGACGCTCGGGCCAAGCGCCGCAACGACCCGTTTCACCCCCTCGGCATTGGGGTGGATGCCATCGGGCTGCATCACCGCGCCAAGGTTCGCCGGCGCCATCCCACCATCCCGCAACCCGGCAAAGAAATCCGCGAAAAGCAAGGTGTCGTAGGTCTCGGCCAGCTCGGGGTAAATCGAATCGAATTGCGCCTTGTACTCCGGCCCGAAATTGCCGGGCGCGGTCATCCCCACCAGAAGCACCGGCAGATCGCGCGCCTGTGCCTCCTTCAAGATGCCGTCGAGGTTGCTGCGCGAGCTGGCCGGATCGATCCCGCGCATCATGTCGTTGCCGCCCAGCGTCACGATCATCGCGTCGATATCGGGGGTGAGCGACCAGGCGACCCGCGACAGTCCCCCCCGCCGTAGTGTCTCCGGACACGCCGCCGTTGATCACCGTCACCTCGTGGCCCCGCGCCTGCAGCCAGCCCTGCAGTTGCGGCACCAGCCCGTCCGGCGCGGGCAGACCGTAGCCCTGGGTCAGGCTGTCACCCAATGCAAGGATCTCCAGCGCCGAGGCGGGCAGGGGGGTAAGCAGAAAAGCAAGGCAGGCCGCAGCCTTGCTGAGCGGGGCAAAGCCCCCATATGTCAGTGAACGTGCCATTTTCCCGAAAGGCCCTTTCGATGCCCGATCCCGTGATTGCCCTGCATGATGTCACCCTCAGCCTCAGGGGCAATGCCGGTCCGGTCGAAATCCTTCACGGAATCTCGATGGAGGTCGCGCGGGGCGAGACGCTGGGGCTGATCGGGCCATCCGGCTCGGGGAAAAGCTCGCTGCTGATGGTCATGGGGGGGCTTGGAAAGCGCCACGACAGGCCGCGTGTCGGTACTGGGGCAGGAGTTCACCGGGATGGACGAGGATCGCATGGCGCGCTTTCGACGTGACCACATGGGCGTGGTGTTCCAGTCGTTTAACCTTATCCCGACGATGACCGCGCTCGAGAATGTCGCGACCCCGCTCGAGCTGGCCGGGCACAAGGATGCCTTTGCACGCGCCGAGGCCGAGCTGGAGCGGGTGAACCTCGGGCATCGCGCCGGGCATTACCCCTCTCAAATGTCGGGCGGCGAGCAGCAGCGCGTGGCGCTTGCCCGAGCCTCGGCGCCGCGGCCGAAGATCTTGCTTGCGGACGAGCCCACCGGCAACCTCGACGGCAGCACCGGGCAGGCGATCATGGACCTACTCTTCGGGCTGCGCGACGAGCATGGCGCGACGCTGGTGCTTGTCACTCACTCCAACCGGCTGGCCGAGCGCTGCGACCGCGTGGTGCGGCTCACCGACGGGCGGATCGACCCCGCCTCCGCCCGGGCGAGGGCGGCGGAATGAGGGCGGTGTGATGAGCCTTGCCACCGCAGCCCGTTTCGCCCGCCGCGAGCTGCGCGGCGGCGTGCACGGCTTCCGCATCTTCATCGCCTGCCTCGCGCTCGGGGTCGCCGCCATCGCCGGGGTCGGTTCGGTGCGCACCGCCATCGAAGCCGGGCTCTCGGACCAGGGCGCGGTGCTGCTCGGCGGCGACGCGCAGGCCGAGTTCACCTATCGCTTTGCCAGCGACGAGGAGCTGGCCTGGCTCGAAGGCATCTCGACCGATATCTCGGCGGTCACCGATTTCCGGTCGATGGCCACGGTCACGCGCGATGGCGAGACCGAGCGGGGCCTGACGCAGGTGAAATCCGTCGACGACGCCTATCCGCTGCTGGGAGAGATGCTGCTCGACCCGCCGATGCCGCTGGCGCAGGCGCTGGACGGGGGGGGCGCTGCCGGGGGCCGTCATGGCGCCGGTGCTGGCCGACCGGCTGGGGCTTGAGCCGGGTGACAGCTTCAAGCTGGGGACGCAGGCCTTTACCCTATCGGCGGTGATCCTGCGCGAGCCCGATGATGCGGGCGACGGCTTCGGGCTTGGCCCGCGCACGCTGGTGCGCACCGCCGACCTGGAGGGAAGCGGGCTTCTTGCCCCCGGCTCGCTCTATGAAAGCCAATACCGCCTGCGGCTTCCGCCCGGCAGCGATCTCGAGGCGCTGAAGACCGAGGCGGCGGAACGCTACCGCGAGGGCGGCATCCGCTGGCGCGATTCGCGCAACGGCGCGCCCGGCATCGCGCGATTCGTCGAGCGGCTGGGGCGCTTCCTCGTGCTGGTCGGGCTCTCGGGGCTGGCGGTGGGAGGCATCGGCGTCTCGGCGGCGGTGCGGGCCTATCTTGCGCGCAAGACCTCGGTAATCGCCACGCTGCGCACGCTGGGGGCCTCGCGCAACACCATCTTCCTCACCTACTTCCTGCAGATCGGCGCGCTGTCGCTGGTCGGCATCGCACTGGGGTTGATCCTTGGCGCGGGCATCCCGCTGCTTTTCGGACCGCTCATCGCCAGCGCGCTGCCGGTGCCGGTGCTCTTCACCGTCTACCCCGGCCCGCTGGTCGAGGCGGCGCTCTACGGCGTGCTGACTGCGTTGCTCTTCACCCTCTGGCCGCTGGCGCGGACCGAGGAGGTGCGCGCCGCGACCCTCTTCCGCGACGCGCTCGACAGCGCCAGGGGTCTGCCGGCAAAACGCTACGTGATCGCCACGCTGGTGTTGCTGGGGCTGCTGGTCGGCGCTGCGACGCTCTTCTCGGGGGACCGCAAGATCACGCTTTGGACAGCGGCCGGGTTGATGGCGGCGCTGGCCATCCTCGCGCTCGCCGCCAGCGGGATCCGCTGGCTGGCGCATCGCGCAGCGCCGCTCTCGCGCGGCCACCCAGCGCTGCGGTGGGCGCTCTCGGCCATCGGTGGCCCGCGCGAGACCGCGGCGTCGGTGGTGCTCTCGCTGGGGCTCGGGCTGACGGTGCTGGCCGCGATCGGCCAGATCGACGGCAACCTGCGCGCCTCCATCTCGCGCGACCTGCCCGAGGTCGCGCCGTCGTACTTCTTCGTCGACATCCAGCCCGACCAGATCGAGGGCTTCAAGGCGCGGCTGGCGGGCGATCCCGCGGTCAGCCGTGTCGACACTGCACCGATGTTGCGTGGTGTCCTCACCCAGATCAACGGGCGCGACGCGCGCGAGGTGGCGGGTGGCCACTGGGTGGTGCGCGGCGACCGGGGCCTCACCTACGCAGCCCAGCCCGACGAACGCACCACGATCACCGCCGGCGAATGGTGGCCCGAGGATTACGCCGGCCAGCCGCAGGTCAGCTTCGCCGCCGAGGAGGCCGAGGAGATCGGTCTCAAGCTCGGCGACGAGATCACCCTCAACATCCTCGGCCGCGACATCACCGCCACGATCACCAGCTTCCGCGAGGTGGATTTCTCGACCGCCGGGATCGGCTTTGTCATGTCGCTGAACCCCTCGGCACTGGCCGGGGCGCCGCACACCTGGATCTCGACGGTCTACGCCGAGCCGCAGGCCGAGGCGCAGATCCTGCGCGACCTGGCGGACGCTTATCCCAACATCACCGCGATCCGGGTGCGGGACGCCATCGACCGCGTCTCGGAGCTGCTCGAGGGCGTGGCGGGGGCGATCCGCTGGGGTGCGGCAGCGACGCTCCTGACGGGCTTCCTGGTGCTCATCGGTGCGGCCTCGGCCGGCGAGGCCGCGCGCAGCTACGAGGCGGCGGTGCTGAAGACCCTCGGTGCGTCGCGCGCGCGCATCCTGCAGAGCTTCGCCCTGCGCTCGGCATTGCTTGGCGCGGCGGCGGGCGGAGTGGCGCTGATCGCCGGTATCCTCGGGGGCTGGGCGGTGAGCCATTTCCTCATGGAGACCGAGTTCAGCGTGATGTGGGGCTCGGCTTTCGGCATCATCCTCGGCGGGGCGGTGGCGACGCTGCTGGCGGGTCTCGCCTTCGCCTGGCGGCCCCTGTCGGCAAGACCTGCGCAGGTTCTGCGCGCACGCGAGTAAGCGGCTTGAACCTCGGGGCGGGGGCTGGCAGGTCAGTGCCGACCCTTGGCTGAAACGAACGGACTGCCCCATGACCGATTCCCTGCCGATGCCGATCTCGGCTCCGATCACCCCGGCGCAAAGGACCAGCATCCTCAACCTGCTGCGCCGCGCCGCCCGGGCCGAGATCCTGCCGCGCTTCCGGGCGCTCGACCCGTCGGAGATCTCGGAAAAGACCGGCCGGCAGGACTTGGTCACCGCCGCCGACAAGGGGGCCGAGGCGATGATCGCCCGGGGCCTGCAGCGGATGTACCCGCATGCGCTCATCGTCGGCGAGGAGGCCGTGGCCGAGCGCCCCGAGATCCGCGAGCGGATCGGCGATGCGGAGCTGGCCTTCACCATCGACCCTGTAGACGGGACTTGGAACTACGCGCATGGTCTCGCCACCTTCGGCATCATCCTGTCCGCCACGCGCTTCGGCGTGCCGGTCTTCGGGATGATCTACGATCCGATCATGGACGACGTGGTGATGGCCGAGACCGGCGGCCCCGCCGAGATGTTCCTGCCGAAGCGCCGCCTGACCCGCCGCCTCGGCGTCTCGCCGGGCGGGCAGCTCTCGGAGCTGCAGGGGTTCATCCCCTTCTACCTGATGCCCGAGGAGAAGCGCGCCGAGGTCGGCGCCGCGCTGCCGCTTTTCGAGCGCAGCCACACGCTGCGCTGCTCGGCGCATGAATTCCGGCTCTTCGCGCAGGGCTCGGTGGACTTCCACTTCTCCGCCCGGCTGACCCCCTGGGACCACGCGGCAGGCGCGCTCATCGCCCGATGCGCCGGCGGCCACGTGGCGATGCTGGACGGGTCCGAATACAACGCCAAGCTGCGCGACGGGGTGCTGCTCTGCGCCTCCAACAAGGAGACTTGGGAGCGCATCCGCGATGCCTTCGCCTTCCTGCTTGAGGCGCCCGCAAAGGGCTGAGGCGGCTGGCAGAAGCGAACTGGCAGATACGAAAAGGGCGGGACCTTGGTCCCGCCCTTTTGCGTTGAAAGCCTTCGGCTTGCCTCCGGCGGGGATATTTTTGCCTAGAAGAAAGCGCGGGCGCTTCTTCTAGGGTCAAATATCCCGGGGAGTGCGAGGGGCTGGCCCCTCGCTTCCTATTCCGCCGCCTCGGCGTAGTCGCTCATCGGCGGACAGGTGCAGGTCAGGTTGCGGTCACCCCAGGCGTTGTCGACACGGTTGACCGGCGGCCAGTACTTGTCGACCCGGAAGGCGCCCGGCGGGAAGCAGCCCTGTTCGCGGCTGTAGGGCCGGTCCCAGTCGCGCACGAGGTCTTCCATCGTGTGCGGCGCGTGTTTAAGCGGGTTGTTCTCGGGGTCGGCCTTGCCCTCTTCCACCGCGCGGATCTCCTCGCGGATCGCCAGCATGGCGTCGCAGAAACGGTCGAGCTCGGCCTTGGTCTCCGACTCCGTCGGCTCGATCATCAGCGTGCCCGGGACAGGGAAGCTCATGGTCGGCGCGTGGAAGCCGCAGTCGATGAGGCGCTTGGCGACATCGTCCACGGTGATGCCGCAGCTGTCGGCGAAGGGGCGCACGTCGAGGATGCACTCATGCGCCACGCGGCCCTCGTGGCCGGTGTAGAGCACCTCGTAGGCGCCCGAGAGCCGGGTCGCGATGTAATTGGCGTTGAGGATCGCCACCCGCGTCGCCTGGGTGAGACCCGCGCCGCCCATCATCTGGATGTAGCCCCAGGAGATCGGCAGCAGCGAGGGCGAGCCATAGGGCGCGGCGGAGACCGGTCCGGCGATGCCGTCCTCGAGCGGGTGCGAGGGCAGGTGCGGGACCAGGTGCTCCTTGACGCCGATCGGACCCATGCCAGGGCCGCCGCCGCCATGCGGGATGCAGAAAGTCTTGTGCAGGTTGAGGTGGCTGACGTCGCCGCCGAGATCGCCGGGGCGCGAGAGGCCCACCATGGCGTTCATGTTGGCGCCGTCGATATAGACCTGTCCGCCGTGTTCATGGGTGATCGCGCAGACGTCGCGCACCGTCTCCTCGAAGACGCCGTGGGTCGAGGGATAGGTGATCATGCAGGCCGCCAGCGTCTCGCTGTACTGCTCGGCCTTGGCGCGGAAGTCCACGAGGTCGATCGAGCCCTTTTCGTCGCATTTCACCGGCACGACCTTCCAGCCGACCATCTGCGCCGAGGCGGGGTTGGTGCCATGGGCGTTGACCGGGATCAGGCAGACGTTGCGCTGGCCCTCGCCGCGTTCGCGCTGCCACGAGGCGATGGTCAGCAGGCCCGCGTATTCGCCCTGCGCGCCGGAGTTCGGCTGCATGGTGAAGGCGTCATAGCCGGTGACCTGGCAGAGCTTGTCCGACAGATCGTCGATCATCTGCTTGTAGCCAAGGGCCTGGTCCTCGGGCACGTAGGGGTGCAGCCCGGCGAACTCGGGCCAGCTCACCGGCATCATCTCGGCGGCGGCGTTGAGCTTCATCGTGCAGGAGCCAAGCGGGATCATCGCCCGGTCGAGCGCCAGGTCGCGGTCCGCGAGGCGGCGCATGTAGCGCATCATCTCGGTCTCGGCCCGGTTCATGTGGAAGACCTCGTGGGTGAGATAGCTGCTGGTGCGCAGCGCATCTTCCGGCAGGCGGTAGCGCGGGGCGAAATCCTCGTCCTTGCGCAGCAGGCCGAAGGCGCGCCAGACCGCCTCGATGGTGGCCGGGCGGGTGGTCTCGTCGAGGGTGATGCCGACGCGGGTCTCGCCGACCTTGCGCAGGTTGACGCCTTCCTTGACAGCGGCGCGCAGCACGCCCTGCTGCAGCAGGCCGACATCCACTGTGATCGTGTCGAAGAAGGTCTCTGGCTCGACCTTGAAGCCGGCCTCTTCCAGACCGCGCGCCAGCCGTTCGGTCTTGCGGTGGATGCGCTGCGCGATGGCCTTCAGCCCCTCGGGGCCGTGGAACACGGCGTAGAAGCCTGCCATCACCGCCAGCAGCGCCTGCGCGGTGCAGACGTTGGACGTGGCCTTCTCGCGGCGGATGTGCTGCTCGCGGGTCTGCAGCGCGAGGCGGTAGGCGCGGTTGCCGTGGCTGTCGATCGACACGCCGACGATGCGGCCGGGCATGGAGCGCTTATAGGCGTCGCGGGTCGCCATATAGGCGGCGTGCGGGCCGCCGTAGCCGAGCGGCACGCCGAAGCGCTGGGTCGAGCCGACGGCGATATCCGCGCCCATCGCGCCCGGCTCCTTCAGCAGGCAGAGCGCCATCGGGTCGGCGGCGACGATGCCGATCGCCTTGGCGGCGTGCAGCGCCTCCATCTCGGGGGTGAGGTCACGCACGTGGCCGTGCGTGCCCGGGTACTGGAAGATCGCGCCAAAGACCTTGTCGGCCTCGAGCGCGTCAGGTCTGGCGACGATGATTTCAATGCCAAGGGGCTCGGCGCGGGTCTTCATCACCGCGATGTTCTGCGGGTGGCAGTTCTCGTCGACGAAAAAAGGCCGTGGCCTTCGATTTCGCCACGCGCTGCGCCATAGTCATCGCTTCGGCGCAGGCGGTGGCCTCGTCGAGCAGGGATGCATTGGCGATCTCGAGACCGGTGAGGTCCGACACCATGGTCTGGTAGTTCAGCAGCGCCTCGAGCCGGCCCTGCGAGATCTCGGGCTGGTAGGGTGTGTAGGCGGTGTACCAGGCGGGGTTCTCGAAGATGTTGCGCTGGATCGCTGGCGGGGTGACGGTGCCGTGGTAACCCTGGCCGATCAGCGAGGTGAGAACCTTGTTCTTCTTGGCGACCTCGCGCATGTGCCAAAGCATCTCGCGCTCGGACATGGGCTTGCCCAGGTCCAGCGCCTCGGCCTGGCGGATGCCGGCGGGCACGGTCTGCTTGATCAGCGCGTCGAGGTCCTTGACCCCCAGCACCTCGAACATCTGCGCCATCTCCTTGGGCGAGGGCCCGATGTGACGGCGGTTGGCGAAATCATACGGCAGGTAGTCTGTGGGCGTGAAGGCCATGAGGATCTGTCCCGAAACAGCAGGTTCAGCAGGGATCTGGGGGCAAGGTAAGGCCCTGCCCCTTTCATCTTTCTTCAAGTGCGCGCCGGCCCTGCGGCACCGCCGCTCGGCGCGGCGGGGCAGGGCGGAGGAACATCAGCCGATGAACTTCTTGTAGGCGGCTTCGTCCATGTAGTCGTCGAGCGCCGAGAGGTCTTCGATCTTCATCTTGAAGAACCAGGCCTCGCCCTCGGGGTCGTCGTTGACCTTCGACGGCTCGTCGGCGAGTGGGCTGTTCACCTCGACGATCTCGCCGTCGAGCGGGGCGAGGATGTCGGAAGCGGCCTTGACCGACTCGATCACCACCACCTCGTCGTCCTTGCTGACCGTGGAGCCCTCTTCCGGCAGTTCCACGAAGACGACGTCGCCGAGCTGCTCGGCGGCGTGGGTGGTGATGCCGACGACGACCAGGTCGCCCTCGACGCGGAGCCATTCGTGCTCTTCGGTAAATTTCATCGTGCTGTCCCTGTCTGTGTCAGCGTTTGTAGGTCTGGGTGACGAAGGGCATCTCGGCCACTTCGACGGCGAGGCGCTTGCCGCGCACCTCCCCGAAAAGCTTGGTGCCGGGGGCGGCGTGGTCAATATCGACGTAGCCCATGGCGATCGGGGTGCCCGTGGTCGGCCCGAATCCGCCCGAGGTGACACGGCCGATCGGCGCGCCGCCCTCTTCTTGTGCAAAGATCTCCACACCTTCGCGCATCGGGGCACGGCCCTCGGGGCGCAGGCCGACGCGTGCGCGCGAAGCGCCAGTGTCGAACTCGGCGAGGATCTTCGCGGCGCCGGGGAAGCCGCCCTCGCGGGCACCGCCGGTGCGGCGGATCTTCTGGATTGCCCAGGTCAGCGCCGCCTCGACGGGGGTGGTCGTCGCGTCGATGTCATGGCCGTAGAGGCAGAGCCCGGCTTCAAGCCGCAGCGAGTCGCGTGCACCGAGGCCGATGGGCTCCACGGCCTCCTGCGCCAGCAGGACGCGGGCAAGCTCGACCGCCTTGTCCTCGGGCACCGAGATCTCGAAGCCGTCCTCGCCGGTGTAGCCCGAGCGCGAAATCCAGCACTCGGCGCCGCAGAGCTCGACCGTGGCGACATCCATGAAGCGCATCTCGCGTACCGCGGGGTTGAGCGCGGCCAGGGCATCCTCGGCCGCCGGACCCTGCAGCGCCAGCAGCGCGCGGTCGCCGAGCAGCCGGGGCGTCACGCCCTTGGGCTCGAGCCCGGCGCGCATCAGCGCCATGTCCTGCGTCTTGCAGGCGGCGTTGACCACGACGAAGAGGTGATCGCCGCGGTTGGCGATCATCAGGTCGTCCTCGATCCCGCCGGCGTCATTGGTGAAGAAGCCGTAGCGCTGGCGGTTCTCTGCGAGCCCCGCGATGTTCACCGGCACCAGCGATTCCAGCGCCTGCGCGATCTGCTCCACGCTCTCGCCGGACAGGATGACCTGCCCCATGTGGCTGACGTCGAACAGCCCGGCCTTCTCGCGTGTGTGCAGATGTTCCTTGAGCACCCCGAGCTTGTACTGCACCGGCATTTCGTAACCGGCAAAGGGCACCATCTTGGCACCCAGCTCGACGTGCAAATCGTGTAATGGCGTGCGTTTCAGCTCGTCCATGCGCTCCCCGATCCTCTCGGCCCGGAATGGCGCAGAGCCCCCGGACATTCCCCGCACGGATCCCGCCCGTGCCCGAAATGCCCCCTCTGTCCTTTCGCCTGAGATCGTTATCCCTTCGGCGGGCGCTTCCCGCGCCTCTCTCCAGAGTTTTCAAGTGCCGCGAAGGTCCTGTGGCCTGAGAGTTTCCGGGGCGGTTGCTCCTTCGGCACCGGCAAGCCGGTTCTCCCATCGCGATGGCGGTGAAACTATTATACTTGCGCGACCGCCGCAAGCGTGCCCGTGCTGCGCGGGATCGAACAGGCCTTGCCCGGCGCGAGGATGTCGATCAGCGGGGCATTGTCGCAGACAAGCGCGTCGAGTGTGATCGGATCGAGCGTCGTGTAGAAGGCATTCGCCGCCTCGGAGAGCGCGAGCCGGAGCCGGCAGGCCTCGGTCAGCGGGCAGGTGTTGTCGGCATCGGCAAAGCACTCGGCCAGCGGCACCGGGGATTCGAGTGTCCGGAAGACCTCGCCGATCTGGATCTGGCTGGCCGGGCGCGCCAGTTCCAAGCCGCCATTGCGGCCGCGGTGTGTGCTGAGAAATCCAAGTTGTGCCAATTGGTTGATGACCTGCGCCAGATGATTTTCAGAGGCATTGCAGCATCTGGCGATCTCGGATTTGGTTACCAGACGCCCTGTGTTGGCCGCGCAATGCATCAGGACACGGATCGCGATATTCGTTCTCTTCGTCACGCGCACGGGAAATATCCTCGCTTTGAATGATTGGCGGGTTAAGTACAGGGTTCGGGCAAAGGTTGAATTGATACATATCAATTGGGTCAGAGAAATGGCGCGGAATGAGCACATCTTATTTTTTCGGGTATGGGTCTCTCGTCAATCGCCGCACGCATGGGTTCGCGCCGGTGCACCGGGCCACAGCCTCGGGTTGGTGCAGGGTCTGGGCGCAGGTGCCGGGGCGGCCGGTGTCGCTGCTGACGGTGCTGCGAGACCCCTCCTGCGAGATCGAGGGGCTGATCGCCCCCGTCGACGATGATGGCTGGGCGGCGCTCGACCTGCGCGAGGCGTGCTATGACCGGACCGATGCACTGCGCGACGTGCGTCACCCCGCCGAGGCCGTCGAGGCGCTGGCAATCTACGTGGTGCCCGAGGCGGACCGCATGCCGCCCGACGTGGAGCACCCGGTGCTGCTGAGCTATCTCGACGTGGTGCTGCAGGGCTACCTCGGCGAGTTCGGCCGACAGGGTGCCGAGCGTTTCCTCGCCACCACCGCCAATTGGGACGCGCCGGTCCTGAACGACCGCGCCGCGCCGCAATACCCCCGAGCGCAGACCCTGACCGACGCCGAGCGCGCGTTCGTCGACGCGGCGATCTCGGGGCTGGGCGTGCGGGTCCTCACCGGATGACCCCGCGTTGGCTCCTGCTGCTCTACCGGCTGTCGAAGCGGCTCGGGGTGCGGGTGCTGCTCGGGGCGCTGCTGGCGCTGCTTGCCGTGGCCCTTGCGCCGCTGTTCCAGTCACTGATCCCGGACTGGATGAAGGACCGCTTCGGCGCGGATGCGGTGACGCCGATCCTGTCGATCCTCGCCACCACCATGCTGACAGTCACCACCTTCTCGCTCTCGGTCATGGTGCAGGCCTTCCAATCCGCCGCCAGTCAGGCCACGCCGCGCGCCTATCGGCTGCACCTCGAGGACAGCACGGCGCAGACTGCGCTGGCGGCCTTTACCGGCACTTTCCTTTTCTCGCTGACGGCACTCGTCCTGTTCAACGCCGGGCTCTATTCGAAAGAATCCGCCGTGGTGATCTTCTTCCTGACCATTGCCAGCATCGTCGCGGTGATCGGCGCCATGCTGCGCTGGATCGGTCACCTCAGCGTCATGGGCAGCATGGATCATACCCTGGAGCGTGTCGTCGAGAGCGCCCTGCCACCGCTGGAGCGGGCCATGGCCAAACCCTCGCTTGGCGCGGCGCTGCCGGATCGCGCGTTGCCTTCGGATGCGCGGGAGGTTCCGGCCTCGACGGCCGGCTACGTGCAATACATCAACCTCGAGGCGTTGGAGGAAAAGCTGGCGGCCTCCGAGGCCGTCTTCCGAGTCACCGCCCATCCCGGCGCGCATCTCGTGCCGGGAATGCCGTTGGGGGTATTGGCGGGCGGTCATGTCTCCCCCGAGGAGATCGCCGAGTGCTTCACCCTCGGCGCCGAGCGCACCATGGAGCAGGACGCCCGTTACGGGGTCATGGTGATGAACGAGGTCGCCATCCGCGCGCTCTCGCCCGCGGTCAACGATCCGGGCACGGCGATCGACGTGGTGCAGCGGCTGGAGCGGATGCTGATGGGACTGGGCTGCCCCGAGGAGGCGCCGCCCGATTTCCCGCATGTGCAGATGGCACCGCTCGATCCGCAGCACCTGCTGGAGGACGGCTTCTACCCGCTGATCCGAGACGGCGCGGCGCGGCCCGAGGTGATCTCCTGCGTGCTTTCGGCCATGAAGGTGCTGCGCCGCGCGGAATGGCCCGCGCTGGCCGCGGCGGCGGAGGTCACCCGGGATTACACCTTTGCCCATGCCGAGGCGGCGCTGACGGTAGAGGCGGATCGGCGCTGGCTGGAGACCAAGCGGGACGAGACCTAGTCCCGGGTGCGGGCAGTCAAAGAAAAAGGCGGACCCGGGGGCCCGCCTTTGCAATCCGATGGTTCGGCGCTTACTTCGCCAGCGCCTTTGCCGGGATCTTCTCCAGCAGCGGCAGCACGTCCGACATCTCGGGCCCGCGCTCGAGCCCGGTCAGCGCCTTGCGCAGCGGCATGAAAAGGCCCTTGCCCTTGCGGCCAGTGGCCTCCTTCACCGCCTTGGTCCATTCGCCCCAAGTCTCGGTGGTGTAGGGGCCCTCGGGCAGCAATGCCATCGCCTCGGCGATGAACGCGCGGTCCTCGTCGGCGATCAGCGGCTCGGCGCCGTCGCGGAACAGCTCCCACCAGCCAGCGATCTCTTTGCGGGTCACGATGTTCTCACGCGCCACGTTCCAGAAGGCTTCCTGCTTTTCGGCGGGCACGCCGATCGCGGTCAGCTCCTCGGTCACCTCGGCCAGCGGCAGCTGGTGCAGCTTGCGGGCGGTCAGCGGGTAGAGATCCTGCTCGTCGAACTTGGTCGGAGCCGCACCGAACTGGCTCAGCTCGAAGCCCTCGGCGATCTCTTCCAGCGACAGCCGCAGTTCCACCGGCTGGCTCGAGCCAAGGCGGGCCATCAGCGACAGCAGCGCCTCGGGCTCGACGCCCGCTTCGCGCAGGTCGCGGATCGACAGCACGCCGAGGCGCTTCGACAGCGACTCGCCCTGTGGGCCGGTGAGCAGCGAGTGGTGCGCGAAGCCGGGGGCGGTGCCGCCGAGCGCCTCGATGATCTGGATCTGCGTCGCGGTGTTGGTGACGTGGTCCGAGCCGCGCACGATGTTGGTGACGCCCATGTCCATGTCGTCGACCACCGAGGCCAGCGTGTAGAGGATCTGCCCGTCGCCGCGGATCAGCACCGGGTCAGAGACCGAGGCGGCGTCGATCGAGATCGGCCCGAGGATGCCGTCGGTCCAGTCGATGCGCTGCTGGTCCAGCTTGAACCGCCACACCCCGTTGCCGCGCTCGGCGCGCAGGGCGTCCTTCTCGGCGTCCGAGAGGGACAGCGCGGCGCGGTCGTAGACCGGCGGCTTGCCCATGTTGAGCAGCTTCTTGCGCTTGAGGTCGAGCTCGGTCGGCGTTTCGAAGGCCTCGTAGAAGCGGCCCATGGCGCGCAGCTCGTCGGCGGCGGCATGGTAGCGGTCCAGCCGCGCGCTCTGTCGCTCCGTCTTGTCCCAGTGCAGACCGAGCCATTCAAGGTCGCGCTTGATGCCGTCGACGTATTCTTCCTTGCTGCGCTCGGCATCGGTGTCATCGATGCGCAGGATGAAGGTGCCGCCGGCCTTGCGCGCGATCAGGTAGTTGAACAGCGCGGTGCGGAGGTTGCCCACATGGATGTGACCGGTGGGCGACGGTGCGAAACGGGTGGTGGTCATGCTAGCCTCCTGCATACGCGGGTGGCAATTTCACAAGCGCGGCGGTTTGTCCAGTTCGCGGCCCTTGGCGGAGTCCTCAAGCCGTGTATTCTCCGCCCTATGAGAGACATTCTGACGGTCACGCTCAATCCTGCGCTCGATCTGTCGACCACCACGGATCGCGTGGTGGCCGGCCCGAAGCTGCGCTGTGACACGCCAAGCGCCGATCCCGGCGGCGGCGGCATCAACGTGGCGCGGGTAGCCGCCGAGCTTGGCGGTCCGGCGCGGGCCTTCCTGGCGCTTGGTGGTCCGACGGGGATGCGGCTCGAGGCGGCGCTGGCCGAGCGCGGGTTGCCGATGGTGCGGATGCGCGCGCCGGGCGAGACCCGCGAGAGCCTCGCCGTGCACGACCGCTACAGCGGCGAGCAGTACCGTTTCGTCATGCCTGGCCCGGTCTGGAGCGAGGGCGACGTGCTCGACGCGCTCTCCTCGATTGCGAGCACCGTGCACGAGGGCGGCATCGTGGTGCTCAGCGGCAGCCAGCCGCCGGGGGTGCCGAATGATTTTCCGGTCGAGCTTGCCCGGGCGCTGCGGGATCGCGGTGCGTGCCTGATCGTCGACACCTCGGGGCCGGTGCTCGAGCTTCTGGCCAAAGGCACTGATCCGGCACCGGCGGTGCTGCGGATGGACAGCCTCGAGGCCGAGGACCTCGCGGGCCGGCCGTTGATGAGCCGCGCCGACTCGGCCCGCTTCGCCGCCGAGCTGGTGGCGCGGGGCGCGGCCGAACGGGTGATCCTCGCGCGTGGGGCGGACGGCTCGGTCATGGCCGGGCCGGACGGGCTCTGGCAGGTGAGCGCGGCCAAGGTTTCGGTGCTCTCGGCGGTGGGGGCGGGAGACAGCTTCGTCGGGGCCTATGCCTTCGGGATTTCCTCGGGCCTGAGCGCGCCGGACTCGCTGGCGCTCGGCGCGGCGGCGGCCAGCGCGACGGTGACCACGCCCGGCACGACACTCTGCACCCGGGCGATGGTGCAGGGGCTGCTGGCGCAATGCGGGGCGAGCGAAATAAGAGCCTGACGGCGCTGCGGCGGGGCAGGGGGGGCGGGCTTGCCTGGCACCTATCCCCCCGATCCCACGACCAGAGAGAGTTGGCCGGGGGCGGAGAGAGATGGTCAGGCGACCGGGGCTTGTTCCTGCCCGTGCAGCTGCAGCCGCACCATGGTCTGGTTCAGCAGGATATAGGCGATCTCGCCGAAGGTGACGGGGCCGGTGAAGCTGATCTCGGGACCGAACCCGTCCTGCTCGAACAGGTTGAGGATCTCGACGTTGGCGGTCCGGTCGGCAGGGAGCTTCACGTGCAGCACCAGCGCGCCGTCCTCGTGGGCCGTGCCGCGGCTGCTGTCGAAGACCATGGGCCTGACCCGCTCGAGGTCGTCGAGAGCCACGCCGGTGATCCAGCCCATAAACGGCTGGTCGAATAGACCGGGGAATTCCGCGGCGCCGATGGCATAGGTCTCGTGGGCGCGGCTGAAGGCGGGGATCAGGATGACCGACTGGCCGCGCTCGAAGCGGTCCTTTGTAAGGCTCGGCAGCTCCTCGCCCTCGTAGAGCACGGGGCGGGCGTCCTCCGCGGCCTCGATCTCGGTGACCAAGAGGTTTTTTTGGTCCACCTGGCCGCCGTCCTCGGTCATGAAATAGACCGAGGTGCCGCCGATCCAGCGCCTGCTCGGCGCCGGCGAGGACAAGGGTCGCGCCGGCGGTGACGTGCTCTGCCGCCTGCGCCAGGGTCATCAGGGTGTGCTTCATGGGCTTTCGCTTCGGGGGCTCAGGGCGTCCAGGGGCCGGACCTGTCGGGGATCGGACGCGTCAGAAGAGGGCGAAGTCCTTGTGATCGAAGGCGTTCTTCTCGAAGTAGCCACGCAGCTCGGCAATCTTGCCGGCCATCTCGGCGGGACTCGCCTTCACCTCGCGGCGGAGCCGGGTGACGAGGATCTTGGTAGCCAGAAGGGGTTGGAAGCGTGCGGGATCATCCGCGGCTCCTCTCTGTTCACGACTGCACGGACCGAGCTGCGGTGAGTCCGATTAATGCCGTGCAAATACACGGATGTGATGATGCGCCAGCTGGTGCATTCTGGCCGGATGACGCAAGGGAACTATCCTTTGGCACAGGACGACCCAGCACAGGGCAACGACAGGGCAACAGGAGAGGAAGACGACTATGGACAAGGACAAGATCACGCGCCGCACGGCGCTGACCTGCGCCGCGGCGCTGCCGCTTGCCGCCGGTCTCGGCGGTACGACCCGCGCCCGTGCGCAGGAGGCGCAGGGCCCGCAGGTGCCGCGGACCTACCGCGTGCCGCTGGGGGATTTCGAGGTCACCGCAATGATGGCCGGCACGCGGACCGTGCCCGAACCGCAGGGCACTTTCGGCATGAACGCCAGCCCCGAGGAATTCGCCGAGGTTTCCGAAGCGGCGAACATCCCGACCGACAAGACACAGTTCTTCTTCACGCCCACGCTGGTCAACACCGGTGGCGCGCTGATCCTCTTCGACACCGGGCTCGACCCGGCAGGCATCGTCGCCGCGGTCGAGGCGGCGGGCTATGCGGCGGAGGACGTGAGCCACGTGGTGATCACCCACATGCACGGCGACCATATCGGCGGGCTTTCGGACGGTGGCACGCCGACCTTCGCCAATGCCGCGCTGCTCACCGGGCAGGAGGAATGGGATCACTGGTCCGCCGCCGGCAACGAGACCTTCGAGGACAAGGTACGCCCGCTGGAGGGAAGCTTTAGCTTCCTCGGCAACGGCGCCGAGGTGGCGCCTGGGATCACCTCGGTCCTGGCGCCGGGGCACACGCCGGGCCACATGTGCTTCATGCTCGAAAGCGGCGGCAAGAAGCTGATGCTGACCGCCGATCTTGCCAACCACTACGTCTGGTCGGTGGGCAAGCCCGACTGGGAAGTGCGCTTCGACATGGACAAGCAGCTCGCCGCCTCGTCACGGCGCAAGGTCTTCGGCACGCTGGCCGAGGAGAAGACTCCCTTCATCGGCTACCACATGCCCTTCCCGGCGATTGGCTACGTCGAGGCCGAGGACGACGGCTTCCGCTATGTGCCGCACAGCTACCAGCTGCTGATGAGCTGAGCGGGCGGGCCCGGTCTGACGTGCCCGCCCTTGGCGCGCGGATCTCAGCGGAAGGCCGGCCCGTGTGCCCAAATGGTCAGCGAGTGGCGCTCACCATCTGTCACCGGGGTCACCCGGTGCAACATGTAGGACGGAAAGAGCGTGGCGGTGCCGCGCTCTTTCTTTGCGGTGACGATGTGGTTCGAGGGCATGACCTCCAGCGCGCCGCCTTCGTAGTCGCCCTCGTCCGAGAGCTGCACCACCATGGTCAGCTTGCGGCGCGAGGCGAGGCGGCCCTCGCCGATGTCCGAATGCCAGTCGAAATGGCCCTCACGCTCGGCACCGTAGCGCGCGACCTGCGCGCTCTCGTCGAAGGCGTCGAGCGCGAAGTCATAGGCGCTGCGGTTGGCGTCGCGCACCAGCTCGATGATCCGATCCATGACCCAGCCGGTGTCCTCGACGTCGTCGAGCCACACCAGATCGGCGCGGCGCAGGTTGTGCGCGCGCTGCTGTCCCACCAGCCGCGCGTCCGAGGCTTCGGCGTTGCGCGCGATCTCGATGAGACGGGCGCAGTCGGTCTCGGAAAAGGCCTGGGGGATGTTGTGGACGGTGATCATGCGACTCTCCTGGAAGCGGAGCGCGCAGCTAAGGGCGGGGGCGGGGAAAATCTGCGCCGTTTGCGACAGGAAGGGCGGAAAGCGACCTGTCTTGGCGTCATTGCCGGGGGAGGGCCTTGTCCGGCCACTGCGCCGCGCGGTTTCCCTCTTTTCCAGCGACGTCCGGCACGCCATATCCCTTGCATGAGTGATCCCGATCTCGCCAGTTTCGAGACCATGGCCCGCGCCGCGGTCGATACCCTGCCCGCGCCCTTCCGCGCCGCTGCCGCCGAGGTGGTGCTGCGCGTCGAGGATTGGCCGTCCGACGAGATCCTTGAAGATATGGAAATCGACGATCCGCTCGAGCTGACCGGCCTTTACGAGGGGATCCCGGTGACCGAGAAGGCCTCGAGCTGGCCGTCGCCCTATCCCGATACCGTCTGGCTGTTCCGCGAGCCGATCCTGCAGGAATGGCGCGACAGGGGCAACGTGACGCTCGAGGACCTGGTGACCCATGTCACTGTGCACGAGTTCGCGCATCACTTCGGCTGGTCCGACGAGGATATTGCCAGCGTTGACCGCTGGTGGGAGTGAGGCGGCTCAGGCGCTGACGCCGCTCTCCTGCAGCAGCGCGCGCATCCGGGTCACGAATCGCTCGGCGCCCAGCTCTCCCTGCGCGGTTTCCAGCGCGGCGGCCCCGAGGCGCTGCCGGAGCGCGGCGTCGTCGATGAGCGAGGAAAGCACCTCTTCCACCGCGCCGGGACGGCTGACGTCCACCCGCAGCCCGTTTTCGCCGTGTCGCACGTAGCCCGCCGAGCCGGCGTCGGTCGAAATCACCGGGACGCAGCCATAGGCCATGGATTCCACCGGGGCGAAGCCGAGCGGCTCGCGCACCGAGGGCAGGATGCAGATATCCGCCTGCCGGTAGAGCTCGGGCATCTGCTTGAAGGGCACATTGGCGTGCAGCTCGAGCCAGGGCTCGGCGGCGGCCACCTCTTCGAGCGCGGCGATCTGCGCGGCGTTTTGCACCGGATCGCCGGTGGTGCCGGCGAGCAGCAGCCGCACCTTGCCCGCGCGGCCCTGCGTCCGCAGCGCGTCGATCACCATGCCGTGGTTCTTGCGCGGGTTGTGGAGCTTGGCGACGCAGAGCACCGTGACCTCCTGGCCGCTCCGGGGCGCGGCCTCGCCGGGCGTAGGTTCCGGTGCCGCCATCACTGGCCATGGGATGTAGCGGGCGTCGCGGCTCGGGCGGATGGTGGTGTCGAGCCCGAGAACGGGAGTCACCCGGCGCTGCGGCAGGCCCTGGAACCGGCGGGTCAGCCGGCGCTTCAGCGGCTCGCGCCAGTGGTAGGGGTTGAGGTCGTAGAACCACATCGGCGTGCCGCTCGCCCGCGCCAGCCGGGCCACCGCCCGGCGGTGTGCGGCGACGTTGCGCAAAATCACCAGATCCGGCTTCAGGTCGTCCCAAGCACTGCGGAATGCGGCAGGGTCGGCGTCATAAGGAAAGACCCGCGGAGCGACGACGCTATGGTCCTCGGTCTTGCCGCTGCCGCTGCCCCAGACCGCCACGTCAATCTGCGCCGCGTTCAGCGCGCGCGTCGCCTCCCAGAGGTTCGTGTGGAACCGCTCGACGACGAAGAGGATCCGGGGCCGCACCGCGCTCATCCGTTGTCGCGCCAGCGGTTGGCGATGGGATAGCGCCGGTCGAGCCAGAAGGCCTTTTGCGACAGCCGCGCGCCGGGGGCGGACTGGAAGCGCTTGTACTCGGAGATGTAGAGGAGGTGCTCGACCTTCTTGGCGTCGGCCCGGTCATAGCCCGCCGCAACGCAATCGGCGATCGAGCCGTCGCGGTCGACGAGGATCTCGAGGATGCCGTCCAGCACCGGGTAGTCGGGCAGGCTGTCGCTGTCCTTCTGGTCCTCGCGCAGCTCGGCCGAAGGGGGCTTGGTGATGATCCGCTCGGGGATCACCTCGCCCTCGGGGCCTTTCATCCAGGGACGCTGGTTCTCGTTGCGCCAGCGGCAGATGGCGAAGACCCGGGTCTTGTAGAGATCCTTGATCGGATTGTAGCCACCCGCCATGTCGCCATAGATCGTGGCATAGCCCACCGCGACCTCGGACTTGTTGCCGGTGGTCAGGAGCATCTCGCCGAACTTGTTCGACAACGCCATCAGCAGCAGCCCGCGCAGGCGCGACTGGATGTTCTCTTCGGTGAGGTCGGCGGGTCGCCCCTCGAAGAGCGGCGCCAGCGTGTTGGTGATCGCAGCGCGGCCCTCGGCGATGGGCACGAAATCATAGTGGCAGCCGAGGTTGTTGGCGCAGGCCTTGGCATCCTCGAGCGAATGCTCGGAGGTGTATTCCGAGGGCAGCATCACGCAGCGCACATTCTCGGCCCCGAGCGCGTCGGTGGCGATGGTCGCCACCAGCGCCGAGTCGATGCCGCCCGACATGCCCAGCAGCACCTTGCCGAAGCCGGTCTTGCGGCAATAGTCGCGCAGGCTGAGCACCATGGCATGGTAGTCCTGCTCCATCTCGCTCGGATGCTGCACGAAGCGCCCGTCCTCGGCGCGCCAGCCCTCGGACGTTCGGACGAGGTCAACCTGCGCGATCTCCTCCTCGAACACCGGCAGTTGCAATGCCGCCTGTCCGCCGGGGTTCAGCACGAAGGAACCGCCGTCGAAGATCTGGTCGTCCTGCCCACCCACCATGTTGAGGTAGATCAGCGGCAGGCCGGTCTCGATCACGCGGGCGACCATCTTGTTGAGCCGGGTGTCATGCTTGTTTCTGCGGTAGGGCGAGCCATTGGGTACAAGAAGGAACTCTGCGCCGGTCTCGGCGAGGGTCTCGGCCACGTCCTCGTACCAGGCGTCCTCGCAGATCGGCGAGCCAATGCGCACGTTGCCCACCGCGTAGGGCCCGCCGATGGCGCCGCTGTCAAAGACCCGGACCTCGTCGAAGACGCCGTAGTTCGGCAGGTGGTGCTTGAAGACCTGGGTGACGATCCGCCCATCGCGACAGATCAGATAGGCGTTGTAGAGTTCGGTGCCCTCGATCCAGGGGCAGCCGATGGCCAGCGCGGGACCATCGGCGCAATCCTCGGCCAGCTTTCGCGCGACGTCCATGCAGTCCAGCGTGAAGGCATGCTTCATCGGCAGGTCCTGCGGGTTGTAGCCTGCGATGAACAGCTCGGGCAGGGCGACGAGCTGGGCCCCCGCCGCGCGGCCCTGCTCCCAGGCGTCCCTGGCCTTGGCGGCATTGCCGGCAAGATCGCCCACGGTCGGGTTGAGCTGCGCGATGGTCAGGCGGAAACGGTCACCCATGAGCCACGTCCTTTTGGTCACATCCGCGTGCCCACATAGCAGAACCACGCCGGAGGGGAAGAAGCTGGGGGCAAAAGAGATTGTCAGCCAAGGGGGTGTTGTTTAGTTTCGCGGCGGCAGAGGGGCCGATTTTCAGGCCGATTTTCGGGGCAAAACAACAGGCATCCGGCGAGCGGCCGGCAGGGAAGGCGCATGAAGCTCTCAGGCAGATCCATCCTCACGGCGGCGGCAATTGCGGCGCTGACCTATCCGGCACTCGCGCAGGTCGAGGGCGGCGAGGTCCAGACCAAGCAATATGACGATGGCGGGGTCTACGAGGGCACCTTCCAGAACGGTCTTCAGCACGGCACTGGCACCTACCGGCTGCCGAACGGCTACGAATACACCGGCCAATGGGCCGAGGGCGAGATCCGCGGCGAGGGCGTCGCGCGCTTCCCCAATGGCTCGGTCTATGAAGGCCAGTTCGCCAAGGGCAAGCCCGAGGGCATCGGCCGCATCGTCTTTGCCGACGGCGGCACCTACGAGGGCTCCTGGCTCGACGGCAAGATCACCGGCAAGGGGATCATGCAATACGCCAACGGCATGCGCTACGAGGGCGCCTTCCGCAACGCGCTGCACCACGGGCGCGGCGTTATGACCGGCCCCAACGGCTATCGCTACGAGGGCGACTGGGTGAACGGCGTCAAGCAGGGCAATGCCGAGATCGCCTATCCCGACGGCTCGGTCTTCGAGGGCCGCGTCGCCAACGGGCTGCGCGACGGACAAGGCAAGCTCACCATGCCCGACGGGCTGGTCTACGAGGGCACCTGGCGCGAGGGGCAGATCGACGGCATCGGCAAGCTGACCCAGCCCAACGGCGACGTCTACGAGGGCGAGCTGGTCGACGGTCGCCGCGAGGGCCAGGGCAAGGTCACCTACGCCAATGGCGACATCTACGAGGGCGCCTTCGACAACGACCAGCGGCAGGGCAAGGGCGCCTTCATCGGCGAGGACGGCTACCGCTACGAGGGCGACTGGGTCTCGGGCCAGATCGAGGGCCAGGGCAAGGTCACCTATCCTGACGGCTCGATTTACGAGGGCGCCTTCCTCGGCGATCTCGCCAATGGCACCGGCACGATCACCTATCCCGACGGCTCCACCTACGAGGGCACCTGGGTCGACGGGGTGATCGAGGGGCGGGGCGTGGCCCGTTACGCCAACGGCCTGGTCTACGAGGGAACGTTCAAGAACGCCCGCAACGATGGGCAAGGGGTGATGACCTACCCCGACGGCTACCGTTACGAGGGCGACTGGAAGGACGGCCAGCGCCACGGCGAGGGCACCGCCACCTATCCCGACGGCACGGTCTACACCGGCGCCTTCCGCGACGGCCAGCGCCACGGGCAGGGTGCGATCACCATGCCCGACGGCTTCCGCTACGACGGCGGCTGGGTCAACGGCGAAATCGAGGGCGAGGGCGTGGCGACCTATGCCAATGGCGACGTCTACGAGGGGCACTTCAAGGACGGCAAGCGCCAGGGCGAGGGCACGATGCGCTACGCCACCGGGGAGCAGAGCACCGGCACCTGGGTGAACGGCGTTCTGACGACCGACACCCCGGTACAGGAGAGCGAGACTCCCGCGGAGACGCCGGCGGAAGGCGCGGAACCGACCGACGGCGAGTCGCTTCCGGCGGAGCCTGAAGCGCCGGAAGAGAGCCCGGCCTCGGAGTAGCGTCGGAACCTCTGCGCCTCAAACGTGTTTCCCCTACGTAATTTCGGGAGGCAATCGATGAGCACGTTTCAGGTTGGAGAGACTGTCCAGTGGAACTGGGGGGGATGGCAAAGCCAGGGGCAAGATCGCAGATCGCTTCGAGCGCCGGGTCACACGTCAGATCAAGGACCAGGAGATCACCCGCAACGGCTCTTCCGATACGCCTGCCTTCCTGATCGAGCAGGACGATGGCGGCCGGGTCTTGAAGCTTGAAAGCGAGCTGACCAAGGTCTGAGCCAGCCAGCCAGCCAGCCAGCCAGCCCCGCCTCAGCCCAGCTCCAGCGTCGCCACCGCGTGCAGACCCGGGCCGGGCAGCGGCGCGGGGCCGCGGTACATGCGGGCGGTGTGGAACATCGGCTCGAGCCCCATCTCTAGACAATGCGCGGCCAGCGGTGCCGATTCTTGCGGCAGGTCGATCATCACCTGATCGTCTTCGCTGTGCTGCGCCGCCGCCTCGAGCAGGGTCTTCGCGACTTCGATGCCGGGTGCGCAGAGTGGGCCGATCTTCCAGCCGTCGCGGCAGCGCCGCAGGGTGAGGAACCCGTCCGGTGTGCCATTGCTGCGGTGTACCAGCGTGTAGCGGGTCTGCGCGGGCTCGAGCCAGGCGGCGCAGAAGGTGGGTTTGGCATAGCCGCAGGCGCGGCGCTCCATCTCGATCAGAAGCGGGTGGTCCGCCGCCGAGGCCGAGGTAACCCCCTTACCATGGCCGGGGCGCAGGGCACCGGCGTAGCGCTTGGTCTGCCCGGCCAGCACGAATCCCGACTTGCGGTAGTTCTCCTGCTGCGCCGGTACGCCGTCGAGCCCGACGGTCCGATCGCCGGCGTGTTTCAGCGCGTGCAGCCAGAGCGCATGGGCGATGCCCTGTCCGCGGTAGGCCGGGGCGCAGAGGTAGAGACCGAGGAAAGCGAGGCTGGGCGAATGGTTCACCACCGAGATCGCTGCCGCCATCTTGCCGCCCAGCTCGGCGCAGAAGAAACCACCCGGGTCAGTGGCGTGGAAGACCTCGAGATCCTCGAGTCCCGGGTTCCAGCCTTCCTCGGCTGCCCAGTCGAGCGCCCGGCCCAGATCGGCCCGGGTCATGGTTCGCAGCATCATGGCCGCAGGGCGTCGCGCAGGCTCTGCGGCGGAGGCGGCGCCTCGCGCAGATCGAGCGACGACAGCAGATCGAGCAGGTGGCCCTTCATCATCTCCTCCGCCGTGGCGCCGTCGCCCCGTTCAAGGGCGGACAGCAGCGCCTCATGCGCATGAGTTTCGCACATTGCCTCGGGTCTGCGCCAGTAAAGAGCGATGACCAGTGAAGATCTTGCGATGAGTTGGGTGATGAATTCGGCGATGGTGGACTGGTCGGCGATCCGTGCAATCTCTATGTGGAACGCGCCCGAAAGCCGCAGCGCGGTGCCAAAGTCGCCGCGGTCGAGCGCCTCGTGCTCGGCCACGCTGTGGGCGCGCAGCCGGGCGATGCCCTCGGGGGTGATCCGCTCCGCGGCCGAGCGTGCAGTGCGCGGCTCGAGCAGGGCGCGGGCCTCGAAGACCTCGCGCGCCTCGCGGATCGAGGGTTCGGCGACAAAGGCACCGCGGTTGGGCTCGATGGTCACCAGCTGCTCGTGCGCAAGCATCTGCAGAGCCGAGCGCACGATGGTGCGCCCCACGCCGAAGATCTCGCCGACTTCGTCCTCGTTCAGCTTCAGCCCCGGCGTCAGCCGGTGCTCGTGCACAGCCAAGGTCAGCGCATCTGCTACGGCCCGGGCCTTGGAGCCCTTGGCCCGTTCGGGGGCTCTTGCCGATTTTTCCGCTCCTGAGGTCACGCGCGTCTCCTTTGGCGTCAATGTTTCCGAGACTCTCGGCACGCACAAGGGACCGGAGGATCGCACGGGATAATTTCGAAGATCGTATACGATCTGTAATCAAAAAGCGCACAGAGAGCATAAACATTGGTGAAAATTTGGGCGGACTTCAGAATCTGCCCTTCCCCGACGTTGCCCGTGCTTCGTTTTTTCGCGCGGGCCGGGGACAGGATCGTGAAGCAGCCGCTGCGGCGGAACTGAGGCCTGACCAACGGGGGACACATGCGCCAAGGACTCGATCTCGAACTCGTCGGTCTGACCAAGCGTTACGGCGACACGGTGGCCGTCGACGCGATCGACCACCATTTCGGTTCGGGCGTCTATGCCTGCCTGCTTGGTCCCTCGGGCTGCGGCAAGTCCTCGACGCTGCGGATGATCGCCGGGCACGAGACGGTGAGCGCGGGCTCCATAGTGCTGGGCGGCTCGGACATCTCCTACCTGCCGCCCGCCAAGCGCGGCACCGCGATGATGTTCCAGAGCTACGCACTTTTCCCGCACCTTTCGGTGGCGGACAACGTTGCCTTTTCCCTGAAGATGAAGGGCGTCGACGCTGCCACCCGCCGCAGCTCGGCGATGGAGATGCTCGAGCTCGTCGACATGACCCGATACGCCGAGCGCCTGCCGTCGCAGCTTTCAGGCGGGCAGCAGCAGCGCGTGGCGCTCGCCCGGGCGCTGATCACCGAGCCGCAGATCCTGCTGCTCGACGAGCCGCTCTCGGCGCTCGACCCGTTCCTGCGCATCCGCATGCGCGCCGAGCTGAAGCGCCTGCAGCGCGAGCTCGGGATCACCTTCGTGCACGTCACCCACGGCCAGGACGAGGCGTTGGCGCTGGCCGACGAGATCGTCGTGATGAACAACGCGGTGATCGAGCAGGCCGGCAGCGCGCGCGACGTGTTCAACGCGCCAAAGACCGAGTTCGTCGCCCGCTTCATGGGTGGGCACAACGTGCTGGCGCTGCCGCAGGGCCGTTTTGCCATCCGCAACGATCTGACGCGCATCGCCCCAGAGGCCGGCGCTGCGCTGGGCGGGCGAGTCACCTCGGTGGAGTTCCAAGGCACGCATGTGGCCGTGACCGTGCTCGCCGCGGGCGATCAGGACGTGACCGCCTGGGTGCCCGAGGAGCAGTTCTTCTCCGATCCGAAATCCCCCGGCGACGGGGTCGGCCTGGTCTGGGATGACCAGGCGCTGCATCCGCTTTCGGCCTGAACCGGGCCGGAAGGGTCAAGGGCCGAAAAGGTCCGGTCAAGACAAGTCCAACACAGGGAGTTAGGACATGACGACGAAGAAACTCAGCCGCCGGGGCCTGCTCAAGGGCGCCGCCGCCGCAGGGGCCGCAAGCGCCTTCCCGGCACCGATGATCTGGGCCCAGAACATCAAGGACGTCACCCTGCGCCAGTTCGGCACCGGCGTGTCGAACCTCAACGAGGTGGGGCAGAAGGTGAAGGAAGACCTCGGCTTCACGCTCGAGATGACCGCGCTCGATTCCGACGCCGTCACCCAGCGCGCCGCCACCCAGCCGGGCAGCTTCGACATCGCCGACATCGAGTACTGGATCTGCAAGAAGGTCTGGCCGACTGGCAACCTGCAGGCCATGGATGTCAGCAAGATCAAGAACTACGACAAGATCGTCGGCATTTTCAAGGACGGCAAGCTGACGCCCGAGTCGACCATCGCCCAAGGCACCGCGCCGCACACCGTGGGCTTTACCGACGGTCCCGATGGCACCACCTTTGCGTCC
Source organism: Alloyangia mangrovi (assembly GCF_002300555.2). GTDB lineage: Bacteria > Pseudomonadota > Alphaproteobacteria > Rhodobacterales > Rhodobacteraceae > Salipiger > Salipiger mangrovi. The sequence goes on along the minus strand of NZ_NTHN02000011.1, from coordinate 31,999 downwards.
GAACAGACCAACTGGATGACCCTCATCCCGACGATCTACAACGCCGACACGCTGGGCATCCGCCCCGACCTCATCGGCCGTCCGATCGAGACCTGGGCCGAGCTTCTGAACCCCGAGTTCAAAGGCAAGGCCTCGATCCTCGACATCTCCTCGATCGGCATCATGGACGCCGCCATGGTCTGCGAGTCGATGGGCGAGATTGCCTATGGCGACAAGGGCAACATGACCCGCGAAGAGATCGACAAGACCATGGCGATCTTCACCGAGGCCAAGAAGGCCGGCCAGTTCCGCGCCTTCTGGAAGACCTTCGACGAGAGCGTCAACCTGATGGCGTCTGGCGAGGTGGTGATCCAGTCCATGTGGTCGCCCGCCATCACCGCGGTCAAGTCGCGCGGCATCGACTGCGTCTACCAGCCGCTGAAAGAGGGCTACCGCTCCTGGGGCGGTGGCATCGGCCTGTCGAAGAACCTCTCGGGGCTCGAGCTGGATGCGGCCTACGAATACATCAACTGGTACCTCGACGGCTGGGTCGGCGGCTTCCTGATGCGCCAGGGCTACTACTCGGCGGTCCCGGAAACCTCGAAGAACTACATGTCCGAGAACGAATGGGGCTACTGGTTCGAGGGCAAGGAAGCCACCGACACCATCACCAACCCGTTCGGCGACGCCATGGCCAAGGCCGGCGAGACCCGCGACGGCGGCTCCTTCGAGGAGCGCATGGGCTCCGTCGCCTGCTGGAACGCCGTCATGGACGAGAACCAGTACATGGTCCGCAAGTGGAACGAGTTCATCTCGGCCTGATCCGCAGGGCTCGCGCCTGATCAAGATCGCCGCGTTCCGGGGAGTCCCGGGGCGCGGCCCTCCTGCAGGCCGCGCCTGCACCGAACGACCATCTCCCGGAGGCCCCATGCGCGCTGGCGAAACGAACCGACACCTGACCGGCTGGCTCCTGGCATCGCCCCTGACGCTCGTCCTGATCCTCTTTCTCGTGCTGCCCATCGTGATGATCGTCGTCGTCAGCTTCTGGCAGGCGACGGAGTTCTCGATCGTCCCGGCTTTCAGCTGGGAGAACTACGATTTCCTCTTCGGGTCGCCGGTGACCTACCGGGTGTTCGGCAACACCATCAAATACGCGCTGATCGTCTGGGCCTTCACCCTGGGGATCGGCTTCACCGTGGCCTATTTCCTAGCCTTCCACGTGCGCACCCAGACCTGGCAGATCGCGCTGTTCCTCCTGTGCACCATTCCGTTCTGGACCTCGAACATCATCCGGATGATCTCGTGGATCCCCTTTCTCGGGCGCAACGGGCTGGCCAACTCGGCGCTGATCTCGGCAGGCATCACCGACGAGCCGCTGGACTGGCTGCTCTATTCCGATTTTTCGGTGATCCTCGCCTTCGTCCACCTCTACACGCTGTTCATGGTGGTGCCGATCTTCAACACCATGATGCGCATAGACAAATCGCTGATCGAGGCGGCCTATGACGGCGGCGCCAGCGGGTTCCAGACCCTGACCAACGTCATCATCCCGCTGTGCAAGCCGGGCATCATGATCGGCACGATCTTCGTTGTCACATTGGTGATGGGCGACTTCGTTACGGTGCGCTTCATGTCAGGCTCGCAATCGGCCAACGTCGGCCGCCTCATCCAGAACGACATCGCGCTGCTGCAATATCCCTCGGCCTCGGCCACGGCCGTGGTGCTGCTGATCACCGTTTTGATGGTCATCGGCATCCTGCTGCGCTTCGTCGACATCCGCAAGGAGCTCTGACCCATGGAAACCCGCCCCCGCTCCTTCTACGTGCTCGGCGCCTTCTTCGTTCTGTTCCTGCTGTTCCTCTACGGGCCGACCTTCACCATCGCGATCCTCAGCTTCCAGGGCCCGCAGGGGGGCCTCACCTTCCCGATGCGCGGCGTCTCGCTGCACTGGTTCTTCGACCTCTTCCAAGAGCAGGCGGTGGGCGACATCTGGGGCAGCTTCCGCCGCAGCTTCGCGCTCGGGCTGATGGTGATGATCACCACGGTGGTCGTCTCGGTGATGGGCGGTCTGGCGTTCCGTAAGCGCTTTGCCGGCAACGTGGTGCTGTTCTACCTTGTGATCACCGCGCTGGTGATCCCCTCGATCCTCGTCTCGCTCGGGGTCGGGCTGATCTTCAGCCAGGCCGGGCTGCCGATCCACTGGGCAAGCTCGGGCTTCGGCTCGCAGCTCACCTGGACGCTGCCCTTCGGCCTGCTGATCATGTTCGCCGTGTTCAACCGTTTCGACAAATCCTTCGAGGAGGCCGCCCGCGACCAGGGCGCGACCAACTGGCAGGCGTTGCGTCACGTGGTGCTGCCGATCATCGCGCCCTCGCTGATCGGGGTCGCGCTCTTCGGCTTCACGCTGAGCTATGACGAGTTCGCCCGCACGCTGCTGACCGCCGGCAGCTACAACACGCTGCCGCTGGAGATCTACGGCATGACCACCAATGTCACCACGCCGGTGATCTTCGCGCTCGGCACGCTGACCACCGCCTTCTCGCTGGTCATCATCGGGGTCTTCCTGCTGACCGTCTGGTCGATGAACAAGCGGCGGGCGAAGCAGGGGTCGGATGCCGGCAAGGGCATGGTCTGATGGCCTATGTGATCATCAACCCAAACAGCACCGTTGCGATGACCGAGGCCATGCTGGAGGTCGCCCGTGCCTCGGTGCCGGGGCTGACGATCGAGGGCTGGACCAATGCCGGAGGTCCGCCCGCGATCCAGGGCCATGCCGACGGGCTGAAAGCCGCGCCGCCGCTGCTGGGGCTGATCGACAAGGCGAATGTCGAGGGCTTCGAGGGCATCATCATCGCCTGTTTCGACGACACCGCGCTGGCGGAGGCACGGGCCCGCTCGAAGGTGCCGGTGATCGGCATCGGTCAGGCCGCCTATCACGCCGCTGCGCTGCGCGGCTGGAGCTTCTCGGTGGTCACCACGCTGCCGGTCTCGGTGCCCATCCTCGAGGAGAACATCCTCGGCTATGGCTTCGAGCACCTGCTGGGCAAGGTGCGGGCCTCCGACGTGCCCGTGCTTGCCCTCGAAGAGGACCCCGAGGCGGCGACCGAGGCGGTGGCCGCCGAAACCGCCCGCGCCATGGCCGGAGACGGGGTGGATTGCGTGATCCTCGGCTGCGCCGGGATGGCGAAGCTGACGGCGCACCTGCGGGCGCGGTTCGAGAAACCGGTCATCGACGGCGTGGAAAGCGCGGCGCGGCTGATCTCGGTGCTCTAATCCGCCGAGCTATCGTCTCGTGTATGGCTCAGGCAAGCGCCTTGCCTGTCGCTACCTCGGACACCCCGGCCCTCGCCATCTTCGGCCAACTGGCGATGATCGCCGCGCAGCCGGTCACCCCGTGCCGCGCCAGCAGCTCCGGCAGCTCGACAAGGCGCCCGGTGATGATCCGCTCGCCGGGTTTCGAGACCTCCACCGCGATGGTCAGCGGCGCATCCTCGGGCATCCCGGTCTCCAGCAGCGAGCGGGTGATCCGCTCCGACTGGCTCACCGCCATGTAAAGCGCCAGCGCGACGCCGGGACGGGCGTGACGGGCGCAGTCGGGCATGGGGTCACCGGCGCGGGCGTGGCCGGTCGCCAGCACCAGCGCATCGGTTTCGCCGCGTGTGGTCAACGGGATGCCGGCGCGGGCGGCGGCGGCCATGGCGGCGGTCACCCCGGGGACGATCTCGGTCTTGATGCCATGAATCCGCGCGGCCTCGAGTTCCTCGGCGGCGCGTCCGAAGACGCCGGGATCGCCGGACTTGAGGCGCACGACATTGCGCCCCTGCAGCGCGGCAGCGACGATGACCGCATTGATCTGCTCCTGCGGCCAGGCGTGGGCGCCGACCTCCTTGCCGACGAAGACCAGCTCGGCCCGCGGCCCGGCCAGCGCAAGCACCTCGGGATCGACCAGCCGGTCGTAGAAGATCACGTCGGCCGCCCGCAGCCGCGAGACCGCGCGCAGGGTCAGCAGATCCGCCGCCCCCGGCCCGGCCCCGACGAGGGCGATCGTTCCCTTGGCCGGCATTTGGTGGGGGGCTGCGATGGGAAAGCTGGGAAGAACGCTCATCTTGGAAACCTCATTCTGCGGCTTCGGGGGTCGGTGTCTTGGCGCGGGCCAGCAGGGCCGCGAGCTCGGGGCGGCAGGAGCCGCAGTTGCTGCCCGCCTGCAGCGCGGCACCGATGGCGTCGACACTCATGAGGCCTTGCGTCTCGATGCCGTCCAGGATGGTGTTCACCCCGACGTTGAAGCAGGCGCAGACCACCGGGCCCGGATCGGGCTGATCGGCTGGGGCGCGGCCGGTGAGCACATGGGGAGCCTCTGCGCCGGGCAGGGTGGCGACATGGCTGCGCATGACCCCCACCGGCTCGGGCGAGACGAAGAGCGCGGCGAGCAGCCGGCCCTCGGCGTGAAAGGCGATGCGGACCGAGCCGCGGCGCGGATCGCTGACCACCTGCACCTCGGCGCGCGGCAGGCGGAAGAGGCGGCGCGCCTCGGTCTCCCAGTCGGCGGGGGCCTCGCTGCCGGCCATCTCCAGCCGCCAGCCGCTTTCGGCGCGGGCAACCGCCCAGTAGTCGCTCTCGGGGGCCATCTCAGTGCAGGAGACGGCAAAGCCGTACCACCTGGCCGCGAAGGGCGCGAGCGCGACCACCGCGCCCTTGCTCTCGGGCTGTCCCGAGATCGGGTCGGTGACCGGGGGTACGAGGGCATCCACCCGCGCCGCGGGCGCGGTCTCGCCGGTCCAGTGCATGGGGGCAAAGACCTCGCCCTTCTGGACCTTGTCGGTGACCAACGCCCGAAGAAGCGCCGTTCCGTGAGTGGAGGTGACACGCACGAGGCTCGCGGGCGAAATGGCCAGCTCTGCGGCGTCCTCGGGATGGATCTCGAGGAAGGGTTCGGCGAGGTGGGCCGAGAGACGCGGTGAGCGCGCCGTGCGGGTCATCGTGTGCCACTGGTCGCGGATGCGCCCGGTGTTGAAGCGGAAGGGGAAGCGCGGCGCGGTCTTCTGGGCGAAGTCCTTCCACTTTACCGGCACCATGCGGGCGCGGCCGCTCTCGGTGTAGAAGGCGCCGTCGCCGAAGAAGCGCCCGCCCCTGCGTGTCCCGGCGTAGGGCCAGCGGAAGGGCGCTAGTGCTGCGTAGTCGCCATCGGTGAGATCCGCGTGGCCGGAGATGTCGAAATCCTTGCCGAAGCCACCCGCGACGCCCGAGAGCGCGGCGTGCTCGCGGAAGATCTCGGCGGGGGAGGCATAATCGAATTCCGAGGGCCAACCCATGCGCTTTCCCACTTCCGAGAGGATTTCCCAGTCGGGCCGTGCCTCTCCAGGCGCAGGCAGGGCGCCGCGCTGGCGCGAGATGGTACGGTCGGAATTGGTGACGGTACCTTCTTTCTCACCCCATGAGGTGGCGGGCAGCAGAACATGCGCGAGCCGGGCGGTGTCGGTGGCGGCAGTGATGTCGCTGACCACGACGAAGGGGCAGTCCTTGATCGCGTCGCGCACCCGGTCGGCATCGGGCATGGTCACGGCTGGATTGGTATGGATCACCCAGAGCGCCTTGATCCGCGCCTCACCCACCGCCTGGAAGAGGTCCACGGCCTTGAGCCCCGGCTTGTCGGCGATCACTGGCGCGCTCCAAAACTCGCGCACGGCCGAGCGGTGGGAAATATTCTCGATATCGAGATGGCAGGCGAGCATGTTGGCAAGCCCGCCGACCTCGCGCCCGCCCATCGCGTTGGGCTGGCCGGTGACCGACAGCGGCCCCATGCCCGGCTTGCCGATACGGCCCGTGGCAAGGTGGCAGTTGAGGATCGAATTGACCTTGTCGGTGCCAGAGGAGGATTGGTTCACGCCCTGCGAGAACACCGTGACCACCTTCTCGGTGCGCACGAAGAGGTCGTAGAACTGCTGCAGCGTGGCGGCGTCGAGCCCGGTGCGGGCGGGATCGTCGTCGGAGGCCGACTCCAGCGTGGCGACGAAGCCCTCGACATGGGCCATGAAGCCCTCGTCGACGGCCCCCTGCGCGGCGATCTCGGTAAGCAGCCCGTTGAACAGCGCCACGTCGGTGCCCGGCTTCAGCGGCAGGTGCAGATCGGCGTTGTCGCAGGTGGCGGTGCGGCGCGGGTCGACCACGACGACCTTCATCTGCGGGCGGGCTTTCTTGGCGGCGACGACACGCTGGTAGAGCACCGGGTGGCACCAGGCGAGATTGCTGCCGACCAGCACCACCAGATCGGCTTCTTCGAGGTCATCGTAGGTGCCGGGCACGGTGTCGGTGCCGAAGGCGCGCTTGTGACCCGCCACGGTCGAGGCCATGCAGAGTCGCGAGTTGGTGTCGATATTGGCCGAGCCGATGAAGCCTTTCATCAGCTTGTTGGCGACGTAGTAATCCTCGGTCAGCATCTGGCCCGAGACGTAGAAGGCGACGCTGTCCGGCCCGTGTTCGGCGATGGTCTCGCGGAAGCGCAGGGCGACGAGGTCGAGCGCGGCGTCCCACTCGCTGTCGAGCCCGTTGACACGGGGCTTCAGCAACCGGCCCTCGAGCCCCAGCGTCTCGCCGAGCTGCGAGCCCTTGGAGCAGAGCCGCCCCTTGTTGGCCGGATGCGCGGGGTCGCCGCGCACGTCGAGCCCGCCCGCCCCGTCGGGGCGCAGCAGCACGCCGCAGCCAACCCCGCAATAGGCGCAGGTCGAGCGGATTTCGGGCAGGCCCGAGCCGTCCATCACGCGGCGCTCCGCTTCCCGACGGCATGGCCGTCGAGCAGGATGCGCTCGCCGTCGAGCCGTACCGGGTAGGTGGCGATGCGGCCCTCGTCGGCGCCCTGCGCCTCGCCGGTGTTCAGATCGAACACCCAGTTGTGCAGCGGGCAGGTGACCTTCTGGCCGTGGATGATGCCCTCCGACAGCGGCCCGGCCTTGTGCGGGCAGGCGTTGGAGGCGGCGAAGACCTCGGCCTCGGCGGTGCGGAAGATCGCCACGCAGCCCACGGGAGTTTTCACCAGCCGCGCCCCGCGCAGGGGGATGTCGTCGATATGTCCGATGTCGATCCAGCTCATTCCGCAGCCTCCAGCGTAAGATCGGCGAGCGGGTGGAAGCGGCGTGCCACCTCCGGCTTGGCCCGCTCGGCCCAAGGGTCCTTTTGGTAAACGGACTGGGAGATATCGAAGCGCTCGACCAGCGCCTGCCGTTCGGCGGCGTCGGCGAGGGTCTCCTTCACCCAGTCGAGCCCGACCTTGGCGACCCATTTGTAGGGCCGGTCGAGGTACTTGGCGTTCTCGCGGTAGAGCTGCACGAAGGCGACGGTCCATTCCATCGCCTCGTCCTCGGTGCGCACGTCGACCAGACGCTCGGTCTCCTTCACGTCCATGCCCGCGGCGCCGGCGACGCCGATCTGGAAGCCGGAGTCGACGCAGACGATGCCGACGTCCTTGCAGGTGGCCTCGGCGCAGTTGCGCGGGCAACCCGAGACGCCGAGCTTGACCTTATGCGGTGTCCACGAACCCCAGAGCCGCCGCTCGAGCGCGATGCCGAGCCCGGTGCTGTCCTGCGTGCCGAAGCGGCACCATTCGGAACCGACGCAGGTTTTCACCGTGCGCAGACCCTTGGTGTAGGCGTGGCCCGAGACCATGCCGGCCTGGTTGAGGTCGTGCCAGATGGCGGGCAGGTCTTCCTTCTTCACGCCCAGCAGGTCGATGCGCTGACCACCGGTGACCTTGACCGTGGCGCCGTATTTCTCGGCCGCCTGGGCGATGGCCATCAGTTCCTGCGGCGTGGTCATGCCGCCCCACATGCGGGGCATCACCGAATAGGTGCCGTCCTTCTGGATGTTGGCGTGGTTGCGCTCGTTGACGAAGCGGCTCTGCGGGTCGTCGACATAGTCGAGCGGCCAGTCGGCGAGCAGGTAGAAATTCACCGCCGGGCGGCAGGTGTGGCAGCCGTTGCGGGTGGTCCAGCCCAGTTCTTGCCAGACCGCCTCCTGCGATTTCAGCGCCTGCGACTTGATCAGGCGGCGCACGTCTTCGTGGCTGAGGTCGGTGCAGCCACAGACCGGCTGCGCGGTTGGCAGCACGAAAGCGTCACCCAGCGTCGCGCCGAGGATCTGCTCGACCAGCCCGGTGCAGGTGCCGCAGGAGGCGCTGGCTTTGGTCTTCGCCCGCACGGCGCCGAGGTCCCCGGCACCGGCATTGATTGCGTCTTCGATCTGTCCCTTGCAGACGCCGTTACAGCCGCAGATCTCCGCATCACGCGGTAAGGCTGCAACGGCCGCCATAGGGTCCGCAGCGGCCCCCCCCCTGGTAGGCCGGTCCGAAGATCAGGGTCTCGCGCATCTCCTCGACGTCGGTGGCATCCTTTATGAGGCCGTGGAACCACGCGCCGTCGGCGGTATCGCCATACATGACCGCGCCGATCAGGCGATTACCCTCGAGGATCAGGCGCTTGTAGACGCCGCGCGCCGGGTCGCGGAACACGATGTCCTCGCGGCCCTCGCCCTCGGCGAAGTCGCCCGCCGAGAAGAGATCGCAGCCGGTGACCTTGAGCTTGGTGGCGACCTCCTTCTGCACGAAGCGGGCCTCCTCGCCGAGCAGGGTCTTGGCCAGCACCTTGGCCTGATCGTAGAGCGGCGCGACGAGGCCGAAGATCGCCCCGGCGTGCTCGACGCATTCGCCAAGCGCCAGGACATCGGGGTTCGATGTGACCATGTGATCGTCGACGACGATACCGCGGTTCACCTCGAGACCCGCCTCCTTGCCAAGCGCGGTGCTCGGGCGGATGCCCACCGCCATGACCAGCAGGTCGCAGGGCAGTTCGGTGCCGTCGTCGAGTTGCAGCGCGCGGACGTGGCCGTTGCCGTCGGAAAGGATCTGCTTGGAGTTGGCCTTGCAGTGGACGCGGATGCCCTTTTCGGTCAGCGAGCGGCGCAGCAGGTAGCCCGCCGCCTCGTCGAGCTGGCGCTCCATCAGGTGTCCCATGATGTGCACCACGTCGACCTCGGTGCCGCGCGCGGCCATGCCGGCGGCGGCTTCGAGCCCCAGCAGGCCGCCGCCGATGACCACCGCGCGCTTGTCAGCGCCGAGGGCCATCATCGCCTCGGTGTCCTCGAGATCGCGGTAGGGGATGACGCCCTCCAGATCGTGTCCCGGAAGCGGGATGATGAAGGGGTTAGACCCGGTGGCGATGACCAGCTTGTCGTAGGGCAGAGTGCCCTTCTCGCCGGTGACCAGCTTCGCCGCGGTGTCGATCGCCACGACCTTCTCGCCAAAGCGGCAGGTCACGCCGCGCTCTTCGTACCAAGCGGCGTCATGGGTGACGATGTCCTCGTAGGTCTTCTCGCCCGACAGCACCGGCGAGAGCATCAGGCGGTTGTAGTTGCCGCGCGGCTCGGCGTTGAAGAGGGTGATGTCATAGGCATCGGGGTTTGCGTCGATCAGGTGTTCCAGCATGCGGCCAGAGGCCATGCCGGCACCGATCACGATGAGTTTCTTCGCCATTGGGGTCACTCCGCTGCAATCGCCGCGGGGGCGGTTTTGGGTTTGGGCTTGGCGCCGTGCTCATATTCTTCGAGGAAATCGAGCACCTCCTGGCGGTAGGCGTAGTAGTCGGGGTGCTCGAGCAGCGCCTTGCGGGTGCGCGGGCGGGGCAGGTTCACATCGGTGATCTTGCCGATGGTGGCCTGCGGGCCGTTGGTCATCATCACCACGCGGTCGGCCAGCAGGATCGCCTCGTCGACGTCATGGGTGACGCAGATCGCGGTGACCTTGGTGCGGGACCAGACTTCCATCAGCACCTCCTGAAGCTCCCAGCGGGTCAGGCTGTCGAGCATGCCGAACGGCTCGTCGAGCAGCAGCAGCTTGGGCGAGAGGGCGAAGGCGCGGGCGATGCCGACGCGCTGCTTCATGCCGTTGGACATATCGGCGGCGCCGCGGTCCATGGCATCGGCCAGACCGACCCGCTCGAGGTAATATTCCACCACGTCCTGACGTTCCGCCTGCGACGCCTTGGGATAGACCTTGTCGACGCCGATGGCGCAGTTCTCGCGGGCGGTGAGCCAGGGGAAGAGGTTCGGCGACTGGAACACCACGGCGCGCTCGGGATCGGCCCCCTCCACGTGACGGCCATCGAGCTTGATCGCGCCCTTGGAGATGCCGTTGAGCCCCGCCGCCATGGTCAGCACCGTGGACTTGCCGCAGCCCGAGTGGCCGATCAGCGAGATGAACTCGCCGCGGTTGATCTTGAGGTTGAAGTCCTCGACCACCGTGAGCGGCCCCTTCGGCGTGGGGTAGATCTTGTGGAGCTGCGAGAAGTCGAGGAAGCGCTCGTCGATCAGCCCTTCCTGCGCCTGCTGCACGGCGGCGGGCACGGCGTGGATCGGGGTGACGTTGGGCAGGATGCGCGAGCCTTCGACCTTGCCCTTGATGCCGACGTCCATGAGGTAGCCGGTGACCTCGGCGCGCAGTTTCTTGAAGCCCTCGTGGAGGTTCATCTCGCTGCGTTCGCGCGGGCGGGGGATGCTGACGGGGAACTCGGCGCCCAGCGTGCCATCGGGGTTCAGTGCGATGATCCGGTCGGCGAGGGTGATCGCCTCGTCGACGTCATTGGTGATCAGCACGCAGGTCTTCTTGTCCTGCTCCCAGATCGCCTCGATCTCGTCGGCGAGGTTGGCGCGGGTCAGCGCGTCGAGCGCCGAGAGCGGCTCGTCGAGTAGCAGCATCTGCGGCGACATGGCGAGGGCCCGGGCGACGTTGACCCGCTGGCGCATGCCGCCGGAGAGCTCGGCGGGGCGGCGGTGGGTGGCGTGGCTCAGGCCGACCATCTTGATGTAATGGGCGGTCTTCTTCGCCTTCTCGGTCTTGGTCATCTCGGGGAAGACCGCGTCGAGCGCGAGGCGCACGTTGCCCTCGACCGTCAGCCACGGCATCAGCGAGTAGTTCTGGAAGATCACGCCGCGCTCGGGGCCGGGGCCCTCGATGTCGAACCCCTTGAAGGTGACCCGGCCTTTCGATGGCTTCTCGAGCCCGGCCATCAGGTTGATCAGCGTGGTCTTGCCGGTGCCGGAGAAGCCGAGGATCACGAGGAACTCGCCTTCTTCGACGCTGAGGTTGATGTCCTTCAGCACGTGGGTCGCATGGGTGCCCTCGCCGAAGCTTTTCGAGACGTTCTGGAACTCCAGGATGCTCATTGCTTTTCCTTTCGCGCTATCGCTTCGCTTGCTTGAGCGCCGCTCAGCGGTTGTTCGAGAAGGTGAAGAGGGACTGCAGGGCGAACATCACGCGGTCCAGCAGGAAGCCGATGATGCCGATGGTGAAGACCGCGACCATGATCTTGGCCAGCGAGGACGACGAGCCGTTCTGGAACTCGTCCCAGACGAACTTGCCGAGGCCGGGGTTCTGGGCGAGCATCTCGGCGGCGATCAGCACCATCCAGCCCACACCGAGCGACAGGCGCAGGCCGGTGAAGATCAGCGGCAGGGCTGAGGGCAGCACCAGCTTGGTGATCTTGGTGTAGGTGTTCATCTTGAGCACCTTCGAGACGTTCACCAGGTCCTTGTCGATCGAGGCGACGCCGAGCGCGGTGTTGATCAGCGTCGGCCAGAGCGAGCAGAGCGTCACGGTGATCGCCGAGATCAGGAAGGACTTCGAGAACAGGCCGTCGTTGCTGGCGTAGGCGGCCGAGACCACCATGGTCACGATTGGCAGCCATGCCAGCGGCGAGACCGGCTTGAAGATCTGCACCAGCGGATTGATCGCGGCGTTGGCGGTGGGCGAGAGGCCGGCGCAGATGCCGAGCGGAATTGCCACGGCGGAGGCGATCAGGAAGCCGAAGAAGACGGTTTTGATCGAGGTCCAGATCTGCTGGTAGTAGCTGGGCGCGCCGGTATAGGCCACGTCCTTGACCTGATCGGGCTTGCCCGCGGCGATCAGCTTTTCGTTGCGCTTGTCGACCATGGCTTCGAATTTGGCCTGCTTGGCGGCCTTGGCCTCGGCGTCGTGGTGCAGGTTCACTGCCTCGGTCCAGACTTGTGCCGGGCCGGGGACCGCGCCGAGCGAGGTCTGCACCTGCGGCGCGAGCGTGCCCCAAAGCAGGAGGAAGGCGGCGATGGCCACGAGAGGCACGCCCAGCAGGCGCCAGACGTCCTTCATCTGGGCGCGGGGGTTGTCTCCGGCGGCGGCCTTGAGCAGCGGGGTGATCCAGGCAAGGCCGAGGACCTTGAACCAGGCGTCCGCCTTGTTGATGCGGGTGAAGAGACGCGCCCGGCGAGCTCGCGCTCGGCGTCTCGGGCGAAATCGGGGTCGACGGTGGTCATGGGTCCGGTCCTAGGTCTGGATGGCGCAAGGGGGGGAGCAGCGCGCATCGGGATGAGGAAGAGGGGGGTGGCCGGGCGATGGGCGCCCGGCCCGAGATGGTCAGGCTTGCGTCAGCCCTGGACTTCGTTGCCGATGACCTTCTGGTCGCCCTTGAGGCCGATCGGCAGGCTGTCGAGGTAGGCGTTGGGTGCCTTGCCGTCGTAGGCGATGCCGTCGATGATGTCCTCGGAGGGGGTCGGCGCCTTGTAGCCGTCGCTGTCCCAGGGGAAGTCAGCCTCGTTGGCGAGACCCTCGTCGACCAGCGCACGGGCGGCCTCGAGGTAGATTTCCGGCTTGTAGACCGATTTCGCCACCTCGTCGTACCAGCTGTCGGGCTTGGCCTCGGCGATCTGGCCCCAGCGGCGCATCTGGGTCAGATACCAGACGGCGTCCGAGTAATAGGGGTATGTGGCGTTGTGGCGGAAGAAGACGTTGAAGTCTGGCACCTCGCGCACGTCGCCCTTTTCATATTCGAAGGTGCCGGTCATCGAGTTGGCGATCACCTCGGCATCGGCGCCGACGTATTCCGGCTTCGACAGCATCTCGACCGCCTCCATGCGGTTGGCGTTGTCGTTCTCGTCGAGCCACATCGCGGCGCGGATCAGCGCCTTGACGATGGCCTTGGTGGTGTTCGGGTTTTCCTCGGCGAACTCGGAGGTGATGCCGAAGACCTTCTCGGGGTTGTTCTTCCAGACCTCGTAATCGGTGATCACCGGCACGCCGATGCCCTTGAACACCGCCTGCTGGTTCCACGGCTCACCGACGCAGTAGCCCGAGATGGTGCCGGCCTCGAGGGTCGCGGGCATCTGCGGCGGCGGGGTGACCGAGAGCATCACGTCGGCGCCGATCTGACCCGAGATGTTCTCGGGCGAGTAGAAGCCCGGGTTCAGCCCGCCGGCGGCGAGCCAGTAGCGCAGCTCGTAGTTGTGGGTCGAGACCGGGAAGACCATGCCCATGTTGAAGGGCTTGCCCTCGGAACGGAATTTCTCGACCACCGGCACCAGCGCCTCGGCGCTGATCGGGTGCTGCGGCTGACCGGCGTCGGTCTCGGCGATATTCGGCTTCATCATCTCCCAGACCTCGTTCGACACGGTGATGCCGTTGCCGTTCAGGTCCATCGAGAAGGGGGTGATGATATGCGCCTTGGTGCCGTAGCCGATGGTCGCGGCAATCGGCTGGCCGGCCAGCATGTGCGCGCCGTCGAGGGTGCCGCCGATCACGCCGTCCAGCAGCACCTTCCAGTTCGCCTGCGCCTCGAGGGTGACGAAGAGCCCCTCGTCGAGGAAGTAGCCCTGCTCGTAGGCGACCGCGAGCGGCGCCATGTCGGTCAGTTTGATGAAGCCGAAGGTCAGCTCGTCCTTTTCCAGCTCCTGGGCCATGGCCGGGGAGATCAGCGCGGTGGAGGTGGCGAGAGCGATGAGAAGTTTCTTCATGTTCGTTCCGTCCCTTGTTGGAAGGTCCGGCGTGCGATGTGCCCGGACCAAGACAAAAAAAGCCGCTGACGCACCGTGACGGATGTCACAGAGGTCGAGCGGCTTTGCTCATGGATCCCAGGCATTGGGAGAAATCTTCGGGTCGGGCGCCATTGCCTGACCGTGAGGAAGTGTGTGCCTCAGCGGGCAGCGCGGATCAAAGGAAAATCCCTAATCCTGCGCTGGAGGCGGGGGATTTTACGCGGCGGTCATGCTGCATGCGCAAAATGGCGGCATCAGCTTTCGCGCGGCTCAAAAATGCGGCCATCGAAGAATCTGTCCGGGCCGAGAAACAGCCGGCCTGATTCCGAGGCGACGGGGAGTCGCGTGGTCAGGCTGCCCTCGAGTTTCGACGAGGCGCCGGGCAAATCGGCGCTGGTTCCGGCCAGCGCGGCGCGGTGCAGGTCCGAGCGGAAGGTGGCGCGGGCGGCCTTGCCCGCGGCCTCGGGATCGAGCCCCGCGCGGGCGGCAAGCTGGCGACCGATCCATTCGGCCTGGCTGCGCCAGGGGAAGGCGGCGGCGCCGTCGTGGAATTCGAGCATGCGCGGCACCTGCCGCTCCTCGCCCTGCGCCGAGATCACCATGCGCCCGGTGAGCGCCCGGTCAAGCACCTCGGCGGGCACCCCGAGATAGTCGGGGCGGCTGAGGATCTCAGAGGCGAGGGAACGCGAGTCGGGCTCGGACAGCCAGCGCCCGGCCCGCCAGGTGGCGCGGATCAGCCGGCCCAGCAGGGACTGTTCGGTCTCGGCCCAGTCGCTGCGCACCGCCAGCACCTTCTCCGGTGCGAAGGACCAGATCGCGGTGCCAGGCAGCAGGAGCGCGCCGACGCCATTCTCCACCGCGATGCTGCCCCAGGGCTCGCCGACGCAGAAAGCATCGATCTCGCCCGCCTCCATGGCGTCGGCCATGAGCGGCGGCGGCACCGTGCGCACCTGCAGCGCCTCGGGCACCGACAGGCCAAGGGCGGAAAGCCAGTAGTAGAGCAACTCGGCATGCATCGAGAAGGGGAAGGGCACACCGATGCGCAAGGTCTCGTCGGTGGCGGCGATCAGCGCCCTGCCCGCAGCGCCGGCGTCGTTGAAGGCGAAGTCATGGCCTTGCGCCCGCAGCTTTTCGGCCAGCGCGTTGCTGACCCCGATGACATTGCCGTTGACCGAGAGCACGGAGACCGCCGAGAGCGGCGCGCCCGCCCCGCCAAGCCCGAGCGCTGCGGCCACCGGCACGGGCGAGAGCATATGCGCGGCATCCACCCGCCCGAAGCTGAGCATGTCGCGCAGGCTCGACCACGATGGGGCGCGCTTGAGGTCGAGGGCGATTCCCTCCTCGGCGGCATAGCCCATCTCCTGCGCGATGATCAGCGGCGCGGCATCGGTGAGTGGGATGAACCCGACGGCGAGCGTGGTGGTCTTCATCCCAGCAGCCCCGCCGCTGTGACCAGCGCCTGCGCCACGTCGGCGACGCGCTTGCCCTGGTCCATGGCGGCCTTGCGCAAGAGCGCATAGGCCTCGTCTTCGCCGACGCCGCGGGCCTTCATCAGCATGCCCTTGGCGCGGTCAATCACCTTGCGCTCTTCCAGCGCGCGCTTGGTCTCGGCAAGCTCGGTGCGCATCCGCTGGAACATGCGGAAGCGGGCGATGGCGGCGTCGAGCACCGGCTTCACCCGCTGCGGCTTCAGCCCGTCGACCACATAGGCCGAGACCCCCGCCTCGATCGCCGCATCGGTCAGCCCGTCGCCGGAGCGGTCGACGAACATGGCCACCGGGCGCTCGAGCGGGCCGGAGGCCAGCGCCAGCTCCTCGAGCATGTCGCGCGAGGGGCTTTCAAGATCGATCAGCACCACGTCAGGGCTGAGCTGCTGGATGCGCCGGGCGAGGCCGGGGATTTCCGAGACGAGGTGGATGTCGAACTCCCCGGCTTCACGCAGGCTCTGCTGGATCAGCAGCGCGCGTTCCCGGTCGGTTTCCACGATGGCGATGGAGAGCTGGGCGGAAGGCATGGCTCCTATCGGCCATGCCGGCGCGGGGTTGTAAAGCTGGGTCCCGCTCGGAAGGGGTCACGAAACGGGCAGGCGGTGAAATATTGGGCGGTGAGGGGCTCCGGTCCTACCGGGAGGGGGCAGAAGGGGGCTCTGCCCCCGTCGCGCGAGGCGCGACTCACCCGGGATATGTCCGCCTAGAAGAAGCTTCGGGTCAGAGGTCGAAGAGAGCGGCGCCCCAATAGGCGGGGGCGAGCAGGGCGCGGCGGAGGCGGCCGAGGGGGAAACGACTCGGCGGTGTCTGCAGCACGGCGGGGTAGGAGGCGCGAGGGGATTTGCCCTGCACGATGTCGGCCAGCAGCAGGCCGGCGTGGCTGCCCATGGCGACGCCGTTGCCGTGAAAGCCCATGCCGGCGAAAAGTCCGGGGTGATCGGGGACCGCGCCGACGAAGGGGGTGAGCCGCGCCATCAGGCAAACGAGGCCGGCCCATTCGTGGCTGATGGAAACGTCCTTCCAGGCGGGGAACATGGCGTGGAACTCGCGACGGATCTTGGCGCTGATCGCCTTCTGCGCGCGGGGCGTGGCGGTGAGCCCGCCGCGCATGCCGAAGAGGAAGCGGTTGTCGGGCAGCAGGCGGAAGTAGTGCAGCAGCTGGCGGGTGTCATAGGACATCTGGCGCGAGGTCCATCCGGCGGCGGCGCGCTGCATCTCGGTGAGCGGCTCGGTGACGATGACGCTCGACTGCACCGGCATGTAGCGCCCGCGCAGCCAGTCCGGCAGGTCCTCGGACGAATAGCCGTTGGTGGCGAGGATCACGCGATCCGCAGTGAGCGTGGCCTGCGGCGTGGTGAGATGCCACTTGCCGCCGTCTCGGCGCAGCGCGGTGACCGGGCTGTGGCCGTGCAGCAGGGCGCCCTTGGCCTCGGCGGCGCGGGCAAGACCGGCATGGTACTTGCGCGGGTTGAGCGCGAAGCCGAGCGGCGTCGTCATCGCGCCGTGGAAGGGCCCGGCCAGTCCCTCGGCGGCAAGTGCCTCCTGCGGGGTGAGCCGGGCGGTGACGCCGTAGAGCGTTGGCATCGTCTCGGCGGACGCCTGAAGCGACGCCCACGCGCGGGGCGTGTGGGCAAGCAAGGTCTCGCCCTCGGAATGGGTGTCGGCCGCGATGTCATGATCGGCGATGAGGCCCGCGGCGGTGTCGATGGCGGCGCGTTCGGTTCGGCACCAGGCGCGCAGGCCCTCCTCGCCGAAGCGCTTGCGCAGCAGCGCATGGGGCGCCTTGGCGCCGCCGAGGCAGCAGAAGCCACCGTTGCGCCCTGAGGCTCCGTAACCGGGGTGATCGGCCTCGAGCAGAGCCACCTCGACGCCGTCCTGCGCGAGGTGGAGCGCCGCGGAAAGCCCGGTGAAGCCGCCGCCGATCACCGCGACCTCGACGTGGCGCGGGGCGTTCAGCGGGGACCAGTCCATCGGCGGCACGGTGCCCGTCCAGAAGCAGGCGCCCTGCGGCCCGTAGGCCGCAGATTCATAGATGCGTTGCATGGCTGTCTTTCGGCTACTCGGCGCGGATGGCCGCCTGTTCGTCGCGTTTCTGCGCCACCGCCGCCCGCTTGGTCAGGATCGAGGCGGTGATCACCCCGATGGTCACGATGGCAATCATGATCGTCGAGAGCGCGTTGATCTGCGGGCTGACGCCGAGGCGCACCGCCGAGAAGATCTTGATCGGCAGGGTGGTGGCCGAGGGGCCGGTGGTGAAGCTGGCGATGACCAGATCGTCGAGCGAGAGGGTGAAGGCGAGCAGCCAGCCCGAGATCACCGCGGGCGCGATGATCGGCAGGGTGACCAGCCGGAAGGCCTCGAAGGGCGAGCAGCCGAGATCCAGCGCCGCCTCTTCCAGCGAACGGTCGAAGGTGGTCAGCCGCGAAGAGACCACCACCGAGACGTAGCACATGGCGAAGGTGGTATGCGCCAGAACGATGGTGAAGACGCCGCGGTCAAGGTTGATGCCGATGAAGAGCAGCAGCAGCGCGAGGCCGGTGATCACCTCAGGCATCACCAGCGGTGCGTAGATCATCCCCGAAAACAGCGTGCGGCCGTGGAAGCGCCCGGCGCGGACCAGCACGTAGGCGGCCATGGTGCCGAGGATGGTGGCCAGCGTCGAGGAGAAGACAGCGACCTTCACCGTCACCCAGGCGGCGTCGAGGAAGGCCTGATCGCGCAGGAGCTCGCCGTACCACTTGGTCGAGAAGCCGGCCCAGACGGTGACCAGGCGGCTTTCGTTGAAGCTGTAGAAGACCAGCAGCACCATCGGCAGGTAGAGGAAGGTGAAGCCGAGGGTCAGCGAGACCGTGTTGAACCAGCTGAAGCGTCTCATGCCCTTACTCCGGCTTTCTGGCCGGCGGCGAGCCGGATGCGTACTTGGAAAGAGAAGAAGCGGGGGAGGCTCATCCTTCGGCCTCCCGCTGCTTCTGCTCGTTGCGCTGGAAGAGGATGATCGGGATGATCAGGATCAGAAGCAGCACCACGGCCACGGCGCTCGCCACCGGCCAGTCGCGGTTCGAGAAGAACTCTTCCCAGAGCACCTTGCCGATCATCAGCGTGTCGGACCCGCCAAGCAGCGAGGGGATGACGAACTCGCCGATGGTGGGGATGAAGACGAGGAAGCAGCCGGCGATGATGCCGTTGCGCGATAGCGGCCAGGTGACCAGCCAGAAGGCCTCGAGCCGCGAGCAGCCGAGGTCCTCGGCCGCCTCGAGCAGCGAGCCGTCGAGCTTTTCCAGCGCCGAGTAGATCGGCAGGATCATGAAGGGCAGGTAGGTGTAGACCACGCCGATGTAGACGGCGGTGGTGGTGTTCATGATGTGCAGCGGCGTGTCGATGATGCCGAGCCAGAGCAGCACCTGGTTCAGCACGCCCTCGTTCGACAGGATCCCCATCCACGAATAGACCCGGATCAGGAAGGAGGTCCAGAACGGCAAGATCACCAGCATCAGCAGTGTCGGGCGCCATTCCTCGGGGGCGCGGGCCATGGCATAGGCCACGGGATATCCGACGAGCAGGGTCAGGAAGGTCGAGATCGCGGCGATCTTCAGCGAGCTGAGATAGGCCTTCCAGTATAGATCGTCTGTGGTCAGGAAGGTGAAGTTCTCGAAGTCCAGCTCGGAGAAGAAGCTCTTCAGACCCTCCCAGCCGGCGGCGAAATCGAGCTGCGGCGTGTAGGGCGGGCGGGCCAGCGCGATGTCCGAGAGCGAGATCTTCAGGACGATCAGGAAGGGAACCAGGAACAGCGCCAGCAGCCAGACGTAGGGGATCGCGATGAGCACGAAGCGGCGCATGGCTTACTCCTCCAGAACGACACCGGCGGTGTCGGTGAAGCCGACCCAGACCTCGTCTTCCCAGGTGATGTGACGATTTGCGAGGCGGCGGGCGTTGACCATCTGCGCCTTGATCATCTGACCGCCGGCGAGCTCGACGTGATAGGTCGAGATATTGCCGAGATAGGCAATGTCGATGACCTTGCCGCGGAAGGTGTTGGGCCGGTCAGGCCGCTCTGTGTCGATGGTCACCTTCTCGGGGCGGATGGCGAAATGCAGGCTCTGACCGGCTTCGACGCTCTTGGCGGGCGTGGCGAGGATCGGCGGCTGGCCCTCGGCCCATGCGATGCCGATCTTGGTACCGGGCTGAGTGGCGCGCCCCTCGATGATGTTCACGTCGCCGATGAAGTCGGCGACGTAGACCGAGTTCGGCGCCTCGTAGATCTCTGCGGGGGTGGCGACCTGCACGAGGTTGCCCTCGTCCATCACCGCGATGCGCGAGGCGACGGTCATCGCCTCTTCCTGGTCGTGGGTGACGATGACGAAGGTGGTGCCGGTCTTTTCCTGGATGTCCATCAGCTCGAACTGGGTCTGCTCGCGCAGCTTCCTGTCGAGCGCGCCGAGCGGCTCGTCGAGCAGCAGTAGCTTCGGCGCCTTGGCGAGCGAGCGGGCGAGCGCGACGCGCTGGCGCTGGCCGCCGGAAATCTGGTGCGGCTTGCGCCGGGCGAACTTGGTCAGCCGGGTGAGGCGCAGCATCTCCTCGACGCGGTCGCCGATGAAATTCTTGTCCTTGCTTTCGCGCCGCAGGCCGAAGGCGATGTTGTCCCAGACCGACAGGTGCGGGAAGAGCGCGTAGCTCTGGAACATCATGTTCACCGGGCGCTGGTTCGGCGGCACGTGGCCGATGTCCTTGCCCGACAGGAAAATGTCTCCGGAGGTTGCCGTCTCGAAGCCTGCGAGCATCCGCATCATCGTGGTCTTGCCGCAGCCCGACGGGCCGAGAAGGGCAAAGAACTCGCGTTCGTAGATGTTCAGCGACAGATCATGGATTGCGGTGAAGTCGCCGAAGGTCTTGGTGACATTGCGAAACTCGATGATCGGTTTCTGGGCCGGGTCGGTCCAGGGGGCAAAGACGGTCTGAGCCATGCGGAGGGATCCTGTCATGAAAATGGCCCGCCCCTCGGGGAGAGGCGGGCCCGATGGGTCAGGCTCAGGAGCCGGACTTGATCTTGGTCCAGAGGCGGGTCACCACGCGCTGCACCTTCGGCTCGTAGGGGGTCGTGGTGAAGAGGTTGTTCAGCGCCTCTTCCGACGGGTAGATCGCCGGATCGCCGATCACGTCCTCGGCCAGGAACTCCTGCGAGGCCTTGTTGCCGTTGGCATAGTAGACGTAGTTCGACGCCGCCGCCATGTTCTCGGGGTCCATGATGAAGTTCAGGAACTTATGCGCGGCGTCCGGGTTCGGGGCATCGACCGGGATGGCCATCTCGTCGAACCACATCTGCGCGCCTTCCTTGGGCGCGTTGTAAGCCACCTCGACGCCGTTCTCGGCCTCGGCGGCACGGTCGCGTGCCTGCAGGATGTCGCCCGACCAGCCCACGGCCACGCAGATCTCGCCATTGGCCAGC
Source organism: Alloyangia mangrovi (assembly GCF_002300555.2). Classification (GTDB taxonomy): domain Bacteria; phylum Pseudomonadota; class Alphaproteobacteria; order Rhodobacterales; family Rhodobacteraceae; genus Salipiger; species Salipiger mangrovi. The sequence continues at coordinate 11,263 of NZ_NTHN02000011.1, read as the reverse complement.
GCGTTGATGTACTCGGAGGAGTGGAACTTGCGGATGTAGGGGCGGATCGCCATGTAGACTGGCTCGGCCTTGGCGATCACGTCGGGATCGTGGCTGTCGGGGTCCTCGCCGATGTACTTCAGCGCCGCCGGGATCATCTCGGAGGGCGCGTCGAGGAAGTAGACGCCGCAGGCCGCCAGCTTTTCCATGTTCTCGGGCTTGAATACGAGGTCCCAGCTGTCGATCGGGGCGTCCTCGCCGAGGATCTCCTGCACCTTGGGCACGTTCACGCCAAGACCGGTGGTGCCCCACATGTAGTTGATCGCATAGTCGTTTCCGGGGTCGTACTTGGAGGTCCGCTCCGAGATCACGTCCCACATGTTCTCGAGGTTCGGCAGTTTCGACTTGTCGAGCTTCTGGAACGAGCCCGCGGCGATCTGGCGCTGCAGGAAGGTGCCGGTGGGGACGACCACGTCGTAGCCCGAGCCGCCTGCAAGCATCTTGGTCTCGAGGACCTCGTTGCTGTCGAAGACGTCGTAGATCAGATCGATGCCGGTCTCCTGCTCGAATTTCTCGAGCAGCGATTCGTCGATGTAGTCGGACCAATTGTAGACACGGACCTCCTCGGCATGGGCCGAGGCGGCTGCGAGCGCGAGCGTCGCGGTGAAAGTGAGAAGAGATGTCTTCATCATGTGCTCCCGTTGGTTGCGGGGTCTTCCACGCCCCGGCTCCCCGAATTTGATCAAATGTTGCATCTCTTGGCAACATCTCGGATGTTTCCACGAGGCGCGACAGCGTGCAAGATAACGTGGCGGCGAATGTGATCAAATGAAAGGCAACCGATGAATATGAGGGCAGAAGGTGCCGGCCCCCCCCGTCCATGAGCAGGTTTACCGGCGTCTGCGCGAGATGGTGCTCTTCGGCGAGCTGGAACCGGGGCAGGCGGTGACCATCCAAGGGCTCGTCGAACAGCTCGGCGCGGGGATGACCCCGGTGCGCGAGGCGCTGCGCCGGATGATCTCCGAAGGCGCGCTGGCCTTTCGCGGCAACCGCCGGATCATGGTGCCGGTGCTCGACGCCGAGGCGGTCGAGCAGCTCCTGCTGGCCCGCGTCGCGCTGGAGCCGCAGCTCGCGCGCCGCGCCGCCGATCGCTGCACCCCCGAGGACATCGCGCGGCTGCGCAACACCGATGCGCGGCTCGACCGTGCCATCGCCCGCGGCGACGTGCGCGGATACCTCGAGGAGAATCACCGCTTCCATGCCGAGCTCAACGCCATCGCCGAGGCGCCGATCCTCACCGAGCTGGTCGAGGGGCTCTGGCTGCGCTTCGGGCCCTCGCTGCGGGTGGTTTGCGGCATGTTCGGCACCCGCAACCTGCCGGACCGTCACAAGGACCTCCTTAAGGCTCTGCAACAAGGCGATGCCGAGGCGGCGGCTGACGCAATGGAAGGCGACGTCGTGCAGGGCATGACCCAGATCCGCGAGGGGCTGGCCTGATTCGAAGCGCGGATCGCGCGACTGCAATTGACGCGGAATAATTTGATCATATTATTGGCGACAGCTTTCCGAACAGACCACCCGAACAATCGAAAGGTGTCCGCCATGACGCTCATCTCCGTGAACTCGCCGACCTCCGAGCTGCAGGCTCTGGACGCGGCGCATCACATGCACCCCTTCACCACGGGCTCGGATCTGGCGCGCCGCGGCGCCCGGGTCATCACCCGCGCCGAGGGCTGCTGGCTGACCGACAGCGAAGGCGAGCGCATCCTCGACGGCATGGCCGGCCTGTGGTGCGTAAACGCTGGCTACGGGCGCAAGGAGCTGGCGCAGGCCGCCGCCCGCCAGATGGAAGAGCTGCCCTATTACAACACGTTCTTCATGACGACCCACGTGCCGGTCATCCAGCTCTCGGCAAAGATCGCCGAGCTGGCGCCGGGCGATCTGAACACCGTGTTCTATGCGTCGTCGGGCTCCGAGGCGAATGACACTAACATCCGCCTCGTACGCACCTACTGGGCCGAGAAGGGCCAGCCCGAGCGTGACGTGATCATCGGCCGCTGGAACGGCTACCATGGCTCCTCGGTGGGCTCGGGCTCGCTCGGCGGGATGAAGGGCATGCACGCGCAGGGCGGCCTGCCGATCCCCGGCATCCACCACATCGACCAGCCGCATTGGTACGCCGAGGGCGGTGACATGTCCCCCGAGGAATTCGGCCTCGAGCGCGCCCGCCAGCTGGAAGCGGCGATCGAGGAGATCGGCCCGCACCGCGTCGGCGCCTTCATCGCCGAGCCGATCCAGGGCGCCGGCGGGGTGATCATCCCGCCCGCGACCTACTGGCCCGAGATCCAGCGCATCGTGAAGAAATACGGCATCCTGCTGATCGCCGACGAGGTGATCTGCGGCTTCGGGCGCACCGGCAACTGGTTCGGCTCGCAGACCATGGGCATCGAGCCCGACATCATGACCATCGCCAAGGGCCTCAGCTCCGGCTACCAGCCGATCGGCGGCTCGATCCTCTCGGACGAGGTGGCGAGCGTCATCGCCAAGACCGAGTTCAACCATGGCTACACCTACTCGGGCCACCCGGTGGCCTGCGCCGTGGCGCTGGAGAACCTGCGCATCCTCGAGGAGGAGAAGATCGTCGAGCGTGTGCGCGAGGAGACCGGCCCCTACCTCAAGGCGAAGTTCGAGAGCCTGGCCGATCACCCGCTGGTCGGCGAGGCGAAGATCGCCGGCATGATGGGGTCGATTGCGCTGACCCCGGACAAGTCGGCCCGCGCGCCCTTCGCCGCCGAAGCGGGCACCGCCGGCTACATCACCCGCGAGCGCTGCTTTGCCAACAACCTGATCATGCGCCACGTCTATGATCGGATGATCATCTCGCCGCCGCTGGTGATCACTAAGGAAGAGATTGACGTGCTGATCTCCCGCGCCTGGAAGGCGCTGGACGAGGCCCATGTCGAGCTCAAGGCGCAGGGGCTGATGAAGGCCGGTGCCCGCTGAACCCGGGTAAGGGGGCGCTGCCCCCTCGCCCTCCGGGCTCACCCCCGGGATATTTGACCCTAGAAGAAAGGCCGGGCGCGCGCATGCTCCCGGCCTTTCGCGTTTCTTCTAGGCGGAAATATCCCGGGGGAGGCCGCGCGTCTGCGCGGGCGGGGGCAGCGCCCCCCGTCTTGCCCGGCCGGCGCACGGCGCCGCCGCCCGGCCTCGGGCCAAGAAAAAAACCCGGGCGCAAGCGCCCGGGCCAGTTGGTCAAAAGCTGATAGGAAGGAGGAGATCAGCCCTTGGAGAACTCCGGGTATGCCTCCATGCCCAGTTCGGCCATGTCGAGCCCGTTGATTTCTTCCTCTTCCGAGACGCGGATGCCGAAGACCATCTTGAGGATGAACCACAGGACCAGCGACACCACGAAGGTGAAGATGCCGACCACGACGATGCCGTAGATCTGGGTGCCGAAGGAGGCGTCACCGTTGGTGAAGGCCACCGCGATGGTGCCCCAGATGCCGCAGATCAGGTGCACCGGGATGGCGCCGACAACGTCGTCGATCTTCAGCTTGTCGAGGAAGGGCACCGCGAAGACCACGAGCACGCCACCGATCGCACCGATGATGGTGGCGGTGCCGAGGCCCGGCATCAGCGGCTCTGCGGTGATCGACACGAGGCCGGCCAGGGCGCCGTTGAGCACCATGGTGATGTCGGCCTTCTTGTAGAGCAGTTGGGTCATGATCATCGCCGCGATCGCACCGCCGGCAGCAGCCGTGTTGGTGTTGGCAAAGATGCGGGAGATGTCAGCAACGTTGGCCGCCGTGTCCATGTAGAGCTGCGAGCCGCCGTTGAAGCCGAACCAGCCGAGCCACAGGATGAACGTGCCGAGGGTTGCGAGCGGCAGGTTGGAGCCGGGGAAGGGGGTCACGCGACCGTCCTTGTACTTGCCGAGGCGCGGGCCAAGCACGATGGCGCCGGCCAGAGCAGCCCAGCCACCGGTCGAGTGCACGATGGTCGAACCTGCGAAGTCGAGGAAGCCAGCCGCATCGAGGAAGCCGCCGCCCCATTTCCACGAGGCTTCGATCGGGTAGATGAAGCCTGCGAGCAGGATGCAGAAGATCAGGAAGGGCCACAGCTTGATGCGCTCGGCGAGGGTGCCGGAGACGATCGAGCAGGTGGTGGCGCAGAACATCAGCTGGAAGAAGAAGTCCGAGCCGACCGACGCGTAGGTGAGGTCGGTCTGTGTGTCGGCGAGCCCGACCGGCTCGAGCGCGGTCGTCGCGAAGGCACCGAGGACGCCGTCGATCGACCAGCCGTCACCCGGGTACATCAGGTTGTAGCCGATGAGGTAGTACATGATCGCCGCGATCGCGAAGAGCGCGACGTTCTTCATCAGCTGCATTGTCACGTTCTTCTGACGCACGAGGCCAGCCTCGAGCATCGCGAAGCCGCAGCCCATGAACATGACCAGGAAGCCGGTCACGAGGAACATGAACGTGGTGAAGATGTAGCCGATTTCCTCGACCGGCGGGGTGACATCGGCATCCTGCGCGAGGCCGAGGCTGGGCAGCGCGATCAGCGCAGCGACCGGAGCCAGCGTCTTGAGAAGTTTCATGTCTTTCTTGTCCCTATCTGTCGTTCCGCAGCTCTCAGAGCGCGTCCGCGTTGGTCTCGCCCGTCCGCACGCGAACGGCTTGCTGCACGTCGAGCACGAAAATTTTGCCGTCACCGATCTTGCCGGTCTGAGCGGTGCTGGTAATCGTCTCGACCACCTGGTCGGCCATCGAGCCGGCGACCACGATCTCGAGCTTGATCTTCGGAACGAAGTTCACCGCGTATTCGGCGCCGCGATAGATTTCCGTGTGACCGGACTGCGAGCCGAAGCCCTTGATTTCCGTGACCATCATGCCGCGCACGCCGATTGCGGTGAGCGCCTCGCGCACCTCCTCGAGCTTGAACGGCTTGATCGTTGCAATGATCAGTTTCACCTTGGTCCCTTTCGGTTCTTGCGGCTCGCAGCTGCGCACCGCATCTCCTCGTTTGTGCATGGGCAGAAAGCCGCTGCCGGTGGGTCATGGGAAGGGAAAGCCCCTTGTGCCCCTCCGGATGTGCTCCTATGGAGATTACAAATCAGGCGGAAAATATCAGTTTGATTAAAAAATAGGCCGTCCAAAAAGACAAATATGTGACCGTTTCTCGGTCAACATCGGGCTGCAAAGCCGTTATCCTCCCCCAAAACGTAGACAGGCCGGGCAGGGCAAAATGAGTGATTCAGGGCGTGGCAAGGGCCGACTGGTGGCCGATCGCCGCTATCCCAATGGTGGCCCGACGGGCCGCCGGAAACCGACAGGCAGGAGCCAGGGCAAACCCCCTTCCAGCGGAGGAAACGGCACTGGGAATGGCACCGGACCAGGACGCCGCCGCGCCGCGCCGCGCAAACCTGCGCGCAGGCCGGCGAAGAAGCGGAACTTTCTCGTCGCCTTCGTGTTGGGCATCGTGTCTTTCGTGCTGAGCCTCGTCTGGCGCATCACGTGGCGGGTCACCGCCGTGGTGGCGCTGCTTCTCGCCCTCGGGGTGGGCTATTTCTATACCAAGCTTCCGCCGGTCACCGAACTGCTCGACGGGCGTGCGCGCGGTTCGGTCACGCTGATCGACCGCAATGGCGCCATCTTTGCCTGGCGCGGCGACCAGTTCGGCGGGGCGGTGACAGCGACCAGCGTGTCCAAGCACCTCAAGAATGCGGTGATCGCCACCGAGGACAAGCGCTTCTACCACCATTTCGGTGTCTCGCCGCGGGGCGTGGCCAGCGCCGTGCGGATCAACCTTGCCGAGGGGCGGGGTCCGCTCTCGGGCCATGGCGGCTCGACGATCACCCAGCAGACCGCCAAACTGCTCTGCATCGGCGTCGAATATGACGCGAACGTCTGGAAGTCCGAGGCCGACTACGTGGCCGACTGCCGCGAGTCCTCGCTGGCGCGCAAGGGCAAGGAAGCGCTCTACGCCATGGCGATGGAGCTGAAGTACACCAAGGACGAGATCCTCTCGATCTACCTCAACCGCGCCTACATGGGCGGCGGTGCCTATGGCGCAGAGGCCGCGGCGGAGCGCTATTTCGGCAAGCATTCGGCCACCCTCAACGCGCAGGAATCGGCGATGCTGGCCGGGCTGCTGACCGCGCCTTCGACGCTCGCACCGACCAGCGATCTCGAGCGCTCTCAGAACCGCGCTGCGACAGTGCTGCGGCTGATGCGCGATCAGGGCTTCCTCAGCGCGGCCGAAGAGCAGCAGGCGCAGGCCCATCCCGCGACGCTGTCGGAAGAGGCGCAGAGCAAGACCGGCGGCTATTTCGCCGACTGGGTGATGTCGACCGGACCGGAGTATTTCACCCGCGACACAATGGAAGACGTGGTGATCCGCACCACGCTCGATCCGAAGCTGCAGAAGGCGGCCGAGGACGCGATGAACGAGGTCTACGACAACAAGGTCAAGGACGGCTCCAAGGCGCAGGCGGCGATCGTCGTCATGTCCGCCGATGGCGCGGTGAGGGCCATGGTCGGCGGGCGCAAGACCGGCGTGTCGGGCGTGTTCAACCGCGCGACCCAGGCCAAGCGCCAGACCGGCTCGGCCTTCAAGCCCTTCATCTATGCCACCGCGCTCGAGCTGGGGCATTCGCCCTATGACACGGTGGTCGACGAACCCTTCTGCATGAACGTGCCGGGCTCCGGCCAGTGGTGTCCGCAGAACTACTCGAGGAACTACAAGGGCAAGGTCACGCTGACCGACGCCCTGGCGCATTCACTTAACATCCCGGCCGTGAAGATCTCGGAATCCGTCGGACGCGATCTCGTTGCCAAGGTGGCCACGGGCTTCGGCATCAAGTCCGAGGTGAACAGCTCTCCGTCCATGGCGCTCGGCACCTCCGAGGCCTCGCTGCTGGAGATGACCGGCGCCTATGCGGGCATCCTCAACGGCGGCTCGGCGGTGACACCCTACGGCCTTGTCGACCTGCGTCTGAAGGGCGACGACGAGGTGCTCATGGGCACCGGCGGCGGCATCCGCGAGCGGGTGATCCAGTCCGAGGCTGCGGGCCAGCTGATCTGGATGATGGAGCATGTGGTCAACGGCGGCACCGGCGGGCGGGCGAAGCTGCCAGACCGCGAGGTCGCGGGCAAGACCGGCACCTCGAACGATGCGCGCGACGCCTGGTTCATCGGGTTCACCGCCGACTACGTGGTCGGGGTCTGGATGGGCAACGATGACAACTCGCCGCTCACCGGGGTGACCGGCGGCGGGCTGCCGGCGGAGATCTGGCGCGAGACCATGCTGCGCGTCACCGAGGGCACCGAAGCCAAGCCGCTGCCCGCCATCGCACCGGAGCCGCCGCGGCAGGTGGCCCAGCCGCAACCGCAGCGCCAGCAGCCGGAACGGCAGCGCCGCGACAACATCATCCAGCAGGTCATCCGTGACCTTCTCGGGGGCGGCTGAGGCAATGGGCGGCAAGTTCCTTCGAAGGAACTTGCAAAAGCTTCGAAGGCTTCTGACCTAGGCTTGACCTGAGCGCTCGGCGCGGACATGAGGGGCGAAATCCCGCAAAAGGAGACGCCCCCATGTCCGCAGCCGTGTCCGACGACCGCCTGATCGTTGCCCTTGACGTGCCCAATGCCCTCGAGGGGCTGAGAATTGCCGAGGAAATCGGCGATGCTGTCTCCTTCTACAAAATCGGCCTCGGCATGCTCACGGGCGGCGGGCTGGCGCTGGCCAACGAGCTCAAGCAGGAGCACGGCAAGCGCATCTTCCTCGACATGAAGTTCTTCGACATCGGCCAGACGGTCGAGAACGCGGTGCGCGGCATCGCGCAGTTCGACCTCGACTTCCTCACCGTGCACGGCGATCCGCACGTGGTGCGCGCCGCCAAGGAGGGCGCTTCGGGCAAGGACCTGAAAATCCTCGCGGTGACCATCCTCACCTCGCTCGACCGCGCCGATCTCGATGCAAGCCTGATCCTGCCGGGCGATATCGAGGATCTTGTGGTCGAGCGCGCGGCCCGCGCCTTCGAGGCCGGGGCAGACGGCATCATCGCCTCGCCCAACGAGGCCGCCCGTATCCGCGCCCTGCCCGAGGCCGAGGGAAAGCTCATCGTCACCCCCGGCGTCCGCCCCGCGGGCAGCGCCGATGACGACCAGAAGCGCATCGCCACCCCGGCCAGCGCCATCGCCGCGGGCGCCGATCACATCGTCGTCGGCCGCCCGGTCTGGCGCGCGCCCTCGCCGCGCGCGGCGGCGCTGGCGATCAACGCCGAGCTCGCCTCGCCGCAGGCGCAGCGCCCGAACAAGGCTTGATCCGGGGCGCGCGGGGGGCTAGGCAGACGTCATGACACGTCTGATGCCCCTTGCGACTCTCTGGTGGCCCGCCTGACATAGGCGGCCAGACGAATCATGTTTTCCAATGAGGCCGCCGCATCGGGCGGCCTTTTTGATGTACGAAACCTCCATCAAGCTCCCCATGCGGTGACCTCCTGTCCAGACAAGGAGACCCCGATGGACCAGACCACCCTGCCCCGCCCCGAGGCCGAAACGACCACAACGGCCAAGCCGGTCATCCTCACCGGCGACCGCACCACCGGCCCGCTGCACATCGGCCATTACGCCGGTTCGCTGACAAACCGGCTGGCGCTGCAGGACAGCCACAGGCAGTTCCTGCTGCTCGCCGACACGCAGGCGCTGACCGACAATGCGCATGACATCGGCAAGGTGCGCCGCAACGTGCTCGAGGTCGCCTGCGACTACCTCGCCGTCGGCATCGACCCCGCCAAGACAACCATTTGCCTGCAATCGCATCTGCCGGCGCTGGCCGAGCTGTCGATGCTCTATCTCAACTTCGTCACCGTCGCCCGGCTCGAGCGCAACCCGACGATCAAGGACGAGATCCGTGCCCGCGGTTTCGGCCGCGACATTCCCGCCGGCTTTCTCTGCTATCCCGCCGCGCAGGCGGCCGACATCACTGCCTTCAAGGCCACCGTCGTGCCAGTGGGCGAGGACCAGGCGCCGCTCATCGAGCAGTGCAACGAGATCGCCCGGCGGGTGAACGCGACAGCCGGTCGCGAGGTGCTGCCCGAGGCGCAGGCACTGATCCCCGAGGCGGGCCGCCTGCCGGGCATCGACGGCCGCGCCAAGATGAGCAAGTCCGGCGGTAATGCGATCACGCTCTCGGCCTCGGAGGACGAGATCAGCCAGGCGGTGCGCGCGATGTTCACCGATCCTGACCACCTGCGGGTCGAAGATCCGGGTAAGGTCGAGGGCAACGTGGTCTTCACCTATCTCGACGCCTTCGATGCGGCGAAGGACGAGGTGGCAGCCCTGAAGGACCACTACCGCCGCGGCGGGCTCGGCGATGCGGTGCTGAAGCGGCGGCTTGAGGATATCCTGCAGGCACTCTTGGCGCCGATCCGCGCGCGGCGAGCGGAGGTAGCCTCTGATCCGGCGCAGGTTCACCGGATCATCGCCGAGGGCACGCATGTGGCGCGCGAGATCACCGAGGCGACCAAGCGCGAGGTGATGGATGCGCTGGGGCTGTTCCGGCTCTGAGCGGGCAGGGAGGGGGAGTGCGGGGCGGGGGAGCCTGTGGGCTCCCTAGTCCTCGTTAATGTCGCGGGTCCAGATCTTCGTCTGGCCCTTGCGCACCCCCATGAAACGCCGCAGCAGCGCCCAGGCGAGGGCGGCGACCACCGCGCAGATGAGCAGCAGCATCGGCCAGCCGGTGGAAAGACCGAGGAGCAGCAGCACCCCGACCACACCGGCGCCGATAGCGAAGCCGAGGAAGACATAGGCCGGGCTCAGCACCTCGAGCACCAGCAGCAGCACCGCGCCTGCCATCCAGACCCACCAGAGCTGGATCATGGCTTGCGTCCCGTGAGCAGGGTGAAGGCATCGGCGAAGGCGTCGAGCGCGTTCGAGGGCAGCACGATGGTCTGCTTGCCCTCGCCCTTGCCGAGCGCCACCAGCGCCTCGACCTGTTTCAGCGCGACCTGGTACTGCGCCGCCTCGAGCCCGTTCTTGGCGATGGCCTCGGCCACCACCTGCGTCGCATAGGCCTCGGCCTCGGCCGAGATGCGGCGCGCCTTGGCGGCCTGCTCGGTGGCATAGAGATCCGCGTCGGCGGCCAGCTCCACGGCGCGCTTGCGCCCCTCGGCCTCGGTCACCTGTGCGCGCCGGGCCCTTTCGGCGTTGAGTTGCTGGAGCATGGCGTCGCGGGTCTGCTGGTCAAGGTTCACGTCGAGGATCTCCGCCCGCGTCACCTCGATCCCCCAGTTGTCCACCGCGTCCTCGACGTTGCCCTTGATGGTGGAAATCAGCGCGGCGCGGTTCGACTGCACCTCGTCGAGCTCCATCTTGCCGATCTCGGCGCGGACGATGCCCGCCACGGTGGTGGCGATGGCCGCGTCGACGTCGCGGATGCGATATACGGTCTTTTCCGGCTCGAGGATGCGGTAGAAGACCGAGGTCTCGACCTGCACCAGCACGTTGTCGGCGGTGATCGCGTCCTGGCTCGCGTTGGGCAGCTGCCGCTCGAGGATCGACACCTTGTGGGCCACCTTGTCGAGGAAGGGCACGATGAAGTTGATCCCCGGCCCGAGCACCGCGCGTAGCCGGCCGAAGCGCTCGACCACGTGTTTCTCGGATTGTGGCACGATGCGCACGCCGAGCAGCACGCAGAGGATCACGAAGCCCGCGAGCAGCAGGACGACGAGGTTGCCGCCTATGAGATCCAGTATCAACTCATCCAAACCCATCGCGCGTCCCCTTGCCCGTGTTGCCTGCCCGGCGCTTGCTTGAGGGGGCGCTGCCCCCTCGGCGCTGCGCGCCTCACCCCCGGGATATTTCAGCCTAGAAGAAAGCGCTTCGTGCCGACTATGCCCCGGCCTCTGCCGCTGGGGAAGGGGCTAGGGAGGGGTGCGCGGACAGGGTTCACGGGACCTGCACGGGGGCGTGCGGGGCCGCGTTGGGAACTGCGGGGCGGATGTCCGCGTTTCTTGGGCAACAGGAGACACGCCATGACCGAGATGCGGACACAGATCGGCGAGATGCGCTACAACGCCGCCGAGGAACAATTCGAAGCCCTTGTGACCTTTCATTCGAGCGCCGGGCGCACCCGTGTCGCCAGCAGCTTCAAGGCGCCGGTGACCACCCAGCCCGAGGTTGCCGAGCAGGTGCTGCTCGCGCGCGCCCGGGCGCTGCTCGGGCGCGAGGATGCGCTGCTGGCGCGCACGCCGCCGCTGCCGTCGGAGCGGGTTCGGCGCCGC
>NZ_NTHN02000119.1 GCF_002300555.2 Alloyangia mangrovi | reverse complement strand
CGCCTGAGCGTGACCTGAGAGCGGGGGTGCTGCCCCCGCACGCCGGACAACGCGGGGGCGCTGCCCCCGCACCCCCGGGATATTTCCGCCTAGAAGAAAGGGCGGGGCGGGGAGAGATGGATCGGGCGCGCGGCGGCGGCGTCAGTCCCGGGCCATCGGGTGATGGTCGAGCACCAGCTCGCGCAGCCGCTCTTCGAGAACATGGGTGTAGATCTCGGTCGTCGCCACGTCGGCGTGGCCGAGGAAGGTCTGGATGGCGCGCAGGTCGGCGCCATTGGCCAGCAGGTGCGTCGCGAAGGCGTGGCGCAGCGTGTGCGGCGTGACCTTGGCGGGCGAGACCCCGGCGGACACCGCGATATCCTTGATCATGATGTAGAAAGCATGGCGGGTCAGGTGCCCGGCCTTGCCGCGCGACGGGAAGAGGAAGCTCGAGGCGGGCTTGCCCTCGGTCTTCCGGAGCGTCTCCTGCGCATCGCGCCGGGTCAGCCATTCGGCGAGCGCCGTGCGCGCCGGGGGGGGACAGCGGCACCATGCGCTCCTTGCCGCCCTTGCCGCGGATCAGCAGCATGCGCGGATCGCCCCGCGCCGCCGAGAGCGGCAGGGTGACCAGCTCGCTCACCCGCATGCCGGTGGCGTAAAGGAGTTGCATCAGGCAGGTGTTGCGCAGCCGATCGTCGGCGGTGCGGCCGTGGCTCTCGGCCGCGTCGAGCAGCCGGTCGACCTCTTCGGTCGAGAGCGTCTTTGGCAGGCGCTTGGGCCGGCCCGGCCCGGCGATCTGTACTGCAGGGTTGTCGGCCCTGAGGCCTTCCTCGAAGGCGAAACGGTAAAGCTGCTTGATCGCCGAGAGCCGCCGGGCGCGGGTCGAAACCGCGAGCCCCTCGGTCTCGCAGGCAATCAGGTAGTCCTCGACATCGCCGCGCTGCGCGCTGGCCAGGTCGCGCTTGCGCGCCGCCAGCCAGCCGGTGAAGGAGGCGAGATCGCGGGCATAGGCGGCCTGGGTGTTGTCCGCGGCGCCGCGTTCGGCGACCTGCGCCTCGAGGAAGGCGGAGACCCAGTTGCCGGCGCTCACAGCGGGGCGCCTTCGTCGGAGAGCAGGATCTGCTGGATGGCGGCGCGGCGCGCCGTGTCCTCGAGCCCGACCCGGCGCAGCGTCGCCAGTGCGCCGGTGAGATCGGCATGGTTGCCCTCGGCCCCGGACTGGAACAGCGCGATGGCGCGCAGGATGGTCTCGCCGAGCTTGCCGTCGCGCAGCAGGGTGGCCAGCTCGGGCGGCACCTCGGCATCGGGGCGCCAGGCCTCGACGATGGCCTGGGCGGCGGGGGCGAGGGGGACGGAATCGGGCATCTCGCCTTGTGCCACGGCGTGCACCGCGCGGATCAGCCCGGTGCGGGCGGGCAGACGGCGGGCGGCCTCCTCGTAGGCCGGAGAGAGCAGAGCGGCGCGCTGCGCCAGCGCTGCGGCGCGCGGATCGAGGTCGAGCCCCTGCAGCCGCGGCGCGTAAAGCTCGGAGAAGGGCACAAGCAGCCCGGCGCTGCGCATCTGCGGCCAGGCGGCGAGCAGCGCGGGGCCTATCAGGTCGCTGCGCCCGGCATTCAGCGCCGCCTCGAGCGCCTGTACCGCCGCGACCCGGTCCCAGACGCCGCCCGAGGCGGCCGGCTCGCGGTCGGTATAGATGCCCAGCAGGCGGTTCTCGGAGAGCGTGCCGCGTCGCGCCAGCCGCTCGGCGGCAAGGATCTGCGCCCGCCAGCCGCTGTTGCCCGAGAGGTCCGCGGCGGCGAACATGCGCGGCAGCGGCTGGGTGGGCAGCGCCTCGCCCACGGCCTCGAAAAGGTGGAATTCCAGCGGCGTCGGACGCGCCGGCGGGTTGAGCGGCTCGGAGGCGTCGACGAGCTCGGGGTCGAGGAAACGGGCCAGCAGCTCGGCGTCGCGCGGGCCGATCTGCCCCAGCGCCTCGGCGGAGCCATAGACGGTGACCGCATGCTCCCAGTTGCCGATCCGCGCGTCGCAGTAGATGCGGGTTGCAAGATCCTGGGTGAGATGCGGCTTTCGCGCCAGCGTGCGGCAGGCCTCCTCGTCGTTGCCGGCGAGCAGCGACAGGTCGAGCCAGCGCGCGAAGATCTCGGGATCGGAGCTGCCGCCTGCCTGTTCGACCAGCGCCAGCGCGGCGTCCACCGCGCCTTCCTCCATCAGCCGGTCGATCCTCGCCACGAGCAGCGAGCCATTGCCCGCGGGCGCATCCGCCTCGGCCAGCAGCAGCGTCAGCGTGGCGCCGATGAGCGCCGGCACCGCGGGTTCGGTCTGCGCGATGAGCGCGGCGAGTTGCGCCGCGTCGGAGCCTGACCAGAGCGTGCGCGGCAGCCCGGTCAGCGCGCTCGACAGCAGCCCCGCC
>NZ_NTHN02000118.1 GCF_002300555.2 Alloyangia mangrovi | reverse complement strand
TCCGGCAGAAGAGGTTCCCAACCCCGGGGCGGCGTTTCTCGAGATAGGTGCGCATGATTTAGAACTGGTACTTCTACGGCATGTCGAGAGCAATGTGACTGTGCACCAACGACACGCCCCGCGCTTCTAGTTCATGGCGAGCTTCAGCCAGTATCTCGTGTGGCGCCGCTCCCCTGTGCGAGCAAACGCCCCAAGCGCAACGAGATCTTGTAGATCGCGCGTGGCGGTTGCGCGCGACGTCCCGGTGATTTTCAGGTAGTTCTCGGCGCTGAGCCCCCCCTCGAAACCTGCCGGACCCTCCCGGAACATCATAGAGACGGCCTTGGCTTGGCGCTCGTTGAGCCGATCCCGGAAGCGATCATAGAAGCGTGCCTTGCCGATGAAGAACGCGACCCGCTTGAGCGTGACCTGCTGCGCCTCGAGTACGATCCCGGAAAACCACAGCAGCCACTCCGTCACATCCAGGGTCTTCTGGTGCCGCTCAAGCTGGGAGTAATAGATCTTGCGCTCCTTCTCGATCGTGAAGGCGAGCGAGATGAGGCTTGGCTGGCCGATGTTCTGTGCCAGCGACTTCTCGGCCAGCGCGCGCCCCAGTCGGCCATTCCCGTCTTCGAAGGGATGGATAGATTCGAAATACAGGTGCGCAAGCCCTGCCCGTGTCAGGGCCGGAAGCAATCCGGCCGCCCCGGGCCCCGTGCCGTTGAACCAGGTCACGAAACGCTCCATCTCGTCAGCGACCTGCGCGGAGGGCGGAGCTTCGAAATGCACCGTCGGATTGTCGAGGCGACCGGACACGATCTGCATCGCCTCGGCATGCCGGCGGTAGCCCCCCCAGGCTTTCCAGCCGAGCGTCATGCGACAGCAGCATGTGGTGCCAGCGGAACAGGGTCTCGTGCAAGAGGGGCTCGGCATATCCCGAGTAGACATCGACCATCATCTCCGCGACGCCCTGCTCGCGCGCCTTGGCTGGGTAGCTTCCGGGGTCCAGCCCCAGGTGCCGTCGCAACGACGACTGCACGCTCTGCCGGTCCAGCAGTTCGCCCTCGATGGCGCTGGTCTGCATCGCCTCCTCGCTCAGCACTTCGATACGGAGCTGGTCGCGATCTGGTTCTGCAACATGGTGCACGGCACCGAGAATCTCGCCCGAGGACAAAAGGAACCTTTGTTCGAACGCGTCCAGAGCCGATGAATCATACCGAAATTCCGGCCAGCCGGGCAGCGTCCAATTCCAAGGCATGAGTGATAGGCCTTCCCTCTATAACTCACCAATGTTACCTTTATGAGTAATAGGTGTCAAATCTATTGCTCATGAGTCTGCCGTCCCAGCGTGCACAGATCTATGCGGCCATGAGGAGATCGCCACCTTCTCCAAGTTTATGAACCTTCATATTGCATAACCAGGGCGGCGAGGCTGTCGACAGCTACTGCGAGGAGCAAGCCCGAGGGCCGGCTTTTGGAGCCGAGGATGATGCTCAGGCAACCGCCCTACCCTGCTCGCGGAGTCGTATAAGCGCCATTTCCTTAGTCGTCTCTCTGGGCGAGGACTACCGGCGCTCCTGCAACGTCAGCGTCGTGTAGACGTGCTCAGAGGAAAGGGATGGCCAACTGCGCCGTCTTGCACGCCTCGGTCTTCGGCGGGGCGATGCCCCACTGGTCGCTTCGCCCGGGGGCCCAGCTCCAGTCCTCCGGCCCGCCGACGCGGTAGGTCTCGTCCACCTGCAGCACCTCGGCGGTGTGCTCGATGACCATGCCGAAGGGATCGACGAAATAGAGGAACACGTTGTCCCCCGGCCCGTGCCGCCCCGGTCCCCAGCCGATGCCGAAGCCCGCGTCGCACATCCGGCCCGAGGCCTTCATGACCGCTTCCCAGCCCGGGTGGTTGAAGGCGACGTGGTTCAGCGTGTCCACCTCGGCGATGGCCAGCACCACCGCATGGTGGTCCGAGTTGGTGCGCAGGAAGCCCATCATCTTCGAACGGTCGGTCAGGCTGAAGCCGAGCCCCTCCTCGAAGAAGCGGATGTCGGCATCGAGGTCACGGGTGTTGATGTTCACATGCGCCAGCCGGTCCGGCATCTGGCGCCCCGCGGCATCGAGCGGCACGGAAAGCGCATCCCCCTGCACGACCCGGTAGAGCCGCCCCGAGGGATCGCGCAGGGCAAAGCCAGTTCCGCCGCCATGGTCCGCGAGCGGGCCGATGTCGCCCTCGGCCGTGCCCCCCCGACGCGACCAGCCGGTCGCGCAGAGCGGACAGGCCCGTGCCCTCCGCGGCGCGGAAGGTGACCGACATCACGCCCGTCGCCGCGCCCTGCGTCAGGCGCAGAGCGTAGGGGTCGGTGCCGCTTGCCCGCAGCCAGACGTTCCCGGCGTCGCGCGCGGCCTCGTCTAGCCCCCAGACCCGGGTGTAGAAAACGACCGCGGCGTTAAGGTCGGGCGTCGCGATCTCGACGCTGCGCAGGCCGGTGAGAGGAAACTCCATCCCCATCTCAGGCCTCCGCAACGATCCTGCTGACCAGCGAGCCGACGCCGTCGATGCGCACCTCGATCTCGTCGCCGGGCTTCATCCACACCGGCGGGGTGCGCTTCGATCCGACACCGCCGGGCGTGCCTGTGGCGATCACGTCGCCCGGCGCCAGCGGGGTGAACTGCGAGACGTAGGCGATGATCACCGGGATCGGGAAGATCATGTGCGCGACCGGCGCCTCCTGCATCACCTCGCCGTTGAGCACCGAGCGCACCACCACGGCGCGCAGGTCGGCGATCTCGTCCGGGGTCACCAGCTCGGGCCCGAAGGGCGCGGTGCCGGGAAAGTTCTTGCCCGGGATGAACTGCCGGGTGTGCCACTGCCAGTCGCGCACCGAGGCGTCGTTGAAGCAGGCGAAGCCCGCGACATGCTCCATGGCCTCGGCCTCGGGGATGTTGCGCCCGCCGCAGCCGATGACGATTGCCAGCTCCGCCTCGTAGTCGAGATCGCCCGAGATGGCAGGGCGGATCACCGGGTCGTCCGCAGCGACCAGCGTGTCGGCGAAGCGGGTGAAGATCGACGGGTGCGCCACCTCGGCGCGGCCGGTCTCCTTGCGGTGGCTCTCGTAATTGTGGCCGACGCAGAGAATCTTTCCCGGGTTCGGGATCACCGGCAGCAGCTTGACCGCGGCGCGCGGCAGCCGCGGGGCCGGGCCGTCGAGCGCCAGTGCCCCCGCGGCGAT
>NZ_NTHN02000117.1 GCF_002300555.2 Alloyangia mangrovi | reverse complement strand
CCGCCCGCCAGCAGCAGCGGGCGCTTCGCCTGCGCCAGCGCCGCCATCACCGCCGCGGCATCATCGGCGGTCAGGGCCGGGACGCTGGGACTGTAGGGCCGGGCATCGGCCACGCGCACCACGTCGGTCAGCATGTCCTCGGGCAGCGCCAGCACCACCGGGCCGGGGCGGCCCGATGTGGCGACGCGGAAGGCCCGCGCCATGTATTCGGGAATGCGCGCGGCGCTGTCGATCTGCGCCGCCCATTTCGCCACCGGGGCGAACATCTGGCGGTAGTCGATTTCCTGAAAGCTCTCGCGGTCCATGGTGTCGCGCCCGACCTGACCGACCAACAGGATCATCGGGGTCGAGTCCTGATAGGCGATATGCACGCCCACCGCCGCCTGACAGGCGCCCGGCCCGCGGGTCACCATGCAGATGCCGGGCCTGCCGGTGAGCTTGCCATAGGCCTCGGCCATGTCGGCCGCCCCCGCCTCGTGCCGGGCGTTGTAGAGCGTGAAGCGCTCGCGCACGTCGTGCAGCGCGTCGAGCACCTCGAGATAGCTCTCGCCCGGCACGCAATAGGCGCAGTCCGCGCCATGGATCAGCAGCTGATCCACCAGCACCTTGCCTCCGGTGCGCGCCTCGATGTCAGACATGGTCTCTCCTTCCAACTACGCGTCTCGGGCCGTTCACACGGCAGGCCCCTCGCCAGCCCTCGGGCCAATTCTCAGGGCCAACTCTCGGGCCGCCCTCAGGGCAGCTCTTCAGCCGCCCTCGGGCAGGATTTCAGGCCAGATTTCAGGCCCGCCCTCTTGGCCGCCCTCAGGCCAGCCCTCAGGGCAGTACGATGCAGGCCGGGTCGATCTGACGCCCCTCGGCATGGGCGCGGATGTTCCCGGACCAATGCCGCACCATGCGGTCGAAATTGTCCAAGGTGCGCCCCGCCACATGCGGCAGCGTCACGGTGTTGGGCAGCTCGAGCAGCGGGTTCGGGCCGGTCACCGGCTCGGACTCGAAAACGTCGAGCCCCGCCGCCACGAGCTGACCCGATCGCAACGCCGCGAGCAGCGCCGCCTCGTCCACCAGCCCGCCGCGCGAGGTGTTGATCAGCACCGCACCGGGCTTCATCTCCGCGAGGGTCTCGGCCCGGATCAGGTGCTTCGACTCCGCGGTCAGCGGAAGGTGGAGCGAGATCACATCGGCCCAGCCAAGCAGCTCGTCCAACGGCAGGAACCGCGCATCGAGCGCCGCATCGGCCCCCGAGGGCTTGGTATAGGCAATCTCGCAGCCGAAACCCTTGAGGCGCTTCAGCACCTCCTGACCGATGGCCCCCATGCCGATCAGCCCGACACGGCAGGCCCCGAGGTCGCGCGCCTCGCGCCAGAGGTCGGGCTGGTCCCAGCTGCCGCCACGGAACGCCTCCTGCACATGCGGCAGCCGCCGCAGCGTGGCCAGCATCAGCGCCAGCGTCGCCTCGGCGACCGAGGGCGCGTTCATCCCCGGAGAGCGTGCGACGGTGACGCCGCGGGCGCGGGCGGCATCGAGCGGGATGCCGTCGATGCCCGTGCCCCACTGATGCACCATCTCCAGCGCCTCGGCCTCGGCCAGCAGCTCGGCCGGAAACCGCAGCCCCCGGGTCACCGCGTAGCGCGCGCCGGCGAGCGCCGCGCGCATGTCGGCGCTCTCGACGCTGCTGACGAAGCGCAGATCGAAGCCTTCGCAAAGCTCCTCGATCCGCGCCCGCATGCCGGGGCTGGCTGGCTCAAGAACGGCAACCGGCCCGATGGCCATCAGTTGCGGCCCTTGATGAGCTCGCGCATCATCTCGATCTCTTCGCCGGAAAGATCGGTGAGCGGCGCGCGCACGTGGCCGGTCTCGAACCCGCGCAGCGCCACGCCCGCCTTGATCGCCGAGACGGCATAGCCAGACTTGCGGTCGCGGATTTTGGCGAAGGGGTAGTAAAAGTCGCGCAGCAGCTGCTCGCATTTCGCATCGTCCCCGGCGAGGAAGGCGCCGTGGAATTCCAGCGCGGTCTCGGGCACGAAGTTGAACACCGCCGAGGAATAGGTCGGCATGCCCGCGCCGCGATAGGCCTGCGCGAACAGCTCGTGCGTCGGCATGCCGCCGATATACGACAGCCGGTCGCCAAGCCGCACCGTCACGCGGCGCACGTTGTCGATGTCGCCGGTGCCGTCCTTGAAGCCGATCAGGTTGGGGCATTCATCGGCCAGCTGCTCGAGCGTCTCGGCCGAGATCTGCGCCTGACCGCGGTTGTAGACGATGACCGCCATGTTGGTGGCCTTGCAGACCGCGCGGATGCGGTTGGCAACGCCCTCCTGCGGGCCCTCGGTCAGGTAGTGCGGCAGCAGCAGGATGCCGTCGCCGCCCGCCGCCTCGATCTCGCGCGCGAGGTCACAGGCCATGCGCACGCCGTAGCCGCAGCCCGCGATCACCGGGGCATCGCCGGCAACTTCGCGCGCGGCGCGCACGACCTGCACGATCTCCTCGGGGGTGAGCGAGAACATCTCGCCGGTGCCGCCCGCCACGATGAGGCCTGCGACCTTGTGCGGCTTCAGCCACTCGAGGTGCGCCTGGAAAGGCTTCTTCGCGAAGCGGTCCTCGGCGTCGAAGGGTGTGACCGGGAAGGACAGAAGTCCGTGGCGGATGATCTCGCGCAGCGTGTCGGGTGCGATCATTGGTGTGTCTCCTCGTAAGATCCGCGGGACGTGCGGCTTTTGGCGCACGTCCGCCTTTGGTGTCAGGGGTTATTGCCAGTTGGCGGGCAGCAGAGCGTCGGGCAGGTTCTGGTAGCTCACCGGGCGCAGGAAGCGGCGGATCGCCATAGTGCCGACCGAGGTCGCGCCGAAGTTGGTCGAGGCCGGGTAAGGCCCGCCGTGGACCATCGCCTCCGACACTTCCACGCCGGTCGGGAAGCCGTTGACCAGCACCCGGCCCGCCTTCCGTTCGAGCACCGGCATCAGCGTCTGCGCCAGTGCGGTATCACCGTCGTCCATGTGAAGCGTGGCGGTCAGCTGGCCGGCAAAGCTCTTGGCCACCGCAAGCATTTCGGCCTCGTCCTTGACGGTGACGATCAGCCCGAGCGGGCCGAAGACCTCTTCGGCCAGCGCGTGGTTGCTGATCCAGTCGGCACCGCTGACGATGTAGAGATAGGGCGTGGCGTCGCGCTGGTTGCAGACCGAGGTCAGCACCTCGCGCACGCCGGTGCCGCTGCCGATGCGGGCCGCGCCGTCACGGTAGGCGCTGGCGATGCCGTCGGTCAGCATGACCTGCGTACCGACCGCCGAAAGCGCCTCCTTGGCGGCTTCGGCCAGCGCATCGGCCTGGCTCTCGAGCACCACGGCGATGCCGGGGTTGGTGCAGAACTGGCCGGCACCCATGGCCAGCGAGCCCGCCCAGCCGGTGCCGATGGCGGCGCCGCGCGCAGCCATCGCCTGCGGCAGCAGGAACATCGGGTTCACCGAGCCGAGCTCGCCGAAGAAGGGGATCGGCTCGGGCCGCTGCGCGCAGAGATCGAACAGCGCCCGGCCACCGCCGAGCGAGCCGGTAAAGCCCACGGCATTGATCAGCGGGTGCTGCACCAGCG
>NZ_NTHN02000116.1 GCF_002300555.2 Alloyangia mangrovi | reverse complement strand
GCGTGCCGATCTCGGTGATCGCCTCGGCGCGGGCCTCGATCTCGTCGGCGATGGCGTTCAGGAACTCGGCGCGCGCCTCGCGGGTGGTGTAGCCGTAGCTCCAGAAGGCCTCTTCGGCGGCCTTGCAGGCCCGGTCGACCAGCGCCGGGGTGCCGACCGAAAACGCGTGGCTCGGGCCATGCGCCGGCTCGGAGGTGAAGCTGGTCTCGCCAGCCACCCAGGCGCCCGCGATCAGGTGCTTGCCGTGCGGGGGGGAAGACGGATTTGTCGAGCATGAAAGGGCTCCCATGTCTGAAGTGTTGTCCAAGCGCCTAGGGGCGGGTCTCGGCGTCGTAGCCGTTGAGCACGGCGAGGCTTTCGCCGCCAGCAAGGCGCTCGCGCCAGTCAACCTCGCGCGCCTCGTCCGCCTCGGCCCGCGCCACCAGCGCGGCAAGATCGTGACGATCCGGGGCGAGACGGAGCAGGCCGTTTTCGTCGCCGAAAATCAGGTCACCGTCCTGCAAGGCGACGCCGCCGGGACAGATGGTGCCGAAGAGCTCGGCGCCGGGCACCCGCAGCGGACGGGTGGTGACGACGCTCGTGCCGCGCGCAAAGAGCGGCAGGCCCATCGCGGCGATCTCGGCAATGTCGGTCACCACGCCGTCCACCACGATGCCCGCTGCGCCCGCGGTCCGCGCGGCCAGCGCGACCATTTCGCCGACACAGGCAATGCGGTCGTCGCCGCAGCGGTCGATGACCAGCACGTCTCCCGGTCGGAGCGCATCGAGCACGCGGTGCACCGGTTCGGCATCGGGCAGCGGCTGACGCACCGTGACCGCCCGGCCGAGCATGCGACCCGGCACCAGGGCGCGGATCTTCGGCGAGAGGAAGCCCTCGCTCAGGTGGTGCCCAAGCGAGGCGGGTTGCAGGGCCCGCAGCCGATCAAGCAGAGCCTGGTCGAGAGCGGGGCCGGACCGCCTGGGGTGCCGGATCATGCCTGCGCCTCCCGAAGCGAGGCCGCGATGTCCGCGGCCGTGCGGCAGCCCTGGTTCAGGAACCCGATGTCATTGCCGACCAGCAGCATGTCCCCGCCCTGCGCGAAGAGCTCCGCGGCCTGTTCGGGCGTTGCGGGCATGCAGGGGAGCATGACGTGAATGCCCTTCTCGCGGCATTTCGCGACGAGCAGGCGCATGGCCTCGTGCACCGCGGGCTCGCGCATGGAATAGTCCACCGTGAGGCCGCTCGAGAGGGCGAAATCCGCCGGGCCGAAATGCACCGCGTCGATACCGGGCACCGCGAGGATCTCGTCGATGTTGTCGAAGAACTCCGGGCTCTCGGCCATCGGGACGATGAGCGTTTCGCGGTTGCTGCGCTGTGCATAGTCGGCCCAGTCAAAGCCCGGACCGGCCCATCCGGCCGAGCGCACCGAGCTGTCGCCGCCGCGCCGGCCGAGGGGCGGGAACTTCGTCGCCGCGATGATCGCACGCATCTGCGCCGCATCGTGCACCTGCGGCACGATCACCCCCGCCGCGCCGAGCTCCAGCGCCTTGCGCAGCCCGGTCGGGGCGCTGTCGGGGACCCGCACCAGCGGCGCGACACCGGCCAGCCGCGCGGCGAGCAGCATCCGCTCCATCGGCAGATCAAGGCCCAGCACGCTGTGCTCGGCGTCGATGAACACGAAGTCGAGCCCCCAGGCCCCGGCGATCTCGACCGCGGCGGGGCTGCCCGAGTAGACATTCATGCCGAATACCGGCCCGCCCGCCGCGAGCCTGTCGCGCAGCCCGGCGCTCATGCCTCGAGCCCCAGCGCAGCGGGGGCGGCGCAGATGCGGTAGTCCTGCGGACGCCGATCGCGGAAGGGATGCACCTCGTAGACGCCGGGATCGCGGATGATCGACTTGGTGCGGGCGCGCGACAGGTCGATATCGACGGTGAAGATGCCCTCGTCCATGCCGGCGTTGAAGATCTCGGCCCCGTCCGGCCCGATCACGTGGCTGCTGCCCATGAAGGCCATGCCGTCATCGACATCGATGCGGTTGGAGGACAGGAAGTAGACGAAGTTCTCGGCGGCGCGCACGCGGCTGAAAAGGTCGGGCAGGATGCGCGCGGCCTCGGGCCAGGCAGCCGGGAGCACGACCAGTTCGGCGCCTTCCAGCGCCAGCGTGCGGATCACCTCGGGGAAGCGGATCTCGTAACAGATGGCAAGGCCGATGCGGCCGATCGGCGTGTCGAAGACCGACGGGCCCTCGATCTGCGGGATGTCGACGAACCGGTCGCCGATCATGAACGGAAGGTGCATCTTGTGATGCAGCCCGACGATGCCCTCGGGGCCGATCAGCGCGGCGGTGTTCAGCGCCTGCGCGCCGGACTTCTGGTAGAAGCCCACGACCACGTGGATGTCCGCCGCGCGCGCCGCCTCGAGGATGGGGGCAAGATCGCCCCGCTCGATGTCAACGGCCGCCCGCAGCAGCGAGGCGCGGTCATCGAAGGAGCCGCCGGTCAGGAAGCACTCGGGAAAGACGATGAGCCGGGCCCCATCGGCCGCCGCCGCGCGGGCGGCCTCGGCAACCAGTGCCGTGGTGGCAGGGGTGTCGCCGTGGACGGGCGACAGCTGGGCGAATGAGATTTTCATGTTCACTCCATTCTACGGGAGCGGGACCCGCGGCGCGGGCCCCGGCCATTGGGTCAGTCCAGCGAGAAGCCGACCGCGTCGAAGACGGTACGCACCAGCTCGGGATCGAAGGTGTCCGCATAGGTTCGGATGACCGGGGCGACGGCCTCCTGCATGCGGGCAAGCTCCTCGGGCGCGATCTCGGTCACGACGTTGCCCGCGGCGCGGATCTCCGCCAGCGCGCTGTCCTGCGCCTCGCGCGAGATGCGGCGTTGCTCGACCGCGGTCTCCTGCGCGACATTCTGGATCAGGGCCTTTTCATCGTCGCTGAGCTGGTCCCAGAAGGGCTTGCCGATCAGCACGATCTGCGGGTTGTAGTTGTGGCGGGTCACCGAGACGTATTTCTGCACCTCGGTATATTTCGCGGTGAGCGCGAAGGGCGCGGTGCATTCCTGCCCGTCCACGGCGCCGGTCTCGAGCGCGGTGTAGAGCTCGGTCACCGCCATCGGCGTCGGATTGGCGCCAAGCGCCTTCCACATGTCGACCAGCAGCGGGTTCTGCTGGACGCGGATCTTGAGCCCAGAGATATCCTCGAGCCGGTGCACCTCGCGGGTGTTGTTGGTCAGCTGGCGGAAACCCTGCTCCCAGAACGACAGTCCGACCACCCCGTGCTCGGGCAGCTGATCGGTGAGCATCTTGCCCACGTCGCCGTCGAGCAGCGTGTCCATCACCTCTTCGTCCTGGTAGATGAACGGCAGGTCGAGAATGCCGAAGTCCTGCGCCTGGGTCATCATGTTGCCGGCGTTCCAGACCATCATCTCGACGACGCCGCCCTGGAGCGAAGAGAGCACCTGCACATCGCCGCCGAGCACGCCGTTGGCGAAGACGCGGGCCTTCAGCTTGCCGCCGCTCTGCTCTTCGAGCTTCTCGGCGAAGATGTGCATGCCCTGCACCGGCGGCGTGCCTTCCTGGCCGGTGGCGGCGAACTTGATGGTGCGATTGCTGTAGTCCTGCGCCTGAGCGCCGGTCGCAAGAAGGGCGGCGGCCAGAAGGCCGTGGATCAGTTTCATGGGAATTTCCTTGTTGGAGTTTCGGAGGGCCGGGGTATTCTGGAGCTTCTGGAGCTTCTGGAGCTTCTGGAGCTTCTGGAGCTTCTGGAGCT
>NZ_NTHN02000115.1 GCF_002300555.2 Alloyangia mangrovi | reverse complement strand
CGCGTCCGGCCCAGAGATCGAGCGCCGGGCGCAGGGCCGCGTGGTCGCGCGCGGCGATCACCCGCATCAGTTCCCGCCAGGCAAACCCTTCGGAGGCCAGCACCCTCTTACGCCGCACCGCCCGCCGCCGAGACAGCGCGGGCAGCAGGTGGCGCAGCCCGAGCCAGAACCCCCCCCAGACCCAGAAACGCCGCCCCCGCCAGCAGCGCGAGGCGCGCCGGATCGAGCGGCACAGTCCGCCCCGGTGGCGGGCCGTCGATCTGCAGCTCAAGGCCCGGGGCAGAGGCGGTTTTCACCACCCCGTCGTCGGTGTCGTACCAGTCGAGCCGCACCTCCGGCAGCGCACCGCCGCCGCCCGCCTCGGCGAGATAGGTCACACTCTCCACCCGCGTGCCGCTGAGCGCGCCCCGGTCGTCACTCTCGGACAGCCGCGGCTCGTCCGGGTAGGCGGCGACCCCCCGCAACTCCACCGGCGCCAGCAGCTGCGGCAGGAACATCGGCGAGACCCCCTGCACTGCCACCGTCACCTGCCGCTTGAGGCTGTCGCCGGGCACCATCGTGCCGGGCTCCCCCTCGATTTCCTGCGTGAGCGTCAGATCGGCGGCAGCGATGAAGGGATCGAGCCCCTCGGCCCCTTCCGGCACCACCCCGGCAAAGGCAATCGGACCGGTGGTCAGGGTGACCTGCCGCGCCTCGCCCGAACCCGTATCCTGCCAGGTCACCAGCACCTCCTGCGGCGGCAGCACCACCTGTCCCGGCACCATGGGGGAAATGCGGTAGTGCCGCGAAATGCCCGCCCAGGTCTCGCCCTCGATCCGTTCGGACACCGGGTTGGTCGAGCGAGATGGCAGCCGCACCAACAGGTTCGGCGCCTCGAGGCTCGGCCAGACCGGCGGCTTCGGCATGAAGCTCGGCACCAGCACCGTCAGGCGCAGGCTGAGCGACTGGCCGGGGATCGCCTCGGTCTCGGGAAAGTCGACGACAAGTTGCGGCAGGTCCTCGGCCTCCTGCGCCCGGACCAGGCCCGGCAGGAGCAAAAGACCAAGCAGGAGCACGCGGATCATTCGCCGCCCTCCTCTGCTGCCGGAGCGTTGGGCGCAGGTGCCTCGCCCGCCGGAGCCGCCGCACCGTCGTCTTCGTGCGGCTGTGCCGCCGCACCAGCGTTTTGAGGCGGCTGTGCCGCCTCGAGCGCAAACCGCATGCGCAGGAAGTCCTCGGTCCGCGTGTCGACGGTGTTCATCCATTGCTCGGCGGTCAGCAAGCCGCCTTCCGCCGCACCATCAGCCTCGCGCAGGGTCTCTTCGCCCTGCCCGCTCTCGTTGTCGTAAACCTCCTCGTCCGCGCCGATGCCCTGATCCTCGCCGGTGTCCGAGGCCGCCTGCGCCGCCTCGACATAGGCGACGATGCGTTGCGCGGTCTCGAGGTTCTCCGCCGCGCCGGGATAGTCCGGATCGCGCGCCAGCGCCGTCTCGAAGGCGCGCACCCCGTCGCGGTAGTGCCGCCCCTTGATCTGCGCCATCCCCTGCAGGAAGGCCGCCTGCGCCGTCTCGACCCGGTCCAGCACCAGTGCCGCGTCGTCGTACTGCCCGCTCCGGTAGAGCGCGTAGCCCCGCCAGAGCGGATCGACAAACAGCTCTCCGGCGCGCGCGTAGTGCTTGTTGTCGAACGCAATTCGCCCCTGCTGGTCCAGCGTCAGGAACCAGTCGGCGATCCCCTCGGCCCGCGCGCCCTCCGGCGTGAGCAGCAGCGTCAGACCGGCGATCCCCACCCAACGCATCGTCCAGCCCCGCCGGAAACTCAGCAGCAGGAGAAGCGCGGCGGGCCAGGCCAGCCAATGCGCCCGGTCCTCCCAGGGCTGGTCCACGTCATCGAGCTGCGCCCGGCGATAGGCCGCATTGAGCAGCCCGTCGAGCTTGCGGATGTCCGATGGATCGGGCGTCGCCTCGATCACCGGCGCCGAGAGCGCGTCGAGCCCGCGGTCGCGGCTGCCCTCGGGGCGCATCGAGAGCACCGCGAGCGGCGCCGAACTGGCGTCGAGCGGCGCCACGTCGGCGGGGTCCAGGCTGTCGGTGACAAAGAGAATGCCTCCCGGCGCGGTCTCCTCGGCGAGCATCGCCGCGGCCAGCGACAGCGCCTCGCCCGCCACCGCGCCCTCGCGCGGCATGACCTCGGGGCTGAGCCCCTCGAGGTAGGGCACCATGACCTGCGCGTCCTCGGTCATCGGCAGCACCACATGGGCGGTGCCCGCATAGGCCACCAGCGCGGTGCGCGCCCCCGCTCGAAGGTCGAGGAAGTCGCGGATTTTCTGCTTGCCGCGCTCGAGCCGCGACGGCGGAAGGTCGGTCTGCTCCATCCCCGGCGTCACCGCGAGCACGATCACCGCGGGCGCCGATTGTGCCGCAAACGGGTCGGGCTGGCGCGACCAGGTCGGCCCCGCCGCGCCGAGCGCACCGAGGAGGAGGATCGCGGCGGTGCTGTCGATTGGCATGAGGCGACGGCGCTGCGCCCGCCCCACCGTCAGCGCCTCGCGCAGGTGCGGGGCGATGCCTTCGGCCTGCATGGCCCCGCGCTGCAACGGGCGACGGACCCACCACCAGACCAGAAGCACCAGCGGCACCAGCAACAGCCAGAGCGGGCGCAGGAAGTGGAAGGCCTGGAGGAAGAGCGGCAGGTCGGTCATGCGGCCTCCTCCGCCTTCCGCGCCGCCCGTCCCCGCCGCCCGCGTCCGCGCAGCTGCAGCCAGAGCACCGACCCCAGCCCCAGCAGCGCCGCCAGCGCCATCGGCAGCCAGGACAGCGACCGGCGCGGGCGGAACGACAGCGTCTCGGTCTCGCGCGGGGCGAGCGCGTCGATCCGGGCGTAGACCGCCTCCAGCGCGGCGGCGTCCTCGGCGAAGAAATACCGCCCGCCGGTGCGCGCGGAGATGGCCTGCAGCGTGGCGAGATCGACCCGGTTCTCGCCGGTGGCCTCGGGATCGCCGACGCCGATGGTGAAGATCTCGACGCCCCGATCGGCGGCGATCTCGGCGGCGTTGACCGGGCTCATGCGGCTGGCGGTGTCCGAGCCATCCGACAGCAGGATCAGCAGCCGCTGGTCGATGTCGCTGGCCTCGAAGGTGCGGATGGACAGGCCGATGGCGTCACCGAGCGCGGTGTGCGGCCCGGCCATTCCGACCTCGGTGGTGCCCAGAAGCTCGGTGATCGTGGTCAGATCGTCGGTCAGCGGCGCCTGCAGGTAGGCCGCGGTGCCGAAGACGATCAGCGCCATGCGGTCCCCCTCGCGCCCGGTCACGAAATCGCCCACCACCTGCCGCACCCCGGCAAGGCGCTGGATCCGCTCGCCGCCCGGCGTGGCGAAATCCTTGGCGTCCATCGAGCCCGAGATGTCGATCGCCAGCACCACGTCCCGCGCGGCGGTCTCGATGGTGATCGGCGCGCCGACCCGCTCGGGCCTCGCCAGAGCCAGCACCAGCAGCGCCCAGCAGAGACCGGCGGTGATCGCCGAGATCACCGGGCGCGACAGCACCACCGCCCCTGCGCGCGGCTCGGCCCCCGCCGCCTCGGCCATGCGCCGGAAGAAGGGAAAGCGCAGCGCGCTTTCGCGCTCGCGATGCGGCGGGACCAGCCAGCGGACCAGCAGCGGCAGCGGCAGAAGCAGCAGCATCCAGGGCGCGGCAAGCGAGATCATGCGGCCAGCTCCCGCGCGGGCGCGGCGGGTGCGGCGCGATGGGTTTTCAGCCAGCGCTCGGCGGCGCGGCGCA
>NZ_NTHN02000114.1 GCF_002300555.2 Alloyangia mangrovi | reverse complement strand
CGAGGTCGTTGTGCTGCTCGACGCGGGAATAGAAGGCGTTCGGCAGGGCGAGCCACAGGCACAGGAGGCAGACGCTCCACACCCCGAGGCTCTTCCAGAAGGTTGGTCTTTGCATGATGGATCCCGGACAGATCCCGGCGCCGTGGCGGTACGGGAGGTGACAATATGTCTTGGTCAGAAGTTGGCTAGGAGTGCCCCGGCGCGGGTCTCCGATGGGAGCCAGCTGCAGATGGGGTTCAGGGGATCATGCGAAGGGAGGGGCGCGCGGCGGATTGGAAGGACCGCCCCGGTCGCCTGCGAGGGCGCATGTAGGGGCGGGCGACGGACGTCGCGCAGCTGCGCGCGGCGGCGGATGAAATGGCTGGGCCAGCAATGCGCGCACCCAGAGCGGGTCGGGTCCGACCGGGTCAATGGCGCGCAGACTTGCTCGCTCGGTCTCCGCCGCGGGCAGAATACCCCGTGTCTTGGGGTGCGTGAGGCCGTCGATCGTCGCCTCGGCGAGATGGGTGCCGGCATGTGGCATGCGCGGCGAGGGATGGGCAATGAGCGCGGACAGCGCGACAAGAAGGGCGGCGAGCGCCCCGATCCTGCCGGCAATCCGCGTGCCCCCGATCCTCATCCTAGTGCCCTCACCACCGGGGCCGCGCGCCGCGGAACCCGCGGTGCGACGGGGTCGCGACAGGGTTCCTGACCGATGTCACGAGACCTCCTCGCGGCTGACCAGCAGCTTGTCGATGCGGCGCCCGTCGAGATCGACGACCTCGATCCGCCAGGCGCGCCAGTCCAGCACCTCGCCGACCTGCGGCAGGCGGCCCATCTCGTCGAGCACCAGCCCGGCGACGGTGGAATAGCCCCGGCCCGGCGTCAGCGTCACGCCGAGATGGTCGGCGAACTCGTCCACCGGCATCGCGCCCGCCACCAGCATCGAGCCGTCGGCGCGGGTGACCAGCTCCTCCGCCTCGGGCGCGGTGCCGAAGTCCCCGGCGATGGCCTCGAGGATGTTCATCGGCGTCACGATCCCCTCGAAATGGCCGTATTCGTCGTAGACCAGCACCATGTGCGCGGGCGCGCCGCGCAGCGTCTCGATGAGGTCGAGCGCGGGCATGCCGTCGCGCACCACCGGCGCCTCGATCAGGCGCGAGCGCGGGTCGAGGAGCGTACCATCGGGGCTCAGCAGGTCATGCGCGGCAAGCACGCCGATCACCTCGCCCTCGGCCCCGTCGCGCACCGGCATGCGGGTGAGGCGGCTGTCGCGCAGCTGGGCAAGGAGGTGCGCGGGCGGGTCGCTGAGGTCGAGCAGCGCGACCTCGTGGCGCGGGGTCATCAGGTCGCGCGCGGCACGGTCAGCGACGCGCATGACCCCGGCGATCATCTGCGTCTCGGCATGTTCCAGCACCCCGGCGCTGCGCGCCTCGGTCAGCACCTGCCGCACCTCGGCGTCGCTGACGTCGGAGCCGCGGTCGCCGGACTGGCCGAGCAGGGCGAGCACCGCCTTGCCGGACCGGTCGAGCAGCCAGACCAGCGGCGCGGCGACGAGCGCGATGCCGCGCATCAGCGGCGCGACGCGCGTTGCCACGGCCTCGGGCGCGCGCAGGGCGATCTGCTTGGGGACCAGCTCGCCGACGATCAGCGACAGGTAGGTGATGACCACCACCACCCCGCCGACGCCGAGCGACTGCGCCGCCGCGGGCGAGAGGCCCCAGCCGCTCAGCGACGCTGCCAGCCGGGCGCCCAGCGTGGCGCCGGAGAAGGCGCCCGAGAGCACGCCGACCAGCGTGATGCCGATCTGCACCGAGGACAGGAAGCGCCCCGGGTCCTCGGCAAGGCGCAGCGCGGTGGCGGCGCCGCTGCGGCCTTCCTCGGCCATTACCTTCAGCCGCGCGGCCGGGCCGAGACGATGGCCAGCTCGGACATGGCGAGCAGGCCGTTGACGAGGATGAGGGCAAGGACGATGGCAATCTCGAGGGTCATCGGGGTCTATCGGATCTCACTGGCAGTGTCGGTTTCAGGGGAAGGCGGCGGGGAACCGGCGTCGCCGCGGGTCTTCCAGAGCGAGTAGGCAACCCCCGCGGTCAGGATGGCGAAGGTGATGCCAAGCGACCAGACCGGCGGGAACTTGTCCCAGCCCATCAGGTCGGCGACGAAGACCTTGGAGCCGATGAAGACCAGCAGCACCGACAGCGCGTATTTCAGGTAGGCAAAGCGCCGCAGGCTCGCCGAAAGCGCGAAGTAAAGCGCCCGGAGTCCGAGGATCGCGAAGATGTTCGAGGTGTAGACGATGTAGGGATCGGTGGTGATGGTGAAGACCGCCGGCACCGAGTCCACGGCGAACACCAGATCCGCCAGTTCGATCACGATCAGCGCCAGCAGCAGCGGCGTGGCGTAGCGTATGAGCTTGCCGGTGGCGGGGTCGGGTCTGCGCACCGTGAAGCCGTGGCCGTGTATCTCGTCGGTGACGCGCAGCCGGCGCTTGAGGAAGCGCACCACGGGGTTGGTGGCAAGGTCATGCACTTCCTCGCCGCCGGCAAACAGCATCTTGATCCCGGTCAGGATCAGGAAGCCGGCGAAGACGTAGAGCACCCAGTGGTACTGCTCGACCAGCGTGGCGCCGAGGCCGATCATGATGCCGCGCAGCACGATCACCCCGAGGATGCCCCAGAACAGCACCCGGTGCTGGTAGGCGGCGGGGATGGCGAAGAAGCCGAAGATCAGGGCGATGACGAAGATGTTGTCGAGCGCCAGCGTCTTTTCCACCACGAAGGCGGTCAGGTACTGGGCCGCCGGCTCGGTGCCCAGCTGCCACCACACGAAGCCGCCGAAGGCCACGCCGAGCGTGATGTAGAGCGCCGAGGTCTTCAGGCTTTCGGCGACGCCGATCACGTGGTCGTCGCGGTTGAAGACACCGAGATCAAGCACCAGCAGCCCGATCACGATGGCAAGGAATGTCAGCCACATCCACAGCGGCTGCCCCAAGAACAGGGTAAGAAGGATTTCCATAATGGACCTCATCGAAGGAACGAGGCTCGAGGTCCGCGGGGGGTCGTCTGGCGATCCGGGCCGGGCATCGAGCGCTCTCGATGCGGTCCGACATCACGTGCGCTTTGGCGCTCGCCAGAGGGGCCCGGCCCGCGGATCTCGAGGTGGGGGTGACGGAGGGGAAGAACAAGGGCACCGCGCGGGCATTTCTGCACGCGCGGTGTTGCGGGGGCGGGGGTCAGAGCGGCCATAGCAGCGCCACCGCCTTGAGCAGGGTCCAGAGCACGCCCCAGACCAGCGCGACCGAAAGCCCGGCCACGGCAAAGCCGAGCAGCAGGCACATCCCGTCGCGTTCGAGCAGCCCCAGCGCGAAGAGGCTGATCGCCAGCGCCGGCAGCATGTTGCCCAGCGGAATCGGCAGCAGTAGGATCACCGACAGCCCAAGGCAGACGGCGCCGGCGGCGCGCATCGCGAGCGGCGTGGTCATCAGCGGCAGCCGCGGGCGCAGCAGCCGTTCGGCGCGCTCCAGCAGCGGCACGACGCGGGCGATCAGCGCGCGGAAGCCCGCCGCGCTGGTCGACCGCTCGAGGATGATCCGCGGCAGCCAGGGCGGGCGCCGCAGCATCAGCTGCCACGACAGATAGACCAGCGGCCAGCCGAGCAGCCCCGACACCCCGGGCGGCATCGGCACCACGTTGGGCAGGGCGAAGACCAGCATCAGCGCCGCGCCGCTGCGGCCGGCGAGCAGGGTCAGCAGGTTGCCGATCGAGACGCGCTCAGCCGCGGTTCCGGCCGGCGCGGGCCCG
>NZ_NTHN02000113.1 GCF_002300555.2 Alloyangia mangrovi | reverse complement strand
CGCGGCTGGCACGCACGCTGCTGAAGCTCGGCGCGCCGGACGCGGGAGCGGGATGCGAGACAGGCGGCGCGACCGGCGGCACCGGGGGTGCGGCCTCGGGAATGGGGGGAACGGAGGGAACAGGCGCGGAGAAGGGCTCGGGGTCCGCCACGGTGGGCGGGGCAGGAGGCTCGGCGGGCGGCATCTGCGAGGCGCGGTCCGCAGGTGGGTCGGCCCGTGGTGTCTCAACCGGGGCTTCAACCGGGGCCGGCGGTGCCGGTGTTGCGGCCGGGGCGGGCGCCTGCGGAACAACGGCGGGCGTGTCCGGGAGGGTCTGCGGGTCTGCCACGGGCTCCGGCTCTGCGGTCTGAGCCTCCGCGGTTACCTCCAGCGGCAGCAATACCACCTTGCCCGGGCGTTCCGGCGCGTCGCCGTGCCAGCCGTCGGCGGGACCGAAATAGGCGGTGCCGCGGAAGGTGCCCGAGGGCGGTATGGCGGCGAAGAGCACCGGCTCGAAGCCACGCTCGCGCAGGTAGGCCTCGGCCTCCTCCAGCGATTCCCGCGCCACGGCGGCACCGAGCAGCGTGGTTCCCGAGAGCGACCAGTCGAGCACCAGATCCGCGACCCGGTAAGGCGTCACCCCGTCAAGCGCGGCCTCGAGCGCGGCGCGGCGATCGGCCTCGGTGCCGGGATCGGGCATCTCGAGATAGCGCACCTGGTCGTTGGGCAGGAAAAGCGCCACCTGCGCCCCCGCGGGGTCCAGCGCCTGCGCGCGTTCCCGCATCGCGTCGAAGCCGTCCGCCGAAAGATCGGCATCGGCCAGCGCCAGCCATCCGCCGGCCTCGCGGCGCAGCAGGGTAAGCCCATCGGATGTAAGCGAAAGCGCGAAATCTGGTATCATGCGCGGTCTCTAGCACTGCTCTTGGAGCTATGGGAGTCTCCGGCTCCTTGCGCGCAGACTACAGCAGGAGTTTGCTCAGCGGAAGAACCGGGGGCACCCGGCCCTTGTTGTTTGGCGGTTCCCTACCGACATTGTGAGCAGAATTCCAAGCCAAAGGATGTGCTTATGACCAGTATTCCCCGCCGCGCCGCCCTCATGGCCGCCACCTGTCTCGCGCTGGCCGCCCCGGCGCTGGCGCAGGCGCAGGAGGCGCCGCAGCCGCGCATCACCGTGACCGGTGAGGGCGAGGTGGCCGCGGCGCCCGACATGGCCACCGTCTCGCTCGGCATCACCGCCGAGAACGCCGAGGCCGGCGCCGCCATGGACGAGGCCTCGAACGTGGCCGAGGCGCTGCTGGCCCGACTCGACGAGCTGGGCATCGCCGCGGCGGATCGTCAGAGCTCGGACATTTCGCTGCGGCCGCTCTGGTCGAACGGCGAGAACAACACCGCGCGCGGCATCACCGGCTACGAGGCGGGCAACATTCTCACCGTCCGGGTGCGCGATCTGGACCGGCTCGGCGAGGTGCTGGGGGCGGTGCTGGACGATGGTGCCAACCAGCTTTCCGGCCTGAGCTTCGGCCTGCAGGAGCCCAAGCCGGTGATGCAGGACGCGCGCCGCGCCGCCGTCGCCGACGCGATGGACAAGGCGCGGGTGCTGGCCGAGGCCGCAGGGGTGACGCTCGGCCCGGTGCTCTCGATCGCCGAGGCGGGCGGCGGCTATGCCCCGGCGCCGATGATGGAGATGGCCCGCGCCGCCAAGGTGCCGGTCGCAGCGGGCGAGACGGTGGTGAGCACGCAGGTCACCATGGTCTTCGAGCTGGGCGGCGCGCCCGAGTAATCGCCGTCCCCGCGGGGACGGCAAGACCCGCGTCCCCGCGGGGACAGGTGGGGGCGAGACAACCCGCATGAGACCTTCAGACCCCTGTCCCCGCGGGGACAGGGTACCGCTCAGACGCGGGGCATGACCTCGACGCAGAGCACCGTGGGCAGGTGGCGCGCCAGCTCGCTCCAGCTGTCGCCCTCGTCGAAGGAGCCGAAGACCGAGCCCGAGTTGGTGCCGAAGAACACCCCGGCAGGCTCGGCGGCATCCACCGCCATCGCCTGCCGCAGCACGGTGAAGAAGCAGCCCTGCTGTGGCAGCCCCGCGCGGCAGGCCTCCCAGCTTTCACCCCCATTGCGCGAGCGCCAGACCGCGGCCTTCGCGTCGGGCGGGTAGCGGCCCTCGGTGTCGCCGTTGAGCGGCAGGGTCCAGACGGTGTCGGGGTCGCTTGGGTGCAGCCCGATCGGAAAGCCGAAGGTCGAGGGAAGCCCCTCGGTGATCTCGTCCCAGCTCCGCCCGCCGTCGCGCGAGCGGTACACGCCGTGGTGGTTCTGCTGGTAGAGCACATCGCCGCCGCCGGCGGCGCGGCCCATGTTGTGCACGCAATGCCCGGTTTCCTGCCCGTCGCCGGCGGCGGGGTGGGAGCTGGGGGTGGCGGGGGCGTTGGAGCGGCGGTTGCGGCGCTCCCATGTCTCGCCGCCATCCTCGGTGGCAAAGACTCCGGCGGCGGAGATCGCCAGCCACATGCGTTTCGGGTCGGCCGGATCGGCAACGATCGTGTGCAGGGTCAGCCCCGCCGCGCCGGGCATCCAGTCTTCGGCGGAGGGGTGATTGCGCAGGCTCTCGATTTCCTCCCATGTCTCGCCGCCATCCTTGCTGGCATAGAGCGCCGCGGGCTTGCCGCCGGCGTAGAGCGTGCCATCGGCGGGTTTGAGCGACCAGATCGCCTGCAACTGGCCGGTGTAGGGAGCGGGGCCGGAGGCGGTCATGCCGAGCCTGGCAGCGAGCTCGGGGTCATTGGCCATCCATTCGTCCATCTGCCCGCCGGCGAGCTTCGCCAGCTCCCAGCCCCCGCCAGTCCCGCTGCCACTCCCGCCGCCGTTCCTGCGCCACACCCCGGCGCCGAACCATTCGTTGCCGCCCGCCGCCCAGATCGTGCCGGTCTTGGCATCGCCCGCCATGTGATTGATCGGCCAGCCATTGCAGAAGGGCCCCTCGGCGGCCCAGCCGTCCTCGCCCTTGGTAAGCAGGAAGGCGCCCTTTGTGGTGCCGACAAGAAGCGTGGGGGCGGTGCTCATGGGACTTCCTCCGTGGTTTGGGTTGATATCAACCTACCATGAGTCTGCAGCCATCGCGAAGCGGCTTGTGCCGCGGGGTGCGGGATTCCGCGTGGGAAGGGCAGGTCGGGCTCAGCGCATCCAGAGCCCGGCGCGTTTCAGCGGGTTGCGGATGCCCTGCTCGCGCCGGGGCAGGTCGGCGCGGTCGAACATCGCCCGGACCTTGGCGCCGCGCCCCTGATAGATGTAGCGCAGGAAGGGCTCGTGGTCCCTGAGCAGTTTCTTGATGCGGTTGGGGGCGGCGAGTGCCTCGAGGAAGCCGATGAGGTCGTCGCTCTCGCGGGCATAGAGCAGTGGCATGGCGCGGTAGTGGCAGCTGTGGCTGCCGTCGAGCAGCCCCTCGGGCAGGGTGTCCCGCCCGCCGCCGAGGCTGTGGATCACCAGCGGCAGCACCACCTGGTCTAGCCACGGATCGAGGCTTTGGCAGACCAGCGCCTCGGGCGGGTCGTCCCTGATCGACAGAGCATACTCGAGGAAGCGCTGGCCGAAGCGCTGCGGGCACGCGTGGAAGAAGAAGCCCGCGTTGAAGTAAAGGTAGCGCTGCCAGAATTCGTCGGGCCAGCTCGGGTCGAGCGAGCTTTCGAAGTCGAGCCCGAAGCGGTCGTAGAGGGAGCGCCATGTCTCGGTGTAGCCCGGCCCGTAGAGCTCGATCTTCGGCCAGGTGCCCTCGCGCTTCATCGAGGCGGTGGGGCGGGAAAAGTCGAAGGGGATCTCTGACAGATCGCCGGTGATCAGCGTGTCAGTGTCGAAAAAGACGAAGGCCTCGCCCGGGGGCAGGGCGAAGAGCGCCTCGATCTTGTTGCCATAGGGGTAGGCCTGGCCGAAGTGGCGGCTCTCGAAGGGCAGGATGCGTGCGCCGAGGTCGCGCAGGATGTCGCGGGCTTCGGGGGTCATGCGTGGGTCCGCGTCCCAGAGCGGGCCGGGCTGTGGTTCGGCGACGAAGAGGCGGGTGCGGCCCTCGGGGGTGGCGGCATCGAGCGAGAGGGCGAAGAGCACGGCCTCGTACTGCAGCCGCCCGGACTGCCCGACGATGAGGATGTTGAGCGGCGCCTGATCCGCCGTACTGCCTGCCATGCTGCCCGGCCTTTTCCTGCCGTCCCCGTGGTTTCGCAGGACTATAGGCGGGAAGCCGGTGAGCGGGAAGCGGGCAGCGGCGCGGGCGCGGCGCGGTGTGGCACCTGGAACGACGGCCGCCGGGCGAGCGCCGGC
>NZ_NTHN02000112.1 GCF_002300555.2 Alloyangia mangrovi | reverse complement strand
CCCCCGAGGCGCGCCCGAGGTGCCCGCGGACGAGGCGGTGCCCGGCGAGGGCGAGGCGCCGTGCCGGAAGCCTCCGAGCCGAGCGCCGAGACCCGGGACAGCGCGCCCGACGCTGCCGATCCCGCGCTCTCCGGTTTCCGCCCGCGCGGTCGTCCCGGCGATCTGATCGAGCAGACCGAGCGCGCGGTGCTGGGCGGCGTGTCGCTGGCGGAACTCGAGCAGATGCGCCCGCAGATGCGCCCGCTCACCGCGCAGGAACAGGCGCTGGCGCTCGACCTGCCGGTCACCGAGCAGGCGATTGGCGCCTCGCTCACCCCGCTGCCGCGCCCGCGCAGCATGGAGGCGATCGTGCAGGAGGCGGTGAAACAGGCTTCGAACGCCCCCGCCGTCGCCATCGCGCCGGGCCCGAGCATCCCGCAGAACGCCAGCGTGGCGAAGAGCGCGACGCTGAACAACCAGATCGACCTGCGCGAAGTCAGCCTCATTGGCATCTACGGCAAGGATTCGAGCCGCCGCGCGCTGGTCCGCCTGCCCTCGGGCAAGTACCAGAAGGTGCAGGTCGGCGACAGCATCGACGGCGGGCGCATCGCGGCCATCGACGAGGACGAGCTGCGCTACGTGAAAAGCGGCCGAAACGTCGTGCTGAAGATGCCGCGCGGCTGATCCCGGCCCGATCCCGGCACGATCCAGACCCGGAGCGCGGCGGCATCTTCCATTCCTTCCCGCAAACGGCTGGACGCCAGCCCCTTACGGGTCTATCCCCGCATCCGAACTTTGCTTTGGTGAGACCATGCCCGACCTGCTGATCGAACTCTTTTCCGAAGAAATCCCGGCCCGGATGCAGACCCGCGCCGCCGAGGACCTGAAGAAGCTCGTCACCGACGGTCTGGTGGAGGCCGGTCTGACCTACGCGGGCGCCGCCGCCTTCTCGACGCCGCGCCGTCTGACGCTGACCGTACAGGGGCTTCTGGCCGCTTCCCCCGCCACCCGCGAAGAGCGTCGCGGCCCCAAGACCGACGCGCCCGAGAAGGCCATCGAGGGCTTCCTGCGCGGCGCCGGGGTGACCCGCGAGCAATGCGAGGAGCGCGAGGACAAGAAGGGCCGCGTGCTTTTCGCCATCATCGAGAAGCCCGGACGCCCGGCCGCCGAGATCATCGCCGAGGTGCTCGAGAAGACCGTGCGCAATTTCCCCTGGCCAAAGTCGATGCGCTGGGGCGCCGGCTCGCTGCGCTGGGTGCGGCCGCTGCATTCGCTCATCTGCCTGCTCACCGACGAGCAGGGCGCCGAGGTGGTGCCGCTGGAGATCGACGGCATTGTCGCGGGCAAGACCACCCGCGGTCACCGCTTCATGGGCGGCGAGGCGTTCGACGTCACGTCCTTTGACGATTACGAGGCCAAGTTGAAGCGCGCCAAGGTGGTGCTGAGCCCCGCCGAGCGGGCCGATACCATCTGGCATGACGCCACCAACCGCGCCTTTGCCGCGGGGCTCGAGGTGGTGGACGACCGCGGTTTGCTGACCGAGGTCTCGGGGCTGGTCGAATGGCCCGTCGTGCTGATGGGCGAGATCGGCGAGGACTTCCTGCAGCTGCCGCCCGAAGTGCTGCAGACCTCGATGAAGGAACACCAGAAGTTCTTCTCGGTGAAGAATCCCAGCTCGCGGCGGATCGAGCGCTTTGTCACCGTGGCGAACGTCGAAACCGCGGACGACGGCGCGACCATCCTCGCCGGCAACCAGAAGGTGCTTTCGGCCCGCCTGTCGGATGCCAAGTTCTTCTGGGAGAACGACCTGCGCGTCGCCAAGTCCGAAGGGTTGACCGCCTGGACCGATCGGCTTGGCAACGTGACCTTCCACAACAAGATGGGCAGCCAGAAGGCGCGCATTGAGCGCATCGCCGCGCTGGCGCGCGAGATCGCGCCGATGGTTGGCGCCGATGCCGCGCTGGCGGAACAGGCCGCGACCGTGGCCAAGGCGGACCTGTCGTCCGAGATGGTCTACGAGTTCCCCGAGCTGCAGGGCCTGATGGGCCGCTATTACGCCGAGGCCGCGGGCCTTCCGGCAGAGGTGGCCGCCGCCTGCCAGGAGCACTACTCGCCGCTCGGCCCGTCCGATGACGTGCCGACCGCGCCGGTCTCCGTAGCCGTGGCGCTGGCCGACAAGCTCGACACGCTGACCGGCTTCTGGGCGATCGACGAGAAGCCCACCGGCTCGAAGGATCCCTTCGCGCTGCGCCGCGCCGCGCTCGGCGTGATCCGGCTGGTGCTGAACAACGGGCTGCGCCTGCATCTCGACCGGCTCATCGACGCGCAGCTGCTGCGCCACAAGATCAACCCCGAGGGCAAGCACGAGGAAGCGCTGCGCGACGCGGTGCTGCGCGAGATCGCCCATCACGGCGTCTTCGGCTCGGCGGTGCGCGCGGTGATCGACCAGATCGAGGGCGACGCGCCGGAGTGGATCGCCGAGGTCGAGCAGCATTCGGGCGATCTCAGCGACGACCTGCTGGCCTTCATCCATGACCGCCTGAAGGTGCACCTGCGCGACGAGGGTATCCGCCACGACGTGATCGACGCCTGCCTCGCCATGCCGAACCGCGACGACCTCGCGCTGCTCGTCACCCGCGCCACGGCGCTGAGCGAGACGCTCGCGACCGAGGACGGCGGCAACCTCGTGCAGGGCTTCAAGCGCGCCAACAACATCCTCACGCAGGCCGAGGAGAAGGACGGGGTCGAATACAGCTTCGGCGCCGACCCCAAGTTCGCCGAGAGCGACGAGGAAAAGGCGCTCTTTGCCGCGCTGGACAAGGCCGAGGCCGAGATCGCCCCGGCGATGGAGTCCGAGGACTTTGCCGCCGCCATGGCCGCCATGGCCGCGCTGCGCGGGCCGATCGATGCCTTCTTCGAGGCGGTTCAGGTGAACTCGGACAACCAGGTGGTGCGCCGCAACCGCCTGAATCTGCTGTCGCGGATCCGCCAGATCTGCCTGCAGGTGGCCGATCTGACCCGGCTCGAGGGCTGAACTGCCCCGCCCCGGCCTCGCGCCGGGGCGCTCATTCCGGTACCGGCGCCGCCTCGTTACGCCCCGTCACGGCGCCGGGCCTTTCAAAAGGTATTAGTGCGGCACACCCTTTTCGGGATAGTCTGCACTGCGGACAAACAGGGGCGCTGTCATGCCCGACACCTATCGGAAAGACATGCAGGCGGATGATCCGCATGTCACGCTCATCACCCCCTCGGCGCCGATCGCGACGCCGAGCCATGGTGGCCGCGCGAAATGCCTGCAGCGGCTGGTGCGGCTTGACCTGCCGGTGCCGCGCACCGTTGCGCTGAGTTTCGACACCGTCCACCGCATCGCGCAGGGCGAGGTCCCGCCGCCCGCGCTGATCCTTGGCCAGTTCGCGCCCGGCACGCTGCTGTGCGTGCGCCCGTCGTCCGAGGATCCCGACTGGGGTGGGCCGGGCTCGGTGCTCAACATCGGCATGAACGACGCCACCTTCGTTGAATATTCCGACCGCATCGGGGCCGAGGCCGCCTCGGCGCTCTACAAGCGCTTCGTCACCGGCTACGCGATCCACGTGGCGCGGCTCGACCCGGATGTCTTCGAGGAAATCGACACCGACGGCCAGCAGGGCCTGTCGGACGCGCTGCGCGCCTACGAGGAAGAGGCCGAGGAGCCCTTCCCGCAGGATCCCGCCGTCCAGCTGACCGCCGTGCTGCGCACCATGGCCCGCGCCTGGGAGGGCACCACCGCCCGGCTGCTGCGCCAGGCCAAGGGCGCGCCGGTGGATGCCGGGCTGGGGCTG
This sequence comes from Alloyangia mangrovi, assembly GCF_002300555.2. GTDB lineage: Bacteria > Pseudomonadota > Alphaproteobacteria > Rhodobacterales > Rhodobacteraceae > Salipiger > Salipiger mangrovi. The sequence goes on along the minus strand of NZ_NTHN02000112.1, from coordinate 569 downwards.
ATCGTGCAGGAGATGGCGCTGGGGCTTGGCATCGGCGAATGCGGCTCGGGCGTGCTGCAACTGGTGAACTCCGACACCGGGCTGCCGCAGATCACCGGGCGCTACCTGCACCAGAGCCAGGGCCGCGACGCGCTGCACCACGAGAGCGCGGCGCTCTTCCTCGAGCGCGACCCGCGCGGGCCCTCGCTGGAGGAGCTGGCGCCCGAGGCCTTCGAGCAGCTCAAGGCGCATGCGCGGCTGATGCGCCAGCGCCTGCGGGCCGAGATGCAGATCGAGTTCACCATCGAGAACGGCCGGGTGCACATCCTTGACGGGGTGCGGGTGAAACGCGCGCCCCGCGCCGCGCTGCGCATCGCCGTGCAACTGGCCGAGGATGGCATCATCAGCCGCGAAGAGGCGCTGTTGCGGGTCGAGCCGCGCGGCCTGTCGGAGCTGCTGCACCGGCAGATCTCGCCCGAGGCCGAGCGTGACGTGATCGGCCGCGGCGTCGCCGCCTCGCCCGGTGCCGCCACCGGCAAGATCGTCTTCAGCGCCGCCGAGGCGCAGGCCTCGGCGGCGCGCGGCGAGCC
>NZ_NTHN02000111.1 GCF_002300555.2 Alloyangia mangrovi | reverse complement strand
GCCTCGGCGACAGAGCCCGTGGCGCGTTCGTCGAGGACCCGGGGGGAGCGGGTGAGGGTGGCCTGCGTGCAGAGCTGGCTGGCCGGAATACCCCGGATCGGCAGGCCGAGGGTTTCAGCCAGCGCACGGAAGGCGGGGGCGGCGGCCTTGTCCTCGGCGGTGGCAAGGCCGCCCGCCGCCAGCCCGGTGCGGGCGTGATCATAGGCGTCGCGCAGGCTGGATGCGCTTGCGCCTTGCCGGAATCCGAAGCCCGCGACGATCATGTGACGTGGCTCCATTGCACGATGGGATAAGCCGCCTTCCAGCCGCGCCTTGGACCGAGGGCCTCGGCCGAGGAGAGCGCGATCCGCAGCAGCTCGCCGCCGCGCCGCGCCTGTGCCTCGGTGAGCAGCGCCTCGGACTCCAGCGTCACGGCGTTCGCAACGAGGCGGGTGCCTTCGGGAAGATGGTTGTCCAGCCAGTCCAGCAGCTCCCGCGACAGGCCGCCGCCGATGAACACCGCGTCGGGGCGTTCGAGCTGCGCCAGCGCCTTGGGGGCAGAGCCTTCGACCACGCGCAGCCGGTGGGCGCCGAGCCGGGCGGCATTGGCGGCGATGCGGGCGGCGCGCTCTGCACGGGGCTCGATGGTGCTGGCGTCGAGCGTGGGGTCGCAGAGCAGCCACTCGATGCCGACCGAGCCCGAGCCGCCGCCGATGTCCCAGAGATGCTCGAAGGGGCGGGGGGCGAGGGCCGAGAGGGTCAGCGCGCGGATCGGGCGCTTGGTGATTTGCCCGTCGCTTTCGAACCAGCCGTCCGGGCGGCCGCTGGCGAGGGGCAGCACCGCGCCTTCCCCGGCCACCGCGACGGCGGCGCAGACGGGGTGGCTGAAGCTGCGCGCGGGCAGAGCCTCGGCGCGGGCGTCGGTGCGTCGCTCGCGGGGGCCGCCGAGTGCTTCCATGAGGGCGAGTTGCGATCCGCCGAAGCCTTCGGCGGCAAGGTAGTCCGCCAGCGCCTGCACCGCCGCGCCGTCCCGCAACAGCACGAGCATCCGCCGCCCCGGCGCGAGCCGGGGACGCAGCCGCGAGAGTGGTGCGGCGTGCAGGCCGAAGCACTCGGTGCCCTCCAGCGGCCAGCCCATGCGCGCGGCGGCGAGCGAGAAACTCGAGCGGCCCGGGAAGGCCTGCCATTCGCCGCACTCCAGATGCCGCGCCAGCACCGCGCCGGCGCCGAACCAGAAGGGATCGCCCGACGCCAGCACCGCCACCCGCTGCCCGCGCAGCGCCAGGAGCTGGGGAAGGCCCTCGGCGAAGGGCACGGGCCAGGCAATCCGCCTTGCGCCCGCCTCGGCGAGCAGCGACAGGTGCCGCGCGGGGCCCATGACGATCTCTGCCGCCGCGAGCGCGCCACGGCTTGCGGTGCAGAGCCCCTCCGGGCCATCTTCGCCGAGGCCGATGATCGACAGCCAGGGGAATGCGGACGTGACAGCCTCAGACATGGACCTGAACCTTCTGGTTCTGGGCGGCACGACCGAGGCGATGCGGCTCTGCCGGGCGCTGGCTGGGGCGGGGCTGCGCGGCACGGTGTCCCTGGCCGGGCGCGTGGCCAATCCCGCGGCGCAGGCGCTGCCGCTGCGGATCGGCGGCTTCGGCGGGGCGGAGGGCTGGCGCAGCACCTGCGGGCCGAGCGCATCACCCATGTCATCGACGCGACGCACCCCTTCGCGGCGCAGATGAGCGCCAATGCCGTCGCTGCCTGCCGGGCGGCGGGCGTGCCGCTGATCGCGCTCACCCGCGCGCCCTGGGAGGAGACGGCCGGCGACCGATGGTTCCGCGTGCCGGACATGGCGGGCGCAGTCGCGGCGCTCGCCGGTGCGCCGCGCCGGGTGATGCTCGCCTTGGGGCGAATGCATTTGCCAGAGTTCTCCGCACAGGCGCAGCACTTCTACCTGCTGCGTCTTGTCGACCCGCCCGAGGCAGCGCCGGACCTCCCCGACCACCACGTGGTCGTGGAGCGCGGTCCCTTCGGCCTCGAGGGAGATCTCGCGCTGATGCGCGCCCATGGGATCGACCTCGTGGTCTCGAAGAACTCCGGCGGCGCCGGGGCCTTCGCCAAGATCGCGGCGGCGCGCGAGCTGGGCCTGCCGGTGATCATGATCGACCGGCCCGCCATCCCGGCGCGGCGCGAGACGCATGAGGTGGACGAGGTGCTGCGCTGGCTGGATCATGCGGGCACCGACCTCGGGGTGTAGACGAAGGGTGCGCCGTCGCGCGGGATGATCCGGGTGGTCGAGGCCCCGACGATGACCACCGTGCGCATGTCGGCCATCTCGGAGGTGCAGCGGTCGAGGGGAACCACGCGGATCTTTTCCTCGGGGGTCGAGACGGCGCGGGCAAAGATCACCGGGCGGGCATCGCCGCAGGCGCGCTGCAGGACATCCAGGGCTTTCACGAACCCCTCTGGCCGGGCCTTGGAGCGCGGGTTGTAGAAGGCCATGGCGAAATCGGCCTCGGCGGCGAGGCGCAGGCGCTTTTCGATCAGCGACCAGGGCTTGAGGTTGTCGCTGAGGTTGATCGCGCAGAAGTCATGCCCAAGCGGCGCCCCGGCGCGGGCGGCAGCCGCGAGCATCGCGGTGATGCCGGGCAGCACCTCGATATCGAGCGCCCGCCATGCGAGCGGGCCGCCCTCGACCGCCTCGAAGACCGCTGCCGCCATGGCAAAGACCCCGGGATCGCCCGAGGAGACCACGACCACCGAGCGGCCCGCGCTGGCCATCTCCAGCGCATGACGGGCGCGGTCTAGCTCCACCCGGTTGTCCGAGGCGTGCAGCGTCAGGCCGGGGCGCGGTGCGAGACGGGCGACATAGGGGATGTAGCCGACCACGTCGGTGGCCTCGGCCAGGGCGGCGCTGACGTCGGGCGTGACCAGCGCCTCGGCGCCGGGGCCGAGCCCGGCGATGACCAGCCGCCCGCTCATGGCCGCCGTCCCTGTCCGTGCACCAGCACGATGGAGAAATAGGGAGTCACCCGGCCCTCGGCCTCCGACAGCCGCTGCACGGACTGGCCCGGCATGGCGGCATGTTCCACCAGCCAGGCGTCGTCGAAACGCCCGGCGGCGCGCAGGGCGCGGCGGACCTTGTCGATGTTGCGGCCGATCTTCATGATGACCAGCGCGTCGGCGTTCTGCATCTGCCGCACCAGCTCGGCCTCGGGCAGGGTGGCCATGAGCGTGCTCATCACGTCGTCGCCCCAGGTGATCGGCAGGCCGGTGGCGCACCAGGCGGCGGCCATGCCGGGGATCGCCGGGACCACCTGCAGGGGCGCATGGCCCTTGAGCCGGGTGAAGAGATGCATGAAGGAGCCATAGAAGAACGGGTCGCCCTCGGCGAGCACCAGCACCTCGTGGCCCTCCTCCGACAGGGCGCGGAGCTTCGCCGTGCAATCCTCGTAGAATGCCGAGAGCAGGGCGTTGTAGCGTGGGTCGGTGAGCGGGATCTCGGTGGTCACCGGGTATTCCATGGCGATCTCGATCACGTCGGCGCGCAGCATCCCCTCGACGATGCGCCGCGCCTGCCCGGGCCGCCCGGCCTTGCGGAAGTAGGCGACGTGGCGGGCCCTCCGCAGCAGCCGGTCGGCGCGCACCGACATGAGGTCGGGATCGCCGGGCCCGAGGCCGACTCCCCAGATCGTACCCCGCACCCTTGCGCTGGCGTCTGCGCGGATCTCCCCCTGCACGTTCATTCGGCGCGGCTCGCGAGGGCGTTGATGGCGGCAACGGTGATCGCGCTGCCGCCGAGGCGGCCCTCGATGATGGCGCAGGGCACGGGCTGCGCCTGCCAGAGCGCCTCCTTGCTCTCCATCGCGCCGACGAAACCGACCGGGCAGCCGATGATCGCCGCCGGGCGGGGGCAGGAGGGGTCTTCGAGCATGTTCAGCAGGTGAAAGAGCGCCGTGGGGGCGTTGCCGATGGCCACCAGCGCGCCGGCCAGGTGCGGGCGCCAGAGCTCCAGCGCCGCGGCCGAGCGGGTGGTGCCCATGGTACGGGCCAATTCGGGCACGCTGGGGTCGCGCAACGTGCAGATCACCGGATTGTCGGCGGGCAGGCGGGGGCGGGTGACGCCCTCCGACACCATTCGCGCATCGCAAAGGATCGGCGCGCCCTGCGCCAGCGCGCCGCGGGCCGCTGCGGCGAAGCCCTGGGAAAAGCGGATGTGCCGCTCCAGCCCGACCATGCCCGCGGCATGGATCATGCGCACGGCGATGGGCTCCTCGCCTTGGGAGAACCGTGCGAGCTCGGCCTCGGCGCGGATCGTCGCGAAGCTCTGCCGGTAGATGGCCGCGCCATCCTTTTCGTAGTCATAGGGCATCAGGGCGTTCCCGAAAGGAGGGTTGCTGGGTCGTCGAGTTGTGCGGGGGACAGGCCTGTGCGGGCGGGGGTGTCCCAGGGCGCGCCATCTTCGACGAGGTCGAAGCTGCCCTGCCGTCCCACCAGCGTGACCTTGGCCGCGCGTGGCAGGGCGCAGCCCTTGGCGCAGCCCGAGACGTGCAGCGTGCCGCGGACCTTCGGCGCGAGCCGGGCCGCGAGCGCGCGGGTGGG
>NZ_NTHN02000110.1 GCF_002300555.2 Alloyangia mangrovi | reverse complement strand
CAGAAGGTGCCTGCCCGAGGTGCCGCCAGAGCGCGCCCTCGCGCTCGAGCACCTGCAAAGCGCCGCGCAGCGTCTCGCGGCTGCAGCCGAGCTGGCGGGCAAACTCGCGCTCGGGCGGCAGCCGCGCGCCGACCTCGGTGGTCAGATCGGCCACCAGCCCGCGGAGTTCCGACAGGACCGCCTGCCCCCGCTTCGATGTCATGCCGCGCCTCCCGCTCCAGGCCAAACCCAGACCAATTTGCAGACCAATGCCATGCCATGCAACACCGCGCCGCTCTCGAGGAGGACCCAGATGCTGACCACGACCATCCTTGCCCTTGCCGGTTTCGGCGCGGGCGCGCTCAACGCCATCGCGGGCGGAGGCACATTCCTGACCTTTCCCGCGCTGGTCTGGGTCGGCGTGCCGCCGATCATGGCCAATGCCACCGCCACTTTCGCCGCCCTGCCCGGCTATGCCGGAAGCAGCTGGGCCTATCGCCGCGACATCCAGGCAGGAGAAGGGCCAAGCCTGCGCGCGCTCGTCGTCACCGCCATGCTTGGCGGGACCCTTGGCGCGCTGCTGCTGCTGGTCACCCCCGAGGACCTGTTTTCCGACGTCATTCCCTGGCTGCTGCTGATCGCCACGCTGGCCTTTGCCGCCGGTCCCGCGCTGCTGCGCGGGCTGCTCGCCTCGGGGCGCCGCCTGCCCGATGCGGTCTCGCTGACGCTGCTGCTGCTCGTCTCGATCTACGGCGGCTATTTCAACGGCGGGCTCGGGATCCTGCTGCTGGCCGCCTTCGGACTCATCGGCATGAGCGACCTGCACCGGATGAACGGGCTGAAGACGCTGGCCTCGCTGGTGCTGTCGGCTGTCTCGGTCGTCACCTACAGCCTTGCCGGGCTTATCGACTGGAGCGCGCTGGTCGTCACCGGTCTTGGCTGCGCCGCGGGCGGCTACGTCGGGGCGCATATGTCCCGCAGGGTGCAGGACCTGTCGTTGCTGCGGACCTTCATCGTCACCGTCGGGCTGGTCACCACCATCGTCTTCTTCGCGCAGGCCTACGGTTGAACTTTTCGCAGAATGCTGACCTTTTGCGCGGCAGGCACAGAAGGCAATCCCCCATGCACATTCTCCGTTCCCTCGGGCCGGCCGTGGCGCGCGTCTCCCTCGGCGAGGCGCTCCGCGCCGGTTTCGGCGCGCTGCTCGGCCTCGGCGTCACCGGGCTGGTCCTGCTCTCGCCGCAGATCGACCTGAGCCTCGGGCTCTATCTCGTCGCGCCCTTCGGCGCGACCTCGGTGCTGCTTTTCGCAGTGCCCAACAGCCCCCTCGCCCAGCCCTGGTCCGCCATGGTCGGCAATACCGTCGCGGCGCTGGTGGGCGTTGCGACCTGCCTGCTGGTCGCCGATCCGGCGCTGCGCATCGCGCTCGCCGTGGGGCTGGCGATCACCGCGACGATCCTGTGTCGCGCGGTGCATCCGCCGGCGGGGGCGGTGGCGATGACCGCCGCCATGAGCCCCGAGGCGATCGACCATCTCGGCTTCTGGTTCGCCCTGACCCCGATCGCCGCGGGCACCGCCGCACTGGTCGTGCTCGCCGCGCTCTACGCCCGGCTGACCGGGCGGCACTACCCGTTCCGGCAGTTCGACGCCCCCGGCCAGCACGGCACCGGGGACCGCAGCCCCTCCGAGCGTCTCGGGCTCTCGGAGACAGAGCTTTCCGGGCTGCTGGAGCGCTACCGACAGTCGTTCAACCTCGGGGTCGAGGATCTGGCCCGGCTCATCGGCGCCGCCGAACTGCAAGCCGCGAGCCACCATGCAGGCCCGCTCAATGCCGAGGACATCATGTCGCGCGATCTGGTCTCCGTCGGCGGCGACAGCACCCTTGCCGAGGTCGCCGAGCTGTTCCGGCGGCATCGGTTCGCCTCGCTGCCGGTGGTTGGGCCGGAGCAGAGGTTTCTCGGGGTGATCTTCCAGATCCACCTGATCACCCGCGCGCGCGAGGACGCAGAGCGGCTCGAACGCGGCTTCCTGCCCGCCTTCCGGCGGCTCGTCGATCTCGGGCGCGAGACCCCGGTGACCGCCTCGGACATCATGAATGTCGCCGGCCCGCGCGCGACGCGCGGCTCACCTGTCGCCGCGCTGCTGCCGATGATGGCGGATGGCGACGTCGATGCCATCCCGGTGCTCGAGCGCGGACGCATCGTCGGCATCGTCACGCGCACGGATCTGATCGCGGCGCTGGCGCGGCAGGCGCTGCGGCACCGCTGAGATCGCCGCAGGAAAAAGGCTGCAGACAAAAAAAAGGCCGAGACAAGCTCGGCCGAAGTCCAACAGGGAGGTGGCAAGAGATGAGCTTTTCAGCTCAAATCCGAGACCTGCGCCCTATCTATGGGGCGACATGTAAACTTCTCAATAACAAGCACCATGCATGCGCCTATTCCCCCTAGAACACGAATTCATCCGCGCTGTGGAAGATGCCGGTCTCGACCCGTGGCACCCAGGAATATTCCGTGGTCACGAAACCCGGCACGATCGGCGCGCTCAGCGAGAAGTGCCCGGTGCCGTCGTTCACCAGCATCCTGTTGCCGGCGGCCTGGACGAGCAGGTCGATGTCTCCGTCCCCGTCATAATCCGCCGGCGCGTAGACGCTTCCGACGATGGTGGGGTCATAGGAGCGCTCCTCGAACTCGAGCCCGTCTGCCCCTTCGACAATGTCGTAGAGCCGCAGTCCCCTTGGCGCGCCGTAGTCCTCGTCCATATAGGCGGCGGTTACCATTTCGATGTCGCCGTCGCCGTCGAAGTCTGCCGCCGCTGCCGCGCCGACGCCGCTCGACGAGTCGCCCTGCGGGATCAGTGCAGGCCCTCGCGATGCCTGCCCCGTACCATTGTTCAGATAGGTGTAGATGCCGCGCCCATCCCCGCCAGCGGTCAACATCACGTCTAGATCGCCGTCCAGGTCCAGATCGACAACCTGAGGGTTTCCGGGCGGAGCTTCCGCCGGCATGGAGGACGAGACATCAGTCAACTGGCCGCTGCCGTCATTGACCATGACGTAAATGCTGTTGCGATCGTAGCCGGTCAAGAGGATGGCATCGAGAAACCCGTCGCCGTTCATATCGGCAAGCCGGCCCTCATTACCTGAATATCCCTGTTCGAGATAGCTGCGTGCTTGGACGGAAAAGGCACCGGTGCCGTCATTCTCAAAAATATAGACGGACTCGCCCAGATAGCTGGAGGCGAGATAGTCGATATCGCCATCACCATCCACATCCCCGGCGGCATAGGCCTTGAACAGGTTGTCCGGAAGATCCGGATCGTAGGCGGCATAGTCCTGAATATTGAGGGAGACGGTTTCCTGAGAGGTTTCGCTCAAGGAAAAGCTGGCATTCCCTTCATTGAGATAGACTTCTGTCGTCACCGTGAAGCTGTAGGGGACCTGCCAATCGCCTTGGGGGATGTCCGGAAGATCCGGTCCCGCATGGGTGACTTTGATGAAATCATTCAGCCCATCGCCGTTCAGATCGGCGCTCATGAAGGACGCGCCACCCCGCGCGATGGTGTCATAGGTCACCTCGGTGGGAATGCCGGTCACCACTTCCGTGAACCCCCCCATGCCCGTCATTCAGCGCAACGACCACATAGTCTCCGTCCTCGTACCAGATGTCGGGAGGCGACACCGGCTCGGGGTCCACGGCGCCCTTGGCCTCGAACGAAAGGCTGTCGATCCGGAGCGGCTCGCCGCCGTCGCCATGTCCGGCGAGCTCGATGACATCCCCCGCCCTGAGCTCGAGCCCCGCGAGCAGTCGCGCCGCCTTGCTTGCCGAGTTGGCTAGGGCGCTGCCCGAGGTTCCGTCCCAATCGAAGCGGTCGATCTCTCTTCCGTTGACTGATACCCACAGCTCCGAAACCCCGTCGGTTTCATCGAAGTAGTTGATTGTCAGGTCAAAAGTTCCGGATTCCTCCATCGTGTAGCTTGCGCGGGCAACTGTGCTCGAGCCATGCTGCAAGACCTGCGACCCCGAGGCGGCACCATTGCGGACCACCGCGAAGCCCGAGAGGATATGGAGGCTCTCGGCCTCGACGTCGAAACTCTGGGCGGTTTCCAGCGGCGTGCCTTCGCTGAGATCAAGGTAATCGGTTCTGAGCGGCTCGCCCCCGTCGGAAGCGCCGCGGATTTCGATGACGTCCCCATGGTGCAGCTCGAGATCCGATATCACGTACTCGCGGCGAGCCGCGGCGGTGACGATCGCCGTGCCGCTGGGGTCGTCCCATTCAAACGCGGCCGCCACCGCGCCGTTCACCAGGATCTCCATGTAGGCGCTGCCGTCGCTCTCGTCGAAGTAGCCGAGACCCAGGTCATAATAGCCGCTGACACCGGAGAAAATCCCGCCCGCCTGCGACCCCTGCGCATTGGCTTCCAGGTATTTTCCGCCCGACGGATGGGGGTTGCTTTTGACCTGAAACCCAAGGCCAATCGAAAGAGATTCCGCTTCGGTCCGAGCGCCGGAAGAAATATTGGCCGCTGGAGAAAAATTCGGAAAGTCGAATATGGATAGCTGAGAAAGCGACATGGGCATTGATGCCTCCCTGAAAAAATGGACGACTCAAAACCGATTAAATAATATGCACCGAGCCTCGGCGATTGACTGGGCCAGGTCAATAGCTCCCTTGCCGTGTATCGTCACCCCCACCCTGAAAACTCAGAAATCACCTTGAGCGGCCGCGGGCGCAAGCCTGCGTGGCTTTTCGAAGCAATCGCAGATGGGAAAAGCGTGGAAGACTTCGGGATCTGATTGCGAAGTTGCGCGAGCCCGTCCCTGCGCCCCAGCGCGGACCAACATCGCACCACTATTTCGCCCCTCATGAGAGACAGCAATGTCTCACCGGTACTGTCAAATGGTTCAACGCCAAAACAGGTCATGTCTTCATCGCCTCCGATGACCTTCAGGAAGGCCGCGATGGCCATCAAATGGCGGCGGAACTCTCCCTCGCTTGAAGCTGCCGATCCCTGACTGCACAGG
>NZ_NTHN02000010.1 GCF_002300555.2 Alloyangia mangrovi | reverse complement strand
CCCGCGGCCGCCAGCGCCATCGCCTCGGGCGTGCGGGCAAAGGGCCGGGCCGCCGCTGCCGGGATCAGCAGCATCGCCCCGATCAGCAGCACGCCCACCACCTTGATCGCCACCGCCACGGTGAGCGCCAGCGCCACGGTGAGCACCCGGCTCTCGAGCCGCGGGTCGATGCCGCTGGCATGGGCGAGGTCGGGCGAGAGCGTCGCGGTGAGCAGCGCCTGCCAGCGCCAGAGCAGCAGCGCCAGCACCAGCGCCGCGCCGCCCCAGATCACCAGCAGATCGCTTTTCGTCACCGCGAGAATGTCGCCGAAGAGATAGGCCGAAAGGTCGAGCCGCGCGCCCGGCACGAAGGTGATCGCCACGAGGCCGATCGCCAGCGCGCCATGCGCCAGCACGCCGAGCACGGTATCGATACCGAGCCCGCGCTCGCTCAGCGCACCGACCAGCACCGCCATGACCAGCGCCACAAAGAGCGTCCCGGCGAAGACCGGCAAGGACAGCGCCAGCGACAGCGCCACGCCGAGGATCGCCGCGTGGGCGGTGGCATCGCCGAAATTGGCCATCCGCCGCCACGACACGAAGCAGCCGAGGGGTGCCGCCGCCAAGGCAAGGCCGAACCCCGCCAGCGCCGCGCGTACAAGGAAGTCGTCCAGCATCAGTGCCCGTGCCCTGCGTGATCATGGTGGGAATGGTCATGGCCGTGCTCGTGGCCGTGAGCGTGGTCATGCGTGTGGGTGTGCTCGTGCCGGTAGAGCGCCAGCGCGCCATGGGTGCCGGTGCCGAAGAGCGCCCGGTATTCCGCCGCCTGCGCCACCGTCTCGGGGTGCCCCTGGCAGCAGACGTGACCGTTGAGGCAGACCACGCGATCCGAGGCGCTCATCACCACGTGCAGCTCGTGGCTGACCATGACCACCGCACAGCCGAGCCGCGCCCTGATCTGCTCGATCTGCCGGTAGAAGGCCGCCGAGCCGGGTTGATCGAGCCCCTGCGTCGGCTCGTCGAGCAGCAGCACCTCGGGCTTGCCAAGGATCGCCCGCGCCAGCAGCACGCGCTGGAACTGCCCGCCCGAGAGGCCCGACATGGGCCGCTCCTCAAGCGCCCCCGCCCCGGCCTCTTCCAGCGCGGCACGTCCCTCGGCACGGCTGATCCGATGCGGCAGCGACAGGAAACGCGCCACGGTCAGCGGCAGGGTGGCGTCGATCTGCAGCTTCTGCGGCACGTAGCCGAGACGGAGCCCGGGCTTGCGCATCATGTTGCCCGCCTGCGGCCTCACCGCGCCGATCAGCGTGCGCAGCAGCGTCGACTTGCCCGAGCCGTTCGGCCCGACGATGGTGACGATCTCTCCGGGGTCGACATGGAAATCCACGCCCTGCAGCACCGGGTGTTCGCCCAGCGTGACCTGCAGGCCGCGCGCTTCGATCAGGCTCATGCGGCAGCCCCGCGGCATTGCGGGCAGAGACCCTCGGCCTCGACCACCATGCGCTCGAGCGCGAAATCGAGTTCCTCGGCAGCCGCCTTCACCGCCTCGCCGATACCCTGCGAGCGCATCTCGGCGACCAGCCCGCAGGCGCTGCAGAGCAGGAAGGCCGGCTTGTGCCGCTCGCCGGGATGGGCGCAGGCGACGAAGGCGTTGAGCCGCTCGATCTTATGCGCGAAGCCATTGCTGACGAGGAAGTCCAGCGCCCGGTAGACGGTAGGCGGCTGCGCCGGCTGGCCGTCGTCGCGCATGGCATCGAGCAGCTCGTAGGCGCCCATCGCCTTGTGCTTGCGCAGCAAGAGCTCGAGCACCCGGCGGCGCTGCTTGGTCAGCGACAGCCCCTCACGGGCGCAGGTGTCTTCCGCCGCCTGCAACGCGCTTTCGCGGCAATGCGCGTGGTCGTGATGGGTGAAGCCGAGCGGATCGCTGTGCTCTGTCATGTCGCCTGCCCTGATGTCTGACATCTCGCCCCCGTGATCGGTGACGCGGTAGATGGGGGTTGATATGTTATAGTGTTGCCGATATCAAGCCCACTTATTGTTACGTTATAACATGCTCCGATTCTGAAAGCACCACGTAAGAGGCCCCGATGTACCGCTCCCTCCTCCCCGCCCTGCTGCTCGCCAGCCCCGCCTTTGCCGAGGTGCCCAAGGTGGTCACCGACATCGCCCCCGTGCAGGGGCTGGTGGCCAGCGTGATGGGCGATCTCGGCACGCCGGAGCAGCTGATCCCCGCCAGCGCCTCGCCGCACAGCCACGCCCTCAAGCCCTCCGAGGCCCGCGCCCTGCAGCAGGCCGACCTTGTCTTCTGGATCGGCGAGGAGCTGAGCCCCGACCTCGCCCGCAAGATCGACTCGATCGCACAGGCGGACACCGCGATCTCGCTCTTCGACCTGCCCGGTACCCGGCACCTCGCGGCACGCAACGATGTGCTCTTCGCAGAACCCGGCGCACATGATGATCACGACCACGGCGCGCATGATGACCATGACGAGGATTCGCGCGATCACGACGGGCATGACGAAGAGGCGCACGAGGATCACGGGAATGACGATCACGATCACGATCATGGCGACCACGCGCATGAGGCCGGCGACCACCACCACGAGGGCGACGACCCCCATGCCTGGCTCTCGGTCGACAACGCCGCGACCTGGCTGACCGCGATCGCCGGGGCCCTCTCGGAGCGGGATCCCGAGAACGCGCAGACCTACGCTGCCAATGCCGAGGCCGCGCGGGCCCGCATCGCCGAGGCCCGCGCCGCCGCCGAGGCCACGCTCGCCCCGGTGCAGGGCGCACGCTTCGTCGTCTTCCACGACGCCTTCCAGTACTACGAGGACAGTTTCGGCCTGACCGTGCTGGGCGCAATCTCGCTTTCGGATGCCACCGCCCCCAGCCCGGCCCGTCTCGACGCGCTGCGCGATGCGCTGAGCGGCGCCGACACCGCCTGCGTCTTCGCCGAGCCGCAATTCGACCCGCGCCTCATCGCCGCGGTGACCGAGGGCGCCGGCACCCCGGTGGCCGAGCTCGACCCGCTCGGCGCCACGCTCGAACCCGGCGCCGGCTTCTACCCCGCACTGATCGAGGACATGGCGCAGCGCATCGCGACCTGCGCGGCTCAATAATCCCGATCCTCCACGCACAGCTGCGCGACGCCCCTTTGCCTTGGTGGCAAAGGGGCTTTTCCTTGCCTCATTTCCCGACTAATTAGCTTGGATAAAGGACGCGGGCGCCGCGTCGCCGGGCTTTGCCGGCCTCGGACCCCTCGGTCCCGGGCCTCCCGGAACTCACGGCGTCACTGCCGCGCAAGGAGACCGGATGAACACGCCCCTCGCCCCTCTCAGCCGCCGTGGCTTCCTTGCCGGGGCCGCCAGCCTGCTCTCAGCCCCCAGGCTGCATGCCGCCGAGGAGCTGCGCTTCGAGCATGCCTATGGCGAGACGGTCCTCACCTCACCGGCCAGCCGCGTCGTCTCGCTGGGCTACACCTCGCAGGACAGCCTGCTGGCCCTCGGCGTCATTCCACAGGCGATCCGCTACTGGTACGGCGACCACCCCTATGGCGTCTGGCCCTGGGCGCAGCCGCAGCTTGGCACGGCACAGCCGGTGCTGATGACCGGCGAGGTCTCGATCGAGACCGTCGCCAGCCTCGTCCCCGACCTGATCGTCGGCATCGGGTCGGGCATCTCGGAAGCCGAATACGCGCTCCTGTCGCAGATCGCTCCCGTTCTGATGCAGGCGCCCGAGTACACCACTTACGGCATGCCCTGGGACGCCGAGTTGCGCATGCTCGCCCGCGCCACCGGCACCTCGGAGCGGGCCGAGACACTGATCGCCGACCTGCGCGGCCAATTCGAGGCGCTGCGCGCCCGCCACCCCGACTGGCAGGGCCAGAGTGCCGTCTGCGCCTGGCACGAGGGCGGGCAGACCAGCGCCTTCCTCGGCGGCGACAGTCGGGCGCAGGTACTGCGCGAGATGGGCTTCCACCTGCCCGAGCCGCTGACGCAGATGCAGGGCTCCGACGGTTTCTACACCGCGCTCTCGCCCGAGGACCTCTCGCCCATCGACGCCAACCTCCTGCTGTGGATATCCGGCGGCGGCGAGACAGACGATCTCGCCGCCCTCGCCATGCGCCGCACCCTGCGCGCCTACACCGAGGGGCGCGAGGCCTTCTGCGATGCGCTGCTCTCGGGCGCGCTCTCCTTCGGCAGCGTGCTGTCGATGCCCTATGCGCTGGAGCGGTTGGAGCCCGAGATCGCCGCCGCCGTCGACGGCGATCCGGCGACGGTGGTGCCGAGTGCCAAAGAGGCTGGCCTGCTCTGATGCTCCGGCTGCTCGGCCTTCTCGCGCTGCTGGCGCTGGCGCTGGGTCTCGCCCTCTCGGTGGGCGCGCGACCGGTGACTCCCGCCGTGGCGCTGGAGGCCCTGCGCGCCTACGATCCGACCAACGCCGATCACGTGACCCTGATGGCGATCCGCCTGCCGCGGCTCGCGGCGGGGCTGATCGCGGGCGGCGCGCTCGGCATCGCGGGCACCGTCATGCAGGTGATGACCCGCAACCCGCTCGCTGACCCGGGCATCCTCGGGGTGAATTCGGGCGCCGCCTTTGCGCTGCTGATCGGGGCGACGGTGCTGGGCACCTCGGACGCAGCCTCGGTGGCGCTGCTCACCTTCCCCGGAGCGGCGCTGGCCTCGGCGCTGGTGTTCATCCTGGGCGGCGGACTGCGCGGCGACGTGGGACCGGTTCGGCTGACGCTGGCGGGGGCGGCGCTGAACGCGCTGCTGCTGTCGCTGGTCACCGCCATCGTTCTGATCCGGCAGGACACGCTCGACATGTTCCGCTTCTGGGTTGCAGGCTCGCTGACCCAAGCCGCCAGCCGCCCGCTCCTGGAAATGGCATTGATCGCCGGCGCCGGGGGTGTCTTCGCGCTGGCCGTCGCGCCGCAGATCGAGGCGCTCTCGCTCGGCTCGGCCCTGTCGCGCGGGCTCGGACCAAGCCGCGCCGGGTGCGGGCCGGCGGCGGCTGGCCGTGGTCACGCTCTGCACCGGCGCCGCCGTGGCGGTCGCCGGACCGATCGCCTTCCTCGGGCTGATGGTGCCGCCGCTTGCCCGCCTCGTTGCGGGCCACGCGCTGCGCCGCGAGCTGCTGGCCTCAGCCCTGCTGGGCGCGGCTCTCCTTCTTTTCGCCGACACGCTGGGCCGGGTGGTCATGCCGCCCGCCGAGGTCCGCGCTGGGATCATGACGGCGCTGATCGGCGGGCCGGTGTTCCTCTGGGTGGCCCGCCGCCTGCGCCCCGGGGCCACCGCATGAGACGCGCGCTTGCCCTCTGCCTGCTGCTGCTCGCCGCGACGCTTGCGGCGCTGATGCTGGGGCCGGTCCGGCTGAGCCCCACCCTGCTTTGGCAGGGGCTGAGCACCGGCGAGGGTCCCGGCGCGCTGGTGCTGGGCACGATCCGCGGCCCGCGGGTGATGACCGCGCTCGGCGCCGGAGCGGTGCTGGGCCTGTCGGGCGCGCTTTTCCAGGCGCTCTTCCGCAATCCGCTGGCGGCACCCGACATCATGGGCTTCACCGCCGGCGCCGGACTGACGATCATCGCCGCCATCGCCCTCGGCCTTACCCTGCCGCCGCCGCTGCTGGCCGCGGGTGGCGGGCTGGTCGCGGCGTTGCTGGTCGCGCTGCTCTCGCAGCGCAGGGGCCATGCGACGCCGCCGTTGACGATGATCCTCGTCGGCCTCGGCATCGGCTTCATCGCCTCGGCGTTGTCGAGCTTCCTGCTGACCCTGCTGCCGCACTCGCAGGCCGCCGAGGCGCAGCGCTGGCTCACCGGCTCGCTGGCGGCGCGCGACTGGAGCCACGTCGCGCAGGTCTGGGGGATCGGCGCCCTGCTCGCCGCGCTGGCGCTGGCGCAGCTGCGCCGCCTCGCGGCGCTGGAGCTGGGCGAAGACCTCGCAGCCGGGCTCGGGCTGCGCGTCGGGCGGGCGCGCATGGCACTCGCGGGAACTGCTGTGCTGCTGGCGGCGGCGGGCGTGGCGGTGGCCGGTCCGGTGCCTTCATCGCGCTGATGTCCGGCCCTCTTGGCGCGCGGATCACCCGGGCGCGGCGGCTCCCGGGGCGGATGCTCTCCGCCGCCGGCACCGGCGCGCTGGTGCTGGTGGTGTCCGACCTTGCCGCCCGCGCGGCGCTGCCGGGCATCCAGCTGCCCGCCGGGGTGATGACCGGCCTTCTGGGTGCCCCCTACCTGCTCTGGCGCCTGTCGCGCGAAATGGAGAAAGGCGAGCTATGACCCTCGATCTGCGGACCGGCCCCGAAAGCGGCCTCCAAGCCGAGCGCCTCTCGCTGGGCTACGCCGAGCGCCCGGTGATCTCGGAGCTGTCGCTCGCGCTGCCGCGCGGCGAGATGACCGCGATCCTCGGCCCCAACGGCTGCGGCAAGTCGACACTGCTGCGCGCCATGGCGCGGCTGCTCGCGCCCTCCGCCGGGCGCGTCCTGCTCGACGGCGAGGACATCCACCGCCTCGACACCCGCGCGCTGGCCCGCGAGTTGGCGATCCTGCCGCAGAGCCCCATCGCCCCCGAGGGGATCACCGTCGCCGACCTCGTCAAGCGCGGCCGCACGCCATGGCGGGGCCTCTTCACCCCCTGGCGCGACGAGGACGCCGCGGCCTGCGCCGAGGCGCTTGCCGCCGTGCAGATGACCGAATTTTCCGACCGCCCCATCGGCGAGCTTTCCGGCGGCCAGCGCCAGCGGGCGTGGATCGCGCTGGTGCTGGCGCAATCGGCGCCGCTCCTGCTGCTCGACGAGCCGACAACCTACCTCGACCTCGTCCACCAGATCGACGTGCTGGCGCTGCTGCGCCGCCGCAACCGCGAGGCCGGGCTGACGGTGGTCTCGGTGCTGCACGACCTCAACCTCGCCGCGCGCTTCTCCGACCGGCTGGTGCTGCTGGGTCGCGACGGGCTCGTGGCCACCGGCACCCCCTGGGAGGTGCTGACGCCCGCCCACCTGCACATTGCCTTCGGCCTTGCCGCCCGCGTCGATCCCGACCCGGTGACCGGCACGCCGATGATCATCCCGCTCTGAGCAAGAGGCACCCCATGGCTCTGACCGACCGATCCATCTCTGCCAGCCGCTTCGACGGTCCCGTGCCCGAGGGTTTCGTCACCCGCCTGCGCGCGCAGCTCGAGGAATACGGAATCCCACTGCAGCAAAGCGGACAGCAGCTGACCGCCCGCTACGCCCAGGCCGAGATCGACCTGAAGCTCGACCACGCCGGCTTCGCCGTGCAGATCGCCGCCGAGGGCGAGGTGCCCCTGCATCAATGCCGAGAGAGCGTGATCTACTTCCTCGATGTGGCCTTGCCCGAGGCCAGCGCGCGCATGGCCTGGAGCGGCGTCGACGCCGCCCGCACCCCGCCGAATTTCCACCTTGCCACGGTGCTCGGCACGCGGCGGATCACGCCGAACTTCCTGCGGATCGAGATGGCCTGCGAGGGCATCGCAGCCCTGCAGCAGGGCGGCATGCATTTCTCGCTGCTGCTGCCACCCGAGGGGACCAGCCCACGCTGGCCCGAACTGACCGAACAGGGCCGCACCATCTGGCCCGACGGCGCCTGCGCGTTGCACCGGGCGGCCTATACCTTTGTCTGGCTCGACGCCGAGGCGGGGCGTTTTGCCTTCGACATCTTCGAGCATGAGGGCGGGCGCACCACCGACTGGGCGCGGCGCGCGGCGCCGGGCGAGACCGTGGGCGTGATGGGGCCGGGCGGCGGTGATTTCCCCGAGGCGGCACACATCCTGCTGGCCGGGGACGAGACCGCCCTGCCCGCCATCCGGCGCATCCTCGAGCAGTCGCCGGCAGGCCGACGCGGCACGGTGCTCCTCGAGACCGCCTCCGAGCACGACCGCCCCGCGCTGACCCTGCCAGAAGGCATGGACCTGCGGTGGATCCCCCGGGACCACGGCGGCGGGCTCACCGCCGCGCTGGACGAGGTCACCGGCATCGAGGACAGCCAGTTCGTCTGGGTCGCCGCCGAGAAATCCGTCGTCCGCGCCGCCAAGGTCCGGTTCAAGGCCCTCGGGCTGCCGCGCGAGCAGGGGTATTTCTCGGCCTATTGGGTCAAGGGCTGAGCCGGACGTCCCCGGCGCTCAGACGCCGCCCGCTCAGACGCCGCCGGTGCGCCCCGGGAAGACCTCCAGCGTCACGCCCGCGCCTTCGAGCGCCGCGCGCACCGCGCGGGCGATCTGCAGCGCCGTCTTGCCGTCGCCATGCAGGCAGATCGTATCCACCGCCGCCGGGATGTGCTTGCCGCTCTCGGTGAGGATCGCCCCGGCCTGCACCATCCTGACCATGCGCGCGGCAGCCAGCTCGGCATCGTGGATCACCGCGCCCGGCAGCGAGCGGTCCACCAGCGTCGCGTCGTCGTTATAGGCGCGGTCGGCAAAGATTTCCCCCGCCCAGCGGCAGCCCAGTTCCTCGACTGCCGCCTGCTGCTGCGTCGCCGCCAGCACCATGACGATGATCTCGGGATCGACCGAGAGCGCGCCCTCGTAGGCGGCCAGCGCCATGGCCTTGTCCTCGGCGCACATGTTGGCCAGCGCGCCGTGCAGCTTGAGGTGCCGCACCTTGCCGCCGGCCATGCCCGCCATCGCCTGAGCGGCACCGAGCTGGTAGGCGGTCAGGTTGCGCAGGCTGGCCGGGGAGAGTTGCATCCGCCGCCGGCCAAAGCCCTGCAGGTCCGGAAAGCCCGGATGCGCGCCGATGCCGGTGCCGTTGTCGACGGCAAGCTTCATCGTCGCTGCCATGACATCGGGATCGCTGGCATGGAAGCCACAGGCGATATTGGCCGAGGTGATCACCTCCAGCAGCGCCGCGTCCTGCCCCATGACCCAGGGGCCAAAGCTTTCACCCATATCCGCGTTGAGATCGACGCTGGTCATCCTGCGCTCCCCTTTTGCCTGTCGTGTCTAGTGATCGTGATGTTCGCCGTTGGAAAACCCGCTGACCAGCTTGTAGCCCAGAAGGTCCGGCACGTCGGCTGGGTGCCGCACCAGCGGCTCGACCCGGCGCGGCAGCTCTTTCAGCGTCGTGCGATAGGCGGCCTCGGCCGCCAGCGCTTCCTCCATCGACACGAAGCGGAAGCGCAGCTCTGCCCCGGCGGGCGCCTGCGCGATGCGCGGCAGGTCGGCGGGAATGACCGTGGCGATGCGCGGATAGCCCCCCCGTCGTCTGGCATTCGGCCAGCAGCACGAAGGGCGCGCCGTCGCCGGTCACCTGGATGTCGCCGGGGGTGATGATCTCCGAGACCACCGAGAGCCCGCCCTCGACGCCGAAAGGCGCGCCGTCGGGCACCACCTTCGCGCCCATGCGGTTGGCACGGGCGTCGCGGGTGAAGCGGGTGGTTTCGAGACGGGCGCGCTGCGCGTCGGGGAAGAGCCGGGTCTGCAGGCTCTCGACCACGCGCAGCACGCCGCCCGAGAAGCGGTCGGCGACCGCCAGACGCCGCGCCACGGCGCCGCCCCGGTCGGCGCCCACGGGAATGCGGTCGCCAGCCTCGACCGCCCGCCCGAGCCCGGCCGTGAGATGGGCTGAGACCGCGCCGAGAATCTCCTCGGGCATTAGCCCCCCGCCCACCGAAAGATACCCATAGGCCCCGGCCTGCAGCGGCCCGATCTCCAGCACCGCGCCCTTCGGCAGGGCGTGACAGGCGTGCCAGGTCACCGGCGATCCGTCGATGCTGGCCCGCATCGGCGCGCCGGTCAGGGCGATGCGCAGGTCGCAGCCGGCCTCGAAACGCCCGCCAATGCCGGCCATCTCCAGCGCCGCGCTCTCGCCCTGCCCGAGCAGCGCCGCGGCCTCGGCCAGCGCCATGCGGTCCATGGCGCCGCCGCGCGACAGCCCGTAAGCGATCCACCCCGGACGCCCGCCGTCCTGCACGGTCACCGCCGGCCCGGCGCGATGCACGATCAGCTCGCGGCGCAGGGTCCCGGTCATGGCATTGCCTCCCAGCTCGCCCCGCCGTCGGGATCGGCTTGCATCCGGGCAAAGACCTCCTCCGAGACCTGCGGGAATTCCACCTCGTCGCCCGGCGCCAGCAGGAAGGGGCGCTCGGCCCCCAGCCGGAACAGCGGCGCCGCGGTCTGGCCGACGTGTCGCCAGCCGGTCGGCGCGGTCACCGAGAAGATGACAAATTGCCGGATCGCCAGCACCAGCGCCCCCTGCGGCACGCGCGGGGTGAGCGCCTGCTGGCGCGGGATGTTCCAGACCTCGGGCAGCTCGCCCAGATAGGGCTGGCCGGGCGCGAAGCCGAGCGCCGTCACACGCACCCGCGCCGAGCTGAGCGAGGCCACCGCCTCGGCCTCGGACATCCCCGCCACCTGCGCCGCCTCGGCGAGCTGCGGCGCGAGGCTGCCGCCATAAACGGTGGGAATTCGGTGCAGTCGCCGCCCATGCGGCAGTTCCGCCTGCAGCCAATCGCGCGACGCCATGAGCGCGCGCAGCCGCGCCTCGAGCGTGGCGTGGTCCAGCGCCAGTGGATCGAAGCGCAGATAGGCCGAGACCAGCGAAGAGGAAATCTCCTCCACCCCCTCCCAGCTTTCGCGTTCGAGCGATGCACGGAAGGCCAGCGCGGCACGGTTGGCGGCTTCGCCGAGCCGGGCGCCGAAGCTCACCAGCATGCCGTCGATGCCGGCGGTGCGCAGCAGGGGATAGGAGGTCGTGTCAGTCATGCGCCGGACGTTAGCGATGTCCCGCGCCGCTGCAACAGGCAATAGTCCTCGCCGCCCCCGCGACCTGCCCTGCGTTTCTTCTGGGCAAAAATATCCCGGGGGAGGCGCGCGCAGCGCGGCGGGGGCAGCGCCCCCTGCATCCGGTTTCGCCGCTCTGTGAGCCGCAGGGGCAGATCCTCCGCCCGCGCCGGGTCAGTGCCGCGTCTGCTTGGCGCGTTCGCGCTCGGCGAGCTCGATCGCCTCTTCGACGTCCTGTGGATCCTCGGAGGGCACGGCGTAGCTGCCCGACATCCACTTCGCCAGATCGACATCGGCGCAGCGCTTCGAGCAAAAGGGGCGGTACTTCTCGTCGGTCGGCTTGGCGCAGATCGGACAGCTCATGGCAGCATCCCAGGTTTCAGCACCTCGCTCAGCGGCACGCGCTCGCGCTTGCGCTGCAGCTCCATGAGCCCCAGCTGGGTCCAGCCCGCGAGGATGGTTTCGGTGGCATCGGTCTTGAGCGCCGCGCGCAGCACGGTCTCGAGCTGGCGACGCTCCTTCTTCGGGATCGGCGCGGGATCGACGATGACCTGCCCGCCAAGGCCGCGCAGACGCAGCTGCCGGGGCAGCTCGCGCAGGGCGGCGATATTGGCCTTGAGCCCCGCCGCCGGCGAGGTGTCGCCGCCGGTGTTGACGTCGACCGCGACCAGCGCGCGGGTGGGCTCGACGCTCATCGACCCGCCCCCGGGCAGCGGTACATGCGGGCGCTGCAGGGCGGCGATCATCTCGTGCACGTCGTGGCGCTCGAAGGCACCGGGCTCGGCGTCCACGTCGGCGTCTTCCCATTCGCGCCACGCCAGCGCGTGCGGCCCGTCGCCCTCGACCAGCAGCTCGGCCTTTCCCGATACATCCCCCATCACCTGCTCGCAGAGCTGGGCCATGGCGGCGATGTCCTCGGCGATATCATCGAGGTCGCCCTCGGCGCAGGAGGAGCGCAGGATCAACCCGTTCTCGGCTTCCTTGGCGCCTGGCATAACCTCGTGGGCGACCTCCAGCAGGCGCTCGCGAACATCCTCGTCCTTGATCCGGCGCGAGATATTGAGCCCCGGCGCACCGGGGGTGACGATGGCGTAGCGCGACTTGAAGAGGATGCGGGTGGTGACCGGGATCGCCTTGCCGGGTTCGGCAAAACCGGTGACCTGCACGATCAGCGGCTGGCCGGGCGCGAGCCCCTTGACCTGCCGTAGGAAGGCCGAGCCCTCGGGCGTGTCGAGGAACATGCCGCCCTGCCCCTTCATCGGGCGCTGCGCAATGCCGCGGTAGATGGTGCCCGGGCGCGCGTGATCGCTCTCGATCAGCAGGTCCTCGAGCTTGCCGTCGACGATCAGCGCGGCGGCTTCCGCCTCGCCGAGGTGGTCGAGCGCGATGGTGCGTCCCTTCATGCGAGGCCCCTTTGGTCAGTCTGCGGGTTTGTACAGCGGGTAGCCCGCCGCGAGCAGCAGGTTCGCGGTCTCGGCCAGCGGCAGGCCGACGACCGAGGTGAAGCTGCCGTTGATCCACGGGATGAACGCCCCGGCGAGGCCCTGGATGCCGTAGCCCCCGGCCTTGCCCTGCCAGTCGCCCGAGGCGAGGTAGGCGTTGAGCTCCTCGTTGGAGAGGTTCTTCATCTGCACCTGGGTGACGACGTCCCGCTCCCAGAGGCGCCCGCCACGGCGCACCGCGACGGCGGTGATCACCCTGTGGCGACGACCGGAGAGCTTGGTGAGAAACTCCGCGGCCTCGCCCGCGTCGCGGGGCTTGCCGAGGATACGGCGCCCGAGCGCGACGGTGGTGTCGGCAGCGAGCACGATCTCGTCATCTGCGGAGGGAATCGCCTGCGCCTTCTCGCGCGCGAGCCGCACGCAGTAGGGGCGTGGCAGCTCGCCCGGCATCGGGTCTTCGTCGATGTCGGGCGGGCGGATGTCGCCCGGCACCACGCCGAGCTGCGCGAGCAGGTCGCGCCGCCGGGGCGAACCGGAGCCGAGGACGAGTTTCATGCGCGGACCTCCCGTGTCCATATCAGGGAACGCGGGATCCGCCATGAGATTCCGGGTCATGCGGAATTACTTGAAGCGGTAGTTGATCCGGCCCTTGGTCAGATCATAGGGCGTCATTTCCACCTGAACCTTGTCGCCGGCAAGAACCCGGATGCGGTTTTTCCGCATCTTGCCTGCCGTGTGCGCGATGATCTCATGGCCGTTCTCAAGCTCGACCCGAAACGTCGCGTTGGGCAGGAGTTCCTTCACGACACCGGGAAATTCGAGCGTATCTTCCTTGGCCATGCTTTCTCCTGAAAATGCAGTTCCGCTGACTTTCGCGGAACGCGGATGCATATGCGCCCAAACGGCACAATTTTCAAGACCACAATTGCAGATTGTCGGGAATAGGCTCTAGCGCAGCGCCCGCAGGGTCACGGGGCCGTCGCGGCCGGACTGATCGTCCCAGTGGCTGCGGTTCAGCACGACACCATGGTTACGGACCCGGGCGACGGCGTCAAGGTCAACCTCGGCGTAGGTCCAGCCGGGCTGGCCGAGCTGGCCCTCGGCGATCACCCCGGTGGCAGGAAAGCCCGTGTCGGGCGGGCAGAAGACGCCGCCCATGCCCATGTTGGTGTCCACCGCCTCGGACCAGTCGCAGCTGCCGACGGTCGAGGACATTACCGCAACGCACTGCTGCTCGAGTGCGCGCGCCATGGCACCGATGCGCACCCGGGAATAGCCCGCCAGCGCCTCGGTACAGGAGGGCACGAGCAGGAGCTCGGCGTCGCGCAGCGCCCGGCCGAGCAGCGGGTACTCGCTGTCGTAGCAGATGAGGATGCCGATCTTGCCGAGTGCCGTGTCGAAGAGATGCAGCGGCGCGCCGCCCACCACGTGCCAGTCCTCGCGCTCGAAGCGGGTCATGATCTGCTTGTCCTGGAACTCCATGCCGCCGCCGGGCGCGAAAAAGCGCGCGCGGTTGACCGGGCGCGGGCCGATTGCGTCGTCGAAGACCGGGGCGGAGGCGGCGAGGATATGGGCCCTGTACTTGCCCGCGAGGTCCGAATGCAGCGCGTCCACCTGCGGCATGCGCTCGGAGACGGCGTGCAGCGAGGCCTCAAGATCGCCAGCAGCGGCACGGCCCGCCAGCGTCGCGATCTCCATCGAGCCGTACTCGGGGAAGACCATGAGCTCGGCGCCCTGCCCCGCCGCCTCGGAGACCCAGGTCTCGATCTTGGCGGCATAGGCGTCCCAGTCCTCGAGGAAGTCCATAGGGTAGGCGGCGGTGGCGATCTTCATGCGTGGTGTCCTTGGCTGGCTAGGAGTTCTGCAGGCGCTGCCCCTGCGCGCCACGGGCGCGCGTTCAGGCAAGAGGGGGCTCTGCCCCCGTCCGCTGCGCGGACTCCCCCGGGATATTTGTCCCTAGAAGAATTGCTCAGGCGGCGTCCTTGGCAAGGTCGCGGAGCCAGAATTGCAGGGCGTGGTCGGTCTGCGCGTCCTGATCCACATCGCGCCAGCGGAACCGGGCGATGACCCCCTCGAGCGGCGCATAGCCGCGCTTGCGCCAGAACGGATCGAGCGGGGTGTAGGCGGCCGGGCGCAAAGGGTGATCGGCCGGGCGTTGC
Organism: Alloyangia mangrovi; assembly: GCF_002300555.2. Taxonomy (GTDB): domain Bacteria; phylum Pseudomonadota; class Alphaproteobacteria; order Rhodobacterales; family Rhodobacteraceae; genus Salipiger; species Salipiger mangrovi. Next base: position 115,595 of record NZ_NTHN02000010.1, on the reverse strand, counting down.
ACGGCGCAGAAGGCGCTGTAGCGGCGGCCGAGGGCGCGGGCGTGTTTCTCGCGCGCCTCGAAGAAGCGATGGCCGACGCCCTGCCCGCGGGCCTCGGGCAGCAGCACCGACTCGGCGCAGTAGAAGATGTCGGCCAGCGCGAGCCCGGTGGCGACGAAGGGCGCGGCGAAATCCTCGGCGTGATCCTCCATCGGCGTGCCGGTGGCGGCACCGACGAGGCGCTTCCCCTCGAAGGCACCGACCAGCACCGCCCCGGCACTGGTGCGGTAGCTTTCGAGGTAGCGCCGCTCGTATCCCAGATCTCCGTCATAGAGATAGGGCCAGTCGCGGAACACCGCGATGCGCAGCCGCGCCACGTCATCGAGCGCCGAATCCAGCGCCGCGCCGGTCAGTACGCGTACCTCGGTCACCGTGGTCACGAGACCTGCCGGATCCAGTCGGCGAGATTGTAGTAGGTGACGACCCGGGTGATCTTGCCGTTCTCGAGCGAGAAGAAGGAGCCCGCGGGCAGGTGGTATGTCTGGCCCTTCGCCTCGGGAAGGCCGGCGTCGGTGCGCAGGTAAGTGCCGTTCACCGTGAACTCGGCGGCGGCGCGGGTGCCGCCCTCGGCCTCGAAGATCACCAAGTCGGTCAGGTTTTCGTCGTAGCAGTGGGACATGTGGGCGCAGAACTCGGCGAACTTGGTCTTGCCCGAGCGGATCTGCCCCTCGTTCACGTGATGGGCGATGTCCGCCGAGAGCAGCTCGAGCATGCCCTCGGTGTCCTTGGCGTTGAAGGCGGCGAAATAGGCTTGGATCGTTTCGGTGGCCGTCATGTGTCTCCCCATCGGGTCTTGAGCTTGTCGTAAATCTGGTCGCGGGTCTGGCGGTAGGCGTTGAGCTTGGTTTCTCGGGTCTCGCCGAGCCCCGTGGGATCCATGATCGGCCAGTATTCCACCGTCAGGTGGAAGAAGCGGGTCAGATCCAGCGCGGCGCGCTGCGAGGCGGGCGACATGGCGACGATGAGATCGAACCCCGACAGGGCCTCGCCCATCTCCTCGAGCTCCTCGAAGCTGCGCGAACGGTGGCGCGAGAGCTCGACGCCGATCTCCTGGCAGACGGCGATTGCGAAGCCGTCGATCTCGAGGTCGTTCACCACGCCGACGGACTGCACGTAGGTGCCCTGCCCGTAGAGCTTTTTCATGATGCCCTCCGCCATGGGCGAGCGCACCGCGTTGTGATCGCAGCAGAAGAGCACCGATTGCGGCAGCTTCGGCACGCGGTCAGCCCCCGAAATGCAGCACGCAGATGAGGGTGAAGAGGCGCCGCGCGGTGTCTATGTCGACCTCGGCCTTGCCCTCGAGCCGTTCCTGCAGGATGCGCGCGCCCTCGTTGTGGATGCCGCGGCGGGCCATGTCGATGGTTTCGATCTGGCTCGGCGCGGCGCTCTTCACCGCATCGAAGTAGCTTTTGCAGATCTGGAAGTAGTCCTTCACCACCTGCCGGAACGGCGCGAGCGAGAGATGGAACTCGGCCGCCGGATCGCCGCCCTCGGTGGTGATATCGAAGACCAGCCGCTTGTCGCGGATCGACAGGCCGAGTGCATAGGGGCCGGCGGGCACGTCGCGGCCGTTGCGCGCCGGCAGGCTGAAGCTGTTGTCCTCCATGAGGTCGAACATCGCGACGCGACGCTCCTGCTCGATCTCCGGGGTTGGAGGCGGCAGGTTGGCGTCGTCAAGCTCGATGCGGGCGATGGTGCTCATGGGCGCGTCCTCGGCTGCGGCTCCGGAATCTGTAGCCAATGCGCGGGGATGGGGCAATGCGACTTGCGACTCATGGGCCCGAGACCGCGACGCCCCTGCCCCCGGACGATCAGCCGTTGAGCTTGCGCAGCCGCGCGCTCACCGACAGGCCGTGCGCCTGCAGGCTTTCCGAGCTGGCCAGCACCTCGGCAGCGGGACCGATGGCGCGCAGCGCCTCGGGCGACATCTTGGCCAGCGTGGTGCGCTTGACGAAGTCGAGCACCGACAGACCCGAGGAGAAACGCGCCGAGCGCGCGGTGGGCAGCACGTGGTTCGGCCCGCCGACGTAATCACCGATCGCCTCGGGGGTCCATTGGCCGAGGAAGATCGCACCGGCGTGGCGGATCTTCTCGGACAGCGCCTCGGGCTCGGCGACGCAGAGTTCGAGGTGCTCGGGCGCGACGCGGTTCGACAGCGCCGCCGCCTCGTCCAGATCGCGGGTGATGATCACCGCGCCGAAATCGCGCCAGCTGGCGCCGGCGATGCCGCGGCGCTCCAGCACCTCGAGTTGCCGGGCAACCTCGTCGGCCACCTTCTGGGCGAAGCCGGCATCGGGGGTGATCAGGATCGACTGGGCGCTCTCGTCGTGCTCGGCCTGGCTGAGCAGGTCGAGGGCGATGAACTCGGGATCGTTGTCGCCATCCGCGATGACGAGGATCTCGGACGGGCCGGCGATCATGTCGATGCCGACCTTGCCGAAGACCCGCCGCTTGGCGGCGGCGACAAAGGCGTTGCCCGGGCCGGTGATCTTGTCCACCGGGGCGATGCTCTCGGTGCCATAGGCGAGCGCGGCGATCGCCTGCGCCCCGCCGATACGGTAGATCTCGTCGACCCCGGCGATGCGCGCCGCCAGCAGCACCAGCGGGTTGGCGATGCCATCGGGGGTCGGCACGGCGATGCAGAGCCGCTCCACCCCGGCCACCTTGGCGGGAATGGCGTTCATCAGCACCGAGGAGGGATAGCTCGCCAGACCGCCCGGCACGTAGAGACCGGCGGCGGAGACCGGGGTCCAGCGCCAGCCGAGGGTCGCGCCATCGGGGTCGGTCCATTGCGCATCCTCGGGCATCTGCCGCACGTGGTAGGCGCGGATCCGCTCGGCCGCAGTCTCGAGCGCGGCGCGCTCGGCCTCGGGCACCTGCGCGCAATAGGCGTCGATCTCCTCGGGCGTGAAGCGCAGCCCCGCCGCCTCGAGCTCGAGCCGGTCGAACTTTGCCGTCAGCTCGAGCACCGCCGCGTCACCGCGCGCGCGCACATCGGCGATGATGCCCGCGACGATGTCATCCACATCGGGGCTGTCCTCGCGCTTGGCGCTGAGCAGCTGGGCGAACTCCAGCTCGAAATCCGGATCGGTCGTGTCGAGAAAGACGGGCATGGGCGGTCTCCTTGTCGCGGCATTGCTTAGAGAGAAGCGCAGCGCGGCTCAAGCCTTGAGACGGCCGCAGCGCGAAGGCAGTCCCGGCGCGCGGTATGATATGGATCAGTGACAGACATATGTCGGCGGCTGAATATCTTTGAACCGGCATGGGAGGATGCCGGCACATTTCGAGGAGGACATTATGAAATTCAGAGCGATAGGGGTGATTCTGCTCCCCATCTGCCTCGCGGCGGCCGCCCAGGCCCAGGAAGCGGGCATGACCGAATACATGAACGCCTGCGCGACCTGCCACGGCGAAGGCGGCGCCGGTGACGGGCCGCTGGCCGAGTTCCTGACCGTCACCCCCGCGGATCTGACCCAGATCAGCGCTCAGAACGACGGGGCTTTTCCGCTGCTCAAGGTGATCCAGACCATCGACGGGCGCGCGGGCACGCGCGGCCACGGCGGGCCGATGCCGGTGTGGGGCGCGCGCTTCAAGGAGGACCTTTCCGGCGAGATCGGTGCCTACGCGAGCGAGATCGTCACCCGCGGGCGCATCCTGGCGCTGGCGGAATACGTCGAGTCGCTGCAGGCGCAATAGGCACCGTCCGGCAAATGAAAGACGCGGGCGCGAGGTCTCGCCTTCGCCCGCGTCTCCTATGGCTATCGCTCGTGGCGCCCCGCGCCGCGATCAGGCGCCGTGGTCCGGCACCTGACCCGAGATCGCGGTGTAGGGCCGGGTCACATCCTTGAGCCGCAGCTCAAGCGCTTCGACCTCGGCCCGCAGCGCGCCGTCGCCGGCGAAGGTCAGCTCGACGTGGCCGCTGCCCTCTGCCCCGGGCTCGAAATTCACCGCGAGCAGCGACAGCACCGTGTCCTTCTCACCGGGATCGATGCCCTGCGCCCCGACCTTCAGCACGTTCTCGATCACCAGCAGCGACCGGACCCGTTCGGGCGGAGAGACATGCTGCCCGTCCTCGCGGCGCAGCCGGTTGATCAGCAGCGCCAGCCGCTGGTGGCGCTTTTCCCAGGCCACGTCGGCCACGGTCAGCACTGCATCCTGCACCAGCGCCGAGAGCACCTGCAGATCCTCGGGATCCATCGCCCCGAGATTGAGCGGCTGCCCGCCCGCGTCCTCGAATCTTGCGTCTTCGGTCACTCGCCCTTCACCCGTTCGATCTTGGCGCCCACGCCGCGCAGCTTGCGGACCACGTGCTCGTAGCCGCGGTCCAGATGATACACACGGCTTACCACGGTTTCGCCCTCTGCGGCTAGGCCCGCGAGGATCAGCGAGACCGAGGCCCGCAGATCGGTGGCCATAACCGGCGCCCCCTTCAGCTTGCTGACCCCGGTGACCCGCGCGGTGCCGCCGTGCACGTCGATCCTGGCGCCCATGCGCAGCAGCTCGGGGGCGTGCATGAACCGGTTCTCGAAGATCTTCTCTTCCAGCACGCTCTCGCCCTCGGCGGTGCAGAGCAGCGCCATCATCTGTGCCTGCAGGTCGGTCGGGAAGCCCGGGAAGGGCTCGGTGGTCACGTCCACGGCCTTCACCCGGCCGTTCTTGCGCGCCACCTTGAGGCCGGTCGGGGTTTCCTCGACCGAGATGCCCGCCTCGTCGAGCTTCGCGCAGAAACTCTCGACCAGCGCGATCGTGCCGCCGAGGCATTCCACCTCGCCGCCGCAGATCGCCGGGGCAAGCATGTAGGTGCCGAGTTCGATGCGGTCGGTGACCACCCGGTGGGTCGCGCCGCCCAGCGTCTCGACGCCCTGGATCTCGATGGTCGAGCTGCCCTCGCCCTCGATCTGCGCGCCCATCTTGCGCAGGCACTGCGCCAGGTCGACGATCTCGGGCTCGCGCGCGGCGTTCCTGATCACCGTGGTGCCCTTGGCCAGTGTTGCGGCCATCAGCGCGTTCTCGGTGGCGCCGACCGAGGCGAAGGGGAACTCGACAATGCCGCCCTTGAGCCCGCCCGAGGGCGCCTTGGCATGCACATAGCCCTCGCGCAGGTCGAGCTCGGCGCCCATAGCCTCGAGCGCCTTGAGGTGCAGGTCCACGGGGCGCGCGCCGATGGCACAGCCGCCGGGCAGCGAGACCTCGGCATGGCCGAAGCGCGCCAGCAGCGGGCCGAGCACGAGGATCGAGGCGCGCATCTTGCGCACGATGTCATAATCGGCGCGGGTCGAGGTCAGCGCGTGGCTCGACATAGCCAGCACCTGCCCGTCGTGCAGCGCCTGCACCTCGGCGCCGAGCGACTGCAGAAGCAGCGTCATGGTGCGGATGTCCGACAGGCGCGGCGCGTTGGTGAGGGTGAGCGGCTGGTCGGACAGCAGCGTCGCCGGCATCAGCGTGAGGCAGGCGTTCTTCGCCCCGGCGATCGGAATCTGTCCCGAAAGCGGGCCGTTGCCCGTGACGACGATCGAATCCATTAACTGTCCTTTTCACTGCTCGGCCCGTCTTCGGGCTTGTTTTCTTCTGTTGACGCTACGTTGCGCGCCTTGGCCTGCGCCTTGCGCCGGGCGAGATTCGCCTTCAGCGCGGCTTTTAGACGGGTTTCGCGCTCCTGCGCGGGGGAAATTCGGGGGCTGTTTTTCGGCTCCATGAACTTTCTTTACTTGAGAGGCAAAAAACCGTCCAGATTGCGCTTGCACCCCTCGGCGTTTGCCCTTAGACACCGCGCCACGCCACGAGGCACACCGACGCAACCTAGCGCGGACGCTTCGAAAGGCGAACCGGCGCTGCTGTAGCTCAGTGGTAGAGCACTCCCTTGGTAAGGGAGAGGTCGACAGTTCAATCCTGTCCAGCAGCACCACTTAAACCCCTGAAATTGCTAGACTTCACGACAAACCGCCCCCGGCGGTCGTTGGCGTTTTTTTGACCCGGTACATGGGTTTCCGCGTGATCGCGCCGGGATCTGCGTGCGCCTGTCCCTGTAAATCAGGGCCCTAGTGCAGACCGTCGCCCGGACGCTCCGAGCGCCTTCCGGCAGCGCGCGCAGAGCTGCCGTCGGGGCACCCCAAAGACCCCGGATCGAGGCCGCTTTCCGACCCTCGCGAAGCGGCCCCTGCGTCACCCAATTCCGGCTCGCAAACGAGTCGCTACGCGGCGACCCGACTCCGCGATTCCCCGAGGCGCAAAACGCCTCCCGCGAGTCGCCCGGGCGTGCCGCGAGAGGCGAACCTCACGTCACCCAGCTCAGCGCGGCACCCCGTCGTCGGCGAGGGCGCGATTCCTGTAGCGGCGATCCTCGGTCACATCCGCGCCGAACCAGTCCGGCGGTATGAAGACCAAGGCCGCCTCGACCGTATCGAACTCCACTTCGACCATCACCAGCGGCGCCAACGCGCCGGCGAAGACGTCGAGCTCGAAGGTCGTGCCGTCCGCCAGCGCCCCCACATAGCGGGTCTTTTCGACCACCCGCCCTCCGGTGGCCGGCCAGAGTTCCTCGAACTGGGCGCGATCGATCTCGATCTCGCGCTCCATCCGCGCCAGCCCGCCCTCGGACTTCAGCGTCAGGAAATACGCCCCACCCTTTTCGCGCAGGCGCAGCTCGATGGAATCGCCCTTGAGCGTCACATAGCCCTGCCGCACCGGCTTCGCCTTCAGCCCCTCCAGCACCGGCAGGCGGGCGACGAGGAACTTGCGCTCGATCTCCACCCCACCGCTCATTTGCCGAACACCCGGGCAACAAGCTCGTCATGCAGCGCGACATAGGCGGTGCTTGCGACGCTCGAGGGCGCCGAGACCATGACCGGCGCGCGATGCACCCCCATGCGCTCGACGTCCGATGTGAAGGGGATCGACGCCTTCAGCAGGCGCTTGCCATGCTCGCGGCGCATCTCGTCCATCGTCTCGCCGTGCAACGATTTCACCCCCTGCGCCATGGAAAAGAAGCCGTGCAGCTTCTTTGCCGGCAGGTCGTGCTCGCGGAAGAACCCCTTGAGCTGCTCGAAGGTGCGTTGCGAAAGCGTCGTGGGGATCACCGGCACGACGATGGCATCGGAGGCACGAAAGACATTCTCCGACAGCGTCGAGATGTTCGGCGGGCAATCGAGCAGGATCACGTCGTAATCCCCCTTCACCGCCTTCAGCGCCTTTTTCAGCCGCGAGCGCGAGTTGCGCATCCGCGCCAGGAAGACGTCGAAGTCGCGGAAGGTCATGTTGGCGGGCAGGATGTCGAGATTGTCGAAATCGCTGCCGCGGATCGCCTTGGTGAAACGCGCCACGTCATCGAAGAAACGCGTCTCGGTCAGCTTCTTCGACGGCTTCACCCGGAAATAGAACCCCGAGGCGCCCTGCGGGTCGAGATCGCAGAGCAGCACCCGCCGCCCGCCCTGCGCAAGCGCATAGGCGAGATTGACGGAGGTCGCGGTCTTCCCCACGCCACCCTTGTTGGAATAGCAGGCGATGATCTTCATTCTTTTCCCCCGTGGAACAGGTCGCGGAAGGTCTGGCGGGTCTCGTCGCTGTTGAAGGCGGCGAAGCTGCCCACAACCCGGGCGCGCTCGGCCAGCTGGCGCTCGTGCAGCACGAGGACAAGCGCGCCGACGCTCTGGGCGATTTGCAGGTTGCCCGGCGTGGCACCCTCGAGACGCCCGAGGAAGGCCTGCAGGCTCTCCTGCTGCACCGAGTAATCGTTGAAGAGGCCGAGGTTGTCCTGCAGCTTCTTCAGCGGTTTGATGATCTGCTTGAAGGGCTTCCCCGGGAAGAGCGGCGCAAAGAACTCCATGAGGTAGCGCAGCTTCTTGCAGTGGATGCGCAGCTCGTGGACCTCGTGGTCGGGCGTGCCCTCGTCGATGGCCTCGGCAATGGCGCAGATCCTGCGGTAGCGTTTCCAGATCAGCTTGCAGGCAAAGGGATAGGCCGGAAGATCGGCCCTTGCCCCCCGCGCCAGCTTCTTGCGCTTGTCGAAGAGCTTGCTAAGCGCCTTGATCTCCTTGCGATAGGCGGCGCTGCGCAGGTGTGCTGCAAGCGATTGGTGCTCCTCCGTCCGCTCCTCGGCGAAAAGCGCGAACATCCGGTCCAGCCCGCCATGCAGGCTGGCGGGCACCATGGCGTAGAAGCCACCCCGTTCCAGCAGGTAGACATCGAGATCCCGCAGCCGACCGGTGGATGTCATGAGGGCCGAGAACCGCGCCTTCAGCTCGGCGGTCAGCTCTGGATCGTAGACATCCCTGAACAGGCTCAGCACCGAGCGGATCTTGCGCAGCGCGATGCGGTAGTCGTGCAGGAACTCGGTGTCGTCATCGGCGATCACCCCGGCCTCGTTGGCCCGCGCCACCGGCAGGTAGGCGGCGATGATGTCGCTCGCCGCGTCAAAGGCCCTGGTTTCGCGGTCCAGCGGCACCACCGGCTTGGGGCTGTAGTCGCTCCGCCCCGGGAAGAGCTCTGTATAAAGTGCGCAGTCGCCGAGCGCGGCCCCCCCCCGCATCCTCGACCATGCCCCGCAGCCGCAGCAGCGCCTTGTCGTAGCCACGCAACCCCTGCACCTGCAGCCCCAGCGCCGTGCCGCCCTCGGTCGCCGCCAGCTCGAACAGCAGCGCGCGCGCCTGAGTCTTGCCCTCGTCATCGAGCAGCGAGAGCGTCCCCCGCCGCAACGTGCCCGCGCCCACCGGCAGCAGGCAGCGCAGCGGCGATAGGTCTGAAAGCGCGTCCTTCACCGGCCCCTCCGGGAGGTCGGTGACGAAACGCCCTCCCGGGGTGCCGGGCTGCACCAGCGGCGCGCCCTCGGGCCGCAGCAGCTCGACCCGATCTTCCGCCTCGATCAGCAACCTGCCGGAACCGCGCAGTCCCTGATCGAAGCTGTCGCGAACCTGGAAGGGGCTGCTGCCCTCCTGCCAGACCAACCGCGGGACAAGCCCGCCGGCGGACGCCTCCATCAGCTGTTCCAGCGCCGTTTCCGGCAGGAAATAGAGTGACGGCTCCCCGGGGCTCATCGTGCCTTCTTTCTGCGCTTGCGGAGGTAGTCCTCGATCAGTGTCTCGACGATCTTCTGCACGCTCGTATCCTCTTCGATCGCGCGCATCTTGAGCGCCTTCAGCGTCTTACCACTGAGCCGGAGGGAGGTGTTCTTCTTCTCATCGCCACCCTCCTCTGCTTCCCTGTTCTTGGACAGTTTGACCTTCGCCATGCCGCGCACCTTCGTCTTTCATGACGTCATGATGTCATCGGCATGCACCTCCTGCAATGCGGTTTTCCCTAAAGACACCGGGCGCTGACCGCTCATCTGTTCGTGAACGAACAGCGGCCTGTGGATGACAGCCCCGCCAAGAGACCTTAGATAGTTGCCATGGCTGACGAAGGAGATGCAGACCATGCGGAACCTTGTTGTACTCGGGCTGGTGCTTGCCGCTGCCACGCCTCTCTCCGCGCAAAGTGAGAAGGCGGCACGCTGCGAGACCTCGGCCAAGATGGTCATGGAAGCGGTGCAGGCGCGTAAGGACGGAATTCCCCTCAAGCGGACCGAGCGCGAACTGCGCCGGGCGCTCGACCGCGACACCGGCGCCTCTCTGGCGCAATGGATCTACGGCCTGCCCGAGAAGGATCTGACCCTCGATGTGGGCCGGAAGTGGGAGCAGGAGTGCCTCGCGCAGTGAGCGCGCAGACCTGAAAGGCACCGACGTCGAGCTTCCGCGCGGCGCCGGAGTCCGCTATCCGCAACGAATGATGAAATCCCGGGTCGAGTCGCATGGACTCGGCCCCGTTGTGCATTGATACTCCGAGCATGAGTCTTCCACCCGGTTTCCTCGACGAGTTGCGCACGCGCACGAGCCTTTCGCAGGTCGTGGGCCGCAAGGTCATGTGGGACAGTCGGAAATCGAACCAGGCCAAGGGCGACATGTGGGCGCCCTGCCCGTTCCACCAGGAAAAGTCGGCCTCCTTCCACGTCGATGACCGCAAGGGATTCTACTACTGCTTCGGCTGTCACGCGAAAGGCGATGCTATTTCCTTCATCCGCGAGAGCGAGAACGTCGACTTCATGGAAGCCGTCGAGATCCTCGCCCGCGAGGCCGGCATGCCGATGCCCGCGCGCGATCCGCAGGCGGCGCAGAAGGCCGACCGCCGCAGCCAGCTCGCCGAGGTGATGGAACAGGCGCTGCGTTTCTTCCGGATGCAGCTGCGCACCGGCGCAGCCTCCGAGGCGCGCGGCTATCTCGAGCGGCGCGGCCTCAAGCAGGACGTGCAGGACCGCTTCGAGCTGGGCTTCGCGCCCGCCGGGTGGCAGGGCCTTTGGGATCACCTGCGCGGACAGGGCGTGGCCGAGGAGCTGATCCTCGGTGCCGGGCTGGCCAAGCCCTCGGATAAGGGCCGCGCGCCCTATGACGTCTTCCGCAACCGCATCATGTTCCCGATCCGCGACGGCCGCGGCCGCGCCATCGCCTTCGGCGGGCGGGCGATGGACCCGCGCGACAACGCCAAATACCTCAACTCGCCCGAGACCGAGCTCTTCGACAAGGGCCGCAACCTCTACAACCACGCGCCCGCGCGCGAGGCGGCAGGCAAGGGCCAGCCGCTGATCGTCGCCGAAGGCTACATGGACGTGATCGCGCTCAGCGAGGCCGGCTTCGAGGCCTCGGTCGCGCCGCTCGGCACGGCGGTGACCGAGCACCAGCTCGCCCTGCTGTGGCGCATCGCCGACGAGCCGGTGATCGCCCTCGACGGCGACAAGGCCGGGCTGCGCGCCGCCTACCGGGTGATCGATCTTGCCCTGCCGCTGCTGGTGCCCGGCAAGGGGCTGCGCTTTGCCGTCATGCCCGAGGGGCAGGATCCCGATGACCTGCTGCGCGCCAAGGGGCCGCAGGCGGTGAAGGCAGTGCTCGACCAGGCGCTGCCCATGGTGCAGCTGCTCTGGCGGCGCGAGACCGAGGGCAAGGTCTTCGACAGCCCCGAGCGCAAGGCCGCGCTCGACGCCACGCTGCGCGCCGCGATCAAGCGCGTCCAGCACCCCGATCTGCGCCGCCACTACGGCGACGAGATCAAGGACCTCCGCTGGCAGCTCTTCCGCGGCAAGCGCGGCGGCAACAGCGGCAGCGGGTTTTCCGGCGGCTCCGGCCAGTACAGCCCGTTCCGCAGTGGCAAGCGCACACAGAAATGGGGCCAGGCGGTTCCCATCGCGCCGAGCGCCTCGGCCAAGTCATCGCTGCTGGTCGCCGCCGGCGAGGAAGGCACCACCCGCCTGCGCGAGGATGTCATCCTTGCAGTGCTGCTGCGCTACCCGGCGCTGATGGCGGAATTCGAGGGACCGCTGGAAACCCTGCCCTGCCGGGATCCGTCCCACGCGGCGCTGCGCAGCCTGCTGCTGTCGGGCATCACCGACGACCCCGAGGCGCTGCAGGACGAGGCAATGCAGAGAATCGGCCCCGAGGCCCTTGATTCCCTGCTCGCGGCACGCCATGTGGCTGTCGTACCCTGCCTGCGACATTTCGGTGACACCGAGCTCGCCCGCCTCACGGTGGCCGAGGAGTTCGCGAAGATCGCCGCTCAGGCCGGGCTCGTGGCCGAACTCGCCGAGGCTTTGGAGGATATGGAAAGCCTTGCGGACGAAGCCCTTACCTGGCGCCTGGGTCAGGCAGCACAGGCACGCAACCAGGCGGTGATGAACCGCTCGGAGGATGACGTGGAATTCGACGTGGGCGCCAATGGTGCCCGCATGGACAAGGAAGAACGCAGCGCCTTCGACGCGCTGCTACAGCAGATTCGCTTTTCCAAGGGTCAGAACTAGATGGCCATTTAGGGAAACTGGAGGAAAAACCGGTAGACGGGTGGCCGAATCAAACGATTCCCCCCATGATTCGCAAAATCGAATCACTTCACTTGCGCGAGTGCCGGCCAGAACCGGCCCCTCCCTTTGACGGAGCACTTCATGGCAGCCAAAGACAACGACGACGCCAAGCCGGAATCTCAGGACGACGCACATAGCCTCGACATGAGCCAGGCCGCGGTCAAGAAGATGATCGCCGAGGCGCGCGAGCGTGGCTTTATCACCTACGACCAGCTGAACCAGGTTCTGCCGCCCGATCAGGTCAGCTCCGACCAGATCGAAGACGTGATGTCGATGCTCTCCGAAATGGGCATCCAGGTCACCGAAGAGGACGAGGAATCCGAGGACGGCGACGACAAGAACAAGGGCTCGACCGATCTCGTGGACGCCTCGCGCGGCCGCGATGTCGCCGTGTCGTCGGGGGGGCACCGAGAAGCTCGACCGCACCGACGACCCGGTGCGCATGTACCTGCGCGAGATGGGCTCGGTCGAACTGCTCTCGCGCGAGGGCGAGATCGCCATCGCCAAGCGCATCGAGGCCGGCCGCAACACGATGATCGCGGGCCTCTGCGAAAGCCCGCTGACCTTCCAGGCGATCACCATCTGGCGCGAGGAACTCCTCGGCGAGGAAATCCTCCTGCGCGACGTGATCGACCTCGAGGCGACCTTTGGCAACCAGCTCGACGAGGATGGCGAGATTGACGAGCCCGTGGTCGGCGCCGGCGGCGACGCCACGGCGCAGAAGCAGCGCAGCAACGAGCCCGAGCTCGACGCCGACGGCAACCCGCTGCGCCGCGACGACGACGAGGACGAGGATGACCAGGCCAACATGTCGCTGGCCGCGATGGAGACCGCGCTGAAGCCGCGCGTGCTCGAAACCCTCGACACGATCGCCGCTGACTACGAGACCCTGTCGGAGATGCAGGACGCCCGGATCAGCGCCACGCTGAACGAGGACGGCTCCTTCTCGGCCGAGGACGAGGTGCAGTACCAGCGCGTGCGCTCCGAGATCGTCGTGCTGGTGAACGGGCTTCACCTGCACAACAACCGGATCGAGGCGCTGATCGACCAGCTCTACGGCATCAACAAGCGCATCATGATGATCGACAGCTCGATGGTGAAGCTGGCCGACCAAGCCCGCATCAACCGCCGCGAGTTCATCGACGAATACCGTGGCCGCGAGCTTGATCCGAACTGGATGGACCACATGGCGGCCAAGGACGGCCGCGGCTGGCAGATGTTCATCGAGCGCTTCTCGGACAAGGCGGAAGAGCTTCGCGCCGACATGGCACAGGTCGGCCAGTACGTCGGCCTCGACATCTCCGAGTTCCGCCGCATCGTCCAGCAGGTGCAGAAGGGCGAAAAGGAAGCACGGCAGGCGAAGAAGGAAATGGTCGAGGCCAACCTGCGCCTCGTGATCTCCATCGCCAAGAAGTACACGAACCGCGGTTTGCAGTTCCTCGACCTCATCCAAGAAGGCAACATCGGCCTGATGAAGGCCGTGGACAAGTTCGAGTACCGCCGCGGCTACAAGTTCTCGACCTATGCGACCTGGTGGATCCGCCAGGCGATCACCCGCTCGATTGCCGACCAGGCACGGACCATCCGTATCCCGGTGCACATGATCGAGACGATCAACAAGCTGGTCCGCACCGGCCGCCAGATGCTGCACGAGATCGGCCGCGAGCCGACCCCGGAAGAGCTGGCGGAAAAGCTGCAGATGCCGCTCGAGAAGGTCCGCAAGGTGATGAAGATCGCCAAAGAGCCGATCTCGCTCGAAACGCCGATCGGCGACGAGGAAGACAGCCAGCTCGGCGATTTCATCGAGGACAAGAACGCCATCCTGCCGCTCGACTCGGCGATCCAGGAGAACCTCAAGGAGACCACCACCCGCGTGCTCTCCTCGCTCACCCCGCGGGAGGAACGGGTTCTGCGGATGCGCTTCGGCATCGGCATGAACACCGACCACACGCTGGAAGAGGTTGGCCAGCAGTTCTCGGTGACGCGCGAGCGGATCCGTCAGATCGAGGCCAAGGCGCTGCGCAAGCTCAAGCACCCGTCGCGGTCGCGCAAGCTGCGCTCCTTCCTCGACCAGTAAGCGCGGGGGAACGCTCATGTCCTTCTGGTCTCGGCTCTTCGGCGGTGGCCCCGGCCCCGCCAAGACAGAACCGCAGGTGGAAGCCGTCGAATACAACGGCTTCCGCATCTTCCCCGCGCCGCAGCCGGCAGACGGTCAGTTCCGCATCGCCGCCCGCATCGAGGGCGAGGTGAACGGCGAGACCAAGGTGCACGAGCTGATCCGCGCCGACGTCATCCGCGACCACGGCGAGGCTGTCGAGGCCTCGATCCGCAAGGCCAGGCAGATGATCGACGAGCAGGGCGCCCGGCTCTTCGGCTGAGCCCCGCCCCCTGACTGCCCTGACTGCGAAACGCCGCCCTCCTGGGCGGCGTTTCCCATTGCGACCCAGCACCCCCGGCGACGCCCTTTCTTCTAGGTCCAAATATCCCGGGGGAGTCGCGCGCAGCGCGGCGGGGGCAGAGCCCCCCCTTCGCGGCCTTCCCCAGTGCGCCCCTACATCCCGTAGTCCGCGACCATGCGCGCCAGCCCGTCGTCCAGCGACACCCGCGGTGCCCAGTCCAGCACACGCCGCGCGCGCGAGATATCCAGCACGCTCGATTTGACCTCCAGCGCCGAGGGCTCGCTCACGAGATTGAGCTGCCGCCCGGTCGCCCTCTCCATCTTCGCGATGAGCGCGTTCAGCGAACAGCCCTCCCCCGCGCCGAGGTTGAGCCGGGTCACCGGCCCCGGCAGCGGAGTCGTCACCACCCGCGCCACCGCGTCGCAAAAGTCATCCATGTGCAGGTAATCACGCGAGGTCTCGCCGCTGCCATAGACGGTGAAGGGGGCGCCGCCAGCCAGCGCATCCAGCAGCAGCCGCATCACCCCGCGCTCGCGTCCCGGCATCGCCGTGCCGTAGGGGTTGCCGAGCCGCAGGATCGTCAGGCGAAAACCGTGCTGCGCGGCGAGGAACAGCAGCGCCTCCTCCATTGCCAGCTTGTGCAGCGCGTAATAGCCCTTGGGTTGCGGCTCGCGGTTCTCGGGGATCGGCAGATCCTCGGTGTCGCCGTAAACCGCCGCGGTCGACAGGTAGACAAAGTGCCCGCGCCAGCCGCGCGCCGCCAGCGCCTCGACGAAATCTGTCTGAGGCAGGGTGATCTCCTGCGCCAACTCACCGATCGATCCGAAGCGCCGCCGCGCGTCCGACAGGCCCGCGCAATGTACGATCGTGGCCGCCGCGTCGCCCGGCGCCAGCCAGCCCGGGTGCAGCGCGTCGCTCACCCGCACATGCGGCAGGGCCGGCGACCCTTCGGGCAGCGCGCTGCGGGAGATGCCGGTGACCGGCAGGCCCGCCGCGTCGAGCGCGCGCAGGATCTCGAAGCCGAGCACGCCGGCGCATCCGGTCACATAGGTCTGCGTCGCCATCTTTGTGCCCCTGCCATTTTCAACCAATCCGCCTCCCTTTCGGGATAGTGCCGCGGCGACACTACGGCAAGCCGTGACGCGGCATTTCCGCGCCACCGCGGGGCGACCGCGCGGGTCAGCGGTCGCCCCGTCAACCATGAGCGCTAAATCACCCGGAACGCTGACCTTATTGCCGCTGCGCCTAGCCGCAGCACTTCCGCTGCGTTAAGGTGTCCGCATGGTTTCGAGAAAGGACAGTTCATTGCGCCCTCGGCACACGTTTATTTCCCTGAGCCTCGCCCTGAGCCTCGCCGCCCTGCCGGCCTCAGCCTTCGAAACGCTCAGCTTCGCATTTCCGGAGCTCGACCAGGACATCCAGGACCAGATCACCACCTATTCGGCGCTGGTGCGGGCCAAGACCGACGGCAAGACCGAGGGGCCGGACGTGCTTGCCGCGGCGCTGCAGGACTACGGAATCATCGTCGAGACGCTCTATTCCAACGGCTACTACGGGCCCGAGGTCTCGATCCGCATCGACGGGCGCGAGGCGGCGGACATCCCGCTGCTCACCACGCCGCAATCGGTGAACCGGGTCGACGTGCTGGTCAAGCGCGGCCCCAGCTTCCGCTTCGGGCGCACCAGCGTGGCACCGCTGGCCCCGGGGACCGAGCTGCCCTCGGACTTCAAGACCCGCGACCGCGCCCGTGCCAGCACCATCAGCAGCGCCGCGCAGGCGGCCGTCGACGGCTGGCGCAACGCCGGCTACCCCAAGGCCGAGTTGACCCGAGAGGATGTCACCGCCAACCACGTGAGCCGCTACGTCGATGTCGACCTCGGCGTCACCACCGGCCCGCGGCTGCGCTTCGGCAAGCTGCTGAACGTAGGCAAGAGCGACGTGCGCGGCAGCGCCCGACGCCGTATCGCCGGGCTGCCCACCGGAGAGATCTACGACCCCCAAGAGGTCAATGACGCGGTCGACCGGCTCACCCGCACCGGCACCTTCGCCACGGTCACCCTGCGCGAAAAGGATGTTCCCAACGCCGACGGCACGCTCGACTACACGCTGCAGGTCGTCGACTCCAAGCCGCGCCGCGTTGGCGCAGGCGCCGAGATCAGCTCGCTCGAGGGCCTGTCGCTCACCGGCTACTGGCTGCACCGCAACATCCTCGGCGGTGCCGAACGGCTGCGCTTCGATGCCTCGATCACCGACATCACCGATCAGGCCGATACGCTCGATTACACGCTCACCGGGCGGCTCGACGTCCCCGCCGTCATCGGACCGGAGACCAACGGCTACTTCGAGACCGAGCTGCAGCACCTGCAGGAACCGAACTACGATCTCGACAGCATCGAGCTGACCCTCGGCATCACCCGCCAGCTCACCGACCATCTCTATACCGAGATCGGCGTCGGCTATCTCTATTCCGAAACCACGGACGACCTCGGCGAGCGCACCTTCGAGCTGCTGACCCTGCCGATGAAGGCCGAATACGACCGCCGCGACAACGAGTTCGACCCGAGGCACGGCTTTTACATGCTGGCCGAGGCGACGCCCTTCCTGAACCTGCGCGACGATCCCAACGGCGCGCGGCTCTACGGTGATTTCCGCGGCTACCTCGCGCTTGGCGCACGCGAGCGCTCGGTGCTGGCCGGGCGGGTGATGCTGGGCTCGGTCGTCGGCCCCGACATCGACGAAACCCCGCCCGATTACCTCTTCTACTCCGGCGGCGCCGGTACCGTCCGCGGTCAGCCCTACCAGTCGCTGGCCATCGACCTCGGCGACGGCGACACCATCGGCGGCCGCAGCTTCGCGGGCCTCTCGGCCGAGTTCCGGCAGGATATCGGCGAAAGCCTCGGCGCAGTGGTCTTCTATGACGCGGGCTACGTCGGGCGCGACAGCACCCCGGGCGGCGATGACGGCGAATGGCACGCCGGCGCTGGTCTCGGCGTGCGCTACAAGACGGGCATCGGCCCGCTGCGCTTCGACGTCGCCATGCCCGCCGGCGGCGACACCGGCGACGGCGTTCAGATTTACCTCGGGATAGGACAGGCGTTTTGACCCTTCTCAAGCGATTTTTCATGTTGCTGCTCCTGCCGCTCTTTCTGGCGGCGCCGCCTGCGCTGGCGCAGGAGGAAGACGAGGACAGCGGCGGCTTTCTTGAACGGTTGATCGAGGATTCCCTCTCGGGCGCCGGGCGCGACGTGCGCATCATCGGCTTTCGCGGTGCACTGAGCTCCGAGGCGACGCTGGAGCGGATGACCATCTCGGATTCCGAGGGCGTCTGGCTCACGCTGGAGAATGCCAAGTTGAACTGGCGCCGCACGGCGCTTCTGCGCGGCGCGCTGGTGGTCAACGAGCTGAGCGCCGAGCGGCTCGCGATAGCCCGCGCCCCGGTCACCGAGGGCGAGGCCCCTGCCCCCGAGGCCTCGGGTGATTTCGCGCTGCCCGACCTTCCGGTCTCGGTTGACGTCGGCGCGCTGAAGATCGCCCGGGTCGAGCTGGGCGCCCCGCTGATGGGCGAGGAGATCGCGCTAGAGGTCGAGGGCTCGGCCAAGCTCGCGGATGGCGAGGGCAATGCCGACATCTCGGTGAATCGCCTGGACGGGCCGCAGGATTCGCTGACCCTCGCGGGCAGTTATGCCAACGAAAGCGGCACACTGAACATCGACCTCGCGCTCGAAGAGGAGAGCGGCGGCATCGTCGGCACCAAGCTCGGCCTGCCCGGAGCGCCCTCGCTGGCGCTCACGGTTAAGGGCGACGGCGTGCTCGACGATTTCACCGCCGACCTGCAACTCGCCACCGACGGCGAGGAACGGCTCGGCGGCCAGGTCACGCTGAAGGGCAGCTCCGAGGCCGGGCGCCAGTTTTCCGCCGATCTGTCGGGCGATCTGCGCCCGCTGCTGCCAGAGGAACACCGCGACTTCTTCGGCCCCGAGCAGAGCCTGCAGGTCTCGGGCCTGCAGGGCTCGGACGGCACGCTCGATCTGGAAAAGCTGGACCTGCAGACCGCCATGGTCGCGCTCACCGGCACCGCCCGCATTGGTGCCGACGGCTGGCCCGAGCTGATGCAGATCGACGGCAAGATCGCCTCGGACGACGGCAGCCCGGTGCGGCTCGCCATGTCCGGCGACGTGACCATGGTCGACACCGCCACGCTGACGCTCGATTTCGACGCATCGCAGGGCGAGGCTTTCAGTCTCGACGTGGTGGCCGAGGGCATCGACCGGCCCGACATGTCCATAGAACGGGCCGACATCGCCGGACGCGGCACCATCCGCCGCAGCTCCGGCGCGTCCCTGCCCGGCGGGGTCGAGGCGCAGCTCACCTTCGACGCCTCGGGGCTCGACTTCGCCGACGCCTCCATGGCCGACGCCGCGGGCGAGGAGCTGAAGGGCGTGATGCAGATCGATTGGCAGGCGGGTGATCCGCTCTACCTGCGCCAGATCGATTTCGGCGGCGCGGGGGTCTCGCTCGCCGGAGACGTGACCTTCTCCGGCCTCGGCAACAGCGGCAACATCATCATCGAGCCCGATCTCAGCGTGAAGGCCGCGGACATCAGCCGTTTCTCGGGCCTTGCCAAGCGCGAGTTGGGAGGCGATGCCGATCTTGCGGTGAAGGGCTCGGTAGAGCCGGTCGCAGGCCGCTTCGATATCACCGCGCAGGGCCGCACGCTGGACTTGAAGACCGGCATCCCGCAGGCAGACGGCCTGCTCGAGGGTCAGATCGAGCTTTTCGCCTCGGCCGTGCGCAACGAGGAAGGCACCGAATTGCGCCGCCTCGATCTCTCGGGCGAAGGGATCAAGGCGGTCGCCGAGGCCAAGCTGCAGACCGGCGGCAGCACCGGCACCTTCGACATCTCGATCCCGGACGTCTCTAGGGTGCAGGACGGGCTCTCGGGCGCTGTACAAGTCTCCGGCACGCTCGACGAGACCCCCGAGGCCTATCATCTCGACATCGAGGGCAGCGCGCCCGGCGGCACCGACCTTGACGGTCTGGTCACCGCGACCAAGCTCGAAGGCGGTGCCATCGGCACCATCCGCTTCGAGGGCGATGCGGCGGCACAGGACCTCGCGGCCTATGCCCCGCTTGCCGGAAAACCGCTGGCGGGCGGCGTCGATCTCAAGACCGACGTCACCTACACGCTCGACGGTGGCGCCATCGACGCCGTGCTGGACGGCACCTTGAACAACGTCGAAACCGGCATCGCGCAGGTGGACGGGCTACTCACCGGCACCGTCGATCTCGATGCCTCGGTGGCCTACGACGGCGATCTGGCGCAGATCCGCCAGCTCACGGTGAACGGTCAGGCGGTGCAGGTCTCGGCCGAGGGCGAGGTCTATACCGCCGCCCTGCTCGGCGGCACACCCACGTCGGGCGCGGGCCAGAGCAACGCCAGCTTCGACATCTCCCTGCCCGACATGTCGCTGATTCAACCTGAGATCACCGGCCCCGCGCATGTCACCGGCACGCTGAAGGAGGAAGGCAATGCCTACCTCCTCGACCTCGACGCCTCGGCCCCGGGCGATGTCCGCATCACCGGCAAGGCCAGCGCCGAGAAACTCGCCGACGGCAGCCTCGGCACGGTCACCTTCGACGGCGATGTCGCCGCCTCGGACCTGTCGATCTACGAGCCGCTCGCAGGCAGACCTCTGGCAGGCGGGCTGAACCTGACCGCCGATGTCTCCTACGACATGGCCACCGGCGCCGCCGACGCAGTGCTCGACGGCACCACCCGCGATCTCGGGACCGGCATCGCGCAGGTCGACGGGCTGCTGACCGGCACGGTCGATCTCGACGCCTCGGTCGCCTATGACGGCGATCTTGTGCAGATCCGCCAGCTCGACGTGAATGGCCAGGCCATCAAGGTCACCGCGACGGGCGACGTCTACACCGCCGCGCTGCTCGGCAAGGAGCCCTCGGCCGAGAGCGGGCTCAGCAACGCCAGCTTCGACATCTCGCTTCCCGACATGTCGCTGATCCAGCCCGGCGTCACCGGCGGTGCCCAGCTCAGGGGCACGCTGCAGGAGAGCGACAGCGCCTATCAACTCGACTTCACCGGCTCCGGCCCGGGCGAGGCCAGCGCGCAGGGCCGCGTCACCGCCGAGAAACTCGGCGGCGGCAAGCTCGGTGCGGTGGGCTTCGACGGCACCGCCTCGGTCGCCTCTTTGGGCGCCTATGCACCGCTGGTCGGCCAGCCGCTCTCGGGCGGGGTGAATTTCGATGGCAATGTCGCCTACAACCTCGAGGACGGCAGTCTCTCGGCGGACGGGCGGCTCGACACCCGCGCGCTTGCGCTCGGCATCCCCACCGTCGACCAGCTGGTCGGCGGCGACGGCAGCGCCGTGGTGCAACTGAGCCGCGATGCGGACGGTGCGCTGACCGTGCAGCAGCTCGAGGTGCAGACGCGCGAGATCACCGCCACCGCCAATGGCACCTATGGCGCCGGTGACAGCAGCATCACCTACAACGTGGCGCTGCGTGATCTGGGACTTCTGGTTCCCCAGCTTCCGGGCCGCGCCACCGCCGAAGGCACGCTGACCCAGAACGGCGGGCAGTACCAGGTGCAGAGCAACCTCACCGCCCCCGGCGGCACGAGGGCGCAGGTCTCGGGCAGCATCGCGCAGGACTTCGGCAGCGCCAACGTGGCGATCACCGGAAACGCGCCGCTGGAACTGGCCAACCAGGTCGCCTCGCCCAACCTGATGTCCGGCATGGCGAATTTCGACATGCGGCTGAACGGGCCGCTGGCGCTGAACTCCCTGTCCGGCAACGTCACGGTCAATGGCGCGCGGGTCATCGTGCCCACCGCCGGGCTCGAGTTCACCGGGCTCAACCTCAACGCCAATATCTCTGGCGGGCAGACCAACCTGACCGCCTCGACGGCGCTGGCCACCGGCGGGCGGATCAACGTCGATGGCACCATTGGCATGAGCGGCGACTTCCCCGCCAACCTCAGCATCGCGCTCGACAACCTCGTGCTCGAGGACCGGCGGCTCTACCAGGTGCAGCTCGGCGGCAACGTGACGATCTCGGGGCCGCTGCTCACCGGCCCGGCGATCGGCGGCGATATCCTCATCGACAACGCCGAAATCCGTATCCCCGAAACCGGGCTCGGGCCGGGCAGCCATGGATTCGTGCTGACCCATGTCTCCGAGCCCTTCGGCTCGCATGTAACCCGGATCCGCGCCGGGATAGTCGACGATGAGAAGCAAAGCAGCGGCTCGGCCTACTCGCTGCCGCTCGACCTGGTGATCCGGGCGCCTCAGCAGATCTTCGTGCGTGGCCGTGGCCTCGACATGGAGCTCGGCGGCGCGCTGCGCATCACCGGCAGCTCCACCGACGTGATCCCGCAGGGGCGCTTCGACCTGATCCGCGGCCGGCTCGACATCCTCGGCCAGCGGCTCACGCTGGATCGCGCAACCATGGCGCTCACCGGCGAGTTCATCCCGACGCTGGACATCGCGGCCACGTCGGAAGTCGAAAGCACCACGGTGACCGTCAGCATCACCGGGCTTGCCACCGAGCCCGACGTCGAGTTCACCTCGGATCCCTCACGCCCCGAGGAAGAGGTGCTGGCGCTGCTGCTCTTCGGCCGCGACCTCACCGAGATCTCGGGCTTCCAGGCGCTGCAGATCGCAGCGGCGGTCAACACGCTCGCCGGGCGCGGCTCTGGCGCGGTGGACGGGCTGAGAAAGAACCTCGGGCTGGACGATCTCGACGTGACGACCAACGACGAGGGCCAAGCGGGGCTGCGGCTCGGCAAGTACATCTCGGAGGACATCTACACCGACGTCGAGGTCGACTCCGGCGGCGGCAGCGCGGTCAACCTCAACATCAAGATCACCCCCAGCCTCAAGGCCAAGGGCAGCGTGACCTCGGAGGGCGACAGCACCATCGGCATCTATTACGAGCACGACTACTAAGGCGCGCGTTTCCCGCGATAGACGAAGGGCCCCTTGTGGGGCCCTTTGCATTTCGGCGAATGACATAGGATCTGTCGCGTTCCGCGACGCCTTCCCTCATGGCCAGACGGGTGCCCCCTCCAACCCAGCGGTTTCCGGCAGCCCGAAAATCAGGTTCGCATTCTGCACCGCGTGACCGGCGGCCCCCTTGCCGAGATTGTCGACCGCTCCCATCGCAATCACCAGATCGCGCTGTGGATCCGCCGCGTAGCTGACGAAAGACAGGTTCGAACCGGTCGCCCACTTCGTCTGCGGCGGCCGGTCGGTGACCCGCACGAAGGGGCGCTCGGCGTAGAAGTTCCGGGCCGCCTCCATGCATTGCTCCGTGGTGGCGCTGCCGCGGCAGTAGATGGTGACCAGCACGCCGCGTGTCATCGGTACGAGATGGGGCGTGAACACCAGCCCGGCGGCGCTGCCGGCGCCGAGCCGCTCGATCGTCGTCACCATCTCGGGCATGTGGACGTGTTTCAACAGGCCGTAGGGCTGCAGGTTCTCGTTGCTCTGGGCGTAGCCGAAGCTGCCACCGCCGCCCCGGCCTGCCCCGGAGATGCCAGTCTTGGCGTCGATCACGATATTGCCCGGCGCGATCAGCCCGGTCGCCAGCAGCGGCGCCAGCGCGTTTAGCGTCGCAGCCGGAAAACAGCCGGGGTTGGCCACCCGGCTGCGCCCCCTGATCTGCTCCGGCCAGACGTCGGCAAGGCCATAAATCCACCCCGGCGCGTAGCGGTGGTCCCCGCCGATGTCGACGATCTTGACCCGCTCGGGGACTGCCGCCAGCGCCTCGGCCGAGGCGCCCGTGGGCAGCGATGCGAACAGCAGGTCAAGATCGGGCAGCGCCTCAGGATCCCATTTCTCGATAACCAGCCCGGCGAGCGCCTGCGGAACGCCGGGGAAGCGGTCTACGAGACGGCTGCCGGCGCTACCTTCGCCCGCCGCGTAGACAAGGTCGAATGACGGGTGGCTCGCGATCAGGCGCAGCGCCTCGCCACCGCCGAAACCGCTGATGCCGACAATGCCGGTACGAATGCTCATGCTGTGTCCTTCCAGAGTGCGGAATACAAAAGCCCCCGGAGCCGAGGGCTGCGGGGGTTCAGGAACGCGGGTCGGAGGGGCTCCGGCGGGCGGTATCTGCCTGGTGGGGCTACCGCGCCAAGGAACGCTGATCGACGCGCAGCCCGAAGAGCCGCCGCAGGGAGCTGCGGCGTCGGCGTCGATCAAAGAGGGTTGGGTTCCCAAACATGACTGGCAGAAATGTCGTCAAGATCACGTGCGGTCAAGTGAAATATGGGCTACGCCGTCGTGCGCGCAGGCGCACCAAGGGGCCGGAAGCGACAAGCGCCCCGGCGTCCCGGGGCGCTCACTTGAGGCAGTCTGCGTCGGTTCAGAGCCCCAGCGCGGTCTCGACCTCGGCCAGCGTCACCGCACCCGGCACGGCGCCTTCGCGCACCAGCCGGGCGGCGAGCGCGGTGAACCAGTCGTTCCCCGGGGTGGCCACGCCGTGCAGCCGGCCCAGCAGCGAGACTTCGCCGTTCAGGTAGTCGGTCTCGACCGAGCCGGCCCCGCGCGCGAGGCTCTGCGCCGTGGAGCTGCCGACCCGGGTCACCCCCGGCACCTCGACGATCTTCAGTTGGGCCGCGCGTTTGTCGTCGTCCTCGGCGGGGTCGGACCAGGCGATACCCGCGCTGGCAAAGACCGCCTCGGCCTCGGCCTTGAGAGCGGCGACAACCGTCTTGCTGTCGACCCCTTCGCCAAGCGCCGCACCTACGATATTGCCGAGGTTCATCAGCAGCTTGCCGTATTTGCGATCCATCACCGCCGCGCGCGTGGCCGAGGGGAAGCCCGCCGCCTCCAGACACGCCACGAGCGCGGAATCCGCAGCGTCGCAGCCCGAGGGATACCGCCCGACATCGAACGAGCCGATACAGGGGGCGCCGTAGCAGACCACCTCGCCCGGCTGCACGAAATCGGCGGGCAACATCACCGTCACGCCGTGCACGTTGGGGAAGTAGCGCAATGCCAGCCGCTCGTTCTCGACGCCGTTCTGGAAGCAGAAGACGTGCTGGTCCCGCAGCCCCGCGTCGCGCAGCTGCATGAGCGCGGCCTCGGTGTGCTGGGTCTTCACGCAAAGGAAGATCACGTCGTCCGCGCGCAGCTGCGCCTCGGCGGGGCTGGCCACGCAGGGGAAGCCGGCCTGCAGCGCACCCTCGGGCGTCAGCAGGGTCAGCCCGCCGCTGCGGAGCGCCTCGAGCTGCGCACCGCGCGCGATGCCCAGCACCTCCTGCCCGGCAAGGGTCAGCTTGACCGCCAGCGTGCCGCCGACCGCCCCGACGCCGAGGATGACGATGCGGCTCATGACACCGCCTCCGGCAGCGGCAGCCCGCCGATCTTGGCCAGCAGCGAGACGATCTCGTCGACGCCCTTGCCGTGCTTGACCTGCGCGAAGACGAAGGGCTTGCCCGCGCGCATCCGCGTGGCGTCGCGCTCCATCACCTCGAGCGAGGCACCCACATAGGGCGCGAGGTCGGTCTTGTTGATCACGAGGATGTCCGACTTGGTGATCGCCGGGCCACCCTTGCGCGGGATTTCCTCGCCCGCGGCGGTGTCGATCACGTAGATCGTCACGTCGGCCAGCTCGGGCGAGAAGGTGGCCGAGAGGTTGTCGCCGCCGCTCTCGATCAGGATCAGGTCGAGGTCGGGGAAAGTCTCGTTCAGTTCGGCAATGGCGGCGAGGTTGATCGACGCATCCTCGCGGATCGCCGTATGCGGGCAGCCGCCTGTCTCGACACCCTTGATGCGGTCGAGCGGCAGGATCTGCTGGCGCATCAGCTCCTCGGCGTCCTCGCGTGTGTAGATGTCATTGGTCACCACGGCCATCGACAGCCGGTCGCGCAGGGCACGGGCGAGCGCCGCGGTGAGGGTGGTCTTGCCGGCGCCCACGGGGCCGCCGAGGCCGACGCGGAGGGGTCCGTTGGGGGAAGTCATGTCGTCTCCGTCAGGTGTCAGGATCTGAAGATGCGGGAATAGAGCGCCTCGTGGCGCTGGCTGGCAATGTCCGAGAGCGGGGAGAAGGTGCCGATCTCGTCGAGCGACGCGCCTATCGCCTGAGCCGCGAGCGCCTCACAGAGCGGCGAGAGCGCGCGGATCACCCCCTGCCCCTCGGTCTGACCGAGCGGGATGAGGCGGATCCCGGCGGCGGCAAGGTTCGAGGCGAAGGCCAGCAGGTAGAGCTGCAGCGCGGTCAGCAGCGGCAGCTCGAGCGCGCGCACCGCCTGCCCCACCGCGACGGAATAGGGGGCGGGCAGGATGTCAACCTGCCAGAGGTCGCGCACCGTGCCCGCAAAGGCCTCGCCCTGCTTGACGGTCTCGAGCCTCCGCTCCGCCGACGGCGTCAGCGCCGTAGCCAGTTCCGCCAGTTCGGCGGCGTCGGCGCCCCGCGCCACATGTGCCAGCAGCACCGCATCGCTCCAGCCCGCGCCGTGGCGCAGCACCGCCTCGAGCCAGCCCTGCAGCTGCGCGGCGGTGGTGACGCGCCCCTCCTGCACCAGCGTCTCGAGCCCGTGCGAATAGGCAAAGGCGCCCACCGGGAAGGAAGGCGAGAAGAGCTGGTGCAGCGTCAGCAGCGGATCAGTGGTCATGCGTGTGCGCGGGACCGTGGGAATGGGAGTGCGAATGGGTGTGATCGTGGTCGTGCGCATGATCGTGGTCGTGACCATGGGCATGGCTGTGCGCATGCGAGTGGCTGTGCGCCTGCGCTTCGGGACCGTGGGAATGCGAATGATCGTGGCCATGGGTGCGGCCATGGCCATAGGCGCCGCCCTCGGGAGTGAAGGGCTCAAGCACCTCCTCCACCGTCGCGCCGACATGGGCGAGCATGTTGCGGATCACGTGGTCGCGCTGGATCAGCAGCCGCGTTGCCTCGATCTGGCAGGGGGTGTGGCGGTTGCCGATGTGCCAGGCGAGGCGCGGCAATTCGTCCCCGCTTACCGCGAGCAGCGGCTCGGCGGCGGCCTCGACGCGCACCGCGCGGCCGTCAGTCAGCACGAAGGCGTCGCCCTGGTCGAGGCTTTCGGTATGCGCGAGATCGACGAGGAAGCTCTCGCCCTGGTCGCTCTTCAGCACCTTGCGGCGCAGGAAGCGGTCCTCGTAGCTGAGCGTCACGCTCAGGGTCGTCTCGTGGCAAGAACCCTTGCGGGCAATCTCGTGGGACACGGACAGGCTGGTCGAGGGGGCTGTCATGGGGAAGGCTCCGGGATCGTCTGGATTGCGCCAGCACCCTCGGACCAACCGCCGGAAAAGGCAAGGCCACGCGCCGGGATCACCGGGGCGTGGCCTTGGCGTGCCGAGTTCTGCAGCACAAGCGCCGCGTTGGGAACTCAGAGGTAGAAGACGTCCTGGAAGACGTGACGCGCGATGTCTTCGCGACGGATGCCGCGCTCGGCGAGTTGCTCGTCCGACAGGCGCTGCAGGGCTTCGATCTTGCGCAGACGCGGGTTTGCTTCACCCATGGCGACGAGGCCGTTGCCGATGGCGGCGAAGAAGCGCGAGAAGAACGGTGCCTGTTCGGTGCGTGCGGATGCAGTCAGAAATGCCATTTGGAAACCTATCCTAGCGTTTGAGTTCGTTGCGTTGGTTTTGGTTTCCTCCCTTGACACCCAAGATAGGTCACGCACCCGGGAACAACAAATGCTGCATGTGCATAGCTGGCTCCCCAGACACGCAGAGATCACAGATAATTATATTACCCAGCGGGCACATCTGGTTTAGCAAAATTATTAGGCGCTCAAATCAGCGGCGCTTTGAGAAGAATTCTCCGGAAAAACCCTGTGAGATACGTCGTTTAGCCACAGGCTGCCATGCATGAGAGGGGACGCTGCCGAATTTCCGGGCGTCTCTCGGCACGCGCCACCGTGCCACGACATGCGCCTGGTTCAGGCCTCGGGCGCCGTGGACGGCCCTGCGACTCACCTCTGAATGCCAAGACGCCGGCCCGCTGAAACGGACCGGCACCTTTCCTTAGATGCCCAAGTCGGACGGCCTGCGCGGCTCAGTAGAGGAAGTAGCGCTGCGCCATCGGCAGCTCCTTGGCGGGCTCGCAGGTCAGCAATTCGCCGTTGGCCCGCACCTCGTAGGTCTCGGGGTTCACCTCGACATGCGGCAGCGCGTCGTTGAGGATCAGGTCCTTCTTGCCGATGCCGCGGGTGTTCTTCACCGCCAGCGTCTGCTTGGCGATGCCGAGCCGGTCGCGCAGCCCGTCGGCCTGCGCCGCCTCCGACACGAAGATCACCGCCGAGTTCTCGACCGAACGGCCATAGGCGCCCCACATCGGGCGGGTATAGACCGGCTGCGGCGTCGGGATCGAGGCGTTGGGATCACCCATCTGCGCGCAGACGATGGTGCCGCCCATCAGCACCATCTCAGGCTTCACGCCGAAGAAGGCCGGGTTCCACAGCACTAGGTCGGCGCGCTTGCCCTCCTCGATCGAGCCGATGTGCTGGCTGATGCCATGCGCGATGGCCGGGTTGATCGTGTATTTGGCGATGTAGCGGCGGACGCGGAAGTTGTCGTTGTCGCCCTGCTCCTCGGCGAGCTTGCCGCGCTGCTTCTTCATCTTGTCGGCGGTCTGCCAGGTGCGGATGATCACTTCGCCGACGCGGCCCATGGCCTGACTGTCCGAGGCGATGATCGAGAAGGCGCCCATGTCGTGCAGGATGTCCTCGGCGGCGATGGTCTCGCGGCGGATGCGGCTCTCGGCAAAGGCGACGTCCTCGGGGATCGACTTGTCGAGGTGGTGACAGACCATCAGCATGTCGAGGTGTTCCTCGAGCGTGTTCTGCGTGTAGGGCCGGGTGGGGTTCGTGGACGACGGAAGCACGAACTCCTCACCGCAGATCTTGATGATGTCGGGGGCGTGGCCGCCGCCTGCCCCCTCGGTGTGGAAGGCGTGGATGGTGCGGCCCTTCATCGCCGCGACGGTGTTTTCGACGAAGCCGCTCTCGTTCAGCGTGTCGGTGTGGATCATCACCTGCACGTCCATGGCATCGGCGACCGACAGGCAGGTGTCGATCGTTGCGGGCGTGGTGCCCCAGTCCTCATGCAGCTTGAGGCAGCAGGCACCGCCCTTGATCTGTTCCTCCAGAGCGGCGGGCAGCGAGGCGTTGCCCTTGCCGGCAAAGGCGAGGTTCATCGGGAAGGCATCGGCGGCCTGCATCATCCGGCCGAGGTGCCAGGGCCCCGGCGTACAGGTGGTGGCCAGCGTGCCATGCGCCGGGCCGGTGCCGCCGCCGAGCATGGTGGTCAGCCCCGAGTGCAGCGCGTCCTCGATCTGCTGCGGGCAGATGAAGTGGATGTGGCTGTCCATGCCGCCGGCGGTGAGGATGCGCCCCTCGCCCGCGATCGCCTCGGTGCCGGGGCCGACGATGATGTTGACGCCCGGCTGGGTGTCGGGATTGCCCGCCTTGCCAATCTTCGCGATGCGCCCGTCCCTGAGGCCCACGTCCGCCTTGTAGATGCCGGTATGGTCGACGATCAGCGCATTGGTGATCACCGTGTCCACGGCGCCCTCGGCGCGAGTGTACTGCGACTGGCCCATGCCGTCGCGGATCACCTTGCCGCCGCCGAATTTCACCTCTTCCCCGTAGAGCGCGCGATTGCCCCCACCGGCAAGCGAAGCGGTGAGGTCGCGCTCGACCTCGATGATGAGGTCGGTGTCTGCAAGCCGCACCTTGTCCCCGGTGGTGGGGCCGAACATGGCGGCGTAGTCGCGGCGGGAAATCGTTGCGGGCATTCGGATCGTCCTCGGGTTGGTCAGTTCGGCAAGAGCGCGCGCAGGTCTTCGCTGCGGCGCTGGGTTAATCGGGTCAGGCAGCTCACGTGGATCAGCGGCTGGATCGAGCCGCCCTCGTAGGGGGCGGCCTCGGCCAGGCAGGCGGCGTCGCGGAACGGGATCCAGGCGCGCTGCGCGGTGCGGACCTGGGCCATCACGTCGTCGGAGGCGGCAGCCTTGAGCTGGCCGTAGACCGCGTTGAGCTCGGCGTCGGCAGCCTCGTATTCCTCGCCACGGCATTCGCGCATCTCGACCGTGGTGGCGGCATCGCTGCAGGCAGCGCGGGCCGGATCGGCCAGAAGCAGCGCGGGCGCGGCCAAACATGCAAGACCGACCATGCGAATTTTCTTTGTGCGTTTATCGAACGGGAGTACCGTCCGCTTTACTCTAGAGACGTCCATTTTCCCTCCCAGCCAGCGCATCAGCACGGAGATTGAAATGTACAGGTCGACGATTACGGGACTTTCGCTCTTGGCGCTCGGCGCCGGAGCGGCGACGGCCGCGGGGGATGTGACCCGCGGCGAATATCTGGTCAGGGGTCCGGCCGGCTGCGGCAATTGCCACACGCCCTTTGGCGAGGCCGGCTTCGACATGAGCAAGGAGCTCGGCGGCCGCCTCGTCGAGGACAACCCCATGTTCACCGCCTACGCCCCCAATATCACCCCGGGAGGAGAGGTCGCGGACTGGAGCGACGCGGAACTGGCGCATGCGATCCGCGAGGGAATCCTGCCCGATGGCTCGGTGATCGGACCGCCCATGCCCATCATCATGTACCGCGGTCTCGGCGATGACGATCTGGCCTCGATCGTCGCCTTCCTGCGCACGCTGCCGGCGGTCGACAACAAGGTGCCGGACTCGGTCTACAACATCCCCCTGCCCCCGGCCTACGGCCCGCCAGTAGAGAGCGTCACCCCGCCCGAGCGCGGTGTGACAGTCGAATACGGCCAATACCTCGCCAACGCCGTCAGCCATTGCATGGAGTGCCATTCGCCGATGAGCGACAAGGGTCCGATGACCGATCCCGAGCACCTCGGTCAGGGCGGCTTCGAGTTTCACGGCCCCTGGGGCAGCGTCACCGCGCCCAATCTCACCAGCTCCGAGGACGGTCTGGCGGGCTACAGCGACGACGATCTGAAGAAGATCATCACCACCGGCACGCGGCCCGACGGCTCGGCGATGATGCCGCCCATGCCCTACGGCTATTTCGCGCATATGACCGAGGGCGATCTCGACGCTATCGTGCTCTACCTGCGCAGCCTGCCGCCGCTGCCCGACGCCTGAAGCATAGGGGATCCGGCGTGCCAGCCACTGGCGCGCCGGTGCGGGCCGGGCCGGAACGGCATATAGGGAGGGTGCGCGGTGCACTGTGGCCCCTCACTTTGCCCGCGCCGGGCCGCAAATGCCCATCGTCACCACCGGCGCCGGGCGCACGAAGGGCAGCACGGTTGCGCCAGTGGTCGGCATGACCGCGCCCTGCCTGCGGCCATAGGCCAGAAAAGCCTCGGTCATCTGCGCCTGCGCCGCGAACATCTGGCTCGTGCCGCGCAGCATCAGCGCCGCCCAGTCGAAGGGTGTCATGAAGACCATCGCGCGCCCCCCCTGCCCTGACCGCGCCTACCAGCCCGAGCGCTGGCCGGGGCGGAACTGCGGCCCGCGCCGACTCAGCCGCTTGCGGTTGCGGCGGGCTTTCACTTCCAGCGGCCGGGAAAAGGCGTTGATCACCACCGGCGCCGGCGCGCCGCGCATCATCGCCGTGCTCGCCTGCCACCAGGCCTGCATGAAGGCGGGTCCCTTCTCGGCGGTCATCCTGTAAGCC
Source organism: Alloyangia mangrovi (assembly GCF_002300555.2). Taxonomy (GTDB): domain Bacteria; phylum Pseudomonadota; class Alphaproteobacteria; order Rhodobacterales; family Rhodobacteraceae; genus Salipiger; species Salipiger mangrovi. The sequence continues at coordinate 84,637 of NZ_NTHN02000010.1, read as the reverse complement.
TCGGACGAGGGGACGGACCACATGCCGGCGAAGCCCAGCATCCGCAGGGCGACCACGCTCTGCGCCTCGGCGCCCAAGAAACCCAGCCGCATCATGCTGCCTGTCAGTGCCGTGAATGCTTCGAACATGCTTGCCGTCCCTTTCGCTGGAAGCGGAGACCTCAGAGTGCCCCCATGACCTTCTGGTTGAAGCCGTAGATCTTGCGTTCCCCCGAGAAGGGGATGAGCTGCACCTCGCGGCGCTGGCCGGGCTCGAAGCGCACGGCGGTGCCCGCCGCGATGTCGAGCCGCAGCCCGCGCGCCGCGGCGCGGTCGAAGTCGAGCGCCGGGTTGGTCTCGGCGAAATGGTAGTGCGAGCCGACCTGCACCGGGCGGTCACCGGTGTTGGCGACCATCAGGGTGATCGCCTCGCGGTCCGCGTTGAGCACCAGATCGCCCGGGGCGGGGATGACCTCGCCCGGGATCATTTGCGGCCGCCGCCGTACATGCGCCAGCCGGCGTAGGCCGCGACGCCCAGCACCGCCACGACGGTCAGCCAGGTCTCGGCGCCATGCGGGTGCAGATGCGCGCCGGAATGCGCGAAAGCCGGGGTCGCGAGCGGCAGGGCCATGATCGGAAGGAGGTATTTCATCGTCTCACCTGTGGTCTCTAAAGTGTCTCTTCGCCCCGGAGGTTCCGGAGAACCCGGCTTTACCGAATGGGATTATGCACGGTCACCAGCTTGGTTCCGTCCGGGAAGGTGGCCTCGACCTGCACCTCGTGCACCATCTCGGGGATCCCCTCCATGCATTGCTCGGCGGTGATGACCTGCGCGCCCGCTTCCATCATCTCGGCAACGGAGCGGCCGTCGCGGGCACCCTCGACCACCGCGTCGGTGATCAGCGCCACGGCCTCGGGGTAGTTCAGCTTCACGCCGCGCGCGAGGCGCTTGCGGGCCACCTCGGCGGCCATGGCCACCAGAAGCTTGTCCTTTTCGCGGGGGGTCAGTTGCATGGTCAGATCATCCAGGGTCTTGGGAGTTCGGCGCCCGAAAGGCGCCGCAGTACGGGGCAAAGGTGACGGCGCAGTTCGAACCCGTCAATGGCGAGCAGGCGCAGCACGAGAAGGTCGGGATCGAGCGCCGAGACGCCGCCCGTTTCGGGCAGCATCCCGCGCAGCGCCGCGACCTGCGCCGCCGCGCCGGGCGCTGCGAGCACGACGGTTGCCATGGCGCGCGCGCCCTCGGCGATGGCCGGATCGGCAAGGCAGGCGGCGGCATCGCCGACAAGACGCAGCCGGTCGGACCAGACCAGCCGCCCGGCCCGGGTGATGTCGATGCGGTCGGCGTGGCGCAGGTCGGTGATGCTCTCGCCCATCGCCGCGCGGCCGAAGATCAGCGGCTCGCAGAGCAGCAGCCGCGCGTCCCCGGCCATCTCGACCGAGAGCCTCCGGTCGAGCGCCGCACCGTCGAAGAGGATCGTCTCCTGCGGCAGCCAGTCGAGCCTTGCGCCCTCCTCCAGCACCAGCCGGGTCTCCACCCGCCCGGTCTCGCCGGGCAGCGCGCGATAGACCCGATCGGCAGCCTGCGTGGTGATCGCCAGATGCGCGCCCTCGCGCGCGGTAGCGGCGATGTCGAAGGCATCGCCCCCGGTCACCCCGCCCGAGCTGTTGAGATAGACCGCCTGAAGCGCGTCCAAACCGCGCGGAAACAGCAGCTTGGAGCTGCCGGACATGTGCAGATCACCGATGACGCTCGCCGTTCCGCGCCGCCGCGCAGCCAGCCGGGCACGCCCGCGCGCACGCTGTGCGGCGATCGCCCCCCCGGGAGGCCGCCGGCGCGCTCATCTGGGGCTGGTCATAGGGAATGGGCCTGTCCTCCGCTTGCCTCGCGGACCCTCTGCCAGGGCGCGGCGGACGACAAGAAGCGGGGCGGCGCGAGACAGGATCTCGCCCGCAGCGCGCAAGCTAGACGCACAGAGACGCGGCAAGAATCTCGTAGTTGCACAAAGTTTAGACGATAGTGAATCAGCCATCCTTGGGGCGTCCACGGTGCTCGCAAAGGTCCGGCTTGAGGTCCAGAAGCGGGGTGCCATCAACGCAATCAAGGCCCTGGACCACCAGCACCGCGCCCTCGCGCCGGACCAGCCGGACCGAGGAAATTCCGATCGGGTTGGGCCGCACCGGCGAGCGCAGCGCGAAGGTGCCGCGCGTGCCACCACCGTGCGGACTCTGGGTGAGCAGGTCACGCCGGGCGCGGTCGAGCCAGTAGAGCACCTGAATTCGCTCGGCCCGCTCGATGCCCTCGAGCGCGGGTGCCCACTCGGGGTCGATTTCGATGCGGCACTCCGGACCATCGAGATCGCCCTGCCGGGGACAATCGCGCCGGGTGGCAAAGGGGGTCCGGATGCAGCCGATGAAGCGCAGCTGCGCGTCCTGCGCGGGGGACAGCTCGAGCGCGGTCTCACCGGGGCGGATCACGTCGTCACCCGGTTGCGTGGTCTGGTCAGCCTCGGTTCGGCTCATGGCGCGCGCCCTTCCCTTGCCCCCTGTGGCGGGAAAGGTAGCGCGCCGAGGCTCAGCCCGCCAGTTCCGTTTCCGCCGCGACGTCATAGGCGGCGACCACCTCGCGGGCCCGGGAGGTCACCTCTTCGAGGCTGCGGCCCGGCTTGTAGAGCCAGGTACCAATGCCGAAGCCGGTGACGCCCGCCGCCAGCCACGCGCCCATGTTGCCCGCGCTCACGCCACCCACCGCATAGGTCGCCGTGCCCTCGGGCAACACCGCCTTCATTGCCTTCACGCCCTCGGGTCCGACCAGCGAGGCGGGGAAGAACTTCAGCCCGTCGGCGCCGGTGCGCAGTGCGGTGAAGGCCTCGGTCGGGGTCAGCACGCCGGGGTAGCTGAGCATTCCAGCTTTCTTCGTGGCCATGATCACCCGCTGGTTCATGTCGGGCGAGACCACCATGCGTGCACCGATCTGCTGCAGGCGCAGCACCTCCTCGGGGGCGAGCACCGTGCCCGCGCCGATGATCGCATCGGTGCCGAAGCCCTGCACCATCTTGGCAATGGAATCGAAAGGGCGCGGCGAGTTCAGCGGCACCTCGATCTTGGTGATGCCGGCGCCGATCAGCGCCTCGGTGACGGCGGGCGCCTCCTCGGGGGTGAGGCCGCGCAGGATGGCGATGATCTCGCGGGTCATTCGGTCTTCTCCGTCTTGCGGGCCGCCTTCAGCCCTTCCAGCGTCATGCGTTCGGCGTCGGCGATCACCACCGGCACCGCCAGCGTCTCGAGCGCGCTGCGGTAGTGCGACACCAGCTTCGAGGCCCCGAGCAGCGCCACGCTCTGTCCCAGCCAGTAGGGTTTCGCCGCCGCCAGCTCCATGCCGATCAGCAGGCCCGAGAGCCGCGCGGTGGCCTTCTCCGGGGTCAACCCATGCAGCAGCCCCTCGGCGCGCAGGGTAAAGAGCTCGGCGGCGAACGCGGCGGGACGGCCCATGGCCTGATCCACGCCCTCGGCAAAACTGGCGTCGTCCCAGCCGCCACCAAGCCCGTGCCGCAGCACCGACTTCCGGCTCAGCAGCTCGAAGATCTCGCCGGTCATGAAGCTGCGGAAGGAGACGATCTCGCCGGCGCTCACATGCACCCACTTGCTGTGCGTGCCGGGCAGGCAGATCACCCCGTCGAAGCGCGGGTTGAGCGCAAGGAAGCCCGAGACCTGCGTCTCCTCGCCGCGCATCACGTCGGCGGGGCGGTCCTGCGCCACACCGGGCAGGATGCGCACCTCGAGGCGCGGGTCGCGCGTCGGCACGGTGATCGCCTCGGCGAGCCCGGGCGGGGCGCAGGGGGTCTTGACGTAGGGCGCCTCGGCCCAGCCCTGCCGGGCCCCGGCCATGCCGCAGATGATCACCGGTGTCTCGGCGTCGAGGTCGGGCAGCAGCCCCAGCAGGGTCGGCTCGAAGTCCTCGGGCGAAAGGCGGCCCATGCCAGCGTCGCTCTCGGCGCGGTCCAGCACCGTGCCATCCGCCGCCATACGCCAAAGGCGCAAGTTCGACGTGCCCCAGTCCACCGCGATCCAGTCAGCTTTGGCCATGCGCCCTCCGTGAATTGCAGCTTCGGTGTTACCGCCCGCCCCTGCGGCGTGCAAGCGCGGGAGCCCGCAGGATTCGGCGCTCCGCGTGTTGCGGCGTTTTCAGAAAGGGGCTCTGCCCCCGCCGCGCTGCGCGCGGCTCCCCCGGGATATTTGCGCCTAGAAGAAGCCGGGATAGTGCCCGGTCAGAGCCAGCCCCAAGCGCGGGCGACCTCCCAGAGAAGGCGCAGGCTGAGCAGGCCCAGTGCCGCGCGCACCACGCCGAAGAAGAGCCGCTCGGGCAGCCAGCGCACCAGCCGCTGGCCGGACCAAGCGCCGAAGAGCGCCACGGGCGCGAGCATGGCCATGCGCTGCAGGCTGTCCCATGTCACCTGCCCGGCGACGATGTAGGGCGGCAGTTTCATCCAGTTGATGCAGGCGAAGACGATGGCCTGGGTGCCCACATAAGTCATCTTGGGCATCATCTGCGGCAGGGTGTAGGCCTGGAACGGCGGGCCGCCGGCGTGGGAGATGTAGCTGGTGAAACCCGAGAGCGCGCCCCAGAACAGCCCGCGCGGCACGTCGGCGGGCCGCGCCGCATGGTCCCGCACCAGCCATTTGCGCAGCGTGTCACCGAGGTAGTAGAGCCCGACCAGCGCGACGATCAGCTTGCCGATCTCGGGCGGCACCCGCGAGATGCAGAAGAAGGCCAGCAGGATGCCGACGGCGGCGGCGGGGATCAGGATCTTGAGGTTGCGGGGCGAGAAATTGCGGCGGAACAGCCAGATCGCGTAGACATCCGACAGGATGTACATGGGCAGGAGCAGCCCGGCGGCAGCGGCGGGAGAGATGAAGAGCGCCAGCATCGGCACGCCCAGCATGGCGATCACCGGCATGCCGCCCTTCGAGGCGCCGACGCAGAAGGTCGCCAGAGCCGCCGCGATCCAGAACCCGCTCCCATCTTCCATGACGCACCCTTTCCTGCCGTGCCCCCTTCTGGAGAAAGCCGGCGGGAGGGGAAAGCGGAAAGCGCTGCGGCGGTATGAGATCGAGGCCGCGAACCGGAACGGATCGCGTCCGGGCGGCGCTCAGGCGGCGCGGCTGTGGTTGCGGCTGAGCAGGGGCACGGTCAGCTCCATGTCCTCCTGCAGGGGCCGGATCGGTGGCAGCCCCGCAACCTCGAGGTCGGCGTGATAGGCCTGCACCGCCTCGCGCGAGCTCATGCCCTCGCGCACCACGCGGCGCATGGCACGCATCATCAGCACCGGCTCCTCGCAGGGGAAGTCCAGCCGGCTGAAGCTGGCGGTGCGCGCGCCGTAGCGCTCGCCCTGCGCCAGCCGTTCGAGGCAGTCGCGGGTGGTTCCCTGCTTGCAGCCGGTGAGTCCGAAGATGACCCGCGTAGGATCCCAGTCGGCCAGTTCCTCCATCGCGCGGGGACCATGGTAGCCGACCTCGACGAAGAGCGGGCGCTCCTTGCTGGCGACCCCGGCGAGGCTGCGGGTCAGCACGTCGTTGCGATAGGCGCCATATTCCTCGGTGCCGGTGTCGACGGGGATCGGCGGGTCGGCGACGCGCAGGAAGTGGCGCAGCCCCACCGAGGCGGCGACCTGGCGGAACTCGGCATAGGCCCGCAGCGTGGCATGATCGATGTCGATGTCGTTGTAGAAGCCGAGCGCGTAGAGGCCGAGGTTGGCCACCGGGCGGACGTTTTCCAGCCGCGAGCTGCGGAAGGGCATGGCCGGGAATTGCGCGTAGCGCCCGCCGCGCACCAGCCAGATATCGGTGTTGTCGGTCAGGCGCACGGCGGGGGTGACATTGGAGCGGGCGTAGATCCCCTCCTCGCTGAAGACCTCGGCGTTGGACAGGGAACTGAGCACGATGTCGGCCAAATCGCTTTCGATCACCCGGCGCATGTCGGCGCGGTAGGCCGGCGCGTTGCGCAGCCGGCCGTTTTCATCGCGACCGGCGGCGGAACAGCCGCACAGGAGATCGGCATCCTTGCAGAAGGTCAGGATGAAATCGCGCGGCCCGTAGCGCCCCTGCGCGATCTTCGCCAGTTTCTCGTCGATCCGCCGCATCGCCTGCCCCTTCGCGCCCCTCGCGGCAGCATGCGCCGAAGAGGTTGAGCAAACGTCAACGGCGGCGCGGGCTCTATCAGAGTCTCAGACGGGAACGACGTCCACCTGATGCGTCGTCACATGGCCGCCCTCCGAGCGCAGCGAGCCCCGGGTCGGGGCCACATCGGAATAGTCGCGCCCATAGGCGACGGTGACGTGATCGGCGCCGGCGAACATGTCGTTGGTGGGGTCAACCTCGACCCAGCCCAGCTCGGCCCCGCACCAGGCGCGAACCCAGGCGTGCATGGCGTCGGCCCCCTCGAGCCGCGGCTGGCCCTCGGGCGGCAGGGTACGCAGGAACCCCGAGACGTAGCCCGCCGGGATGCCGAGGCTGCGCAGCGCGGTGATCATCACGTGGGAGATGTCCTGGCAGACGCCGCGGCGGGCGCGGAAGGCCTCGATCGCCGTGGTGGTGACCTCGGTGGCCTCGGGATCGAAGGCGAACTCGGCATGGAGCCGGTGGCTGATCGCCTCGATGGCCGCGCGCACCGACATGGCGGGGCGCAGGGTGTCCCGCGCGAAGGCGGCGATCTCGGGCGCGGCGGGAAGCCGCGGCGAGGCACCGAGGAAGTGATGCGGGCTTTCGGGCCCGATGCTGCGCACTGCGGCAAGCTCCTGCGCCAGCGTGCCGAGCCCGCCCGAGAGGTCGAGCCCGGCCACGGGCCGCGCCTTGCGCACCCGGCCCGAGAAGGCGAAGGCGATCTCGCTCAGCGGCATGTCATGGGCCATCTCGCAGGTGGGATTGCCAAAGAAATCTATCCCGTCGCGGCGCCAGGTCGGGGCAGGATCGGCGCTCACCGCCCCCGACAGCAGCTCCTGCCCCGGCAGGGCGCGCGGCAGCATGCGCAGGAGCGTGCGGCTGGCCCCGGCGGGATGGACGTATTCATAGGTGATCCGCAGCGAGATGTCGTAGAGCTGGGACATGGGGCGGCTCCGCGGTCAGCTCAGGTATTGCGCGGTGAGCGCATGGGAGATCGCCGCGAGGTCGGCGCGGAAGCCGCGCAGGCGGGCGGGGGTGATCTCTTCGGGGGCGGCGACGGCGAGCGCGGTGCGCAGCAGCAGGATGCGCCGCCCGGCCTCGGGCAGGCCACTGCTGCCCGCCGGGCGCAGCCGCGCCTCCTCGGCCATCAGCACGTCGAGCTGGAAGAGCAGCGAGCGCGGGTTGCCCGCGTCGAGCGCCAGAAGGTCGATCACCGTCTCGCGCGAGGTCTCGACCGAGTAGCGGCGGCGGTGGGTCATGGCGCTGTCGCCGACCTCGACCGCCAGGTCGAGCCCGCCTGTCGGGGTGGCCCGGTCGGTGAAGGCGGCAAGGAAGGCGGCCATCTGGTCGGCCCGCTCCAGCGCCCGGCCGACGGTCAGGAAACGCCAACCGAGAAAGCGGAACATGTTCTCGTGCACGAGGCCCGAGAAGCCGGCGATGCGGCGCAGCAAGAGACTCATGGCCCGGGCGGCATCGTCGCCGGGGTGGCAGCCCTCGGAGACCTCGCGGGCCGTGGCGGCAAGATCGGAAAGCGCGCTCCAGCCATCGGTGGAGAAGCGGTCGCGCACCTTGGCCGCGCAGCCGCGCGAGACGTCGAAGAGCTGCAGAAGGCCGGGCGGCACCGGCTCTTCGGACGGATCGAGCCCGTAGCCCGCGAGAAAGCGGGCGAGGCTTTCCACCAGCGGCAGCGCATCGGGGCCGTAATCCTCGAGACGCAGGTGGTAGGCGCGGATCTGCCGCACACCGTTCTCGGCCCGCTCGACATAGCGCCCGAGCCAGAAGAGGTTGTCCGCCGCCCGCGCCGGCAGCAGCCCCGGCTGGCGGCGCAGGAAAGGCCCCTTGTCGCGCGCGCGAGCGTCTCGCTGGCGACCGGCGCCTCCGAGGTGATCCAGACGTCGGCCACCGAGCCGCCCGCCTGCATCGCCAGCGCCGTGGGATCGCCGCTGCGACCGATGCGGGCATAGCCACCGGGCATCACCGTCCAGCCCTGCGGCGTGCGCGCGGCAAAGACCCGGACCACCATGGGGCGCGGCACCAGCCGGTCTCCGACCATGGCGGGGGTGGTCGAGAGCGTCACCGCCTCCTGGCCCACCAGCGTGTCGCCCTCGCGCTCGAGCCAGTCGGTCACCGAGCCATGCGCCGAGCCCCGGAACCGCCCACCGAGCGCGGTGCCGGCGTCGATGTCGAAGGGCAGCTTGGTCGATTGCGCCGGGCCGATCAGCATGCGGTGCAGGTTGTCGCGCACGTAGGCGCGCTCCGAGGGCTGGCCGCACCACCATGTGGCGATGTTCGGCAGCTTCAGCGACTCGCCGGTCAGCGCCTCGCAGATGCGCGGCAGGAAGGCCATGAGCGCCCGCGACTCCAGCGCGCCGGAGCCGAGGCAGTTGACCATGGTGATCGCCCCCGCGCGCAACGCCGAGACCATGCCCGGCGTGCCGAGGGCCGAGCTTTCATCCAGCTCCAGCGGGTCGGCGAAGCGCGAGTCGAGGCGGCGCCAAAGCACCGACACGGGCTCGTCCCCGGCCACGGTGCGCACCTTGAGCTGACCGCTCCGCACCGCCAGATCCTCGCATTCCAGCAGCATGAAGCCGAGGTAGCGGGCGATGTAGGCGTGCTCATAATAGGTGTCGGTGTGCTGGCCCGGGGTGAGGATCGCGACCCGGCTGCCATCCTCGGCGCGCAGCCCGATCAGCGCGTCGCGGAAGCTGCGGAAAAAGCCCGCCAGCCGCTCGACATTGGCCTTGGGGAAGAGGTCGTGGAACACCCGCCCCGTCGCAATGCGGTTCTCCAGCGCGAAGCCCGAGCCGGAGGGGGCCTGCGTGCGATCGCCCAGCACCAGCCACGAGCCGTCCGGCGAGCGGCCGATCTCGAAGGCGAGGAAATGCAGGAAATGCCCCGAGCGCGGCTGCACGCCGACGATGGGCCGCAGCCACTCGGGGTTGCGCGCCACCAGGTCTGCGGGCAGGTAGCCCTGCTTCACCAGATCGCCCGGCCCGTAGAGATCGGCCATGACCCGCTCGAGCAGCTCGGCGCGCTGCACGATACCCTCCGAGAGCTTGGCCCATTCGCGGCCCGAGATCACCACCGGCACATGGCTCAGCGGCCAGCTGCGCTCGGTCGAGCCCTCGCCGGTGTGCTGGCGGAAATAGACCCCGGTGTCGTGCAGATACTGGTCGCCCCGGGCAAAGGCGCGGGCGCGGGTCTCGGCGCTCTGCGCCGCGAGGTGGCGGATCAGAGGCCGCCAGGCGGGGCGGAGGCTGCCATCGGGGCGCAAGAGCTCGTCGGCCACGCCCGGTGGCGGGCTGTAGCCTTGCAGGAACTTGGCCACCGTCTCCGGCAGCGGGCGTGTCGTCTCCGCCTCCAAGGCATCAGATCCCCGGCAGGCGGCGCAGGTCGAGCGTCATCGGGAACTCCGGATGCGGTGTCTCGGGCGCGGGCCAGTAGCTGCCCGGGGTGTGCCCGAGTTTCTCGAAGCGGGCAAGCCGGCGCGCGTCGGCCTCGTTGGTGTTGACCGGGAAGGTGTCGTAGTTGCGCCCGCCCGGATGCGCCACGTGATACCGGCAGCCGCCCAAGGCTCGGCCGGTCCATGTGTCGAAGATGTCGAAGGTCAGCGGCGCATTCACGGGCAGCGTCGGATGCAGCGCCTCGGCGGGTTGCCAGGCCTTGAAGCGCACCCCCCCCGACCCTGACGCCGGAGGCACCGGTCTCGGCCATCGGCACGGCGCGGCCATTGCAGGCGACGATGTAGCGCCCCGGCTCGGTGGCGGTCAGTTGCACCTGCATGCGCTCGACCGAGCTGTCGGTGTAACGCACCGTGCCGCCGATCGCGCCGCGCTCGCCCAGCACGTGCCAGGGCTCGAGCGCCTGCCGCAGCTCGAGGTGGACGCCGTCGTAGTCGACCTCGCCGGCGAAGGGGAAGCGGAACTCGCGCTGCGCCTCGTACCACTCGGGGCGGAAGGTGAAGCCGTGATCGCCGAGGTCGCGAAGCACGTCGAGGAAATCCTGCCAGACGAAATGCGGCAGCATGAAGCGGTCGTGCAGCGTGGTGCCCCAGCGCACGGGCTTGCCCTGGATGGGGGATTTCCAGAACCGCGCCAACAGCGCCCGGATCAGCACCTGCTGGGCAAGGCTCATCTTGGCGTCGGGCGGCATCTCGAAACCGCGGAACTCGACGAGGCCGAGCCGCCCGGTCGGCCCGTCGGGCGAATAGAGCTTGTCGATGCAGATCTCGGCCCGATGGGTGTTGCCGGTGACGTCGATCAGCATGTTGCGCAGCAGCCGGTCGGTCAGCCACGGCAGCGGCGGCTCGCCCTGCCCCGGCGCCGGGAAATGCGCCAGCGCGATTTCCAGCTCGTAGAGGCTGTCGTGCCGCGCCTCGTCGATCCTCGGGGCCTGCGAGGTCGGGCCGATGAAGAGACCCGAGAACAGGTAGCTGAGCGAAGGGTGCCGCAGCCAGTGCAGGATCATCGAGCGCATCAGGTCAGGACGGCGCAGGAAGGGGCTATCATGCGTTGTTTCGCCGCCCACCACCACGTGGTTGCCGCCGCCGGTGCCAGTGTGCTTCCCGTCGATCATGAACTTGTCGGCGCCGAGGCGGCATTGCCGGGCTTCCTCGTAGACGCCGTTGGTGATCGCCTTGCAGTCTTCCCAGCTGTGCGCCGGGTGGACGTTGACCTCGATAACTCCCGGATCGGGCGCGACGCGGATCACGTTGAGCCGGGCGTCATGCGGCGGGGTGTAGCCCTCGATGTGGATTGGCAGGCCCAGCTCCTCGGCGGTGGTCTCGGCGGCGGCGAGCAGGTCGAGGTAATCCTCGAGCGACTCCACCGGCGGCATGAAGAGGCAGAGCCGCCCGTCGCGCGGCTCGATGGCGATGGCGGTGCGCACCGCGCCTCCCGCCGGATCGACGCCCTGCTCCATGATGCGCTGCCTGCGCCCGGCATCACGCGCTTCGCTCACAGGCTGGTCGTGGCCCGGCGTGACCTCGGGCAGCGCGGCCATGGCCTCGCGTTCCTCGGTCGCGATGCGCTCCAACTCCTCCATCAGGCGCGCGCGGCGCTCCTGCTGCAGCGCGTGGAAGTCCGGCAGCGCTGTCTGCGGCACGCTGGGGTCGGTCGGATAGACATAGGGGTAGGCCGAAGGCGGCACATAGGGCAACGCGCCGAGCGGCAGGCGGAAGCCGACGGGGCTGTCGCCGGGAATGAGGAACAGGTGCCCGCGCCGGGTCTTCCAATGTTCCGAACGCCACTTCGGCCCTGTCGCCTTGGACTGCAAGCGCTGCAGCGGCAGGATGAAGCCCGCCGCCTCGTCGAGCCCGCGGGTGAAGACGCGGGCGATGCGGGCGCGGGTCTCGGGGTCCTTGAGCTTGGAATCCTCCGGCGTCACGTTCATCGGCAGGTCGGCTTCCTTGAGGATCCATTCCGCCGGATCCTCGAAGGCCGGGTGCACGTAGCCGCCATCCAGACCCAGCGTCTCGGCGAATTTGGTCAGGAAGGCATCGGCCTGCGCGGCATCGGCGCCCTTGGCGGTTTCCTTCGCCACCAGATCGGGGTTCTTCCACACCGGCTTGCCGTCGCGCCGCCAGTAGAGCGAGAAGGTCCAGCGCGGCAGCGTCTCGCCGGGGTACCACTTGCCCTGCCCGTAGTGCAGGAAACCACCCGGCGCGAAGCGCGTCCGCAACCGGCGGATCAGCTGGTCGGCAAGCGCGCGCTTCTGCGGGCCGACGGCGGCGGTGTTCCACTCGGCGCTCTCGAAATCGTCGATCGAGACAAAGGTGGGCTCGCCGCCCATGGTCAGCCGCATGTCCTGTGCCGCGATCTCGGCATCGACCTGATGGCCGAGCGCGTCGAGCGCCTCCCATTCCTCGTCCGAGAACGGCTTGGTGATGCGCGGGTGCTCGGCGACGCGGCGCACCTGCATGTCGAAGGCAAACTCGGTCTGCGTGTCTGGCGGCGCGGAGTAGCCGCCGACTATCGGCGCGGCGTTGCGGTAATGCGGTGTGGCGGCGAGCGGGATGTGGCTCTCGCCGGTCAGCAGCCCCGAGGTCGGATCGAGCCCGATCCAGCCGGCGCCGGGGATGTAGACTTCGCACCACGCATGCAGGTCGGTGAAATCGTGATCCGTGCCCGCCGGCCCGTCGAGCGAGACGAGGTCGGGCTTGAGCTGGATGAGATAGCCCGACACGAAGCGCGCCGCGAAACCGAGGTGGCGCAGGATCTGTACCAAGAGCCACGAGGTGTCGCGGCAGGAACCCTTGGCCAGTTGCAGCGTCTCCTCGGGGGTCTGCACGCCGGGCTCCATGCGGACGATGTAGCCGATATCCCTCTCGAGCCGCGCGTTCAGCCCGACGAGAAAATCCACCGTACGCGGCGCGCTCTTCTCGATGGTGTCGAGATAGGCCTGCAGCCTCGGACCGGCCTGCTCGGGGGTGCGGTAGATCGACAGATCCTCGGAGAAGTCCTGCGAGTACTCGAAGGGAAACGCCTCGGCGCTTTCGTCCACGAAGAAGTCGAACGGGTTGTAGACCGTCATGTCGGCGACGAGGTCGACCTCGATCTTGAACTCGGTCACCGGCTCGGGAAAGACGAAGCGCGCCAGCCAGTTGCCATAGGGATCCTGCTGGTGATTGACGAAATGCCCCTCGGGCGAGATCTTCAGCGAATGCGAGATCACCCGCGTGCGCGAATGCGGCGCGGGTCTCAGCCGGATGATCTGCGGCCCAAGCGACACCGGGCGGTCGTACTTGTAATGCGTCAGGTGGTAGATACTTGCCGTAATCGCCATTCATCAGGTCCGCGACTGGGGGAAACCTCCCACACCTGAGCGACTTGGCCTGCGCTTGTAAAGCCTTGCGTGACCTCGCGGCAGCACGCGTTGCCGCGCCGCCCGTTCCGCAGGCGGCGCGGCGCGGGACCTCAGTTCACCGGCATGACGAAGACCTCGCGGACGTTGGCGCGCGGGTCGGCCTCCAGCGCGAACATGACCGAGCGCGCGATGTCCTCGGGTTTCAGCTTGTCCGGCTTGGCCTCGTCGAAGAAGGGCGTGTCCACCATGCCCGGAGCGATCACGGTGACCCGGGCGCCCCACTCGCGGAACTCCTCGGCGAGGTTGCCGCCGTAGCCGTGCACGAACCATTTCGAGGCACCGTAGACCGAGCCCTTGATGGTCGTCCGCCCCGCCGCCGAGCCGGTCAGCACAAGGTGGCCCCGGTTCTTGACGAAATAGGCCGAGGCCGCTTTCGCGGTCCAGAGCACCCCGAGGATGTTGAGCCGCACCAGCGCCTCCCATTCCGCCGGATCGCCCTTGCGTGTGCCCGATTGCGCCAGCCCCGTGCCGGCATTGGCGAAGGCGGCGTTCACGTCGCCGAAGTGGGCCGCCAGCTTCGCCATCGCCGCCTCCTGCTCCTGCAGCGAAGTCGCGTCCCCCGGCAGCGCCAGCGCATAATCCCCGAGCTCCTTTTCCAGCTCGGCGATCTTGTCCTCGGATCGGGCGAAGAGGCCGACGTTCCAGCCACGCTCGACCGCGGCACGGGCGGTCTGCGCGCCGATGCCCGAGGAGGCGCCGGTGATGAAGAGCGTCTTGCGGGTCATGATTAATCCTCTCGAAGGGTATTGCCGTGAAACTCGGAGCGCCGGCGGCCCGGCGCGGCTGCGCTCGAACATAGGGCGCAGCGCCCCGGCGCCCATGAAACAGCGCCTCGGCGCGGGCCGATCAGCCCTCACCCGGCGGATATGGAACGATTTTCGACGCACCGGCGTTTTCTTGCCGACCAGTACTTGCTGACCAGTAAGGGAGACCCTTGATGAAACGCCTCGCACTGCTCACTGCCGCCGCCACCTGCACCGCCGTCGCCGCCTATGCCGCGACCGAGGCGCTGAGCCCGGGCGCCGCCACGGTCATCGAGATCGAGGTCGCGCCGCACGAACTGGCAGAGTGCCGCGAGACGCTGCAACAGGTCGCCTCCATGCCCGCCGTAACCGACGACGGCACCCCCCCTCTTCTTCCAATCGTCCGAGGATCTGCCGCAGGTGCGCTGCGTGGTCTCCACGGTCTGAGGCGCTCGGCACTGGCACTCCCGCGCCCCGCTTGCTACGCCTGAGGCTCTTGATCAGCGAGCAAGGCGGACGCACGGATGCAGACCCTCTTCACCATCGAGACGCGGGGCCCTGGCCTCTACGAGGTCACCCGTGACGTGGCGCGGTGGGTCGGCGGGTCGGGTGCCGGGGACGGTTTGCTGACGCTCTTCATCCGCCACACCTCGGCCTCGCTGCTCATTCAGGAGAACGCCGATCCCGAGGTGCGCAGCGACCTGACCGAGTTCTTCCACCGGCTGGTGCCGCCGAGCAGCGATCCCTCGATGCGCTATCTCACCCATACCTACGAGGGGCCGGACGACATGCCCGCGCATATCAAGGCGGCACTGCTGCCGGTCTCGCTCTCCGTTCCGGTCACCGGTGGAAAGCTTGGGCTCGGCACCTGGCAGGGCATCTATCTTTTCGAGCACCGCAGCGCGCCGCACCGGCGCGAGATTTTGGCCCATCTCGGCGCCTGAACCGCGGGCAAGGCCGTTTTCACAGCGTTTTCTGTCCGTCCGCGGGAATTTCTACGCCCTTCATCTTGCGGGGCGATTTGACCTCTACCCAATTTCTGGGCGCTCCCCTATAGTGGCTGTGGATAAATGGGGGATAACCTCATGCCCACGTTGGAACGAAGTGATTGGGGGAAGGCATGCGCTGCCCGTTTTGTGGAAATATCGACACCCAGGTCAAGGATTCACGCCCGGCAGAGGACCATGTCTCGATCCGTCGTCGGCGTTTTTGCCCCGCCTGTGGCGGCCGGTTCACCACCTACGAGCGGGTGCAACTGCGCGACCTCGTGGTGATCAAGACCAGCGGACGGCGCGAGGATTTCGACCGCGACAAGCTCGAGCGTTCGATCCGCATCGCGCTGCAGAAACGCCCGATCGAGCCGGAGCGCGTGGACCAGATGATCTCGGGCATCGTGCGGCGGCTAGAGAGCCTTGGCGAGACCGACATCCAGTCGAAACAGATCGGTGAGATCGTCATGGAGACGCTCGCCCGTATCGACACGGTGGCCTACGTGCGCTTTGCCAGCGTCTACAAGAACTTCCAGGCAGCCGACGATTTCGACAAGTTCGTGAGCGAGCTGCGCCCGGGGACCCACGCCGAGAAGTGAGCCCGAACCGGCAAGAAGGGAGCATGTCCGCGTGACCGAGGATGCCCGCCACATGGCCCACGCCCTGCGCCTCGGGCGCCGGGGCATGGGCAAGTGCTGGCCCAACCCCGCCGTGGGCTGCGTGCTGGTCAAGGAAGGCCGGATCGTCGGCCGCGGCTGGACCCAACCCGGCGGCCGCCCCCATGCCGAGGTCGTGGCGCTGGCAGATGCCGGCCCGCAGGCCCGCGGCGCCACCGCCTATGTCACGCTCGAGCCCTGCGCCCACACCGGCAAGACCCCGCCCTGCGCCTCGGCGCTGATCAAGGCGGGTGTGGCGCGGGTCGTGGCGCCGATCGCCGACAGCGACCCGCGCGTCTCGGGCCAGGGCTTCGAGATGCTGCGCAAGGCAGGCATCGAGGTCACCACCGGCGTGCTCGCCGAGGAGGCGATGCACGATCATGCGGGCTTTTTCCTGAAGACCGAGGAGGGTCGCCCCTGGGTGACGCTGAAGCTGGCGAGCAGCTTCGACGGGCGCATCGCCACCGCCACCGGCGAAAGCAGGTGGATCACCGGCCCCGAGGCGCGCCGTGCCGTGCATGGGCTGCGCGCCTCGCATGACGCGGTGATGGTCGGCGCGGGGACCGCGCGGGCCGATGACCCGGAGCTCACCGTGCGGGGCTGGGGCGAGGTGCACCAGCCGATACGGGTGATCGCCTCGCGGCTGATCGACGTGCCGCTGATGAGCCGGCTGGCCTCGACCGCGCGCGATGTGCCGGTGTGGATTGTGCATGGCTCCGATGCCGCCGCCGAGACCCGACGCGCCTGGAAGAGCTGCGGCGCGACCCTGATCCAGAGCCGCGTCACCGCGGGGCGCCTCGATCCGGGAGCGCTGCTCTCGGCGCTCGGCGCGCAGGGACTGACGCGGGTGTTCTGCGAGGGCGGCGGTCAGCTCGCCGCCTCCTTGCTCGCCGCCGATCTCGTCGACGAGCTTGTCGGCTTCACCGCCGGCCTCGCGCTTGGCGCCGAGGGCCGGCCCGGTGTCGGCGCCATGGGCGTCGACGCGCTGGCCGAGGCGCCTCGTTTCCGGTTGGTGGAGACGCGCGCGCTCGGCAATGACGTGATGCACCGCTGGCTGCGCTAGGCGCGGCCCCGGTGCGGCAAGGGGCACGGCCGCCCCACACCCCTGCCCCAGCGGTCAGAGACCCTTGGCCTTGT
This sequence comes from Alloyangia mangrovi, assembly GCF_002300555.2. Classification (GTDB taxonomy): domain Bacteria; phylum Pseudomonadota; class Alphaproteobacteria; order Rhodobacterales; family Rhodobacteraceae; genus Salipiger; species Salipiger mangrovi. Next base: position 68,111 of record NZ_NTHN02000010.1, on the reverse strand, counting down.
AGCTTTTCGCCACCCGGTCGATGGCGACGATGAACCCGGCGGTGCGCAGATCGGTGACGTCATCGCGCCCGTGCCAGATCTCGCGCATCGACTGGTAGGCGGTGCGCATCGTGTCATCGAGCCCCGAGCGCACCAGTTCCAGCTCGTCCGCGCCGCGCAGGTAACGCGCCTTGAACGCCGGATCGAGCGTCCACGCATCCCCCATGGCGATGTCGAGTCGCTCGAGCTCGTCCACCACCAGTTGGTGCCGCGCCTCTTCCTGTCGGCGCTGCATCCGTCCGAAGCGTATGTGGCTGAGGTTCTTCACCCACTCGAAGTAAGAGACGGTGACCCCACCGGCGTTGGCGAAGAGGTCGGGAATGACCACCGTGCCGCGGCTGCGCAGGATGTCGTCCGCGCCCGCGGTGATCGGCCCGTTGGCGGCCTCGATGATCAACCTGGCCTGCACCTTGTGGGCGTTGGTAAGGTTGATCACCCCCTCGAGCGCGGCGGGGATGAGGATGTCGCATTCCTCGGTCAGCACCGCCCCGCCGTCGCGGGTGTGGGTGGCGTCGGGATAGTCCACCAGCCCGCCGTGGCGGGTCATCCAATCCTTCACCGCCTCGACGTTCAGCCCCTCGGGATCGTGAAGCGCGCCGTCGCGCTCGATGATGCCGGTGATGATCGCCCCGTCCTCCTCGGACAGGAAGCGCGCGGCATGGTAGCCGACGTTGCCGAGACCCTGCACGATCACCCGCTTGCCCGCGAGCCCGCCCGAGAGCCCGGCCTGCGCCACATCCTCGGGGTGACGGAAGAACTCGCGCAGGGCGTATTGCACGCCGCGCCCTGTCGCCTCGACCCGCCCGGCGATGCCTCCGGCGTTGAGCGGCTTGCCAGTGACGCAGGCGCGCGCGTTGATGTCGGTGGTGTTCATCCGCGCGTATTGATCGGCGATCCAGGCCATCTCGCGCTCGCCGGTGCCCATGTCGGGCGCGGGCACGTTCTGGCTGGGATTGATCAGGTCGCGCTTGCACAGCTCGTAGGCGAAGCGCCGGGTGATCAGTTCGAGCTCATGCTCCTCGTATTGCGTGGGATCGATCCGCAGCCCGCCCTTTGAACCGCCGAAGGGCGCCTCGACCAGCGCGCATTTGTAGGTCATCAGCGCGGCCAGCGCCTCGACCTCGTCCTGGTTCACCGCGGCGGCGTAGCGGATGCCGCCCTTGACCGGCTCCATGTGCTCGGAATGCACCGAGCGGTAGCCGGTGAAGGTCTCGATCTTGCCGCGCAGCCGCACCCCGAAGCGTACGGTGTAGGTGGCGTTGCAGACGCGGATCTTCTCCTCCAGCCCCGGCGGCAGATCCATCAGCGCCACGGCGCGGTTGAACATCAGGTCGACGCTCTGGCGGAATGTCGGCTCGTTGGATGGTAAGACGTTCATTGGTTCTCCTCCTGACCGAACGCACGCTTGCCGGTCCGCGCCGAGGCACGGATAGCCGTCTTCTGCCGCGGCGCCGGACAGTCCGGAGGAGCAAGAGACGGCGGCCCCTCCTTTCTGACCGAAAACCCGTCTCGGCGAAACCGTTTGCTAACCGCCGGGCAACGCATTGTTCCGACTCCGGAACCGGCCTCTTGGGAGTCCTTGGTATTGTCCCCGGCCCGGGGCCGTAAATCCCAATTTCGCCGCGATATAAGCCGCATTTTAGCCACTAAAGATGCCGATAGTTTCCCTCGTAGTGTGGTGAGTCTTGAAGGCCTTGCGTTAGCAGTGGTCGGGAAAAGGGTATCTTATATCATGGAAAAGCAGACTGCTTGCTGGCGCGCATTTCGCGCCCGGGGCAGGGTCTCGCTGACGGCGCTGATGCGCGGCAGCGATGCCTTTCTCCGTGACGAAGGGGGCAGCATGTCCTACTTCGCGCTTGTGTCCTCGTTGGTGATGATGGCGTTTGGCGGAATTGGTGTGGACATGGTGTTCACCGAGCTGAATCGCACAAAGGTACAGAACACTTTGGACCGCGCGGTGCTTGCCGCGGCGGACCTTGATCAAATTCTCGACCCCGAGGACGTCGTCGCCGATTACATGGCGAAGATGGGACTCGGCGATGCGCTGGTCTCGTCCGATGTGGACGAGGGCCTCAACTACCGGATCGTGACTGCCGACGGCTTCGTCGAGGCGCCGTCGAACTTCCTCGGCCTGCTGGGTATCGACACGACCACGGCCTCGGGGCACGCCCAGGCCACGGAACGGTTCAACAAGGTCGAAGTCTCGCTTGTCGTCGATATCTCCGGCTCGATGGCCAACAACAGCAAGATGGACAACCTCAAGACCGCCGCGGGCGAGTTCATCGACACGCTGCTGACCAGCGGGAGTGACGATCTGGTCTCGATCTCGCTGGTGCCCTACTCCGAGCAGGTCAACGCCGGCCCGGCGATCCTGAGCTACCTGCCGGTGAACTGGAAACACGGCTACTCGCATTGCCTCGAGTTCCCGAATTCGACCTTTGCCTCGGCAGCGCTCGACACGTCGATCAGCTACGATCAGATGCAGCACTTCCAGTGGAACTATTCCTCGGGCAAGAACACGCTGACCGACACCGTCTGCCCGCGTTACGATTACGAGCGGATCACCGCGTTCAGCCAGGACGCCACCGCGCTCAAGTCGCAGATCAAGAAGCTGACGCCGCGCGCCGGCACCTCGATCTTCCTAGGGATGAAATGGGGCGCCGCGCTGCTCGACCCCTCGACCCAGCACATCACCAGCGGGCTGATTTCCGACGGCGAGGTCGACTCGGTCTTCGAGGGCCGGCCGGTCGCTTACGACGACACAGACGTGTTGAAGACCGTGGTGCTGATGACCGACGGCGAGAACCAGAACTCGTTCCGGATCAGCAGCAGCCACTACGACACGCCTTCGGAAATCGCGCAGTGGAACACCTACAACCTGAACTACTACCTCGCGAAATACGTCGATCGCTCGAGGCAGAGCTCGTTCTACTACCAGAAGTACAACGCCAGCATCGGTGACTCGCTGCTGAACAACGTCTGCTCCGCGGCCAAGGCCAAGGGGATCATCATCTGGGCCATCGGCTTCGAGGTCGAGGATCACGGTGCCGAGGTGATGCAGAACTGTGCTTCCTCGCCCTCGCACTTCTTCCGCGTCGAGGGCACCGAGATCAGCGAAGCCTTCTCCACCATCGCGCAAACCCTCAACCAGCTGAGGCTGACCCAATGATCGGCTCTGTGAAATCCGCCCTGCGGCGTTTCGGCCGTGACGAAAACGGCTCGGCCATCATCCCCTTCGCGCTCTGGACGCCGGTCTTCGTGGGCCTGCTCATCGCCAGTGTCGAATCCGGCTTTGCAACCATGCGCCAGACCGCGCTGGACCGCGCGCTCGACGAGACGGTGCGCGAGGTCAAGCTCGGCACGGGGACGCTTTATACTGCGGGCTCGCTCAAGGAGATGATCTGCGAGCGGGCACCGATCCTCGGCAGCTGCGTCGAGACGCTGCAGCTCGAGATGGTCGGCCTCGACATGCGCGACTGGGTTGCGCCGTCGACCGCAGCGGATTGCGTCGACACCAACCTCACGGTCACGCCGATGCGCAATTTCGTCAACGGTGGCGAGCATGAGACCATGCTGCTGCGCGCCTGCTTCAAGTACCGCCCGATCTCGCCCGCCGGGGCGCTGGCCTCGTCGATGTACACGGACGACGAGGGCTACACCGCGTTGGTGGCCACCTCGGCCTTCGTACATGAACCGCTGTGAGGAGTGAGGACATGATGACCAAAAAGAATCCCCTTGCCTCTCATCTGGCCCGATTTGCCCGCGACACCCGCGGCAACGTGACGATAGAGGCGATGATCACCTTGCCGGTGCTGGTGGTGATCTTCGCGGCCTGCTGGGTTTATTTCGACGTCTTCCGCGAAGCCTCGGTGAACCAAAAGGCCAACTACGTGATTGGCGATGCGCTTTCGCGTGAAACCGACGAGATCGACGACACCTACATCGACAACGCCTACAGGCTGCTGAAGCTGTTCACCCGAACCGGCGATGCGGTCTACGACGAGGAAAGTCAGAACGCCGGCTTCGCCGAGGGCGACCTCTATCAGACCGACCTGCGGATCACCGTGGTCAGCTACTCCGAGAAGAAGGACAAATACTCGGTGGAATGGTCCGTCGTGCGCGGCGATCCCGACCCGCTGACCGACAGCGACCTCACCGGCATGACCAACCGCCTGCCGGTCCTCGCCGACGCCGCACAGGTGATCCTGGTCGAGACCTGGGACGACTACTACCCGCTGTTCCACGTCGGTCTCGCCGCCTTCCCGATCGAGGCCTACAGCTTCACCCAGCCGCGCTATGCGCCGCAGCTCCTGTACAACAACAAGAGCGGCAACAACGGCTGGGGCAACGGCGACCAGGATGCCGCGGGCAACTCGCTGTGCAACAACAACGCCGAGAACGCCACCGACTGCGACAACACCGACGGCAGCTACAACAACGAGCCGAGCTGGGACAGCTGATCCCGGCCCGCGCCCACCGCTCTACGCAAAAGGCCGCAGCACCAGCTGCGGCCTTTCTGCTTTTGCGGTCGCGCCGGGATCACATCTCTGGCGGCAGCTCGCCCTCGCGGCGCATGATCAGCACCGAGATGATGTCGGCCATCGGCTTGGTGTCGCGCGCGGCAGTCACCCCGCCCACGGCAACCCGCCGCCCGGTGCGCCACCAGAGCCCCGGGTACCAGGCGCGCTTGCCCGGCGCCTTCAGGGTCAGCGCAAAACCGTTCGAGGGCTTGAGCGCAAAGGCGCCGCGATCCACCTTCACCACGTCGGCGATGCGGGCGATCACCGCGCCCGAGCTGTCGCTCAGTGCCTCGTCGGTGAGCAGCAGCTCGCGCGAGGTCACGCGCCACATGAGCTGCGCCACCCAGAGCGCCGCCACGCCGAGCACGATCAGGAACACCAGCCAGAGCGGGTTTGCCGGCGGCTGCGTCACCGCCAGCCAGAGCAGCAGCAGGCCGAGCCCGCCCATCGTGCCGACGCCGATCACCCGCCGCGGCCCGGTGGCCGAGGCGCGCGCCAGGATCTTGTCGTCCATCTTGTCTTGCATGGGTCCTCCCCCTGCCCCGGATCAGTCGCGGCGCGGATCGCGCGGGTAGACCCCGAGGATTTCAAGGTATTCGGTGAAGTAGTCGAGTTCCTCCAGCGCCCGCTTGACCGCCGGATCCTCGGGATGGCCCTCGATGTCGGCGTAGAACTGCGTCGCGGTGAAGGAGCCGCCGACCATGTAGCTTTCCAGCTTGGTCATGTTGATGCCGTTGGTGGCGAAGCCGCCCATCGCCTTGTAGAGCGCGGCGGGGATGTTGCGCACCTGGAATACGAAGGTGGTCATCATGCCGTGATCGCCGCGGCGCTCGTGATTCGCCTGCGGCGACATGACGAGGAAGCGGGTGGTGTTGTTGCCCTGGTCCTCGATGTGCCGCGCCAGCACGTCGAGGCCGTAGATCTCGCCTGCCAGCTCCGAGGCCAGTGCGGCGATCTCGGGCTTGCCCATCTCGGCCACCTGCCGCGCCGAGCCGGCGGTATCCGCGCCGGTCAGCCGGGCGATGCCATGCTCGGAGAGGAACTTGCGGCACTGGCCCAGCAGCACGGTGTGGGTCATCGCCTTCTCGATCTTCTCGAGCGGCACGCCCGGCAGCGCCAGCAGGTTGATGTGCACCCGGACGAAGGCCTCGCCGACGATGTTCAGACCCGAGTGCGGCAGCAGCGAGTGGATGTCGGCGACGCGCCCATAGGTCGAGTTCTCGACCGGCAGCATGGCCAGATCCGCCTCGCCGCTGCGCACCGCTTCGATCGCGTCTTCAAAGGTGCGGCACGGCAGTGCCTCCATGTCCGGACGGGCGTCGCGGCAGGCCTGGTGCGAATAGGCGCCAAGCTCTCCCTGGAAGGCAATGCGGTTGGTCATGTCAGTCTCGCGTCGTTTTGGAAACACTTGCAGCTTGTGGGCATTTGGTCGCGGCTAGTATACCTTGCCAGACGCCAAGGGAAGCCGTAGACCACTGATCGACGGTTATCTTTCGACGCCCGACCTGGGGAGGACACGCGACACATGTTTGATACCATGACCTTGACCAAAGTGGTGGGCGGCGTCTGCGGCGCCTTCCTGATCTACCTCCTGGGCAGCTGGGTCGGCGAAGGGCTCTACCATGTCGGCGGCAGCCATGGCGAGGAAACGGCCTCCTACGTGATCGAGGTTGCCGATGCCGGCGGCAGCGGCGAAGAGCAGACGGTCGACTTTGCCACGCTCATGGGCTCGGCCGATGCCGGCAAGGGCGAGAAGGTCTTCGGCAAGTGCCGCGCCTGCCACAAGGTCGACGGCACCAACGCTACCGGCCCGCATCTCGATGGCGTCGTCGGGCGCAACATCGACGCGGTGGACGGCTTCTCCTACACCGGCGCGCTCGAGCAGGTCGGCGATGTCTGGACCCCCGAGAACCTCTTCCACTTCCTCGAGAATCCCAAGGGCGTGGCGCCCGGAACCGCGATGTCCTTCGCCGGCCTGAAAAAGCCCGAGGACCGCGTGAACCTGATCGCCTACCTGGACTCGCTGGGCGGCTGATCGCCGGCGCAGCCGGATCACCCCGGCAGCATGTTTACAAAGGCCACGGATCCGCGCCGTGGCCTTTTTCTTTGGGCTGCGGGCAGATGGGGGCTCCGCCCCCGGCCGCTGCGCGGCCTCCCCCGGGATATTTGGACCTAGAAGAAAGCCGGGCCGCACGGCAGGCGGAGCAGCCTGCCCGCGCAGGCGCCCTCGCGCCGAAATCGCGGGCGCTCACGCAAACTCCAGCAAGTTCGGCTTGAATGTCGTCGCGACCGGACCTTAGCTTACATGAAACGGCAGAGCTCAAGCCGACAACCAGAGGGGAGACCACATGATCCGGACGACGCGCCCTGCCGCGGCCGCCATTCGCAGCCTCGATCCGATTGCCTTTCGCCCCCTTCTCGGCGCGCTGACCGCGCTGGGGATCGCCCTCGCCGCCCAGGCCGGCTGGGCCCAGGACGCCAGCCCCGCCGCCGCCGACACGGCCAAGACGAGCGCCGAGGCGACGGATCAGAAGATCATCACCTCGCATGGCTATTCCTATTTCGGCGAGCTCGACTACCCCGCCGATTACGACCACTTCGATTTCGCCAACCCCGACGCACCGAAGGGCGGAGAGATCGTGCTCGGGGCCTCGGGCACCTTCGACAGCATGAACCCCTATTCGCGCAAGGGCCGCGCCGGGGCGCTGACCACGCTGCAATACGACAGCCTGATCGAAAGCACCGAGGATTCCGTCGGCCAGTACTACGGCATCCTCGCCGAGAGCCTCGAATATCCCGAGGACAAGTCCTGGGTGATCTTCCACATTCGCCCCGAGGCGACCTTCTGGGACGGCACGCCGGTGACCGCCGACGACGTGGTCTATTCGCACAAGCTCTTCATCACCCAGGGCCTGCCCTCCTATGCCGCCGCCGTCGGCGAGATGGTGACCGGGGCCGAGGCACTGGATGAACACACGGTGAAATTCACCTTCAACACCGAGCTCACCAAGCGCTCGCGCATCGAGACCGTGGGCGCCACGCCGGTGTTCAAGAAGGCCTGGTTCGAGGAAGACCCCGAGAAGCGCCGTCTCGACGAGCCGCGCATGGAGGTGGCCGTGGGCTCGGGCCCCTACAAGCTCGACAGCTACGAGGTGAACCGCCGCATCGTCTACAAGCTGCGCGACGACTACTGGGGCCGCGACATTCCCTTCAACAAGGGGCGGCACAACTACGGCACCATCCGGGTCGAGTATTTCTCCGACCAGACCGCGTCTTTCGAAGCGTTCAAGGCGGGCGAATACACCTTCCGGGTCGAGAGCGATCCCAAGCTCTGGGCCACCTCCTACGACTTCCCGCGCATCCAGCAGGGCACGGTGAAGAAGGAAGAGATCGCCGACGGCAGCCCGCCCAACCCGACCGGCTTCGTCTTCAACCTTGCCAAGCCGCAGCTCAAGGACAAGCGCGTGCGCGAGGCGATCGCCCTCGCCTTCAACTTCGAATGGAGCAACGAGAGCCTGCGCTACGGGCTTTACAGCCCGCGCTCGTCCTTCGTCGAGGGCACGCCGATCGAGGCCAAGGGCCTGCCCGAGGGCGCCGAGCTGGAGTTCCTCAAATCGCTCGGCGACGCGGTGCCGGAGGATCTCTACAGCACCGACGTCTGGACCATGCACCAGAGCAACCCAGAAGAGCTGATCAGTCGCAGCACAAGGCGCCAGGCGGGCGCGCTGCTGCAGGAGGCGGGCTGGACCGTGGGCGACGACGGGCTGGCGCGCAACGAGGCGGGCGAGACGCTCAAGCTGCACATGATCATTCCCTCCAACATCGAGGCCAGCGTCGAGTCGATGCACGAGACCTATGTGCAGAACCTGCGCGCCATCGGTGTCGATGCCAGCTACGAGAAGGTCGACCCCTCGCAGTACACGCTGCGCCAGCGCGAGCGCGACTACGACATGATCTACTCGAGCCGCTACGGAGCCTTCCTGTCGACGGGCGGCGGGCTCAGCCAGATGTACGGCTCGCGTGAGGCCGAATTCTCGCTCTTCAACCCTGCCGGACTGGCCAGCCCGCTGGTGGATGCGATCATCAAGGCCAGCTTCGAGGCCAGCAGCCAGGCGGAAACCGACGTTGCCCTGATGGCGCTCGACCGCGCGCTGCGCTACGAGTTCTTCATCGTCCCCGACGGTTACATCGCAGATTACTGGGTCGCCTATTACGACATGTACGAACATCCCGAGACCATCCCGCCCTACGACCTGGGCTACCTCAGCCTGTGGTGGGTGAACCCCGACAAGGAGAAGGCCCTCAAAGAGGCCGGCGTGCTGAAGTAATATGGGAGCCTATATTCTCCGCAGACTGCTGCTCATCATCCCCACGCTGGTGGGGATCATGATCATCAACTTCGCGCTGGTGCAGTTCGTGCCCGGCGGCCCCATCGAACAGATCATCGCCCAGATCGAGGGCCAGGGAGACGTCTTCGGCGGCTTCTCCGGCGGCGGCGGCAATGCCCCCGGTGCCGGGATGGACACTGTCGGCGCCGGCATGGGCGGCGGCGGCAACGAGAAATACGTCGGCGCCCGCGGCCTGCCGCCCGAGTTCATCGAAAGCCTCGAGAAGGAGTTCGGCTTCGACAAACCGCCCCTCGAGCGCTTCCTCGGGATGATGTGGAACTACATGCGGCTCGACTTCGGCGAGAGCTACTTCCGCTCGATCTCGGTGATCGACCTGGTGCTGGAAAAGATGCCTGTGTCGATCTCGCTCGGGCTCTGGTCGACGATCATCGCCTATATCGTCTCGATCCCCCTCGGGATCCGCAAGGCGGTCAAGGACGGCTCCACCTTCGACACCTGGACCTCGGGGGTGATCATCGTCGCCTATGCCATTCCGGGATTCCTTTTCGCGATCCTGCTGCTGGTGCTCTTTGCCGGCGGCTCGTTCTGGCAGATCTTCCCGCTGCGCGGGCTGACCTCGGACAATTGGGCAAGCCTCAGCTGGCCGATGAAGATCGCCGACTACTTTTGGCACATCGCCCTGCCGGTGATCGCCTCGACGATCTCGGCCTTCGCCACGCTGACGCTGCTGACCAAGAACTCCTTCCTCGACGAGATCAAGAAGCACTACGTGATGACCGCCCGCGCCAAGGGGCTGAGCGAGAGCAAGGTCCTCTATGGCCACGTTTTCCGCAACGCCATGCTGATCGTCATCGCCGGCTTCCCGGCGGTCTTCATCGGCGTCTTCTTCTCGGGCAGCCTGATCATCGAGACGATCTTCTCGCTCGACGGGCTCGGACGGCTCGGCTTCGAGGCGGCAGTGGCCCGCGATTACCCGGTGATCTTCGGCACGCTTTTCATTTTCGGCCTCATCGGCCTCGTCGTCGGGATCATCTCGGACATGATGTACGTTCTGGTCGATCCGCGGATCGACTTCGAAAAGCGGGAGGGCTGAGATGAGCTACGAGCCCGATCCCCGCTTCGACGACTCCGCGCCGCTGCGCCCGCAGCCCGAGCCCGGAATCCCCGTCGTCCCGCAGCCGAAACCCGGCCGCTTTGCCCTCTCGCCGCTGAACCAGCGGCGCTGGCGCAACTTCAAGCGCAACCGCCGCGCCTTCTGGTCGCTGTGGATCTTCGTCGTGTTCTTCGGCCTGTCGCTGTTTGCCGAATTCATCGCCAACGACAAGCCGATCCTCGTCAGCTACCGCGGCGAGCTGCGGATGCCGATCTTCAACTTCTACCCGGAAACGGCCTTCGGCGGCGACTTCCGCACCGAGGCCGCCTACCGCGACCCCGAGGTGCAGTGCCTCATCCGCACCGGCGGCATCGAGACGTGTTTCGACGACCCCGAGGGGCTGATCGAGACGGTGGACGCGGGCGGCACCCCCGAGGGCGATTTCGTCAAGGGATGGACCATCTGGCCGCCCATCCCCTACAGCTTCAACACCCCGGTCGACCGCCCCGGCGCCGCGCCACTGCCCCCGAACGGGCAGAACTGGCTCGGCACCGACGACACCAAGCGCGACGTGCTGGCGCGGGTGATCTACGGCTTCCGCCTGTCGATCCTCTTCACGCTGGTGGTGACCGTGGTCTCGTCGATCATCGGGGTCGTCGCGGGGGCGCTGCAGGGCTTCTTCGGCGGCTGGCTCGATCTGATCTTCCAGCGGCTGATCGAGATATGGTCGGCAACCCCGTCGCTCTACGTGATCATCATCCTCTTCGCGATCCTGGGCCGAAGTTTCTGGCTGCTGGTGTTCCTGACGGTGCTCTTCGGCTGGACCGCGCTGGTGGGCGTGGTGCGCGCCGAGTTCCTGCGCGCGCGCAACCTCGAGTACGTACGCGCCGCCAAGGCGCTCGGCGTGAGCAACTGGACCATCATGTTCCGCCACATGCTGCCCAACGCCATGGTGGCGACGCTGACCATGCTGCCGTTCATCGTCACCGGCACCATCAGCACCCTCGCGGGCCTCGACTTCCTCGGCTTCGGCCTGCCCTCCTCGGCGCCCTCGCTGGGCGAGCTGACGCTGCAGGCCAAGCAGAACCTGCAGGCGCCCTGGCTCGCGTTCACCGCCTTCACCGTCTTCGCCCTGATGCTGTCGCTGCTGGTCTTCATATTCGAAGGCGTGCGCGACGCGTTTGACCCCAGAAAGACCTTCTCATGAGCGCCAATATCCTCGAGGTCCGCGACCTGAAGGTCAGCTTCACCCAGGACGGCAAGCGCAGCCTCGCGGTGAAGGGCTTGAGCTTCGACATCCCGCGCGGCGAGACAGTGGCCCTGGTCGGCGAGTCCGGGTCCGGCAAGTCGGTCACCGCGCTCTCGACCGTTTCGCTGCTTGGGGACGCGGCGCATGTCGAAGGCTCGGTGCGCTACAACGATCAGGAGATGATCGGCGCCGACCTCCAGCGACTGCGCAAGGTGCGCGGCAACGACATCAGCTTCATCTTCCAGGAGCCGATGACCTCGCTCAACCCGCTGCACACGCTGGAAAAGCAGCTGGGCGAGAGCCTCGCGCTACACCAGGGGCTGACCGGCGAGAAGGCCCGGGCGCGCATCCTCGATCTGCTGAACAAGGTCGGCATCCGCGATCCCGAAAGCCGGCTTTCCGCCTACCCGCACCAGCTTTCCGGCGGGCAACGGCAGCGGGTGATGATCGCCATGGCGCTGGCCAACGGGCCCGAGCTGCTGATCGCCGACGAGCCCACCACGGCGCTCGACGTGACCATCCAGGCGCAGATCCTCGAGCTGCTGGCCGAGCTCAAGCAGGCCGAGAGCATGAGCCTGCTGTTCATCACCCACGACCTCAACATCGTGCGCAAGATTGCCGACCGGGTCTGCGTGATGAAGAATGGCGAGATCGTCGAGCACGGCCCCACCGCCGCGCTCTTCGCGAATCCGCAGCACCCCTACACGCGCAAGCTGATCTCGGCCGAGAGCACCGGCAAGCCCGATCCGGTCGAACCAGACGCAAAGGAGGTCGCGCGCGCCGACAACCTCAAGATCTGGTTCCCGATCCAGAAGGGCTTCCTGAAAAAAAACTGTCGGCTACGTGAAGGCGGTGAACGACGCCTCCTTCTCGGTCCGCGCTGGCGAGACCGTGGGCATCGTCGGCGAATCCGGCTCGGGCAAGACAACGCTGGCTCTGGCCATCATGCGGCTCATCCAATCACAGGGCGGCATCACCTTCGACGGGCGCGACGTGCGCGACCTCTCGACCCGCCAGCTGCGCAAGCTGCGTTCCGAGATGCAGATCGTGTTCCAGGACCCCTTCGGCTCGCTGAGCCCGCGGATGACCTGCGAGCAGATCATCGCCGAGGGCCTCGGCGTGCACGGCTCGCCCGACGGCCGGCCCGCGAAAGAGGTGGTGGCCGAGATCATGACCGAGGTCGGGCTCGACCCGGCCACGATGCATCGCTACCCGCATGAGTTCTCGGGCGGCCAGCGCCAGCGCATCGCCATCGCCCGAGCCATGGTGCTGCGGCCGAAGCTGGTGGTGCTGGACGAGCCGACCTCGGCGCTCGACATGACGGTGCAGGTGCAGATCGTCGAGCTGCTGCGCGATCTGCAGCGCAAGCACGACCTGGCCTTTCTCTTCATCAGCCACGACCTCAAGGTGGTGCGGGCGATGAGCCACAAGGTCATCGTGATGAAACAGGGCGACGTGGTGGAAATGGGCGACGCCGAGGAGATCTTCTCCGCCCCCAAGACCGAGTACACGCAAAAGCTGTTCAACGCGGCCTTCGAACTGGCGGGCTGAAATCCCTAACGGGGTGCCCGGGGCGACCAGCCCCGGGCCGGGCCGCGCTTCAGATCGCCGAGCTGTGCCCGGCCTTCGACAGCTCGTATGCGTCGAAGCTGCGCGCCACCATGCGGGTCAGCGGCCGCGCCCCCAGGGGAATGAAGAGCCCGTCCTCGGTGATCTCCAGCAGCCCGCCGAAGCGGTCATTGGCATCGCGGTACAGGCCCGCGAGCATCGTCTCGCTCGCGCCATAGTCCCGAACCAGCTCCTCGGAGCGGATGCGGAAATCGCACATCAGCATCTCGATCATCCGCGAGCGCAGCTTGTCCTCGCCGCGGAAGGTATGCCCGCGCGCGGTCGAGAAGTGCCCCTCGCGGATCGCCGCCACATGCGCCGACGTCGCCGGGGCGTTCTGCGCGAAGCCCTGCGGGAAGCGCGAGATCGACGAGGCCCCCACCCCGATCAGCACCTCCGAGGTGTCATCGGTGTAGCCCTGGAAGTTGCGGCGCAGCTTGCCGGTCTTCTGCGCGATCGCCAGCCCGTCGTCGGGCACGGCGAAATGGTCGATGCCGATCTCGGCGTAGCCATCCCAGGTGAAAAGCTGCCGCGCGGTCTCGAAGAGATCGAGCCGCTCGTCCGGCGTCGGCAGCGCATCCGAGGGGATCATCTGCTGCCGCTTGGCCATCCAGGGCACATGCGCGTAGCCGTAAAGCGCCACCCGGTCCGGACCCAGCGAAAGCAGCTTCTGCACCGACTCGGTGATCCGCGTCTTCGACTGGTGTGGCAGACCGTAAAGGATATCGGCATTGAGACTGCCGATGCCGCGCGCGCGGATCATCTCGATCGCCTTGCGGGTCACCTCGTAGCTCTGCTCGCGGCCGATGGTGGCCTGGATCTCGGGATCGAAGTCCTGCACCCCGATCGAGGCGCGGTTCATGCCCCCCGCGGCCAGCACGTCGAGCCTTTCGCCGTCGATCTCGTTGGGGTCGATCTCGACCGAGAACTCGGCGCCCTCGGCGAACTCAGCGACCTCGGCGACCTTGTCGATCAGCACCTTCATCAGATCGGGCGAAAGCAGCGTCGGCGTGCCGCCGCCCCAGTGCAGCCGCGACAGCTTCACGCCGCGCGGCAGGTGCCGCTTGAGCAGGTCAAGCTCGGCCTTCAGCGTCTCCACGTAACTCTCGACCGGGCCGAGAGTGGCGGTGCCCTGGGTGCGGCAGGCGCAGAACCAGCAGAGCCTGCGACAGAAAGGCACGTGCAGGTAGAGCGAGACCGTGCCATTTTCCGGCACGGCTTCAATCCACCGCGCGAAATCGCCCGGGGTGACGTCGCCGGAGAAATGCGGGGCCGTGGGATAGCTCGTATATCGCGGGACCTTGGCGTCAAACAGGCCGAGTCGGGAGAGTTGTGTTCGCGTAATCATACGCGTACGCTTACGAAAAAATTTCCGCGACAAGACTTTGACGCAGATCAAGATTTGGAAGCGCAATGCTGAACGAAAAGAGCCTTTCGGTTTCGCAAGATTGCAACGAGTGTCCGATTCGCCATCGCGCCGTCTGCGCGCGCTGCGAGTCGGATGAGCTCGAGCGGCTGGAAGAGATCAAGTATTACCGCAAGTTCGAAGCCGGGCAGACGGTGATCTGGTCGGGTGACCGGATGGAATTCGTCGGCTCGGTCGTCTCGGGCATCGCCACGCTCACCCAGACCATGGAAGACGGGCGCACGCAGATGGTCGGCCTGCTGCTGCCGTCGGATTTCGTCGGCCGACCGGGGCGCTCCTCGGCCGCCTATGACGTGGTGGCGACAACCGACCTGGTGATGTGCTGCTTCCGCAAGACTCCCTTCGAAGAGATGATGATGCGCACCCCGCATATCGCGCAGCGCCTGCTCGAGATGACCCTCGACGAGCTCGATGCCGCGCGTGAATGGATGTTGGTGCTTGGCCGCAAGACCGCGCGCGAGAAAATCGCCTCGCTGCTGTCGATCATCGCCCGCCGCGACGCCTCGATCAACATGCGCGACGTCTCGGCCCCGGGCGAGCGGATCACCTTCGATCTACCGCTCACCCGCGAGGCCATGGCCGACTACCTCGGACTGACGCTCGAGACGGTCAGCCGCCAGGTCTCGGCGCTGCGCAAGGACGGGGTGATCGAGCTCGAGGGCAAGCGCCACGTCACCATTCCCGACATGGGCCGGCTGCTCGAAGAGGCCGGCGACGACGCGGACGGCGGCGTCTTCGCCTGACCGCCCGCGCGCGCTGATCAGGCCTCGAAGAGCGGATCGAAACTGCCGTAGATCATCCGCTTGCCGTCGAAGGGCATGTCCATGGTCGCCTTCCAGCGCTCATCGGTCTCGAAGGAGGCGCCGCAGCGGTCGGCGGTCTCCTTGTCGGGCCAGGTCATCCAGCTGAACACCACCGCCTCGCCCTCCTCGCGCTTCACCGCCATGGGAAAAGAGGTCAACTTGCCCTCGGGCACCTCGGCCTCCCAGCATTCGTGGATCGACAAGGCCCCGTATTCCTTGAACAACTCCCAGGATTTGCGGGCTGCCTCCTGATAGGCTGCCTTGTTTTCCAGCGGCACGGGCGTCAGAAACCCCCAAACATGTGTCATGAGACATCTCCTGTTGCTCTTCCACATCCTAGGCGCATAATTAAGTTGATATCAACATGAATGAGACTACATGAGCGAGACGACGCCATCCCTGCCCTATGAGACCACGCTCGAAGTGCGCGACCGCTGCCTGTGCTTCCGCGCGCAGCGGGCGGCGCGTTCGCTTGGCCGGCGCTTCGACATCGCGCTGAAGCCGGTGGGTCTGACCAACGGGCAGTTCTCGATCCTGATGTCGCTGAACCGCCCGGAGCCGCCGCGCATCTCGGATCTGGCGCCCTTCCTTGCCATGGACCGCACCACGCTGACCGCGGCGCTGAAGGTGCTCGAGCGGCGCGGGCTGGTCGAGAGCACCGCCGACGCCGAGGACAAGCGCGGCAAGCGGCTGCGCCTGTCCCCGCGGGGACACGACGTGCTGCACGAAGCAATGCCGATCTGGCGCCGCGAACACGATGCGGTGGACGCGGCGCTCGGCGGGCTGGACCTCGAGACGCTGAAGGCGGCGCTGATGACGCTGGGCGAGATCTGAGCCCGTCCCCGCGGGGACGGTGCGCTCAGTGCTCGCGCAGGTAGGCCCAGGAGACGTAGCCCTTGGTTTCCGGCGCCCGGTCGAGGGCGGCCTCGCACCAGCGGGTGCCGCCGGTCTGGGTGCAGTCGTAGACCCGCAGGAGGGTGCCATTCGGCAGGCCGATGATCACGTCGAAGCCGGTGCC
Source organism: Alloyangia mangrovi (assembly GCF_002300555.2). GTDB lineage: Bacteria > Pseudomonadota > Alphaproteobacteria > Rhodobacterales > Rhodobacteraceae > Salipiger > Salipiger mangrovi. Next base: position 52,006 of record NZ_NTHN02000010.1, on the reverse strand, counting down.
CGGCCCGCCGCGCATCTTGAGCATGTCGCCCTCCTCGACGCCGTAGACCTCGTAGCGGCCGCCCCAGCCCGAACTGGCGGCACATCCGCCCAATGTTGCGGCAAGGGCGAGCGCTGCCACGCCCCTCGTCATCGCGGTTCCGATCGTTGCGCGCATGGTTTTCTCCTGCTCGTTCTTTATCTGCCTCGAGCGGGAACTTATCGCCTTGCCCGCGCGAACGGAACCGCAACCGACGGCACCGCGGCGTTGCGCCCGCCCCGTGCGGTGCCGTGGCAACCCCTGCCCAGACATGGCAAGGGCGGACCCTCGGGCCCGCCCTCGGACGGCTTGCGCCGCCTGTCCGGTTTCTTGGCAGAGGCCTCTTCTCCCAAGCCTCAATGCGCGAGGAAAACCGGTACTTCCGCCAGTTCCAGCATGTTCCGCGTGGCGCCGCCGAGGATCGCCTCGCGGAAGCGGGAATGGCCATATGCGCCCATGATGATCATGTCGCCGTTCACGTCCTGCACGTGGCGGTTCAGGATGTCCGAGATCCGCGGCATGGTCTTGGTCAGCACGTCGATTTCGGCATGGACCCCGTGGCGCGACAGGTATTGCGACAGCATGCCGCCGGGATCGGAACGGTTCGGGCCGTGCTGCGGCGGGTCGATCACCACCACGTGGACCGCCTCGGCCTCCTTGAGGATCGGCATGGCGGCCCGCACCGAGCGCAGCGCTTCGGCGCTCTCGTTCCAGCCCAGCACGACGCGCTTGGGCTTGCTCGACGGGTCCGAGGCACGCGGCACCACCAGCACCGGGGCCTGCCCCTCGAAGAGCGCGCCCTCGACCACCGGCTCGAGCTCGACGCCGCGGTCCGGCCCGTAGGGCTTGGGAAGCACGACCATGTCGGCGAACCGCGCCCGGCCCGCCACGTGGCGGCCGATGTCAGCCAGCTGCGCGACACCCTCCTCGACCGCCGAACGCAGCTCGAATCGGTTCAGCCGCTCCTTCGCCGCCTTGGCCAGCGCGGTGGCGTCCTTGGAGGCACGGTCGAGTGTCTCTTGCAGGATGATCGCGTCGGCCCCGGCGTAATAATAGCCTGTCTGGGTGCGGTCGACGCCGAAGGCGAGCACATCCAGATGGGCGTCCCAGCACGCGGCAACCGCGGCGGCGTGGTCGATCGTCGAGTCGAGGAAACCCTCGTCCGTCACGACCGTGAGCAATGATTTGTAGCCCATAGCAATCTCCATGGTATTGTCCGGGAGGGCCCGACACCGGCACATTACGCCCGAAGGGCAACCCTTAGAATGACTTAACGCAAGACTTCGGTACCAAAGCCTTGATTCAGATCAAGGTTGGGCGGGGGCATTCACTTCACAACCCCGTCAGTCAGAACCGCTCGCGCGGTCAACGAATCGTGCGAGTCAGACGAAGGGACGAACGATGCTGAATTATATCAAGCTCATCGTGCTGGGGGTTGTCGCGCTCTTCGCGCTGATCGCCGCCAACTACGCACGAGACGTGGCTTACATGGTCAATGCGCTGACCATCTTCCTCCTCGCGGCGGGTCTGTTCCTCTGGACCCTCCGCAATACCGACGAGCCGGTGCCCGCCAGGGTGCGGGAACTCTCCTACATGGATGATGTGGTGCGCGCCGGCGTGATTGCAACCGCCTTCTGGGGCGTGATCGGCTTTGCCGTCGGCGTGTTCATCGCCACCCAGCTGGCCTTTCCCGCGCTCAATTTCGAATGGGCGCAGGGGCTTGCCAACTTTGGACGGCTGCGGCCGCTGCACACGTCCGCGGTGATCTTCGCCTTTGGCGGCAACGCGCTGATCTGCACATCGTTCTACGTGGTCCAGCGGACCTCGGCGACCCGCCTCTGGGGTGGCAATCTCGCCTGGTGGGTTTTCTGGGGCTACCAGCTGTTCATCGTGCTGGCCGCGACGGGCTACCTGCTGGGCGCCACCCAGTCGAAGGAATACGCCGAGCCCGAATGGTACGTTGACTGGCTGCTGACCGTCGTCTGGGTTGCCTACCTGCTGGTCTTCGTCGGCACGATCATCAAGCGCAAGGAACCGCACATCTACGTGGCGAACTGGTTCTACCTGAGCTTCATCATCACCGTCGCCATGCTGCATATCTTCAACAACCTGAGCATCCCCGTGTCGATCTGGGGCTCCAAGTCGGTGCAGCTGTTCTCGGGCGTGCAGGATGCGATGACGCAATGGTGGTACGGCCACAACGCCGTGGGCTTCTTCCTGACCGCCGGCTTCCTCGGCATGATGTACTACTTCGTGCCCAAGCAGGCCGAGCGCCCGGTGTTCTCCTACAAGCTGTCGATCGTGCACTTCTGGGCGCTGATCTTCCTCTACATCTGGGCCGGTCCGCACCACCTGCATTACACCGCCCTGCCCGACTGGGCCTCGACGCTCGGCATGGTGTTCTCGATCATCCTGTGGATGCCCAGCTGGGGCGGCATGATCAACGGCCTGATGACGCTCTCGGGCGCCTGGGACAAGCTGCGCACCGACCCCATCATGCGGATGCTGGTGATCTCCATCGGCTTCTACGGCATGTCGACCTTCGAAGGCCCGATGATGTCGATCCGCGCGGTGAACTCGCTGTCGCATTACACCGACTGGACCATCGGCCACGTGCACTCCGGCGCCCTGGGCTGGAATGGCATGATCACCTTCGGCGCGCTCTACTTCCTGACGCCGAAACTGTGGAACCGTGAGCGCCTCTACAGCCTGAGCCTCGTCTCCTGGCACTTCTGGCTCGCCACCATCGGCATCGTGCTCTACGCGGCCTCGATGTGGGTCACGGGGATCATGGAAGGCCTGATGTGGCGCGAGGTGGATGCCAACGGCTTCCTCGTCAACAGCTTCGCCGACACCGTCTCTGCCAAGTTCCCGATGTATGTGGTGCGCGCCCTCGGCGGCCTGCTCTACATCTCCGGTGCGATTATCATGTGCTACAACCTGTGGATGACCGTTAAGCGGGCTCCGGCCATCGAGGCCGAGGCTGCCACGGCGCATGCCACTCCGGCCGAATAAGGAGGGCCGAAGATGAGCATTCTCGACAAACACGGGATCCTTGAAAAGAACGTCACCCTGCTGGCCCTTTTCGCCTTCCTGGTGGTGACCATCGGCGGGCTGGTGCAGATCGTGCCGCTGTTCTACCTGGAAAACACCATCGAGGACGTGGAGGGCATGCGCCCCTACACCCCGCTGGAGCTGGCCGGGCGCGATATCTACATCCGCGAGGGCTGCTACGTCTGCCACAGCCAGATGATCCGCCCGATGCGCGACGAGGTGGAGCGCTACGGTCACTACTCGCTGGCGGCGGAGTCGCAGTACGATCACCCGTTCCAATGGGGCTCGAAGCGGACGGGGCCCGACCTCGCCCGCGTCGGCGGCCGCTACTCGGACGAGTGGCACGTCGATCACCTGACCAACCCGCAGTCCGTGGTGCCTGAATCGGTGATGCCCAAGTATGGCTTCCTCTCGGCCAAGCTGATCGACGGCGCGCATATGGAGGACCTTCTGGCCACCCACCGCATGGTCGGCGTGCCCTACACCGACGAGATGGTCGAGAACGCCTCGGCCGACTTCCGGGTGCAGGCGAACCCCGAGGCCGATTACGACGGGCTGCTCGAGCGCTACGGCGAAAAGGTCAGCGTGCGCAACTTCGACCGCGAGCCGGGCATCTCGGAAATGGATGCGCTGGTGGCCTACCTGCAGATGCTCGGCACGCTGGTCGATTTCTCGACCTTCACGCCCGACGCGAGCCGCTGAGGAGGGGACGAGATGGACACTTATTCCGCCCTGCGCCACTTCGCGGACAGCTGGGGCCTGCTGCTGATGTTCTTGTTCTTCTTGGGCATGGTGATCTGGATTTTCCGGCCCGGTTCCAAGCGCACGCATGACGACGCCGCAAGCATCCCGCTCCGCAACGACACCGCTCCGGCCGCTGCCCGCGTGCCCGAAGCACCCGCCCAGAAGTAAGGAGGCGAGGATCATGAGCGACAAGAAAGATACCAAGAGAGACGATCTCGATTACGAGACCACCGGCCATTCCTGGGACGGGATCGAGGAGTACAACAAGCCGCTGCCGCGCTGGTGGCTGATGGTCTTCTACGCGACCATCATCTGGGGCGTGGGCTACACCATCGCCTACCCCGCCTGGCCGGGCGTGCGCTCGGCCACCGCCGGCCTGCTCGGCTGGTCGACCCGCGGCGCCGTCGCCGAGGAGATCTCGGCGCAGGAGGCCAAGCTCGCCCCGATCAACGAGCAGCTCGCCTCGGTTGAGCTGACCTCGATCGCGAGCGATCCCGAGCTCAACGGCTACGCGCAGAACGCCGGGGCCGCGGTCTTCCGCACCTGGTGCGCGCAGTGCCACGGCTCGGGTGCGGCGGGGGCCAAGGGCTATCCCAACCTGCTCGACGACGACTGGCTCTGGGGCGGCTCGATCGAGGATATCCACACCACGATCACCCATGGCATCCGCAACGAGGACGATCCCGATGCGCGCTACTCGGAGATGCCCGCCTTCGGACGGGACGGGCTGCTGGAGCGTGAGCAGATCGCCGCGGTCAGCAACTACGTGATGACCCTGTCGGGCGAAGAGCCACAGGATGCCTCGCTGGTCGAGGAAGGCGCCACGGTCTTTGCCGACAATTGCGCCGCCTGCCATGGCGAGGATGGTACCGGCGACCGGATGCAGGGCGCGCCGAACCTGACCGACGCGATCTGGCTCTATGGCGGCGACTACGCCACGATCCACGAGACCGTCACCAATGCCCGTTTCGGCGTCATGCCGAACTGGAACGCCCGCCTGTCGGAAGCGGAAATCCGCGCCGTGGCCACCTATGTGCACGGGCTCGGCGGCGGCGAAGCCTCCGAGTGAGCACGTAGCAGGATACCCCCGGGCCGCGAGGCCCGGGGGCCAGACGCCGGTGCCCCGCCTGTTCGCGCGTTTCCAGGGGCGCCGGCGTTCTTTTCTCGCCGAGAAAGCGGACGTTTCACGTCTCTCAGCCCCGGCAATCTGCCTTGGCCGCATTTCTGCCCTTGGCACGCATCAAAATTCCGTTGATCATTGGCCCTACACCCCGGCGACGCCTGTCGCTTGCCCGGGGCGCCTCAGGCGCATCGGGACGAGGCGCATGTGTCGAGCGCGCGGATCGAGGGCTATTTGGCCCGAAGTCCGTCCGGGTCGCCGTCATGAAACTTTTTGCATATATTCCAAGCACTTTTGACCTCCTGAATACGCCATTTCGCCCTTCAAGTATTGATCGAAGGGCCCATTGCAGCCAGTCAGGAAGAATTCTGACATGTAAGATTGCTTGACATAATGAATTGGACCTCTCTCCCCCCTCTCCCTGCGCTCCGGGCCTTTGCCGCCTACGCCGAGACCGGGTCGGTGCAAAAGGCCGGCGCAGCCCTGAACGTCAGCCACGCGGCGATCAGCCAGCAGATACGAAACCTGGAGTCACATCTCGGCATCGGGCTGCTGGACCGCTCACGGCGGTCGATGGCGCTGACCGAGGAAGGCGCGCGGCTGGCACAGGCGCTGGCCGAGGGATTCGGGCGCATCGCGCAGGAGCTCGAGGCGCTGACCGGCGCCGAGGCCGACCGGCCACTGATGATCACCACCACGCCGAGTTTCGCCTCGTCCTGGCTGATGCCGAGACTGGCGCGATTTCGCGAGGCGCATCCCGAGATCAGCCTGATGCTGGACCCTTCGGCCAAGCTCGCGCCGCTGGAGCCCGGCGGCATCGACGTGGCGCTGCGATTCGGCTCGGGCCGCTGGCCGGGGCTCGAGGCGGAGCTGCTGGTGGAATCGCCCATCGCGCTGGTCGGTTCGCCGCGGCTGGTCGGGGACCGCGAGTACACCGAACCCGCCGAGCTGCGCAGCTTCCACTGGCTGCAGGAGCTGGGCACCAACGAGGCCACCGACTGGTTCGCCCAGTTCGGCATCGATCACGACGTCCGGCAGGGAGTCAGCTCGCTGCCCGGCAACCTGATGCTCGAGGCGGCGCGGCAGGGTCATGGCATCGCGATCACCGCCCGCGTCTTCGCCGAGGACGACATCGCCTCGGGCCGGCTGCGACTATTGTTCGAGGATAGCAGGCAAAAGGGCTACTATCTGGTCACCCGACCCGGCGTCATGCGTGCCCCGCTGCGGCTCTTCACCACCTGGCTGCGACGTGAGGCCGCAAAAGCTAAGTGAAAGATATGCTTATTGATGCAGGTCAAAGTTGGCGGCGCTTCGCGGCGTCAGAACGGGCGGCACAGGCAGATTCGAACCGGAGTACTTGCGGTGTCCGAGACCCAACCAGGCGCGCCCTCTCTCTACGCGGCGCGCGAGCCGATTTTCCCCCGCCGGGTGCGCGGGCACTTCCGCAATCTCAAATGGGTGCTGATGCTCGTGCTGCTGGGCATCTACTACATCACCCCCTGGATCCGCTGGGACCGGGGACCGGAGTTGCCCGATCAGGCGGTGCTGGTCGACCTGGCAGGCCGCCGGTTCTTTTTCTTCTTCATCGAGATCTGGCCACACGAGTTCTACTTCGTCGCTGGCCTGCTGATCATGGCGGGGCTCGGGCTCTTCCTCTTCACCTCGGCGCTCGGGCGGGTCTGGTGCGGCTATGCCTGCCCGCAGACCGTCTGGACCGACCTCTTCATCCTCGTCGAGCGCTGGATCGAGGGTGACCGCAACGCCCGCCTGCGCCTGCACCGGCAAAAGAAATGGGACCTGCGCAAGGCGCGGCTGCGGCTGACCAAATGGGTGGTCTGGCTGCTCATCGCGCTGGCCACCGGCGGCGCCTGGGTCTTCTACTTCACCGATGCCCCCACCCTGCTGGTCGACCTGGTGACCGGCAACGCCCACCCTGTGGCCTATACGACGATCGCCATCCTCACCGCCACGACCTTCGCCTTTGGCGGCTTCGCGCGGGAGCAAATCTGCATCTATGCCTGCCCCTGGCCGCGCATCCAGGCGGCGATGATGGACGAGGACACGCTGACCGTCGGCTACCGCGACTGGCGCGGCGAGCCGCGTGGCAAGCACCGCAAGGCCGAAGGTGCCGAGAGCCTCGGCGACTGCATCGACTGCAACGCCTGCGTCAACGTCTGCCCGATGGGGATCGACATCCGCGACGGCCAGCAGCTCGCCTGCATCACCTGCGCGCTCTGCATCGACGCCTGCGACGACGTGATGGCGAAGATCGGCAAGCCGCGCGGGCTGATCGACTACCTCGCCCTTTCGGACGAGACCCGCGAGCGCGCGGGCCACGCACCGCGCCAGGTCTGGAAGCACATCTTCCGTCCGCGCGTGCTCCTTTACACCGCGCTCTGGTCGCTGGTCGGCGTCGGCCTGCTGGTCGCGCTGATCCTGCGCCCAGAGATCGAGCTCAGCGTCGCACCGGTACGCAACCCGACCTTCGTCGTGCTCTCGGACGGCTCGATCCGCAACACCTACGACGTGCGCCTGCTGAACAAGCATGGCGAGGACCGGCCCTTCCGGCTGTCGCTCTCGGACGATGCCACCCTGCAGATCAGCCTCGAGGGCGAGACGGACACCACCGTTGACGTGCCCGCCAACGAGACGCACCTTCAGAGGGTCTACGTGACCGCAGCCGAGGGCACCCCCGAGGCCCAGGCAGACCGCACCGAGTTCCACATCTGGGTCGAGGACCTGACTACCGGCGACCGCGCCGCCAAGGCAACCATCTTCAACGGACGGACGATACAATGACCGAAGCACAGGACAGCGGACGCAAGCTCACCGGCTGGCACGTACTGGCGATCTTCGGCGGCGCCTTCGGGGTGATCATCGCGGTGAACATCGCGCTCGCCTACAATGCCATCGCCACCTTCCCCGGGCTGGAGGTGCCGAACTCCTACGTCGCCAGCCAGACCTTCGACACCCGACGCGCCGAGCAGGACGCGCTGCACTGGACCGCCCATGCCGAGCCGCGCGAGGATGCGGTGGTGCTGCGCTTCACCGATGCCGAGGGACAACCGGTGAAGCCCGCCGAGCTGAACGCAAGGCTCGGCCGCTCGACCCACGTCAAGGACGACCACGAACCCGAGTTCTTCTGGGATGGCCGCCAGTTCGTCGCCGCCGACGACCTCGCGCCGGGCCATTGGAACGTCTGGGTGAAGGCCCGCGCCGAGGATGGCACGCTCTTCGAGCAGCGCCTGGAATTCTTCATCAGGGGTTGACCGGATGACCGCCACCCTGCGCCCGCCCGCCTCTGCCTGCCCCGCCTGCGTCGCCGCCCCCGCCGCCGAGGCGCTGGCCGAGCGCGCGCAGCCAACCGAGGCGAAGCTGGCGCTCTCGCTGCCCACCATCCATTGCGCCGCCTGCATGACCGCGGTCGAGACCGCACTCGAAAAGGTGCCCGGCGTGCGCAGCGCCCGAGTCAATCTCAGCCAGAAGCGGGTGCGCATCGAGGCTGCCCCCGGGATCACCGCCGAGGCACTGATCCCCGTGGTCGAAGCGGCGGGCTTTGAGGCGCATGAGCTCGACGCCGGCACGCTGGCGGCCACCGCCACCGACAAGGCCGGGCGCGACCTGCTGATGCGCCTCGCCGTCGCGGGCTTCGCCGCGATGAACGTGATGCTGCTATCGATCGCCGTATGGTCCGGCGCCGAGGGGCCGACCCGCGATCTCTTCCACTGGGTTTCGGCGGCCATCGTCCTGCCGACCATCGCCTTCTCGGCGCAGCCCTTCTTCCGCAATGCCTGGACCGCGCTGCGCGCCGGGCATCTCAACATGGACGTGCCGATCTCTCTGGCGATCCTGCTGGCCATCGTCACCTCGCTCTGGGAGACGATCCTCTCGGGCGAGCACGCCTATTTCGACGCCGCCATCGCGCTGACCTTCTTCCTGCTGACCGGGCGCTACCTCGACCACCGCACCCGCGCCATCGCCCGCTCCGCCGCCGAGGAGCTCTCGGCGCTGGAAGTGCCCCGGGCCTGGCGGCTCACCGACGCAGGCGAGGAACATGTCCCCGCCGCCGAGCTGCGCGTCGGCGATCTGATCCGCGTGCGCCCCGGCGGGCGGATGCCGGTCGACGGCGAAATTACCGAGGGCTTGTCCGAACTCGACCGCGCGCTGCTGACCGGCGAGACCCTGCCCGTCTACGCCGCCCCCGGCCAGACGGTGAGCGCGGGCGAGGTGAACCTCACCGGCCCGCTTGTGGTCCGCGCCACGGCGGTGGGCCGCAACACCTCGCTGCACCGCATGGCCGACCTGGTGGCCGTGGCCGAGTCCGGCCGCGAGAATTACACCCCGCTCGCCGACAAGGCCGCCAAGCTCTATGCGCCGGGGGTGCATATCCTCGCCGGGCTGGCCTTCCTCGGCTGGCTGGCCTGGTCGGGCGACTTCCGCGTCGCGCTCAACATCGCCGCCGCCGTGCTGATCATCACCTGCCCCTGTGCGCTCGGCCTCGCCGTCCCCGCGGTGACCACCGCAGCCTCGGGCAAGCTCTTCAAGCAGGGACTGCTGATCAAGGACGGCACCGCGCTCGAGCGGCTGGCCGAGGTCGACACGGTGGTCTTCGACAAGACCGGCACGCTGACCGCGGGCACGCCGACGCTGACAAACTGCGATGCGTTCACCCGGCACGACCTAGAGATCGCCCTCGCCCTCGCCGAGGGCTCGGCCCACCCGCTCTCTGTCTCGCTGACCGCCGCGCTGCGCGCCGCCGGCATTGCCCCCGCCGAGGTCACCGGCATCACCGAAGTTCCCGGCCATGGCACGGAAGGGGTCTGGCGTGACGCGCCCGTGCGGCTCGGCCGCGCCGCCTGGACCGGCGGTGGGCAGAGCGCCACCACCTCGGCTTGGCTTCGCGTGGGCCACGGCCCGGCACAGGCCTTCACCTTCGAGGACAGCCTGCGGGACGGCGCCGAGGACGCCGTCGCCGCGCTGCGCGATATGGGCAGGCAGGTGATCCTGATCTCCGGCGACAGTGTGGCCGCGGTCGAGGCGTTGGCGACGCGCCTGCAGATCCCGCAGTGGGTCGCCGAGGCGCTGCCGCAGGACAAGGCAGCACGGATCAAGGCGCTCTCGGACGCGGGCCGACACGTGCTGATGGTCGGCGACGGGCTCAACGACACGGCGGCGCTGGCCGGCGCGCACGTGTCGATTTCCCCCGCGTCGGCGCTGGATGCGGCACGGGTCGCCTCGGACATCGTGCTGCTCGGTCGCTCGCTCGCGCCGATCCCCGGAGCGCTGTCGGTTGCCACGACCGCCACGAAGCGCATCCGCCAGAACTTCGCCATCGCCACCTGGTACAACGTGATCGCCGTGCCGCTGGCCGTGGTCGGGCTCTGCTCGCCGCTCATTGCGGCGCTTGCCATGTCGGCCTCGTCGATCACCGTCTCGCTGAACGCGCTGCGCCTCAAGGGAACAAGATGAACATCCTCGCCTACCTCATCCCGATCTCGCTGATCCTCGGCGGGCTCGGGCTCGGCTTCTTCGTCTTTACGGTGAAGAGCCGCCAATATGAAGATCCCGAGGGCGACGCGCAGCGCATCCTCTCGGGCAAATACGACGACCATCCCAAGCAGGACTAGAAGGCCCTGCGGGCCTGCCTCCGGCGGGAATATTTGGACCTAGAAGAAGGGGGGCGCCTTTCTTCTAGGTCCAAATATCCCGGGGGTGAGGCGCGCAGCGCCGAGGGGGCAGAGCCCCCTCCTGCGCACCGGTCCGGCGCCACCGTCCGGTGCCCCGGTCTCCGTCACGATCAGCCGCGCACGCGCTCGTGCAGCAGTCCGGCCGGTCCGCCGGTGCCGAGATCATCGTAGGCGCGCATCTCGTTGCGCGTGACCATGCGGTCGGCATTGCCGTCAAAGGCCATGATCGCGTCGAAGGCCGCATCGCCATAGGCCGCGACCAGCTCGGACCAGGTCAGCACGCCGTTGCGGTCGAGGTCGAGCTGCGAGAAATAACGGCCCTCGTCCCTGCTGCGGTCGGCGGGCACGCCCTCGTAGACGGTGAAGTCCCCGGCGAGCGCCGGGGCGGCAAGGCTGAGGGAAAGGACCGCGGCGGCGATCGGCGTAATGGCTTTCATCGGCTGTCTCCAAATGCTTCGGGCAAAGTCTTGAGTCTCGAACACCGCCGAGCATAGCACGGTTCCGGCGCGCCCGTGCAGGATCATCGCAGGATCATGTCAGCCGCCTTCTCGGCGATCATGATCGTCGGCGCATTGGTGTTGCCCGAGGGGATCCGCGGCATGACGCTGGCATCGACCACGCGCAGCCCGTCCAGCCCGCGGAAGCGCAATTGCGGGTCGAGCGGCGCGCCCTCCTCGGCACCCATGCGCACCGTGCCCACCGGGTGGAAGATCGTCGTGCCCACCTCGCCTGCGGCGCGGTGCAACTCCTCCTCGGTCTCGAACTGAAGGCCGGGTTTCAGTTCCTCGGGCGCGTAGCGCGCCATGGCCGCCTGCCCCATGATCCGGCGCACCTGCCGGATCGCATCGGCGGCGACCCGCCGGTCTCCCGCGGTCGAGAGGTAATTAGGCGCGATCACCGGCGCGGCCCGGCTGTCGCCGGAAGCGAGCCGCACCGTGCCCCGGCTCTCGGGGCGCAGGTTGCAGACGCTGGCGGTCATCGCAGGAAAGTTGTGCAGCGGCTGGCCGAAGGCCTCCAGCGAGAGCGGCTGAACGTGGTACTCGAGGTCCGCCGTCGCAAGCCCCTCGCGCGAGCGCGAGAAGGCGCCGAGCTGCGAGGGCGCCATGGACATCGGCCCGCGCCGCCGCAGCACGTAGTCGAGCCCGATCCTGCCCTTGCCGAAAAGCGTGCTGGCCAGCGTGTTCAGCGTCTTGGCACCGGTCAGCCGCCAGGCGCAGCGCAGCTGCAGATGGTCCTGCAGGTTGCCGCCGACCTCGGGCGCATCCAGCAGCACGTCGATGCCGTGCTCCCGCAGGTGCTCGGCCGGGCCCACCCCCGAGAGCTGCAGCAGATGCGGCGAGTTCACCGCCCCGGCCGAGAGGATCACCTCGCCCTCGGGCCGCACCTGGTGGCGCTGGCCGCCCTGCTCGTATTCGACACCGACCACCCGGCGCCCCTCGATCAGCAACCGGGTGACATGGGCCCCTGTCTCGACTTTCAGCCGGTCCGTGCGGGTGGTGCGCAAAAAGGCCTTGGCGGTGTTCATGCGCCAGCCGTTCCGCTGATTGACGCGGAAGTAGCTCACCCCCTCGTTGTCGCCGGTGTTGAAGTCATCGACCCGCGGGATGCCCTCCGCTTCGGCGGCCTTCATCCAGTCGTCGAGGATCTCCCAGTGCAGCCGCTGGTTCTCGACGCGCCATTCGCCGCCCGCGCCATGCGCCTCGGAGGGGCCGTCGACATAATCCTCGGACTTCTTGAAGAAGGGCAGCACCTCGTCCCAGCCCCAGCCGGACAGCCCCATCTGCCGCCAGCCGTCGTAATCCGCCGCCTGCCCGCGCAGGTAGAGCATGCCGTTGATCGACGAGCAGCCCCCCCAGCACCTTGCCGCGCGGGTAGAGCAGCGCGCGGCCGTTCAGCCCCGGCTCCTCGGCGGTACGGTAGCACCAGTCGGTGCGCGGGTTGCCGATGCAGTAGAGGTAGCCCATCGGAATGTGGATCCAATGGTAATTGTCGCGCCCGCCCGCCTCGAGCAGCAGCACCCGCCGCCCGCCCTCGGCGAGCCGCTTGGCGAGCACGCACCCGGCGCTGCCCGCGCCCACAATCACATGATCGAACGCCATTTTCCCTCCCGGCTCCTCGCTTTGACCGAAGGTAGGTCAGGGCGTGGCGGCACCGCAAGACGTCATGGCGGCGCGGTCCGTTCAGAGCGGCAGGGCGGTGGTCTTGAAGACGGTGCGCAGGGCGAAACTCGACTGCATCTGCGCCACGCCCGGCAGGCGGGTGAGATACTGGCGGTGGATGCGGGCGAAATCCTCGGTGTCCTCGGCGACGACCTTGAGGATGTAATCCGCCGTCCCCGCCATCAGGTGGCACTCCAGCACCGCCGGCACGCGTGCCACCGCCTTCTCGAAGGCATCGAGCACCTCGTCGGCCTGGGCGCTGAGCCGGATCTCGACGAAGACCGTGCTCGCCAGCCCCAGCTTGCGGGCATTGAGCAGCGCCACGTAGTCCTTCACGTAGCCCTCGGCCTCCAGCCGCTGCACCCGCCGGTGGCAGGCCGAGGCAGAGAGGTTCACCTTTTCCGACAGCTCCGCGTTGGACATGCGCCCCTGCTTCTGCAGCGCGCGCAGGATGCGTCGGTCGGTATCGTCGAGTTGCATGCGTGGTCTTTCGAAAACTTGGCGGTTTGGTCGAAGATTCTCCCCCCAATAGCGCTTTGGACGGGACACTTCAGCAAGGAAATTGCACGCGGGCGGGCGCATCCTGAGGGCATCAAAAGACGCCCGAATGGGCCAGGAGGAGGAGTTATCATGAAAATCGGTTGCCCGACAGAGATCAAGCCGCAGGAATATCGCGTCGGCCTCACGCCCAACGCGGCGCGCGAGGCGGCCAGCCATGGCCACGAGGTGATCGTGCAGCAGGGCGCGGGGCTCGGCGCCGGCTTCTCCGACGAGGATTACGCCGCCGCTGGCGCACGCATCGCGACCACCGCCGAGGAAATCTGGGCCGAGGCCGAGATGATCGTCAAGGTGAAGGAGCCACAGGCCGGCGAGCGCAAGCAGCTGAAACGCGGCCAGCTTCTCTTCACCTACCTGCACCTCGCCCCCGATCCCGAACAGACGCGGGACCTGCTGGAGTCGGGCGCGACCTGCATCGCCTACGAGACGGTGACCGACGCGCGCGGCGGGCTGCCGCTGCTGGCGCCGATGTCCGAGGTGGCGGGCCGCCTCGCGCCGCAGATGGGTGCCTGGTCGCTGCAGAAGGCCAATGGCGGCCGCGGTGTGCTGATGGGCGGCGTGCCCGGCGTGGGCCCCGCCAACGTGGTGGTTCTGGGCGGCGGCGTCGTCGGCACCCACGCGGCGCGCATCGCCGCCGGGATGGGCGCGGATGTCACCGTGCTCGACCGCTCGCTGCCCCGCCTGCGCCAGCTCGACGAGACCTTCGGCAGCCTGTTCAAGAACCGCTACTCGACCGAGGGCGCCGTGGCCGAGCTGCTGGCCGAGGCCGACATGGTGATCGGCGCGGTGCTGATCCCCGGCGCCGCCGCGCCCAAGCTGGTCAGCCGCGCGCAGCTCTCTACCATGAAGCCCGGTGCGGTGCTGGTGGACGTGGCGATCGACCAGGGCGGCTGCTTCGAGACCTCTAAGCCGACCACCCACCAGGACCCGGTCTACACGGTGGACGGCATCCAGCACTATTGCGTCGCCAACATGCCCGGCGCGGTGCCGCGCAGCTCGACGCTGGCGCTCGGCAATGCCACCCTGCCCTTCCTGCTGGCGCTGGCCGGCAAGGGCTGGCGCGTCGCCTGCGCCGAGGACCCGCACCTGCAGGCCGGGCTCAACGTGCATGACGGGCAGATCACCAATGCCGCCGTCGCCCGCGCGCTGAACCTGCCGCTCGAAAGCATCGAGAAGGCCCTCGCCGCCTGACCGGCTCCGCATCGCGACCATAAGAAGGGCGGGCCGCCAGAAGCGCCCGCCCTTTCTTCTAGGCTCAAATATCCCGGGGGAAGCTGCCGCAGGCAGCTGGGGGCAGAGCCCCCTCTTCCTTGGTCGTCAGAGCACCACGATCCCCGAATGCTTCGCCTTGTGCTCGGGCTCGACGTGGATCGTCACCCGGCAGCCGTCGATCCTCTCCTGCAGCGCATGCTCGATGCGATCGCAGATCTCATGCGCGGCATCGACGGACATCTCGCCCGGCACCACCAGGTGGAACTCGAGGAAGACCGCCTGCCCAGCCCGGCGCGAGCGCAGGTCATGCGCCTCGACCGCGCCCTCGGCATTGGCCGAGATCACCGCGCGCATTTCCGCCAGCTCCGCTTCGGGCACCGCCGCGTCCATCAGCCCGCCGACCGAGCCGCGGATCACCTGCCAGCCGGACCAAAGGATGTTGACTGCCACCAGCGCCGCCAGGGCCGCGTCGAGCCAGAGCCAGCCGGTCAGCACCGCCGCGCCGACGCCCACGGCCACCCCGGCCGAGGAGAAGACGTCGGTCAGAAGGTGCTTGCCGTCCGCCACCAGCGCCGGAGAGTTGAGCTTGCGCCCCTCGCGCAGCAGCACGTAGCACCAGAGCGCGTTGAGCACCCCCGCCGAGAGGTTGATGATCAGGCCGAGCCCGACCTGCTCGATCGCCTCGGGCTGCTGCCAGGCCCCCCCAGGCCTCGCGCAGGATCAGCACCGCGGCGACGACGATCAGCACGCCCTCGAGCACGGCGCTGAAATACTCGGCCTTGTGATGGCCAAAGGGGTGCTCCGCATCCGCCGGCTGTGCGGCAATGTGAATCGCCAGCAGCGCCGCCAGCGCCGTGGCGACGTTGACGATGCTCTCCAGCGCATCCGACATCAGCGCGACCGAGCCGGTCAGCCACCAGGCGAGGGTCTTGATCGCCAGCACGAGAATGCCGACGAATACGCTGCCGATGGCGATTTTCACGCTGCGTGTCATTCTGGTTCTCCGGAGGGGTCCGGGCGACTTAGCGATGTCGTCAGAGGCTCGCAACCCGGAACCCGCATCGGGTTCCGGGCCTGCATGGCGGGACTGCAGAATGCGCAAGTCAGCTCACTTCTTCAGCGCGTCGCGGATCTCGATCAGTATGTCGAGCTGCGACGGGCCGGTCTTCACTTCGGGGGCCACCTCGTCGGGCTTTTCCGCCGCAGAGCGAATCCTGTTGACCATCTTGACCAGCATGAAGACCACGAAGGCGATGATGAAGAAGTTGATCACCGCCATGAGGAAACTGCCGATGGCGAAGACCGGCGCCCCGGCGTCCTTGGCCGCGGACAGCGAGGGGTAGTCGCCGCCATCGAGCGCGTAGAACCAGCCCGAGAAGTCGATGCCACCGGTGAAAAGCGCGATGATCGGGTTGATGATGTCTCCCACGAGCGAGGTGACGATGGCGGTGAAGGCGGCGCCGACGATGATGCCCACCGCCATGTCCATGACGTTGCCCTTGGCGATGAAGTCCTTGAATTCCTGAAGCATGTCTCTGGGTCCTTTGGCCCGCCACGCGGGTCTTACTGTCGTTTGCGGGCCCAGAGGTGGCACGTTTGGCGTGGTGACGCCACGGAAAACCGGGGGACATTCCGCGCTGTGGCTGAGCCGGAGGCAGCGATCCCTCATTTTTTGTGCGTCGGGGCCCGGGCGCGTGGCGCAACCGGCTGTCCCCTTTGCCCCCGGAGCCCTGTCCCGGCATCGCTCACTGGCGGGAAATGATGAAAATTTTCGCACGTCTCAGGAGGCGAAATCGCGGTTTTCCGGGCAAAATCCGCGCGCCTGCCGCGGCGAAAGGCACGCAGGCCCCTGCATGTCGCTTTCCAGCGATGGAAAGTCGGGGCGATCCTTCGGCGCTGCAGCATCGCCCGCTATGCATCGGGCAATTGCCTGCGGGAGATGCGGATAGATGAAGACAGACGTGAAAGCCCTGGTGGTCGGCGGCGGTGCCGTTGGAACCTCGATCGCCTACCACCTTGCCGCGCGGCTGGTCGGACGTGATGCTGCTGGAGCGGGACGAGCTGACCTCTGGCTCGACCTGGCACGCGGCCGGACTGCTGCCCTATTTCAACATGAGCTATGCGACGACGCATATCCATGACTACTCGATCAAGTTCTACAAGACGCTCGAAGAAGAGACCGGGCTGAACGCCGGTTTCTCGGTAGTCGGCAACCTGCGCATGGCGCAGAGCCAGGCGCGGATGGACGAGTACCTGCTCTATTCCACCACCGCCCAGACCTGCGATGTCCCGCATGAATTCCTCACCCCGGCGCAGATCAAGGAGCGCTGGCCGCTGGTCAATACCGACGGGCTGATCGGCGCGCTCTTCCATCCGACGGACGGCTACATCAACCCCGCCGATGTCACCATGGCGATGGCCAAGGGCGCCCGTCAGCGCGGCGTGATGATCGAGCGCAAGTGGCAGGTCGACGGCTACGAATGGAAGGGCGACCACTGGGAGGTCACCGTCACCAAGACCGCCGAGAAGGGCGGCAACCTCGTCTCGACCGACGAGACCGTGGTGATCAAGGCCGAGCACGTGGTCACCGCCACCGGCAACCACGCCCAGCGCACCGCCAAGTTGCTGGGACTCAAGACCCCGGCCATCCCCGTCGAGCACCAATTCATCGTCACCGAGCCCGACCCCGCGCTGGTCGAATACCGCAAAGCCGGCAACCCCGAGCACCCGGTGCTGCGCGACGCCGATGCCAAGTGGTACGTGCGCGAGGAGCGCGGCGGCTGGATCCTCGGCCCCTATGAGCGCGGCGCCCCGGCCCGCTTCCAGTACGGCGTGCCCGACAGCTTCCGCGCCGACCTCTTCCCGCTCGACCTCGAGCGTATCGAGGAAGAGTACATGTCGATGATCCACCGCCTGCCGACCTCCGAGACCGTGGGCCTCAAGGACGACTTCAACGGCCCGATCTGCTATACGCCCGACGGCAACCCGCTGCTCGGTCCGGCGCCGGGCCTGCGCAACATGTGGCTGGCCGAGGGCTTCTCCTTCGGCATCACCGCGGCGGGCGGCGCGGGCTACTACCTGGCCCAGCTGATGACCGAGGGCGAGGCCGAGATCGACATGGGCAGCCTCGATCCCAAGCGCTTCGGGCAGGACTGGATGACCACCGATTACGCGGTCGCCAAGAACGAGGAAGCCTATGAGCACGTCTTCATCCTGCACCACCCGGACGAGGAACGCCCGGCGGCACGCCCGCTGCGCACCGCCCCCGCTTTTGAGCGGCAGAAGGCGCTCGGCGCGCAATTCGGTTGCGTCAACGGCTGGGAGCGCCCGAACTACTACGGCCCGCTGGATGCCGAGGACAATTTCGACCATGACGCCCGCAGCTTCCGCCGCGGCGGCTGGTGGCAATACGCCATGGAAGAGGCCAAGGCGATCCGCGAGGGGGTCGGCATCATCGACGCAAGCGCCTTTGCCAAGCATGTGGTCAAGGGACCCGGCGCCACCGCCTTCCTCGATCACCTGACCTGCAACAAGCTGCCCAAGGTGGGGCGGATCAACCTGACCTACGCGCTGTCGGTCAAGGGCACGACCCGCACCGAGTACACCATCGTGCGCCTCGCCGAGGACGAGTACTACCTTGTCAGCGCCGGCGCGCTGCACGCCTACGACGAGGACTTCCTGCTCAAGGCGGCCGAGGATTTCGGCTTCGATCAGGGGTATTTCCACGTCCAGGACGTGACAACGCAATGGGCGGTCTACGCGGTGGCCGGGCCGAAGTCGCGCGACCTGCTCAACGAGCTGGTGCGCGATGCCGAGCCGGAAACCGTTCTGTCGAACAAGCGCTTCCCCTGGCTGTCGATGCGCAACATCGAGCTTGGCATGTGCCCGGTGCGCGCCATCCGCGTCGCCTATACCGGCGAGCTCGGCTGGGAGCTGCACGTGCCGGTCGAGATGGGCCTCTACCTTTGGGACCAGCTAATGAAGGCGGGCGAGAAGCACGGCCTCAAGCCGGTCGGCGCCCGCGCGCAGAACTGGCTGCGCCAGGAGAAGAGCTACCGCGCCTATGGCCACGAGCTGGGCCGTGACGCGACGCCGATGGAGGCCGACCTGCCGCGCTTCATCGACCTCGGCAAGGAGTTCGCCGGCAAGACGGCGATGGAGGCCACGGGCGTGCGCTCGAAATGCGTCACGGTGCTTATCGACGGACCCGAAGATGCCGACCCCTGGGGCCGCGAGGCGCTTTATGATGGCGAGACCCGCGTCGGGCGGCTGACCTCGGGCGGCTATTCGGTGGCCTTCGGCAAGTCGATCGGCATGGGTTACGTCAAGCCCGAGCTGGCCGTGGCCGG
This sequence comes from Alloyangia mangrovi, assembly GCF_002300555.2. Taxonomy (GTDB): domain Bacteria; phylum Pseudomonadota; class Alphaproteobacteria; order Rhodobacterales; family Rhodobacteraceae; genus Salipiger; species Salipiger mangrovi. The sequence continues at coordinate 33,105 of NZ_NTHN02000010.1, read as the reverse complement.
AACCAGGCTGCAGGTTCGCATGCAGGGCAAGCTCTGGGATGCCGAGGTGACCGAGGACAGCCCCTACGATCCCGCCAACGCCAGGATCCGCATCGACGGCTGACGGCAGCGGTAGCCGTGACCGGAAAGATCGGGGCAAAAACCGCCCCCAATTGGGCGCGCCGCTAGGCCGGCGCGCCCTTTTTGCGGCCTCCGGCGGGCAGGGTTCCGCTTTGCCGCCGCGGACGCTTGCTGTTTGGCCTTGCCGCTTTAGTATGAGCCAAGCCAATTGCTGCCGCGCCAGAACGGACGGACACACAGACCTTTCTTTCTAAATTCATTTCACAGGGGCATTGCCGTGACGAGACGCGTTTCCAGACTTCCCTTCCCCCGATCGCGCGCGGCGGGGCTGTGCGCCGGCATCACCCTGGCCACGCTTCTCGCGACCCCGATGGCCGCGCAGCAGGAGAAGGCCGCCGAGGACCCCACCAAGATCGCCACCAAGGCAGGCCTGTCCTATTCCGACGAGTTCTCCGTCTCCGGCTCGCTCGCCTTCGGCCCCGTCACCAAGGTCAACGCCCGTGTCTCGGAAAGCGGGCAATGGTCGCTCGGCGCCTCCTACCTCTTCTCCTTCGGTATCCTGACTTTCACCGCCGGCAAGAACGAGTTCGACAACGGCTCGGTGCAGACCCACTACTCGCTCGGCGGCTTCGTCCCGCTGACCGCGATGGGGCTGAAGACCGGCAAGTGGCAGCTCTTCACGCCCTTCGGCTACACCTACAGCGAAGGCGAAGTCGCCGTCACCAGCCTCGAGCTGCACGAGACCGTCAACCTCGAGGTCACCAACAACAGCGGCTATCTCGGCATGTTCGCGATCCGCCCGATCACCGAGAAGTTCACCTTCCTGACCGGCGGCATCTACACGCGGGGGTCGGATGACTTCCAAGGCGTCTCGCTCGGCGGTGGCCTCTCCTACCACCTGACGCAGAACGACACGGTGGCGCTCTTCGGCTCCTACATCGACAATGATTTCGGCGAGGAGCAGAAGCTCGGCATCTCCTACCGGCACGAGTTCTGAACGCTGCGCCACGTCTTTGCGGTTGTCACGCGCCGGCCAGCGCATAGGTTCCCCGGCACGCAAGGACACGGAAGGGACACCGCATGGGACTGAACGTCTATCTCTCGGGAGAGATTCACACCGATTGGCGCGAGCGCATCATCAAGGGGGCACAGGGGCTCGACGTGACCTTCAGCGCGCCGGTGACCGACCACGCCGCCAGCGATGATTGCGGCGTCGCGATCCTGGGCGCCGAGGACAGCAAGTTCTGGCACGATCACAAGGGCGCCAAGATGAACGCCATCCGCACCCGCAAGGCGATCGCCGATGCCGACGTGGTCGTGGTGCGCTTCGGCGAGCAGTACAAGCAGTGGAACGCCGCCTTCGACGCGGGCTATGCCGCCGCGCTCGGCAAGTCGCTGATCATCCTGCAGCGCCCCGAGCACGACCACGCCCTGAAAGAGGTCGACGCCGCGGCTCTGGCGGTCACCCGCGAGCCCGAGGAAGTGGTGGCCACGCTGCGTTACGTGCTCACCGGGGCACTGCCCGAATAATAGGCTGTCGCCGCCACCGGGTGACGCCACGACGCGGCCCGCCACGCCGTACCGCGCGGCGCACGGGGCGCGACTTTCCGCCGCGCCCCTTTCGCAAGCAAATGCCGAGGGATGTGCGACGAGGTTCAGCGCCGAGTCGGCGGGCCAAAGTCCGCCGGATGTGCGGCAGCAAGACCCCACACGCGATTTCACGCGCATTTGCGCAGGCTGGGGGCTTTTTTTGCCGCGCCGTCCGACCCTATAACACCCGAGCCTTCACTCGAGGGGAGTCGAGGGCCAAAACGCGTATTTCTGGGGCGGGACACTTAATGTTTGGACTGGACAGACTCATGGGCGCCTTTTCGGCGGACATGGCCATCGACCTCGGCACGGCGAACACGCTGGTCTACGTGAAAGGTCGCGGAATCATTCTGTCCGAACCGTCGGTTGTGGCCTATCACGTCAAGGACGGCGTCAAGAAGGTGCTGGCCGTCGGCGAGGATGCAAAGCTCATGCTGGGGCGCACCCCCGGCTCGATCGAAGCCATCCGGCCGATGCGCGAGGGCGTCATCGCGGACTTCGACACCGCGGAAGAGATGATCAAGCATTTCATCCGCAAGGTGCACAAGCGCTCGACCTTCTCGAAGCCGAAGATCATCGTCTGCGTGCCGCATGGCGCCACGCCGGTTGAGAAGCGGGCGATCCGCCAGTCGGTGCTGAGCGCCGGCGCACGCAAGGCCGGCCTCATCGCCGAGCCCATCGCCGCGGCCATCGGCGCCGGCATGCCGATCACCGATCCGACCGGCAACATGGTCGTCGACATCGGCGGCGGCACCACCGAGGTGGCGGTACTCTCGCTGGGTGACATCGTCTACGCGCGCTCGATCCGCGTCGGCGGCGACCGCATGGACGAGGCCATCGTCAACTACCTGCGCCGCCAGCAGAACCTGTTGGTGGGTGAAGCCACGGCCGAGCGTATCAAGACCTCGATCGGCACCGCGCGGATGCCCGACGACGGGCGTGGCAGCTCGATGCAGATCCGTGGCCGCGACCTGCTGAACGGCGTGCCGAAGGAAACCGAGATTTCCCAGGCCCAGGTGGCCGAGGCGCTGTCCGAGCCGGTGCAGGCGATCTGCGAGGCGGTGATGTCCGCACTCGAGGCCACCCCGCCGGACCTGGCGGCCGACATCGTCGACCGCGGCGTCATGCTGACCGGCGGCGGCGCGCTGCTGGGCGACCTCGACCTGGCGCTGCGCGAGCAGACCGGTCTGGCCGTATCGATCGCCGAGGAGAGCCTCAACTGCGTGGCGCTCGGCACCGGCAAGGCGCTGGAATACGAAAAGCAGCTGCAGCACGCGATCGATTACGACAGCTGATCCCTTTCGGGATCGTCCCGGCTGCGGCATAGTCCGGGGCGGGTGCAGGGCCAAGGCCGCACCCGCCCTGCACCGCCCCTGAGGCACACGTGACGCAGAGGCCACCCGCAGAGACCCGATGGCGAAACACGGCACCAACAGCGAAGACTATTCCGCCCCGCTGAAGCGCCTGCTTCTGGCGGTGCTGATCCTGTGTCTCACCGGGCTCTTCGTCCTCTGGCGCATCGACAGCCCGCGCGTCGAGCGGTTCCGGGCACAGGTGATCGACACCATTATGCCCGGGTTCGACTGGGCCATGGCGCCGGTGACCGGCGCGGTCACGATCCTGCGCGATTTTCAGTCCTACCAGCGCATCCACGAACAGAACCAGGAGCTGCGCCGCGAGCTGCGCCGGATGACCGCCTGGAAGGAAGCCGCGCTGCAGCTCGAGCAGGAAAACGCCAAGCTGCGCGACCTGAACAACGTGCAGCTCGACCCGCGGCTGACCTATATCACCGGCGTGGTGCTGGCGGACAGCGGCTCGCCCTTCCGCCAGTCGGTGCTGATCAACGTCGGCAGCCGCGACGGGATCGTCGACGGCTGGGCCACGATGGACGGTATCGGTCTTGTCGGGCGCATCTCGGGGGTGGGCAACAACACCGCTCGGGTCATCCTGCTGACCGACGCCAGCAGTCGCATCCCGGCGACCATCCAGCCCTCTGGCCAGCGCGCCATGGTGGTCGGCGACAACTCGGCCAACCCGCCGATCGATTTCCTCGAGAACCCCGACCTGGTGAAGCCCGGCGACCGTATCGTAACCTCGGGTGACGGCGAGGTCTTCCCGCCGGGTCTGCTGATCGGCCAGGTGGCGCAGGATCCGGGCGGGCGACTGCGCGTGCGCCTTGCCGCCGACTACGAGCGGCTTGAGTTCCTGCGCGTGCTGCGCGACCACGGCGCGCGGCGGGTCAGCACCCCCTCGGGGCTCATCCTGCCCGAGACACCGCCCGAGGCGCCCCAGCCCGAGGCGGTGACCGATCCCACCGTGCCACCGCTCAGCGATGCGGAGCCCGGGTCCGGGTCGGAGGCCGGCAATGGCTGAGAGCAGCCGCCCGGCCAAGGTCTGGATGATGCGCACCATTTTCGTCGCCCTGACCTTCGCGCTGATCTTCTTCCACCTGCTGCCGCTCGACCTGATGCCTTCCGCCTACGCGGGACCTGACGTGCTGACCGCCATGTGCTTCGCCTGGGCGCTGCGCCGGCCTGACTACGTGCCGGCGCTGCTGGTGGCCGGGGTCATGCTGCTGGCCGACCTGCTGTTCCAGCGCCCGCCGGGGCTCTGGGCGGTGCTGGTGCTGATGGCCACCGAGTCGCTGAAGAACCGTGACGGGCCGCGGCGCGAACAGACCTTCCTGATGGAATGGATCACCGTCGCCGTAGTGCTGGCGGTGATCACGATCCTGTTCCGGCTGGTGCTGGGGCTCTTGATCGTGCCCGAGGGAACCTCTTTCCTAGCGCTCATGCGATACGCCACCACCGTGATCTGCTATCCTCTGGTGGTCCTGCTGTCGCAGGGGCTGTTCGGCGTGCGCCGGATGGCGCCGGGCGATTTCGACCATGCCGGGAGACCGATGTGAGACGCACCCCCAAGGAGAGCTCCGACAGCTGGCGCCGCATCTCGCGCCGCGCCCTGCTGCTGGGCGGCGCGCAGCTCGGCTTTGCCGGGATGCTGGGGCTGCGCATGCACCACATGCAGGTCGACCAAGCCGACGAGTTCCGCCTGCTGGCCGAGGAGAACCGCATCAACATGCGGCTGATCCCGCCGAGTCGCGGGCGCATCTTCGACCGCAAGGGCAAGATCATCGCCGAGAACACGCCGACCTACCGCATCACCATCGTGCGCGAGGATGCGGGCGACGTCGAGGACGTGATCTCCAAGCTCTCGGCGCTGGTCGAGCTGGACGAGGACGAGCTGAACCGCGCGCTGGCCGAGATGCGGCGCTCCGCCCCCTTCCTGCCGATCACCATCGCCGACCGGGTGAGCTGGGAGTCGATCAGCCGCGTCGCCGTCAACGCCCCTGCCCTGCCCGGCGTCACCCCCGAGGTCGGCCTGTCACGCTTCTACCCGCAGCACGGCAACTTTGCGCATGTGGTGGGTTACGTCGGCCCCGTATCCGAGCGCGACCTTGCCCGCTACGAGGATCCCGAGCCGGTGCTGCGCATCCCGCGCTTCCAGATTGGCAAAGTCGGCGTCGAGGCCAAATACGAGGAACAGCTGCGCGGCAAGGCCGGCGCCAAGCGCGTCGAGGTCAACGCCGTGGGCCGGGTCATGCGCGAGCTCGACCGCCGCGAGGGCGACAATGGCGCCGACATCCAACTGACCATCGACGCCGACCTGCAGGATTACGTACAGGCACGGCTCGGCCATGAATCCGCCTCCTGCGTGATCATGGACGTGGAGAAGGGCGATCTGCTGGCCATTGCCTCGGCCCCCTCCTTCGATCCCAACAAGTTCGTGCGCGGAATCTCGGTCGCCGACTACGCGATCCTGCGCGACAACAACCACCGCCCGCTCGCCTCGAAGACCGTGCAGGACGCCTACCCGCCGGGTTCGACCTTCAAGATGGTTACCGCGCTCGCCGCGCTCGAGGCCGGGATCCTCTCGCCCGACGATACCGTCTGGTGCCCCGGCCACATGGAGGTCGGCTCGCGCCGCTTCCACTGCTGGAAGCGCACCGGCCACGGTCACCTGACGCTGGAGCAGGCCCTGCAGCAGAGCTGCGACGTGTTCTTCTACGACGTGGCGCTGAAGGTCGGCATCGACAAGATGGCCGACATGGGTCACCGGCTCGGCCTCGGCGTGCCGCCGGACGTGCCGATGTCGGCGGTGACCTCGGGCATCATGCCGAGCAAGGAGTGGAAACAGCGCGAGCGCGGCAAGGGCTGGCTGCTGGGCGACACTGTGAACGCCTCGATCGGCCAGGGCTTCGTGCTGGCCTCGCCGCTGCAGCAGGCGATCATGACCGCCCGCCTTGCCAGCGGGCGCGCCATCCATCCGCGGCTGATCAAGACCATCGACGGCGTCGAGACCGAGATTGTCGGCGGCGAGGAGCTCGATATCAACCCCAACCACCTGCGTTACGTGCGCAAGGGCATGTCGGCGGTGATGAACAGCAACCGCGGCACCGGCTACCGCTCACGCGTGGTCTCTGCGGGCTACGAGCTGGCCGGCAAGTCCGGCACCAGCCAGGTGCGTAACCGGGTCGTCGCCAACGACGAAGTGCCCTGGGAGGAGCGCGACCACGCGCTCTTCGTCGCCTACGGCCCCATCGCCGCGCCGAAGATCGCGGTCTCGATCGTGGTCGAACACGGCGGCGGCGGCTCCTCGGCCGCGGCCCCCATCGCCCGCGACGTGGCGCTGCAGGCGCTCTACGGCGGCACCCCGCCGCTCGACGCCTACCCCTCGTCCGACCACGAGAAGATCCGCGAGCAGCAGGAGCGGCTTGACCGTGAACGCCTCGAGCGGGCGGAACAGGCACGGGGGCGCGCGTGAGCTATCTCGAATACACGGTCAAGACCACGCCCACGGGCTGGCGCAAGGTGCTCTACATCAACTGGCCGCTGGTGATCCTGCTGACCGCAGTGGCCAGCGTCGGCTTCCTGATGCTCTATTCGGTGGCCGGCGGCAGGCTCGACACATGGGCCGAGCCGCAGATGAAGCGCTTCGGGCTCGGGCTGGCGGCGATGTTCGTCACCGCCATGGTGCCGATCTGGCTCTGGCGCAACCTGTCGGTCCTGGCGTACCTGGGCTCGCTTGGCCTGCTTATCGGGGTGGAGCTCTTCGGCACCGTCGGCATGGGCGCGCAGCGCTGGATCGACATCGGCTTCATGCGGCTGCAGCCCTCCGAGCTGATGAAGATCGCACTGGTGATGGTGCTGGCCGCCTATTACGACTGGCTGCCCCTGAAGAAGACCTCGCGGCCGCTCTGGGTGCTGATGCCGATCCTGCTGATCCTGCTGCCCACCGGGCTGACGCTGATCCAGCCCGACCTCGGCACGGCGCTGCTGCTGATGATCGGCGGCGGGCTGATCATGTTCCTTGCCGGGGTGCACTGGGCCTATTTCGCCGTGGTGATCGCCGCCGGGGTGGGCACGATCTTCACCGTCTTCGAGTCGCGCGGCACGGACTGGCAGCTTCTAAAAGACTACCAGTTCCGCCGCATCGACACCTTCCTCGACCCCTCCACCGACCCGCTCGGGGCCGGCTATCACATCACCCAGGCCAAGATCGCCATGGGCTCGGGCGGCTGGACCGGGCGCGGCTTCATGCAGGGCACCCAGTCGCGGCTGAACTTCCTGCCCGAGAAGCACACCGACTTCATCTTCAACACGCTTGCCGAGGAGTTCGGCTTCGTCGGGGGCATGTCGCTGCTGACGCTTTACGTGCTGATCCTGCTGTTCTGCATCTTTGCCGCGCTGCGCAACCGCGACCGCTTCTCCTCGCTCTTGACGCTGGGCATCGGGCTGACCTTCTTCCTCTACTTCGCGGTCAACATGTCGATGGTCATGGGGCTTGCCCCGGTGGTCGGCGTGCCGCTGCCGATGGTGAGCTACGGCGGCTCGGCCATGCTGGTGTTGATGATCGCCTTCGGCCTCGTGCAGAGTGCCCACATCCACAGGCCACGCTAGACTTCGCAAGGACTCCCATGACCACGACGATCCTCTTCGCCGCCCCGCAGGACAGCTGGGACGCCTACCGCGCGCCGCTCACCGAGGCGCTGGACGCCGCCGGGATCGACTACCGCCTCTCCCGCGACATCCCCGCCGAGGAGGTCGAGTACATCGTCTACGCCCCCAGTTCCGGGCTGACCGATTTCACCGGCTTCCCGAGGCTGAAGGCTGTGCTCAGCCTCTGGGCCGGGGTCGAGAAGATCGTCGGCAATGACAAGCTGTCGGTTCCGCTCACCCGCATGGTCGATGACGAGGGGCTGACGCAGGGCATGGTGGAATATGTCACCGGCCACGCGCTGCGCCATCACCTTGGCATGGATGCGCATATCATAAATCCCGACCATGTCTGGCTGAACAAGGCGCCGCCGCTGGCGCGCGAGCGCCCGGTCACCGTGCTCGGCCTCGGTATGCTGGGACGTGCCTGCGCCCGGCAGCTGGCGCAGATCGGCTTCCCGGTGACCGGCTGGAGCCGCACCCCGCGCGAGATCGACGGCATCCGCTGCCTGTCGGGCGCTGAGGGGCTGGCCCAAGCGCTCACCGGGGCCGAGATCGTCGTTCTGCTGCTGCCCTTCACCCCGCAGACCGAGAACACCCTCGCGCGAGAGTTGCCTGCTCGCCCCTGGTGCGGCGATCATCAACCCCGGCCGCGGCCCGCTGATCGACGACGACGCGCTGCTCGCGGCGCTCGATGCCGGACAGGTCGGCCATGCCACGCTTGACGTCTTCCGCGTCGAGCCGTTGCCGCAGGACCACCCGTTCTGGGCGCACCCCAAGGTGACCGTGACACCCCATATCGCCGCCGAGACCCGCGCCGACTCGGCCTCGCGGGTGATTGCCGAGAACCTGCGGCGCGGCGTCACGGGCGCGCCCCTGCTGCATCTTGTGGACCGGGGCGCGGGATACTGATAAGGCGCGGCGCATCTTAACTGGAGATGCTGCCGCCATGCCCCTGCCCGAGACCTTCGACCGCAATGTGAAGATCGCCCCGTCGATCCTCTCCGCCGATTTCGCCAATTTCGGCGCCGAGATCCGCGCCGTCGAGGCGCAGGGTGCGGACTGGATCCACGTCGACGTGATGGATGGCCACTTCGTGCCCAACCTCACCTTCGGCCCGCCGCTGGTAAAGGCGATCCGCCCGCATATCTCGACCGTGATGGACGTGCACCTGATGATCGCCCCGGTCGACCCCTACATCGAGGCCTTCGCCGAGGCCGGCGCCGACATCATCACCGCCCACCTCGAGGCCGGCGCTCACACCCACCGCACGCTGCAGGCGATCCGCGCTTGCGGCGCAAAGGCAGGCCTTGCGCTCAACCCCGGCACACCGGTCGAGGCCGCCGCGCCGCTGCTGGATCTCTGCGACCTCGTCTGCCTGATGACCGTGAACCCCGGCTTCGGCGGGCAGAAGTTCATCCATAGCCAGGTCGCGCAGGTGAAGAAGCTGCGCGAGATGATCGGCGATCGCGAGATCCACATCGAGATCGACGGCGGTGTCGACCCCTCGACCGCCCCGCTGGTGGTCGAAGCCGGCGCCGATGTGCTGGTCGCTGGTTCCGCCGTCTTCCGCGGCGGCTCGGTCGACAACCCCGCCCCCTACGGCGAGAACATCCGCGCCATCCGCGCCAGCCTCGAGGGCTGAGCCTCCTGTAAATCCGTATCGAGTTGGCGCCAAATGCCGATCAAGATCCGGCATCCCGGCACCAACAGAGATATGAAGGGCGCCCCTTGGGGCGCCCTTCTCATTGACAAATAGCGAGGAAAGCCGACCTGGCACGCGTCCGGCTGTTCTGGAGCGAGCACCCGGCTCGGGCCCAGTGCGTCGAGCGACCGCAAATCGAAATGCTGCATGGCCGGGCAGATGCAGCGCGACAGATCGGGATATCGCGGCATATTTCCTATCGCTGACCTCCAAGCATGGCGGTCTGAGCCTGATCGGACGGACCAAGGGTGGCATGAACACCAAGCGGCACGCCGTCGCCGATGCCGAGGGACGGCCGTTGAGGCTGTTCATGACTGCGCGGGCCGGGTCAGCGACGACACCGGCGCCGGGGCCCTGCTGAGCAGCCTGCCAAAAGCACAATGGCTCCGTGGCGACCGTGGCTATGATGCAGACTGGTTCGGAGAAGGGCTGAAAGACAAGGGATCGAGGGTTTGCATCCCGGGCCGGAAGGGTCGAAAGACCACGTTTCGATATGATCGCCGCCGCTACGAGCGACACAAACGCATCGAGATCATGTTCGGCAGGCTCAAGGACTGGCCCCGCGTCGCAAGCCGCTACGACCGATGCCCGAAAGCCTTCCCCTCAGCCATTGCCCTAGCCGCAACCGTCATCTTCTGGCTCTGAAAAATGAATGAGTCTGGTGCCTAGGGGCGTGGTTCCGATGATGGCGTGCTGCGGACCGAAGCCTGCACCCGGGTGATCTCGGTGGCGGACCTTGGGGCGGCAGGGCGGCAAGCTGACGTCTCCGCATCCCCGCGGCACGTTTCGTGCGGCCATAAACGCTTGACCGAGATGGTCCGGTCAACGAAGTCCCGAGCCTGGTGGTTCGAAGGTGCTCTCACGCCCGCAGCTTACGGCCGGCTCTTCGGTGCATGGGCATGAGCGCCGACATCGGGACCTCTCAGGCTGGCGGATGCAGTCCGAAGGAGCGTTCCAGCACTTCGCCCGCTTCCAGACACAGGTCTTCGCGCCAGGGCGGTGCAACCAGTTGCACACCCGAGGGCACCCCGACCTCCAGCCCGGAGCAAACCGACAGCGCCGGGAGTCCGAGCAGCGGGATGCCAATCTGAGGCACCTGAGCCTCCCAGAGGCGTGCAATGGCCTCAGGACCGTTGAGGTCTTCGTCTTGGGCGAAGGGCAGCTCGGCCGAGACCGGCATCAGCACCAAGGGGTAATCGAGAAGGAAGGCCCGCCACGCCCGGATCAGCCGCGCGCGGCGGCTGAACAGCTCGCTGAACTTCGCAAGATCGATGCCCCGCGCCCGCTCCTCGTAGAAGCTCAGCAGCGCGATGGCACCCGGATCACCCTCGAGCTTCGCCGCCGCCAGCTTGTCGGAATGCGCGTCCGAAAGCCAGAGGTCGATCTGCAGTTCCACCGCCTCGCGGATGTCGGGCACCTGCGTTGGCTCCTCGACGTGCCAACCCGCCTTGCGCAGGACCTCGGCGGCGCGATCGAGGTCGGCGAGGATGCGCGGATCGGTGTCGATGCCGCCGGGGCGCTTCATCAGCGCCACACGTGGCGCCACGGCAGGTCCGGTGAGCGGCACCGGTGCGCTCCAAGGATCATCGGGCGCATAGCCCGACATGCCCTCGAGCCCCAGGCGCAGGTCATCGACCCGGCGCGCCAATGGCCCGGCCACGGCCATGAGCTGCGGGCCGATGGCGCGGTCCGGCCCCGAGTGGTTGAAGGCTGGCACCCGCCCCGGCGTCGGCCGCAGCCCCTGCACCCCGCAGGCATAGGCCGGGTAGCGGATCGAACCGGCGATGTCGGTGCCATGGGCGATGTGCCCGAGCCCCGCCGCCGTCGCCGCCCCTGCCCCGCCCGAAGAGCCACCGGGTGTCAGCGCAGAGTTGTGGGGGTTGCTGGTGGTGCCGTGCAGCTTGTTGGAACTGAACCAGCGGTAGGAGAAGGCCGGGCAGTTGGTGCGCCCGACGACGATGGCCCCCCCGCGTGCGCATGTTGCGCAGGAAGGGGCTGTCCTCGTTGGCAATGAGGTCCTTGGCCAGCGTCGTGCCGTTGGTAGTCGCGTAGCCCTTCTGGTCGGCGATCACCTTGACCGTCACCGGCACGCCCGCCAGCGCGCCGCCATCCTCGCCCGCCGCGATGCGGGCATCGAGCGCCTCGGCGTCGCGCATTGCCTCCTCGCCGGTGTCCTGCACGATGGCGTTGATCGCCGGGTTCAGCCGCGCCACCCGGTCGAGCGTGGCGCGCGTCACCTCGGCGGCCTTGAGCGTACCGGCACGAACGCGGGCGGCCAGCTCGCGGGCGGTCAGGGCGTTGGGGTCTGTCATGATGAGGGGTCCGGAATCAGAGAGAGGACAGTCGTTCGCGGATCGCCCGCACGACGAAGCGGCGTTCGGGGATGCTGGCGACATGCGGGGTGACGAGCACCTTAGGGTGCGTCCAAAGCGGGTGACCCTGCGGCAGAGGCTCGGTTTCGAAGACGTCCATCGAGGCCCCCGAGAGGTGCCCGCTGTCGAGCTGGGCAATCAGGTCGTCCTCCACGACCTGCCCGCCGCGCCCCATCTGCACCAGCGCCGCGCCCTGCGGCAGCTTCGACAGGAAGCCCGCGTCGATCAGCCCGCGTGTGGCCTCGGTGAGGGGCAGCACGTTCACCAGGATGTCGGTTCGGGCGAGGAAGGCATCGAGCCCGTCCCCGTGGAAATGCTCCACACCCGGCTCCGCCGGGTCGGGGGCGCGGCGCGAATAGCCCGCCACCGGATACCCGAGCCCGATCAATCCCTTGGCAATGGCGCGACCCATGTGGCCGAACCCCAGAACCCCCACGCGGCGGTAGGCCGGCGAGAGCCCGATGACCCTACGCGCCCACTCCCCGCTGGCCTGCTGGGCGACGTAGCGGCCCATGTCGCGGTGATGCCAGAGCACGTGGAAGGCTGCAAAACCCGCCATTTGCAGCGCCTGGTCGGCGTCCTCGACACGGTAGACCGGCACATGCGCGGGGCGCGACGGACAGGCCATGATCGCGTCGGTCCCAGCCCCTGCCGAGAAGATCGCCTTGAGCCCGGTCATGCCCTCGAAGAGATCGTCGGGCGGGATGAAGGTGAAGACGAAATCCACCTGCGCCGGATCGTGAACATCCTGCCTCTGCATGACGGTGAGCTCGGGCGCATCCTCGGCGAAGACCCCGCTGAAGTGCGGCCAGAGTTCGACGCCGCCGGTCGTCGTGATGACGCCCCTCATGCGGCGCCTGCCTTCGCCCAGTCTGCGCCCGGAACGGCGGCCAGAAGTTGCCGCGTGTAGTCCTGTTGGGGCCTCAGGAATATGTCGTGCACGGTTCCGATCTCCACCAGCCTGCCCTTCTGCATCACGGCGATCCTGTCGCAGAGCTGCGCCGCCACCCGCAGGTCGTGGGTGATGAAGAGGATCGACAAGTCGAAACGCTCGCGCAGATCGCGCAGAAGGTCCAGCACCTGCGCCTGGATCGACACGTCCAGCGCCGAGACCGCCTCGTCGCAGATGATCAGCTCGGGATCCATGGCGAGCGCGCGGGCGATGCCGATGCGCTGGCGCTGGCCGCCCGAGAATTCATGCGGGAAGCGGCTGGCCGCCTCGGCGCCGAGGCCAACGATGTCCAGAAGTTCGCGCGCGCGGGCCTGCGCCTGCGCCTTGGGCACGCCCTTGGTGATCGGCCCGTCTGTAAGTGCTCCCATGATCCGCTGGCGCGGGTTGAGCGAGGCATAGGGGTCCTGAAACACCATCTGCACCTTGTGGCGCTGTTTGCGCAGCTCCTCCTCCGACAGCGCCGCCAGATCGGTGCCGCCGACCAGCACCTGCCCGCCGTCCGGCGTCACCAGCCGCACCGCGGTGCGGCCCAGCGTCGACTTGCCCGAACCGGACTCGCCCACGAGCCCCAGCACCTCGCCGCGCCCGACGGTGAGCGAGACGTCATCCACCGCGCGCACCTCACGCACCGGGCGGAACATGCCGCCACCGGTGCGATAGACTTTGCGCAGCCCCTTGATCTCCAGCGCCGGCACCTCGCGCGGCGCACGGGCGGGCGGCAGCTTGCCGGTGGGGATCGCATCCAGAAGGCGGCGGGTGTAGTCGTGTTGTGGGTCGGTCAGCACCGACGCAGCGCTTCCGCGCTCGACCACGCTGCCCTCGCGCATGACGATCACCTGATCGGCGATCTCGGCCACCACGCCGAAGTCATGGGTGATGAACATCACCGCCATGCCGCGCTTGTCGCGCAAATCCAGGATCAGCTTCAGGATTTGCGCCTGCGTGGTCACGTCGAGCGCGGTGGTCGGCTCGTCGGCGATCAGCAGCTTCGGCTCGAGCGCCAGCGCCATGGCGATCATCGCCCGCTGCCGCTGCCCGCCCGAGAGCTGGAACGGATAGGCGCGGATGATCTTCTCGGGATCCGGCAGCCCGACCTCGCGGATCAGGTTCAGCGCCTTCTCGCGCCGCTCTTGTTGGGAAAAGCGGTCATGCGCGGCAAAGACCTCGGCGATCTGCTCGCCGATGCGCATCAGCGGGTTGAGCGCGGTCATCGGCTCCTGGAAGATCATCGCGATGCGCGCGCCGCGCAGCGCCTGCTTCTCGGCCTCCGGCAGGCGCAGGATGTCGCGCGCCTCGAACAAGGCGCGCCCCGATTTCACCGTCACGCCCGGCGGCAGCAGCCCCATCAGCGCGTTGGCGGTCATCGACTTGCCCGAGCCGCTCTCGCCCACGACGCAGAGGATCTCGCCCTTCTCGATGGCAAAGGAGATGTCCTCGACCGCGAAGGCTCGGTCGGCGCCCTGCGGCAGCCCGATGCTGAGGTGTTCGATCGAAAGCGCGCTCATGCCTTGCCCCTCCGGCTCAGGTGGGGGTTGAGGGCGTCGTTCAGCCCCTCGCCGATGAGGTTCAGCGCCAGCACCGTGATGACGATGGCGATGCCGGGGAAGAAACTGAGCCACCAGGCGCTGCGGATCACCGTGCGCGCAGCCCCGATCATGTAGCCCCAGCTCATCGCGTTGGGATCGCCGAGGCCGAGGAACGACAGCGAGCTTTCCAGCAGGATCGCGGTGGCCACCATCAGCGAGGCCATGACGATGATCGGCGAGACGGTATTGGGCAGCACCTGCGTCAGCAGGATGCGCGGCCGCGACAGGCCGGCGAGGCGCGCGGCATCGACGAACTCGCGCTTGCGCACCGACATGACCTCGGCCCGCACCAGGCGCGCCACCGGCGGCCAGGAGACGATGGCGATGGCGATGGTGATCGAAGCCAGCGTCGGCTCGAAGATGGCAACCAGCACGATGGCCAGCGCGAAGTTGGGAATGGTCTGGAAGAACTCGGTGAAGCGCATCGCGCCCTCGTCCACCCAGTTGCCATAGAAGCCCGCGAGCGCCCCCAGCGGCACGCCGATCAGCAGCGCGACCAGCGTCGAGACAAGGCCAACCAGCAGCGATACGCGCGCGCCATAGGCCAGCTGCGAGGCAACGTCGCGGCCCAGCGTGTCGGTGCCGAGCGGCAGACCGTCCATGCTGAAGGGCGTCAGAAACGGCCGCTGCACCATCTGCCAGGGCGTGTGCGCAAAGATCAGCGGCGCGAAGAGCGCGATCCCGATGACCGCCAGCAGCAGCACCACGCCGATCATCGCCCCGATGTTGGAAGAGAAGCGTTTCCACATGACTCAGACCCTCCTCATGCCTTTGCGCCGATGCGCGGATCGACCAGCCGGTAGACGATGTCGGTCACGATGTTGAAGAGGATCACCATCGCCGCCGAAACCAGGAAGACGCCGAGGATGGTGTTGTAGTCGCGCGCCGCGAGGCTTTCGAACATCAGCCGTCCGATGCCGGGCCAGGCAAAGACGGTCTCGGTCAGCACCGCGCCGCCCACCAGCTGCCCCGCCTGCAGGCCCGCCAATGTCACCACCGGCAGGATCGCGTTGCGCAGGATGTGGCGGCGGCGGATGGCCGGGCCCGAGAGGCCCTTGGCCTTGGCGGTCTTGACGAAATCGAGCTGGCTGACCTCGAGCATCGAGGCGCGGGTCATCCGCATGTAGACCGCCATGAAGAAGAGGCCGAGCGTCAGCGCCGGCAGCACGAGGTGCTTGGCGATGTCGAAGGCCCGGGCAAGACCGGTATAGCCCGCCCCCACCGTCTCGTAGCCGAATCCGGGCAGCCAGCCGAGCCAGACCGAGAAGACCAGCACCGCCATCAGCGCCGCCCAGTAGAGCGGTGTCGCGTAGAAGAGCAGCGCCAGCGTGGTCAGCAGGCTGTCCGAGGCTTTGCCCACCCGCGCCGAGGCAGCGACACCGAAGGCGATGCCCAGCACCAGCGAGATCACGAAGGCGGTCAGCGTCAGCAGCAGCGTCGCCGGGAGCCGCTCGGCGATGAGCTGCGCGACGGGAGCGCCCTGCCGGAAGGAATAGCCCAGATCGAGCGTCAGCACGCTGCCGACGTATTTGCCGAGCTGCACGTAGAACGGCTGATCGAGACCGAAGCGCTCGCGCAGCTGTTCGATCATCTGCTCGTCCGCGGCTCCGGCCTCGCCCGCCAACACCACCGCCGGATCGCCCGGCGCAGCGTGCAGCAGGCAGAAGTTCAGGACCGCGATGGCCAGAAGCGTCACGAAGGCCTTGAAGGCCCGCGACAGGATGACTGTGACTATGCTCATTGGCCCCCGTTCGACACGCCGGTCGTCCCGTTGGTTCCTGTCCCCCGCCGGAGGACGGCTGAGGGGCGGACCGGAACCGGCCCGCCCCGTGCTTCAGGTTACTCTTCGACCCAGGCGTCGCGCGGACCATCGTTCACGCCGATGGCGGTGGTCACCAGATCCTTGACGTTGCAGCGGTAGATGGTCGGGAACTCCAGTTCCTGAAGCCAGGCCACCGGCACATCATCGACGATCTCCTTCTGGATCTCGGCGTAGGCGGCGGCACGGTCCTCGGCGTTCACCATGCCCGCAGCGGCGGCCCATTTCTCGTCGAGTTCAGGATTTTCGTAGCCCTCGACGTTGTTCCAGGGGCTGCCCTTGCTGATCTGGCTCGCCACGTAGTTGCGCGACACGCCGAGCGCCGGATCGCCGTACTGGTAGAGGTAGGTGAAGGCGAGGTCGTAGTCCCACTGTGAGGTCTTCTCGTTCCAGCCCGCGACGTCGGTGCTGTCGATCTCGGCATTGATGCCGACCTCCGACAGGTTCTGCCGCACCGCCTCGGCCCAGCGTTGCCAGGTCTCGCCGTAAGGCAGCGGCAGGATGCGTACGGCCTCTCCGCCGTAGCCCATCTCGGCCAGAAGTTCCTTGGCCTTGTCGGGGTTGTAGTCGTACTGGGTGACGTCGTCGCTGTAGAAGTTGGTCGAGGAGGCGACGGGGCCGGTGGCGACCTTGCCGAAGCCGTTCCACACCACGTCCTTCACGAAGTTCCGATCCATGGCGTACATCACCGCCTGGCGGAAGCGCACGTCCGAGGTCGGCCCCTCGCGGTTGTTCATCCACATCCACGACAGCGGCGCGAAGAACTCCCAGCCCGCGCCGGTCGAGCAGACGCCCTCCATCGCGGTCAACCGCGGCACGTCCCAGTTCTCGACGGAGCCGCCGGGCAGTACGTCGACCTCGCCGGTTTCGAAGGCGACGGCACGGGCCGCTGCATCGGGGATCACGCGGTAGAAGACCTCGTCGAGGTAGGGCTTGCCCTCGAGGTAATAATCCTCGTTCTTCACCAGGTGGATGTAGCTGCCCTTTACCCACTCGTCGAACTTGAACGGGCCGGTGCCGATCGGCGTCGCGTTCATCTCGTTGGTGGCGTAGTCGGTGCCCTCGTAGATGTGCTTGGGGACAATCGGCATGGTGCCCGCCTCAAAGGCGTTGATGAACGGGCCGAAGGGCTCCTTCAGTTGGAACACCACGGTGGTGTCGTCGGGCGCGGTGATGCTCTCGACATAGGCCAGCGAGGCGCGCAGGCGGGCGTGGGTCTCGCGCAGGAAGACATCGGCCGAGAAGACCACGTCATCGGCGGTGAAAGGCTCGCCGTCGTGCCATTTGACGCCGTCATGCAGGTGGAAAGTGTAGGTCAGCCCGTCGTCCGATATCTCCCAGCTCTCGGCCAGGCTCGGCTGCGGCTCGAGGTCGGAATTGTAGCGCAGCAGGCTCTCGTAGATGTCGCCCGCCACCAGCTGCGTCGGCCCGTTCTGCACGAGGCCCATCATCAGCCCCGGTGGCTCGGGCTGCACGACGATGTCGAGGCGGCCGCCGGACTGCTGCGCGGCGAGCGGCGCAGCGAAGGTGGCGGCGATCAGGAAGGTGGTCGCTCTGAGTGTGTTCATGGGGTTCCTGTTGGTTCTGTTTGACTGCTTTTCTTCGAAAGTCAGGCCCCGGAAACTGACCGGGGCAGGCAGTGGCTCAGCCCCTGTAGTCAGGGGCTTGAGCTTCGAGCCGGCGCAGGTGCGCGGCCCATTCGGGGTCGGGTTTGCCGCGAAGCTCAACCGAGTCATAGGCATGCTGGTACTGGCGCGCGGTGTGCTCGGCGACCTCCTCCGGCAACACGTCGGCCGTCAGCCCCATACCGAGCGCGGCCACCTGCGCCTTGCAGGATCGCTCGAGGTTGAGCGCCAGCTTCACCGCCTCGGAAACCGAGCGGCCCAGCAGCAGCGTGCCGTGGTTGCGCAGCAGCATGACCTGCCTTTCACCGAGATCGGCAACGATGCGCTCCCGCTCGGCAAGATCGAGCGCGATGCCCTCGTAGGCGTGGTAGGCGACACGCCCGTGGAATTGCGCCGACCATTGGTTGAGGCTGAGCAGCCCCTCCTTCACCGACGACACGGCGACACCCGCGACGGTGTGGGTGTGCAGCACGCATAGGGCGTCATGCCGGGCCATGTGCACGGCAGAGTGGATGGTGAATCCCGCGGCATTCACCCCCGCCCCATGGGGATCGTCGATCACCGCGCCGGTCTCGTCCACCGTCACGAGGTTCGCCGCCGTAACCTCGTCGAACCGCAGGCCAAAGGGATTCAGCAGGAAACGCTTTTCGCCTTCCGCGCCGTCCGGCAGGCGCGCCGAGATATGGGTGTAGATTCCGTCATCCATTCCCTCGAGGGCGATCAGCCGATAGGCGGCGGCAAGGTCGCGGCGGAGGGTCTGGACCGTGGAAGTCGGCGCGCCATCTGGCATTCGGCTCTCCTCTGGTAGGCTCGCCCCGGGGGCGAGCACCGTGCACATTCTTCCCCATCGTAAGGGAAGCCCCCCTGCCTCGGTCAAGGGAATTGTCGACAATCGCCAAAACAACATCTACGCTGGGGCAAATTCAGGCGCATGACGGCATGGCGAGACCTCCACAACATACCGGCTTTCAACCTCTTGACCGCGAGGGGCTCGTGCAGCGCGTCGCAACGCTGCTCAGCAAGGCCATCGTCACCGGCCAGCTCGCCCCCGGGGCGCGGCTCTCGGAATCGGTTGTCGCGCGCGAACTGGGCGTCAGCCGCGCTCCGGTGCGCGAGGCGGCGCGGCTGCTCGAGAACTCCGGGCTGGTGACCTACCACGCCAATCGCGGCTTCTTCGTGCGTGAGACCTCGGCCGAGGCGCTGAACGATCTTTACGAGCTGCGCATGGTGATCGAGATCGCCGCCGCGCAGCGGGTGCTGCGACACGGGCTGACGGACACCATCGACCGGCTCGCTGCGCAGATCGACGTGCTGCACGAAGTTGCCGCTGCCGGCGCCGACATGCTGACCCAGGTCGAGGCGGACATGGAGTTCCATCGCCTGCTCTGCTCCGGCAGCGGCAACCCCAAGTTCCTTCATGTCTTCGAACAGATTGCCGCCGAAACCGAATTCTCGATCATGGTGATCGGACGGCTCTACGACGATCCGCACAAGATCGCCGAAACCCACGAGCCAATCGTCAACGCTCTGCGCCATGGCGACGAGGTGGCGACGCGCGAAGCCATCCGCTATCACATCGGCGTCGCACAGGAGCTGGTGACGCGGCAGTTCCGCGACGTCGAGGCCGGGACCGCGGAGCGCTGAGCGCCCTTCCGGCCCCGCCCCCCCCCCGAGGGCCTGACGCCAGAAAAAGCCGGCGCGCTTGGGCTGACATTGCTCGCCCCCCATCGTCTTGAACACCCTCGATGCCGGCTTCGCACAGTGAAGCGGACGTGGCTCCGCTGAGTTCTGTCCCCGAAAGCAGCCGTTCAGGCGGAGCGCGGCGATCGGCTCCACCGAGCCCATTTGCGCGGCAAGTCTCGCCTGAGACACGCTCAAGCCTGCCTCCGGCGGGAATATTTGTGCCTAGAAGAAAGCGCGGCGCGCCTGCCTTTCTTCTAGGCACAAATATCCCGGGGGAGAGGCGCGCAGCGCCTCGGGGGCAGAGCCCCCTGCCGCGTTCGACACAGGAAGGGCGCCGCGATCCCTCGCGGCGCCCTTCTTCAGACCTGGCTGTTGCGGCTCAATGCCCGCCGAGGATCCCCGTGCGAACATGGTAGTCCGCCGCCAGCGCGTAATCGGGATCGTCATCGCTGTCGATCATCAGGTGCCCGGCCTTGGTCAGCAGCCGGTGGCAGTCGCGCGACAGGTGGCGCAGCTGCAGCCGCTTGCCCGCGGCCTCGTATTTCGCCGCCAGCGCCTCGATCGCCTGCAGCGCCGACTGGTCGACCACCCGGCTGTCGGCGAAATCGACAATCACCGACTTCGGGTCTCCTTCGATGTCGAAGAGCTCGGCGAAGCCGTCGGTCGAGCCGAAGAAGAGCGGGCCCTGGATCTGGTAGACGCGGGCGCCCTCGGGGGTGGTGTAGCTCTTGGCATGGATGCGGCGCGCATTGTTCCAGGCATAGGCCAGCGCCGAGACGATCACGCCGACGACCACCGCCACAGCCAGATCCTCGAAAACCGTCACCACCGTCACCAGCACGATGACGAAGGCATCCATCAGCGGCACCTTGGCGAGGATGCGCAGGCTGTTCCAGGCGAAGGTGCCGATCACCACCATGAACATCACCCCGACCAGCGCGGCGAGCGGGATGAGCTCGATCAGCGGCGAGGCGAAGAGGATGAAGGACAGCAGGAAGAGCGCCGCGACAATGCCGGCGATCCGGGTGCGCCCGCCGGATTTCACGTTGATCATCGACTGGCCGATCATCGCGCAGCCGCCCATGCCGCCGAAGAAGCCGGTGACGACATTGGCCGTGCCCTGGGCGATGCACTCCTGGCTGGCGCCGCCGCGCTGGCCGGTCATCTCGCCGACGAGGTTGAGCGTCAGCAGGCTCTCGATCAGGCCGATGGCGGCAAGGATCACCGCGTAGGGCAGGATGATCTGCAGGGTCTCGAGGTTGAACGGCACCATGGGCAGATGGAACGGCGGGAAGCTGCCCTCGATCGAGGCCATGTCGCCGACCCGCGGCACGTCGAGCCCGAAGGCGATGACGATGGCGGCGGTCACCGCGATGCCCGCCAGCGGCGCCGGGATCACCTTGGTCACCTTCGGCAGCAGCCAGATGATCGCCATGGTCAGCGCCACCAGCGCCAGCATCATCCACAGCTGCAGGCCCGAGAGCCACTCGCCCGCCGAGACGCCGGGCACCGCCGTACCGGGGACCTTGAACTGCGTGAGCTGCGCCATGAAGATCACGATCGCCAGCCCGTTGACGAAGCCCAGCATCACCGGGTGCGGCACCAGCCGGATGAACTTGCCCCAGTGCATGACCCCGGCGAAGATCTGCAGCAGGCCCATCAACACCACCGTGGCAAAGAGGTACTCGACGCCATGGTCCGCAACCAGCGCCACCATCACCACGGCGAGCGCGCCGGTGGCGCCCGAGATCATCCCCGGACGGCCGCCGATCAGCGCGGTGATCAGCCCGACGAGGAAGGCGGCATAGAGCCCGACCAGCGGGTGCACCCCCGCAACGAAGGCGAAGGCCACGGCCTCGGGCACCAGCGCCAGCGCCACGGTCAGGCCGGACAGGATGTCGGTGCGGATCTGGGCGGGGGTGAGCCGCGCCGTGGGCGAGAGGCTCAGGTCGGGTTTCTGAATACGGCTGGCGTATCGCGCCAGGAGGGCTTTGGCCATGGGGAGCTATCCAATCGGTCGGTTTGCGCGCGCCCTTGCCCATAAGGCACGCAGGCCGCGAGCGCTACCCGGCGGCGCCGGATTTCAGCGGATCCGCCGGAAGTGATGCAGAAGCGGCATCCGGATGCGCTGCGTCCCGGCAGAGGCCGGCCCTTTCCTTCGCCGCCGCCCCGGGGCAGGCTGCGCCCAAAAGGAGACCGCGCATGGCAAAGACGATGATCGGGGTGATCGGCGGGTCGGGGGTCTACGACCTCGACACGCTGGAGGGACGCGAGTGGGTCACGGTGACGACGCCCTGGGGCGATCCCTCGGACCAGATCCTGACCGGCACGCTCGGCGGGGTGAAGATGGCCTTCCTGCCCCGCCACGGGCGCGGCCACAGGCTGTCGCCCTCGAATGTGCCCTATCGCGCCAATATCGACGCGTTGAAGCGGCTCGGGGTGACAGACGTGATCTCGGTCTCTGCCTGCGGGTCCTTCCGCGAGGAGATGGCGCCGGGGGATTTCGTCATCGTCGACCAATTCATCGACCGCACCTTCGCACGCGACAAGAGCTTCTTCGGCACCGGCTGCGTGGCGCATGTCTCGCTCGCCCATCCCACTTGCCCGAGGCTCGGCGCCCATGCCCTTGCCGCCGCGCGCGACGCGGGGATCACCGTGCACGACGGCGGCACCTACCTCGCCATGGAGGGCCCGCAGTTCTCGACGCTCGCGGAATCGCGCCTGTACCGCGAGAGCTGGGGCGCCGACGTCATCGGCATGACCAACATGCCCGAGGCGAAGCTCGCCCGCGAGGCCGAGCTCTGCTACGCCTCCATCGCCATGGTCACCGATTACGACTGCTGGCACGAAGCGCACGGCGCGGTCGAGGTCTCGGACATTCTCAAGGTGCTGCAGAGCAACTCCGAGAAGGCCCGGGCGCTGGTCTCGCGGCTGCCGGCGCTGCTCGGGGCGACGCGCGCGCCCTGCCCGCACGGCTGCGACCGGGCGCTCGACCATGCGCTCATCACCGCCCCCGCCGCGCGCGATCCCGAGGTGCTGGCAAGGCTGGATGCCGTGGCTGGCCGGCTGCTCTGAGGACCCGCACTCCGCCATTGCCCCGCGCGCGCCGCCGCGCCAGACTGCCCGCCGAACAGGACAGGACCCCGACATGCCCCTCGATCTCTGGCTGACCTTCGTCGCCGCCTCCGTCGCGCTGCTGCTGATTCCCGGCCCGACGGTGCTGCTGGTGCTCTCCTACGCGCTTTCCAAGGGCCGCTCGGTGGCGCTGGCCTCGGCAGCGGGCGTGGCGCTCGGCGATTTCACCGCGATGAGCCTGTCGCTCGCGGGCCTCGGTGCGCTGGTGCTGGCCTCGGCCACCGCCTTCACCATGCTGAAGTGGATCGGCGCGCTCTACCTGGTCTGGATGGGGGCGAAGCTGCTGCGCTCGGCACCCGGCGCCGGGCTGGCGGTGCCCCGCGGCGAGGTCAGTGCCCGCGGCGTCTTCGGCCATGCCGCGGCGGTGACCGCGCTCAACCCCAAGAGCATCGCCTTCTTCATCGCCTTCGTGCCGCAGTTCGTCGACGCCTCTGCGCCGCTCCTGCCGCAGTTCGCGCTGCTGGTGGCAACCTTCGTCACCCTTGCGGCGCTCAACGTGCTGGCCTATGCGCTGGCCGCCGACCGGCTGCGCCGGCTGATCGGCCGCCCCTCGGTGCTCGCCTGGCTCACCCGTGCCGGCGGCCTGGCGCTGATCGCCATGGGCGCCCTCACCGCCACGCTGCGCCGCGCCGCCTGACCCTGCCGCGCGCGGCGACGTTCACAGGATCCTTCCGATGAAGCCCCCCAAGACCATTCCCGATTACATCCGCACGATCCCCGACTATCCGCACGCCGGCATTCTCTTTCGCGACGTGACGCCGCTCTGCGCCGATCCGCAGGGCTTCCGGCTGGCGGTGGACCAGCTGACCCTGCCCTTCACCGGCCAGAAGATCGACAAGGTGATCGGCCCCGAGGCGCGAGGGTTCCTGCTCGGCGGCGCGGTGGCGCACCAGCTCTCGGCGGGCTTCGCGGCGCTGCGCAAGCAGGGCAAGCTGCCGCCGCCGGTGATCGCGCAGAGCTACGCGCTGGAATACGGCGAGGCAACGGTGGAGCTGTCGGAACAGGCGATCACCCCCGGAGACCACGTGCTGCTGGTGGATGATCTCATCGCCACGGGTGGCACCGCCGAGGCGGCGGTGGCGCTGGTTGAGCGGCTCGGCGGCACCGTGGTCGGCGCCGCCTTCATTGTCGACCTGCCCGATCTCGGCGGGCGCAAGCGGCTCGAGGCGCTCGGCGTCAAGTTGCATGCGCTCTGCGCTTACGACGGCCTCTGACCCAAAAACAACGGCGGCGCCTCCCGGCCCGCCGCGTTTCTTCTCTTTGCAAATGCGCCGGGGCGTGAGTTGGCCGTCAGGCCAAGAGGGGGGCAGCGCCCCCTTTCCCCTGTCGCTCAGGCCGCGTTGCTGTTGGCCGCCTTGCGCGGGGCGGTCGAATTGCGGTCGATGAAATCGAGCACCAGCGGCCGGATATTGCTGCGCCAGCTGCGCCCGGCGAAGATGCCGTAATGGCCCGCGCCCGGCTCGAGGTGCTGGCCCTTCTTGCTGTCCGGCAGGCCGGTGCAGAGACCGAGCGCCGCGACGCATTGGCCCGGGGCCGAGATGTCGTCATTGGCCCCCTCGACGGTCATCACCGCCACGTCGGTGATCTTGCCGATGTCGACCTTGTGACCGTTCACAACGAAATTGTTCGAGGCGATCTCGCCGTTCTTGAAGATCCGCTCGACGGTCGAAAGGTAGAACTCGGCCGTCATGTCCATGACCGCGAGATATTCGTCGTAGAAGCGGTTGTGCGCGTCGTAATCCGAGGCCTCGCCGCGGGTGACACGGAGGATCTGCTCGGAGAAGGCCTTGGAATGGCGCTCGGCATTCATCGACATGAAGGAGGCCAGCTGCAGAAGGCCCGGGTACACCGCCCGCCCGACACCGGCATATTTGTAGCCGACGCGCTGGATCATCGTCTCTTCGAGCTGTCCCATGGTCACCCGGTGGCCGAAGTCGGTGACATCAGTGGGCGTGGCATTGGGGTCGATCGGCCCGCCGATGAGGGTCATGGTGCGCGGCTGCGCGGCGGGCTCGAGCTCGGCGAGATAGGCGGTGGCGGCCAGCGTCAGAGGCGCCGGCTGGCAGACCGCGATCACGTTGGTGTCCGGCCCCAGCGCGCGCATGAAGTCCATCAGGTAGAGGGTGTAGTCCTCGATGTCGAACTTGCCTTCCGAGACCGGGATGTCGCGAGCGTTCTTCCAGTCGGTGACGTAGAGTTCGCAATCGGGCAGCAGCGAGACGGCGGTCGAGCGCAGCAGCGTCGCGTAATGGCCGGACATGGGCGCGACCAGCAGCACCTTGCGCTCCTTGGTCGGGCGGCCGACCACCTGGAAATGCACCAGGTCGCCAAAGGCCTTCTCGACCACGGTGGTCGGTTCGACCACGTGGTCGCGGCCGTCGGTGCAGGTCACGGTGCGGATGCCCCAGTCGGGTTTGACCACCATGCGCTCGAAGGTGCGCTCGGTCACCTCGCCCCAGGCGGCCATCCAGCCGATCATCGGGTTGGGGATTGCCGCAAAGGCCGGATAGGAGGCCATGGTCCGCGCGGTGGCCCCGAGCCACTGGTTGGTGTTCCGGAAGGTCTCCATCAGATCGTAGGTCGCCATTTGACGCATGCGCGTGTCTCCAAAGATGCGGTCGCTCACAGCGTCCGGCGCCTGCGTGCCTCCCGTCACGCACCCGCCGCCGATCCGGGCCCCGGACCAATTCGCCGCTTTGCCCCCCGCTCTGCCGCCGTTATTCTGCAACATGCCGAAAGTAGGGGGGATTCGACCTTATGACAACTACTCCGGGCACGGACGTCACGTCTGACCGCGCACGACTCGAAGCAAACATTGAGAAGATCGAAGCCCTTTCTCAACGTCTTATGGAAGCAATTTCGCGACGAAAGCCGATCAATCCTGCATTAAATGGCCCTGACCCCCTTCTCTACGGGAAGGCCGCACACGCCTATTGGCAGGCCTGGATGAACAACCCCGCCAAGGTGTTCGAGCAGCAGGTGTCCTATTGGGGCAAGGCGCTGACCCACTACCTCGAGGCGCAGACCGCGCTTGCCGGCGGGCAGCTCACCCCGCCGCAGGACACCGGCCCCCGGGACAAGCGCTTTTCCAACCCGCTCTGGGACAGCCACCCCTATTTCAATTTCATCAAGCAGCAATACCTGATCAGCGCCGAGGCGATCCACCGCTCGGTCGACGAGATCGAGGAGCTCGACCCCAAGGAAAAGAAGCGCCTGCGCTACTTCGCCCGGCAGATCGTCGACATGATGGCGCCGACCAACTTCTTCGCCACCAACCCCGACGCGCTGCAGAAGGCACTGGAAACCGAAGGCGAGAGCCTGGTGAAGGGGATGGAGAACCTCGTCGCCGACCTCGAGGCCAACAACGGCGAGCTGGTGGTGCGTCTCGCCGACGAGAACGCCTTCAAGCTCGGCGAGAACATCGCCACCGCCGAGGGCGAGGTGGTCTACCGCAACCGCATGATGGAACTGATCCAGTACAAGCCCACCACCGAGAAGGTGCGCGAGACGCCGATCGTGCTCTTCCCGCCGTGGATCAACAAGTACTACATCCTCGATCTCAAGCCGCAGAACAGCCTGATCAAGTACATCGTCGATCAGGGCTACACGCTCTTCGTGGTGAGCTGGGTGAATGCCGACGAGAGCTATAGCGACGTCGGCCTCGAGGAGTATGTCGAGGACGGCTACCTGACCGCGATCCAGCAGGTGCGCGAGATTTGCAGCACCGAACAGGTCAATGCCGTCGGATACTGCATCGCCGGCACCACGCTCGGTCTGACTCTCTCTCTGCTCAAGCAGCGCGGCGACAGTTCGGTGAAATCGGCGACCTTCTTCACCACGCTCACTGATTTTTCCGACCAGGGAGAGTTCACGCCCTTCCTGCAGGACGATTTCGTCGACGGGATCGAGGCCGAGATCAATGCCAGCGGCATCCTGAAGAGCTTCATCATGTCGCGCACCTTCTCGTTCCTGCGCTCGACCGACCTGATCTACACCCCTGCCATCCGCAGCTACATGATGGGCGAGACGCCCCCGGCCTTCGACTTGCTCTACTGGAACGGCGACGGGGCGAACCTGCCGGGCAAGATGACGATCCAGTACCTGCGCGGGCTCTGCCAGCAGAACCTCTTCTCGCGCGGGGAGTTCGAGATGCTGGGCCACAAGCTCGACATCGCCGACGTGGACGTGCCGCTGATGTCGATCGCCGCAGAGGGCGACCACATCGCCGCCTGGAAGGACTGCTACCGCGGCGTGCAGAAGATGGGCTCGCGCTCGAAGACCTTCGTGCTGTCGGAGTCGGGCCATATCGCCGGCATCGTGAACCCGCCGAGCAAGAACAAGTACGGCTATTACCTGAACCCCGACCTCAAGCTCTCTGCCGAGGACTGGCAGGCCAGCGCGGCCTTCCATGACAAGCAGTCGTGGTGGCCGGTCTGGGAGGCCTGGCTGCGCAAACGCTCGGGCAAGCTGGTCCCTGCCCGTTCCCCCGGCGATTCGGTTCATCCCGCGCTCTGCCCCGCGCCCGGCGAATACGTACGGGTGAAGGCAGCGTAACCTAGCGTCAATTCAGGGTCTTGCACGATTTTCGCTGCAATGCGGCGAAAATCCTTGAAATGCTGCACTGCAGCATTCATATTGTAGTCAGCCGATAGACAAAGCGCGGGGTGGGCCCGCCAGGCTGAATACGGGAATTTAAGGATGGCTAAGACTCAAGACTTCACCGCCATGATGAAGGACATGATGGGCGCGTTCCCCGTGGACACCAAGGCCATGGACGAAGCCTTCAAGACTTCTGCAACGCTGAACGAGAAACTCTCGGCGGTTGCGCTCGAAGCGGCTGAAAAGTCCACCGAGATCTCCGCCAAGTGGACCAAGGAAACGCTGGCGAAGCTCTCTGACATGTCCAAGGTCAAGAAAGAGCCTGCCGACTATGCCAAGGCGATGACCGACTTCGCCTCCGCGCAGGCCGAGGTCGCTGCCGAGAACATGGCCGCCTTCGCCGAGATCGCGAAGAAGGTGCAGATGGACACCGTCGAACTGATGATGGCCGCTGGCAAGGACTTCACCGAGGATGCCTCCGCGGCGGTCAAGAAGGCCACCGACGAGATGACGGCAGCCGCCAAGAAGACCACCGCGGCCGCCGCGAAGTAAGACCGGTTTCGCTCCGTACTCCCCGGGGCGAGCAGCTGTTGCGCCTTTCCTCTCCTCCCATGTTTCCGGCGCAATGCGTGGGGCGGGCTCTTCAGAGCCCGCCCTTTTTCTTTGCCGGGCTCAGGGGACGCAGGGACAAAAAAAACGCGGCCCCCGGAGGGACCGCGTTCCGATCTGGCACTGGGGACGCAGCTCAGCCGACGATGGTCGCCTCGGTCGCGGCGCGCAGCTCGTCCTCGGTCACGCCCTCGGCGGTCTCGACGATCTTCAGACCGCCCTCGACCACATCCAGAACACCGAGGTTGGTGATGATCCGGTCGACCACGCCCTTGCCGGTCAGCGGCAGGGTGCATTCCTTCAGCACCTTGCTCTCGCCGTGCTTGTTGGTGTGGTCCATGACGACGATGACGCGGCCGACGCCCGCCACGAGGTCCATGGCGCCGCCCATGCCCTTGACCAGCTTGCCCGGGATCATCCAGTTCGCGAGATCCCCGTTCTCGGCCACTTCCATCGCGCCGAGGATGGCCGCCGCGATCTTGCCGCCTCGGATCATCGCAAAGGACATCGAGCTGTCGAAGTAGGAGGTCTTGGGCAGCTCTGTGATGGTCTGCTTGCCGGCGTTGATGAGGTCGGGATCCTCTTCGCCCTCGTAGGGGAAGGGACCCATGCCCAGCATGCCGTTCTCGGACTGCAGCGTGATCTCCTTGTCGCCGACGTAGTTGGCGACAAGCGTCGGGATGCCGATCCCGAGGTTCACGTACATGCCGTCTTCGAGTTCCTCGGCCGCGCGCGCGGCCATCTGGTTGCGATCCCAGGGCATCAGGCTTCCTCCCGCTTGCGCACGGTGCGCTGTTCGATCCGCTTCTCGTGCTCGCCCTGGATGATGCGATGCACGAAGATGCCAGGCAGGTGGATGTGATCCGGGTCGAGCTCGCCCGGCTGCACGATCTCCTCCACTTCCATGACGCAGATCTTGCCGCACATGGCCGCCGGCGGGTTGAAGTTGCGCGCCGTCTTGCGGAACACGCAGTTGCCGGTGGTATCGGCCTTCCACGCCTTGACGATCGACAGGTCGGCAAAGATGCCCTCTTCGAGGATGTAATCCTCGCCGCGGAAGTTTTTCACTTCCTTGCCCTCGGCCACGACGGTGCCGACGCCGGTCTTGGTGTAGAAGCCGGGGATGCCGGCGCCACCGGCGCGCATGCGCTCGGCGAGCGTGCCCTGCGGGTTGAACTCGAGCTCGAGCTCGCCCGACAGGTACTGGCGCATGAACTCGGCGTTCTCACCCACGTAGGAGCTCATCATCTTCTTGATCTGCTTGGTGTCGAGCAGCTTACCAAGGCCGAAGCCATCGACGCCGCAGTTGTTCGACGCGATGGTCAGATCCTTGACGCCGCTCTCGACCATGGCGTCGATCAGCAGCTCGGGGATGCCGCAGAGGCCGAAGCCGCCCGCCGCGATGGTCATCCCGTCGAAGAGCAGCCCGTCCAGCGCCTCGGCGGCGGAGCCGTAAACTTTCTTCATTCCGTCCTCCCGAAAGAAAGAGTCTGCGAGACTTGTCACCCGCGGGACCCGCAGAGTCAACGAAGCCTCCCCCGCGGATTGCGGGGTTCGCGCCAAGTCACCTTCGCATGCGCAGCAAAGTGGCGCTGCGGCGCAGCATTCCCGAGATTGCCGGGCAAGGGCAAGCCCTTTTCTTCTAGGTGAAAATATCCCCGCCGGAGGCGCAGGCGCGCAACGCCTGACATGCGACGGCCCGCGCCACCAGGGGCGCGGGCCGATCCGCCGGTCCACAGCAGGACGGGCTCAGTCGTCGCCCGACTTGGCCGCGCTCTTCTTGGCCGGGGCCTTCTTCGCCGGGGCCTTCTTGGCGGTCGTCTTCGCGGTCGTCTTCTTGGCCGCCGCCTTCTTCGGCGCGGCCTTCTTCTTGCCGGACTTCGCGGCCTTCTCGGCGATCCACTCGAGCGCCTGCTCCATGGTGACGCTCTCGGGATCG
Source organism: Alloyangia mangrovi (assembly GCF_002300555.2). Lineage (GTDB taxonomy): Bacteria > Pseudomonadota > Alphaproteobacteria > Rhodobacterales > Rhodobacteraceae > Salipiger > Salipiger mangrovi. The sequence continues at coordinate 3,435 of NZ_NTHN02000010.1, read as the reverse complement.
GTGTCCTTGGGCAGGGTGGCGTTCACCTTCTCCCATTTCACGTAAGGCCCGTAGCGCCCGTCGAAGATGGCGATCTTGCCGCCTTCCGGGTGATCGCCCAGCTCCTTCAGGGCCTTGGCCGCGGCGCGGCCGCGCCCGCCGGGGTTCGCCCGCTTTTCGGCCAGCATCTCGACCGCGCGGTTCATGCCGATCTCGAAGACATCTGCCGGGTCCTTGAGGTTCACATAGGTCGGCTTCGCGTCATCCGGGAGCTGGTGCATGATATAGGGGCCGAAGCGCCCGAAGTTGGCCGAGACCGCCCCGCCCTCGGGGTGCTCGCCGATCTGCCGCGGCAGCGACAGAAGCACCAGCGCCTTCTCCAGCGTCAGATCGTCCTTCGACCAGCCGCGCGGCAGCGAGGCCCGCGGCGGCTTCTTGTTCTCGGGCGTAGGCTCGCCGCGCTGCACGTAGGGGCCGAAGCGCCCGGCTTTGAGCCAGATCTCGTCGCCCTGGTCCTCGCCGAGAAGCCGCTCGTCGCCCTCGGCCCCCTCGCCCGCGATCGGGCGGGTGTAGGTGCACTCGGGGTAGTTGCCGCAACCGACGAAGCCGCCGGTGCGCGAGGTCTTCAGGTGCAACTGGCCGCTGCCGCACTTGGGGCAGATGCGCGGATCGGAGCCATCCTCGCGCGGCGGGTAGAGCTGCGGCGCCAGCGCGTCATCGAGCACGTCGAGCACTTCGGAGATGCGCAGCTCGGAAGTTTCCGAGATCGCCGCCGAGAAGTCGCGCCAGAACTTGCCCAGCAGCGCCTTCCAGTCCATCTCTCCGGCCGAAACCTCGTCGAGCTCGTTCTCCAGCTCGGCGGTGAATTCGTAGCCCACGTACTTGCGGAAGAAGTTGAGCAGGAAGATCGTGACGATCCGGCCCTTGTCCTCGGGGATCAGGCGGTTCTGCTCTTTCTTGACGTACTCGCGATCCTGGATGGTGGTGATCACCGACGCATAGGTCGAGGGACGCCCGATGCCGAGCTCTTCCATGCGCTTGACCAACGTCGCCTCGGTGTAGCGCGGCGGCGGCTGGGTGAAGCTCTGGGTCCCCAGAACGGCGCTGTTGTCAGACAGGATCGACGAGACGCCCGAAGCAGAGGTGGCGCGCTCGGCGGCCTTCTCGTGCTGCGCCTTGAGGCCGGACTTGGCGAAGGCGGCGTTCTCGCCCTGCATGATCTGCGGCAGGCGCTTGTCGTCGTCATCCGCGACATCGTCGCGGCCCTCTTCGTAGATCTTCAGGAAGCCGTCAAAGACGATCACCTGGCCGGTGGCGCGCAGGCCGACCTGCTGGTCATCCGAGCCGATCTCGACCGTGGTGCGCTCGAGCCGCGCCGCCTCCATCTGGCAAGCCAGCGTGCGCTTCCAGATCAGGTCGTAGAGCTTGCGCTGATCATCCTCGCGCAGCTTCAGCTCCGAGGCATCCTTGGTCATGTCGGTCGGGCGGATGCACTCGTGCGCTTCTTGCGCGTTCTTGGCCTTGTTCTTGTAGATGCGCGGGCTGCCCGGCACGTAGTCCTTGCCAAAACGGTCGGCGATGGCGTCGCGGCAGGCGGTGACCGCCTCGGGCGCCATGTCGATGCCGTCGGTCCGCATGTAGGTGATGTGCCCCGCCTCGTAGAGCCGCTGCGCCGCGTTCATGCAGGCCCGCGCCCCCATGCCGAACTTGCGGCTCGCCTCCTGCTGCAGGGTCGAGGTCATGAAGGGCGCCGAGGGGTTGCGGGTGCTGGGCCGCGCCTCGACCGACAGGATCTTCAGCGCGCGCTTGGCCACCGCCTGCACCGCCATCTCGGCCTGCGTGGCGTTCTCGAGGTCGTAGCGGTCAAGCTTCTTGCCGGCAAGCGTGGTCAGCCGCGCCTCGTACTCCTGGCCGCGCGGCGTCGTCAGCAGCGCCTTCACCTGCCAGTATTCGCGAGGGTTGAAGGCCTCGATCTCCATCTCGCGCTCGACGATGAGCCGCAGGCAGACCGACTGTACCCGCCCCGCCGAGCGCGCGCCCGGCAGCTTGCGCCAGAGCACCGGCGAGAGGTTGAAGCCGACGAGATAGTCGAGCGCGCGGCGGGCCAGATAGGCCTCGACCAGCGGCGCGTCGATCTCGCGCGGGTTCTTCATCGCCTCGGTGACGGCGGCCTTGGTGATCGCGTTGAAGGTCACCCGGCTCACTGCCGTGTCCTTCTTGATCGAGCGGCGCTTGGTGAGCGCCTCCTTCAGGTGCCAGGAAATGGCCTCGCCCTCGCGATCGGGGTCAGTCGCGAGAATGAGCGCATTGTCGTTTTTTAAGCGCCTCGGCGATGGCGGAGACGTGCTTGCGCGAGTCGTTGCCGATCTCCCAGGTCATGTCGAAGTCGTGCTCGGTATCGACCGATCCGTCCTTGGCCGGCAGGTCGCGCACGTGGCCATAAGAGGCGAGCACCGTGTAGTCGGATCCCAGATACTTGTTGATTGTCTTGGCTTTGGCCGGGGATTCGACGACGACGACGGGCATCAATAAGACCTCATTGCAACGCTGTGCTCAAAACGGCTTGCCTGCCGCTATGGCGGCGCAACATGTGGGACGCAAGGGGGAAATGTCAATGTGGCCCGCTCGCGGGACCCTTGCAACACAGACAGATTGCCGCGATTTGGCGTGGTTTCCGGGCTCAGGATGGGCGGCTGAGCAGCCCGCCGGGGCGGCGTTCGAGCCGGCCCTCGAGCTCCAGATCGGTGAGCGCCGGGGCGATCTGCCCCACTGCGCCGCCAAGATCGCGGATCACCTGGTCCTCGGGCACCGGCACCGGTCCAAGCCGGTCGAGGATCCGCTGGTGCAGCGCCAGCGTCTCGGCCCGGCTGCGACGCTCGGGTGGTGGTGGCGGGATCGCCTCGATCACCTCCGCGAGGTCGGGCGGCTCGGGCCGGGCCAGCGCCTCGATCACATCCTCGGCGTGGCGCACCAGTTGGGCGCCGTCCCGCAAGAGCAGGTTGCAGCCTCCGGCACGCCCGTCGAGCGGATGGCCCGGCACCGCCAGGACCTCTCGCCCCTGGTCGAGGGCGCAGCGGGCGGTGATCAGCGAGCCGGATTTCACCGCCGCCTCGACCACCACGACGCCCCGGGCCATGCCCGATACGATGCGATTGCGGGTGGGAAAATGCCGGGCCTGCGGCTGCACCCCCATGGGCTGCTCGGACAGCAGCAGGCCGCGCGCCCGGATCTCGGCGGCAAGCCGCGCGTTTTCCCTGGGGTAGACCACATCGACCCCACCGGCCATGACGGCCGCCGTGCCGCCGCCCGTGCCGCCTGAATCGCCTTCCGCTGCGCCGCCCTCGAGCGCCGCGCGGTGCGCCTCGGCGTCGATGCCGCGCGCCAGGCCGGAGACCACCAGCCCTGCATGTCGCGTTCGGCGACGGTGCCGGTGAGCTGGATCAGCCGGTCGGCCAG
>NZ_NTHN02000109.1 GCF_002300555.2 Alloyangia mangrovi | reverse complement strand
CGCCATGCCGGGGCGCAGGGCTTGGGCATCCTCGCGGCGCTCGGCGGGCGCGAACAGGCGGCGATCTGCGGCGCGGTGCTCGAGGCGCGGGCTCGGGGCATCCCGGTGATCCTTGACGGCTTCATCTGCACCGCCGCGACCGCGCCGCTCTATGTCGCCGATCCGCGGCTGCTGGACCATTGCCTTGTCGGCCATGTCAGCCGCGAGCCCGGCCATGCCCGACTGCTTGACGCCATCGGCAAGGCGCCGGTGCTGGCGCTCGACATGGCGCTCGGCGAGGGCTCGGGGGCGGCGCTGGCGCTTGGCGTGCTGCGCGCGGCGCTGGAGTGCCACAACGGCATGGCCACCTTCGCGCAGGCCGGGGTCGCGGGCGGATGAACCCGCTCCGCGCCCGGTTGGGCGAGCTGCAGGTGGCGGTGATGCTGCTGACGCGGCTGCCCGCCGGGCGGATCGCAGGGGAGGCGCCCTCGCTGGCCGCCGCCCGTTGGGCCTTTCCGCTGGTGGGGGCGCTGGTGGGGCTGATCGGCTGGGCGGGTCTTGCGGGCAGCATGGCGCTGGGGGCCGCGCCGCTGCTGGCGGCGGGTCTCGCGGTGGCGGCGCAGGTGCTGGCGACCGGCGCGCTGCATGTCGACGGGCTGGCGGATTTTGCCGACGGGATTGGCGGCGGGCGGGATCGGGCGCACTGCCTCGAGATCATGCGCGACAGCCGCATCGGCAGCTACGGGGTGATGGCGCTGATCCTTGCCACGGGGCTTTGGTGTGCGGCGCTGGCGCAACTCGCGCCGCAGGTGGGATCCGGGGCCGGGGCGGGCTGGTTCGTGCTGGTCGGCATGTTCAGCCGTGGCGCCATGGTGGGGTTGCAGGAAGTATTGCCCCCCGCGCGCTCCGACGGGCTCGGGCGGCTGGCCTCGGGCCGCAGCCGGGCCGCGCGGGGGCTGTTGATGGGTCTCGCACTTCTCGGGCTGGTGCTGGCGGGCGGCGCAGGTCTCGTGCTGGGACTGCTTTGCAGTGGCGTGGCCGGAGCACTTGGCTGGCTCGCCTGGCGGCGGATCGGCGGGGTGACCGGCGATGTGCTCGGGGCGGTGCAGCTCCTCTCCGAGCTCGCCTGCTGGGCGGCGCTGGCACTGCTGCTGGCCCCCTGGGCGCCGTAGCGCGCAGGGGGGGGCGAAGGGCGAGGGCGTCAGGCCACCGCCGCGCCGACGGTCAGGTTGGTGACCGCCCGCGCCAGGCTCTCGCGGTCCAGCCCGAAGTGCCGGTAGAGATCGCCGATGGTGCCGGTCTGGCCAAAGTGCTCCACCCCATGCGGGATCACCCGGTGCCCGGCGACGGCGCCGAGCCACGACAGCGTCGCCGGGTGGCCGTCAATCGCCGTGACCAGCGTGCAATGGTGGGGCAGATCGCCAAGCAGCGTCTCCACATGCGAGCGTGCCGCCGCGTTGCCGCGCGCCCGGTCGCGCTGCGCCGCGGTCCAGCCGGCGTTGAGCCGGTCTGCCGAGGTCACCGCCAGCACGCCGACGTCGCGCCGGTGCTCGCCGATCATCCCCGCCGCGGCGATCGCCTCGTCGGCCACCGCGCCCTGGTAGGCGATGACCACCGAGCAGTTCGGCCCCGGCTTGCGCAGCCAGTATCCGCCGTCGATGGCCCCCTGCACGAAGGCGTCGTCATGGCGTTTGCCGGGTTGCTCGAGCGGTTTGGTGGTCAGCCGCAGGTAGACCGAGCCGCCGGTCTCGTCGCGCAGCCATGTGCGCTCGTCCGGATCGCCTGCACCGTCGCGCTGCAGGTAGTCGAAGGCCCATTCCATGATCACCGCCAGCTCGTCGGCAAAGGCCGGCTCGAAGGCTGCCAGCCCGTCCTGGCTCATGCCGATGAGCGGCGTGCCGATCGACTGGTGCGCGCCGCCCTCGGGGGCCAGCGTCACGCCCGAGGGCGTGCCGACGATCATGAAGCGCGCGTCCTGGTAGCAGGCATAGTTCAGCGCATCGAGGCCGCGGGCGACGAAGGGGTCGTAAACCGTGCCGATGGGGATCACGCGCTTGCCGAAGAGGCTGTGCGACAGCCCGGCCGCGCCGAGCAGCAGGAAGAGGTTCATCTCGGCGATGCCGAGTTCCAGGTGCTGCCCCTCGGGGGCGAAGTTCCACTTGGCGGTGGAGGGAATGCGGTGCTCGATGAAGGCATCGTTCTGCGCGGCGCGGGCAAAGAGCTTGCGCCGGTTCACCCAGGGCCCGAGCCCGGTGGTGCCGGTCACGTCGGGCGAGGTGGTCATGATCCGCGCCGCCAGATCGCTGTTCCCGCGCGCCAGATCGTCGAGGATCTTGCCGAAGGCCATCTGGGTCGAGATCTCGCGGCTGGTGTCAACCGCAACCGCTGGAACCGCGAGGCGGGCATCGGAATAGCGCCGCGGCCCCTTGGCGAAGAAGGGCACGCGGGAGAGGAACTGCTTCAACGCCGCGGCGTCGGGCACCGTGGCGAAGGGCTCCCATTCCTGCCCCTCGGCGACACCCATATGCGCCTGCCACTCGGCCATCTGGGCTTTGGTCATCAGCCCGCCGTGGTTGTCCTTGTGCCCGGCAATGGGCGTGCCCCAGCCCTTGATCGTATAGGCCAGGAAGCACACGGGCCGGTCGTGATCGATGGCGGCAAAGGCCTCGGCCATGGTGGAGACGCAGTTGCCGCCGAGGTTCTCCATCAGCGCCGCCAACTCGGCATCGCTGCGCCGCTCGATGAGCGCGGTGACCTCGCCCTGATCGCCCAGATCCTCCATCAGCCGCTCGCGCCAGACCGCGCCGCCGCGATAGGTCAGCGCCGAGTATTCGGCGTTGGGGCAGGCGTCGATCCAGTCGCGCAGCCGCGCGCCGCCGGGCTCGTCGAAGGCGGCGCGCTGCAGGGCGCCGTATTTCACCCGAACCACGTCCCAGCCGAAGGCCTCGAAAATCTTCTCGACCCGCCCGAAGAGCCCCTCGCGCACGATGCCGTCGAGCGACTGGCGGTTGTAGTCGATCACCCACCAGCAGTTGCGCAGGTCGTTCTTCCAGCCCTCCTGCAGCACCTCGTAGATATTGCCCTCGTCGAGCTCGGCATCACCGACAAGCGCCACCATCCGGCCCGCCTCGAGTTCGGCGCCCCAGTCCTTGGCGCGGATGAAATCCTGCACCATCGAGGCCAGCGCGGTGATGCCGACGCCAAGACCCACCGAGCCGGTGGAAAAGTCGACGTCATCGATGTCCTTGGTGCGGCTCGGGTAGCTCTGCACGCCGCCGTAGCCGCGGAAATTCTCCATTTTCTCACGCGTCTGATTGCCCATCAGATACTGCATCGCGTGGAAGATCGGCGAGGCGTGGGGCTTGACTGCCACCCGGTCCTCGGGGCGCAGCGCCGAGAAGTAGAGCGCCGTCATGATCGAGACCATCGAGGCCGAGGAAGCCTGATGCCCGCCGATCTTGATGCCGTCCTCCTTGGGGCGAAGGTGATTGGCGTTGTGGATCATCCAGTGCGACAGCCAAAGCAGTCGCTGCTCGATCACCTTGAGGTGCTGCGCGTCGTCGGTCATGAAGTCCCTCCCTTTGCGCGCGAGGGTACATGAGTCGCCGAAGTGGAACTCACCTTTCCCATTGCCTGCGCTGCCGATCTGTAGTGGAAATGAGCGTCATGGGCGGCTTTGGTGGCGGAATTGAGCGCGAATGATCCAGGACCTCGACGAGATTGATCGAAAGCTTCTCCGCGAGCTGCAGAAAAATGCGCGCGCGAGCCACCAGGAGCTGAGCGAGCGGGTCGGCCTCTCGGCCTCGCCCTGCGCGCGGCGCATCCGCAGGCTCGAGGCCGAGGGCTACATCACCGGCTACAGCGCCCGGATCGACGAGGAAAAGCTGGGCTTCGGCTTCAGCGTCTTCATCTCGGTGCGGCTCGATCGGCAGATCGACGACCGGCTGGAGGCTTTCGAGACCGAGGTCCGGCGCTGCCGCGAGATCGTCGACTGCTGGCTGATGACCGGCAGTTTCGACTACTTGCTGCGGATTTCGGTGCGGGATTTGACGGAATACGAGCGCTTTCTCACCGGTCGGCTGACCAAGCTGCCGGGGGTCGCCTCGCTGGAATCCTCGATCCCGATCCGGCGGGTGAAGTACCAGCCCGCGCGGCTCGACTGAGCCCGCCCGGGGCTGCTGCGCGGTCGTGATCGGCCAGCCCGACGTCTTGGCGCGAGGCGATCAACTGCCTGACGAGGCGGCGCAACGTGAGCGCCGCCTAGAACGCTCACGTTGTCAGAGTCTTCGGGTGCGTGCCGATCAGCGGCCGTTCTCCGCCCGCCACGCTTCGAAGAGCGGCCCGTATTTCTCTTCGTTGACGCGGGGATAGAGCCCGATGATCGGCTCACCCGCCTTGACCTGCGCGACCACGAAATCCTCGTAGGCGGTCATTTCCCTGGCCTCGGCGGCGACCTCATCGGCCATATGCGCCGGGATCACGATGACGCAGTCCGCGTCGCCGACGATGATATCGCCGGGGAACACCGGCGCGTCGCCGCAGCCGATCGGCTCGTTGATCGCGATGGCCTCGTTGTTGGTGAGGTTGGTCGGGCTCGACGGGCGGCTGTGATAGGCCGGCATCTCGAGCTCGGCGATCACCGCGGCATCGCGGAAGCCGCCGTCGGTGACCACGCCGGCGCCGCCGCGCATCATCAGCCGGGTGATCAGGATGTCCCCCGCCGAGGCCGCGTTGGCCTGCTTGCGGCTGTCCATCACCAGCACGTGGCCCTCGGGGCAGGTCTCGATCGCGACGCGCTGCGGATGCTCGGGGTTGCGGAACTCGGAGAGCTGGTTGCGGTCTTCGCGGGCGGGCATGTAGCGCAGGGTGAAGGCCGGTCCGACCATGTTCCTGCCCTTCCAGCCGAGCGGGCGCACGCCCTGGATCACCTGGTTGCGCAGGCCGCGCTTGAAGAGCGCCGTGGCCAGCGTTGCGACGGAGACATCCATCAGGATGTCATGGGTTTCGGGGGTCATCTAGGTCTCCTCCAGTGGGTCGGGGGCCCGGTCCGCGGGAGCAAGGGGGCGGACCGGGCAGGGGGTTGCGTCAGGCCAGATCGCCGGGCAGCAGGGCGTCGGGCAGGTTCTGGTAGCTCACCGGGCGCAGGAAGCGGCGGATCGAGAGGGTGCCGACCGAGGTGGCGCCGAAGTTGGTCGAGGCCGGGTAAGGCCCGCCGTGCACCATCGCGTCGCAGACCTCGACGCCGGTCGGGAAGCCGTTGACCAGCACCCGGCCGGCCTTGCGCTCGAGCACCGGCATCAGCCGCTGCGCCAGCGCCGTGTCGCCCTCGTCCATGTGGATCGTGGCGGTGAGCTGGCCCTCGAAGCCCT
>NZ_NTHN02000108.1:0-2500 GCF_002300555.2 Alloyangia mangrovi | reverse complement strand
TCCCGTATGTGAAGCTCGATGGAACGTATTAAGTAGGGCGGGACACGTGAAATCCTGTTCGAAGATCGGAGGACCACCTCCGAAGGCTAAGTACTCCTTACTGACCGATAGCGAACCAGTACCGTGAGGGAAAGGTGAAAAGCACCCCGACGAGGGGAGTGAAACAGTACCTGAAACCGAACGCCTACAATCAGTCGGAGGCTCCTCGAGAGCTGACGGCGTACCTTTTGTATAATGGGTCATCGACTTGGTCTATCTAGCAAGCTTAAGCCGTTAGGTGTAGGCGCAGCGAAAGCGAGTCTTAATAGGGCGTCGAGTTAGATGGATCAGACCCGAAACCGAGTGATCTAGGCATGACCAGGATGAAGGTTGGGTAACACCAACTGGAGGTCCGAACCCACACCTGTTGAAAAAGGTCGGGATGAGTTGTGCCTAGGGGTGAAAGGCCAATCAAACTCGGAGATAGCTGGTTCTCCGCGAAATCTATTTAGGTAGAGCGTCATCCGAATACCCCGGGGGGTAGAGCACTGGATGGGTAATGGGCCCCACAGGCTTACTGATCCTAACCAAACTCCGAATACCCGGGAGTACTAGATGGCAGACACACTGCGGGTGCTAACGCCCGTAGTGGAGAGGGAAACAACCCTGACCTCCGGCTAAGGCCCCCAATTCATGGCTAAGTGGGAAAGCAGGTGGGACGACCAAAACAACCAGGAGGTTGGCTTAGAAGCAGCCATCCTTTAAAGATAGCGTAACAGCTCACTGGTCTAATTAAGTTGTCCTGCGGCGAAGATGTAACGGGGCTCAAGCCATGAGCCGAAGCCGAGGATGCGCATAGCGCATGGTAGCGGAGCGTAGTGTGACATAGGACTACTCCTCTTCTGCATCCTTCGGGATGTAATGGAGGAGCAAGTCCTTTCTGTGAAGCCGGGCTGTAAGGCATCCGGTGGAGAGATCACTAGCGAGAATGATGACATGAGTAGCGACAAAGAGTGTGAGAGACACTCTCGCCGAAAGTCCAAGGGTTCCTGCTTAAAGCTAATCTGAGCAGGGTAAGCCGGCCCCTAAGGCGAGGCCGAAAGGCGTAGTCGATGGGAACCAGGTCAATATTCCTGGGCCATGTGGTGGTGACGGATCGCAGGGGTAGTTCTTCCTTATCGGATTGGAAGGGCTGCTGAGCGGTTCCTGGAAATAGCCCCACTTTGAGACCGTACCCTAAACCGACACAGGTGGACTGGTAGAGAATACCAAGGCGCTTGAGAGAACGATGTTGAAGGAACTCGGCAAAATACCTCCGTAAGTTCGCGAGAAGGAGGCCCAGTTTCAACGCAAGTTTTGGCTGGGGGCACAAACCAGGGGGTGGCGACTGTTTACTAAAAACACAGGGCTCTGCGAAGTCGCAAGACGACGTATAGGGTCTGACGCCTGCCCGGTGCCTGAAGGTTAAAAGGAGGGGTGAGAGCTCTGAATTGAAGCCCAGGTAAACGGCGGCCGTAACTATAACGGTCCTAAGGTAGCGAAATTCCTTGTCGGGTAAGTTCCGACCTGCACGAATGGCGTAACGACTTCCCCGCTGTCTCCAACATCGACTCAGCGAAATTGAATTGCCTGTCAAGATGCAGGCTTCCCGCGGTTAGACGGAAAGACCCCGTGCACCTTTACTACAGCTTCACACTGGCATCAGGCCATGCATGTGCAGGATAGGTGGTAGGCTTCGAAGCAGGAACGCCAGTTTCTGTGGAGCCTCCCTTGAGATACCACCCTTGCATTGCTTGATGTCTAACCGCGATCCGTTATCCGGTTCCGGGACCCTGTGTGGCGGGTAGTTTGACTGGGGCGGTCGCCTCCTAAAGCGTAACGGAGGCGCGCGAAGGTTGGCTCAGAGCGGTCGGAAATCGCTCGTTGAGTGCAATGGCAGAAGCCAGCCTGACTGCAAGACTGACAAGTCGAGCAGAGTCGAAAGACGGCCATAGTGATCCGGTGGTCCCAAGTGGGAGGGCCATCGCTCAACGGATAAAAGGTACGCCGGGGATAACAGGCTGATACTGCCCAAGAGTCCATATCGACGGCAGTGTTTGGCACCTCGATGTCGGCTCATCTCATCCTGGGGCTGGAGCAGGTCCCAAGGGTATGGCTGTTCGCCATTTAAAGAGGTACGTGAGCTGGGTTTAGAACGTCGTGAGACAGTTCGGTCCCTATCTGCCGTGGGTGTAGGATACTTGAGAGGAGTTGCCCCTAGTACGAGAGGACCGGGGTGAACGATCCACTGGTGGACCAGTTGTCGTGCCAACGGCAGTGCTGGGTAGCTATGATCGGACAGGATAACCGCTGAAGGCATCTAAGCGGGAAGCCCCCCTCAAAACAAGGTATCCCTGAGGGCCGTGGAAGACCACCACGTCGATAGGCCGGAGGTGTAAGTGCAGCAATGCATTCAGCTGACCGGTACTAATGGCCCGATAGGCTTGATCCGATCCAGGAACAGCAAGGCTGTTCCAGATCA
>NZ_NTHN02000107.1 GCF_002300555.2 Alloyangia mangrovi | reverse complement strand
GCCACTTGCGTGTCTCGAGCTCGCCCTCGATGTAGACCTTGGAGCCCTTGCGCAGGTACTGCTCGGCGATCCGCGCGAGCGGCTCGCTGAAGATCGCGACCGAGTGCCACTCGGTGCGTTCGCGGCGCTCGCCGGTGTTGCGGTCTTTCCAGTTCTCGGAGGTGGCGATGCGCAGGTTGCAGACCTTGCCGCCGTTCTGGAAGGTGCGCACCTCGGGGTCCGCACCGAGATTGCCTACCAGGATCACCTTGTTCACGGAGCCGGCCATGTCATCCCCTTATTCTTGGTCGTTTCGTCTGGTCGTTTTCTGGTCGCCGCCTGTTGTCCAGGCGGGTCGATTGCCTGTGCCTGAAAGGGATTTTCGCACGGCTGCGAATCCCCGCAGGCGGAGTGTTTGCACAGGTCTACACCACGGGCCCGGTGTCCCCAAGCGCTCAATGCCGCGCGGAAATCCGCCGGTGGGGGTGTGTCCGGCAAGCTGGCCTAGGGTCAATTTATCTGTATAGTCGGGCCATAAGGGAACAGTGAAGCGGGACAGGGACGTGATGCGCAAGACCGCAACGCGGGCGCTGGCCGGAGTGGTGTGTGCTCTGGTGTTGTTGGGAACTTCGGTCTCGGCAGAGGTGCTTTCATCCAAGAGCCGGGTGCGGCTCTTCTCCAAACAGACCAACGTGCTCGATGGGCGCGCGTCTCAGCAATACAACAGCTCGGTGCGGCTGCAGCCAAGCCGCGTGGTGACCCCGACCAAATGGGGGCCCATGGGCGGCAACGAGGGCGCGGTGCCGAGCTATCGGGGCAGCTATCGTGGCCCCTACGCCGATCTCGCCCGACAGGCGGCGCGGCGGCACGGTGTGCCCGAGGATCTCTTCCTGCGCCTCGTGCAGCAGGAATCCGGGTTCAACCCCAAGGCGCTGTCGCACAAGGGGGCCATCGGCCTCGCGCAGCTCATGCCGTTCACCGCGCGCAAGCTCGGGGTCGATCCGCATGACCCGGCGCAGAACCTCGAGGGCGGGGCGCGCTACCTGATCCAGCAATACCGAAAGTTCGGCTCCTGGCAGCTGGCGCTGGCGGCCTACAACGCCGGACCGGGCGCGGTGGAAAAGCACGGGGGCATCCCGCCCTATCAGGAGACGATGAATTACGTGAAGGTGATCTGGGGTCAGTAGGCCCCCGTCCGGTACTCCCGGGACCATCGTCTCTGCCCCGCCTCACTTGACGCTGGGAGCGCTTTGCCTGATATGCCTGACCTAAAGGCTAGGGATTTGATCCCGATCAAGGCCCTGCGCCCTGCGCGTGGCCATTCTGGTCGGATCGGCATCGCCGAGCCCCGCCGTCAGGTCCACAGGAGAGCCCCATGCGTCATGCCGCCATCCTCGCGTCCGCCACCGTCCTCGCGCTTGGCGCGGGCGGTCTCGGCCTGGCCCGGCTGACCGCGGCCCCGGCCAGTTTCGACAGCATGGATGCACTCGGCGAGGCGCTCTTTTTCGACGCGAACCTGTCGAAGACCCGCTCGCAGAGCTGCGCCACCTGCCACGATCCCGCCTATGCCTTCGCCGATCCGCGCGGCGCCGCCTCGATCGGTGATGACGGCGCCTCGATCGGCGATCGCAACGCGCCCACGGTGACCTATGCCGCGCATGTGCCCGAGCTGGCGCGGGATGAGGAGGGCCGCTGGCGCGGCGGTCTTTTCCACGACGGGCGCGCGGTGACGCTTGAAGAGCAGGCTGGAGGCCCGCCGCTCAACCCCATCGAGATGGGTATGGGCGACAAATCCGAGGTGGTGGCGCGGCTGCGCGAGAACCCGGACTATGTAGCCGCCTTCGGTGCGCTCTTCGGTCCCGGCACGCTTGACGATCCCGAGGCGGGCTACGCCGCCATGACCCGCGCCATCGCCGAATTCGAGCGGCGGCCCGAGTTCGCGCCCTTCGATTCCAAGTACGACCGCTTCCTGCGCGGCGAGGCGGAGCTGACCAAGCAGGAAGAGCTCGGACGGCTGCTGTTCTTCTCGCAGCAGTTTACCAACTGCAACCAGTGCCACCAGCTGCAACGCAGCGCGGTGGACCCTGCCGAGACCTTTTCGGACTACCGCTTCCACAACCTCGGCGTTCCGGCAAACGGCGCGCTGCGCGCGTCGAATGGCGCGGAGGCGGGCTTCATCGACGGCGGGCTGCTGCAGAACGCGCATTTGACCGAGGACGGCTCCCCGGCGGACGAGACCCTGCGCGGTGCCTTCCGCACGCCGACCCTGCGCAACGTGGCGGTCACCGCGCCCTACATGCACAACGGGGCCTTCGAGGACCTGCGGACGGTGATCCTCTTCTACAACAGCTACAACACCCGCAACGACGCGCGGAAGATCAACCCCGAGACCGGCGAGCCCTTCGGTCCGCCGGAAGTTCCCGAGGCCCTTGCGCCCGAGCTGACCGAGGGGCCGGCGCTCGACGACAAGCGCGTGGATGCGTTGGTGGCATTTCTCAAGACACTGACCGACGCGCGCTATGAGGATCTGCTCGAGCAGTGACGCGTCAGCGCGCCATCTCCTCTTCGATGACCGAGGTCACTGCGGGGCGCGACAGGCAGCGCGCCACCCAGTCCCTGATACGCGGATCCTCTGGGACGAGATCGCGGAACCACCCGTAGGTCGAGGCCACCAGCAGGTCCGCCGCGCTGACCTGATCGTCGACCAACCAGTCCTTTTCGGCCAGTGCCTCCGAGAGCCGGGCCACCGCCTCGGGCACGTCGCGGAAGGTGACCTGGGTGATCGGATGCGAGATCCCGGCCACCTGCAACACGTAGACCGGCTCGAAGACGTTGCCGTACCAGGCCAGCCACGACAGGTAGGCGCCGCGCGAGGGATGGCCGACGGGGCGGCCCATAGGGGTCTCGGGATAGAGGTCGGTCAGGTAGAGCATCACAGCGTTGCTCTCGCGGATGATCGCGCCGTCATGGTCGAGCAGGGGCACCTTGCCCTCGGGGTGGGGATTGTCCGGGTCGCGACCGCCCGAGCCGTCCTGGCGCGGGATCTGCACGATCCGAAGGTCGACATCCTCTTCGATGCCCATGTCGCGGATCAGTTGAAGAATGCGCGTCGAGCGCGAGCGCGGCGCGTGGTAGAGCGTCAGCATGCGGGTCTCCTCCCAGGGGCGACCGGAACTACGGCCTTGCCACCGCCCTGCACTCTGCCGAAGCCCTGCGCGGCTGTCATTGGCCGCGACAGGGCGTGGCAGCCTTCCGCCGAGTGCTAGACCTCCAGCGCCAGCTTGTAGAGGTGGATCTCGAACGAAGGGTGCATCTCGGCGCCGAGCACACCGGGCCGGACGTGGCGGTAGAGCGAGCGCCAGAAGGGCTGAACGATCACCGCGTCCTCCTGCAGCTTGCGCTCGATGCGGGCCATGATCTCCTTGCGCGCCTCGGCATCGGCGATGGTCAGCGCCTCGGCCACCAGCGCATCGAAATCGGCATCGGCGTATCCGGTTTCGTTCCAGGCCTCGCCGCTGCGGTACGCCAGCGCCAGAACCTGGATGCCGAGCGGACGGTGGTTCCACTCGGTGATCGACAGCGGGTAATCCTTCCACTCCTGCCAGAAGGCCGAGCCGGGCAGCACCTTGCGGGTCACCTTGAACCCGGCGTCGCGCAGCATGGCGGCGCAGGCGTCGCCGGTGCGCCGGGTGAAGCCATCGTCGAGCGTGACCAGCTCGTGCTCGACATCGCCGAGCCCCGCCTCCTGCGCCAGCGGCAGCGCGAGGGCCGGATCGTACTCGGTGGGGCCGACCTCGGCGTAGTCGGGATGGATCGGTGCGACGTGGTGGTTCTCGGCGACCGTGCCGAGCCCGGCGTGGCCCAGCTCCAGCGCGATGTCGTTGGCGATGGCGAGTTGCAGCGCCTTGCGCATCCGCTTGTCGGCATAGGCCGCACGGCCGTCCACCAGCGCCCGCTGGTTGCCGCGCAGCACCACCGTCGCGCCGGTGATCACTTCGGAGCGGTCCCACCCCAGCAAATCCGCGGCCTCGATGAACGTGCCGACGTTCTCGTAGAGCATGTCGATCTCGCCCGTCTCGGCGGCGGCGAGCCAGGACGCGGGATCGGTGCCATAATCGAGGAACTCGATCCTCTCGAGCGTGGCGCCGCCCCAGCCCTCGGCCTCGGCCCCCCACCAGGCGTGGGCCTGGTTGCGCACCAGCACGGCGCGCTGGGTGGGGACAACCTCCTCGGGCAGGTAGGGGCCGGTGCCGATGGGATCGGTGAGCATGGTGTCCGGATCATGGCGGGCATGGACGCAGGCGGCGGGATAGTCCGACAGCCCGGCCATGATCGCCACGTCGGGATAGGCGAGGTTGAGGCGCAGGGTCAGATCGTCGAGGATCTCGACCGCGCCCTCGGCCAGTTGCTCGGTCTCGGGGTCGCCGATCGCGGCCAGCCGCCCGGCCATGGAGTTGCCCTCGACGCTGCGGTCGCACCAGTAGCCCATGAGCCGCGCCACGTCGCCCGAAGTGAAGGGCTCTCCGGTGGTCCAGGTGACCCCGGGGCGGACATGCAGCAAGTACTGCCGGGCGTCCTCGCTGGCCTCCCAGCTCTCGAGCAGCATGCCCCGCAGGCTACCGTCGCGGTTGTACTCGACAAGGTATTCGAGCCACCCGCGCGAGACATTGGCGATCTCGGACCAGTCGTAGGTGCGCGGGTCCTTGAGCGGGCGCACCTCCATCTGGATGCGCAGCGTGCTGCCCGGCGGCGCCTCGGAGGGGGTCTCTTCGGCGGCGGCCATGCCGACCATGCCGCGGGCGATCAGCGCCGAGGTGCCGAGCGCCGTCGCCCGGGTGAGAAACTCGCGCCGCGTGACCCGGCCCCGACGGAAATCGCAAAGCTCCTGCCGCACCGCGGGATGGATCCACTGCGCGTTGCGGCCTTGGCTCATCTGCGTTTCCCCCTTGCACAATCTGAGTCATCTGCCCGCCCATTGCGCATCAATTGCGACCCTACGTCAATCGGCTAACGTGATACGTGCGCAGGGAAACCACAGGTTGCAGCAGGCCGGGCCGCGGCAACGTGGCTGCCTCATGCCAGCGCCTCCTCGGGGCAGTAGCGCGGCCAGTCCTTCATCCGGGCGCGGAACCAGGTGCGCTGGCGCTTGGCGAATTGCCGGGTGAGGATCGCGCCGCGCTCCACCGCCGCCTCGAAGCTCAGCTCGCCCCGAAGATGCCCGATCAGCTCCTCCGCACCGATCGCCTTGGCCGAGGGCAGGGCGGGGTGCCAGTGCGCGAGATTGGCGCGGGCCTCGTCGAGTGCGCCTCCCTCGACCATCAGCCGGAAGCGCCGAGCGATGCGGTCGTTCAGCCAGTCCTTGGGCACGTCGAAGAGGATCGGCTGCACCTGAGCCAGCGGCAGCAGCGGCGCTGGCGTCTCGGCCTGCCAGGCGGCGATCCCGCGACCGGTGGCGGTGAGCACTTCCCAGGCGC
The DNA here is from genome assembly GCF_002300555.2 of Alloyangia mangrovi. GTDB lineage: Bacteria > Pseudomonadota > Alphaproteobacteria > Rhodobacterales > Rhodobacteraceae > Salipiger > Salipiger mangrovi. The sequence continues at coordinate 1,364 of NZ_NTHN02000107.1, read as the reverse complement.
GCTGCACCCGCATCGGGTTGTGACAGTCGATGCGGTTCCGGCTCTCGGGATCAAGCTCTGCAACCATGGCGCGCAGTTCACCGGCCTCGAGCCGGGCCATGGCGCGGGCGCGGATCTCGGGCGGGGTTTCGGGAATCGCCGCCAGGCCCTCGGTCAGCGCCGAGAAGTAAAGCCCTGTTCCCCCGACGATAATCGGGCGCTTCCCGCCTAGGAGCGGTTGCAGGTCGCGCAGCCAGTCGCCCACGGAATAGGCATGGCTGCCTAGCACGTGACCATAGAGCAGGTGCGACACCCGCGCCTCATCCTCTACCGAAGGGCGAGCGGTCAGCACGCGCCAGTCGGCAAAAACCTGGATCGCGTCGGCGTTGATGATTGCCCCACCGGCAGATTCGGCGATTTCCAACGCAAGGGCGGACTTGCCGCTGGCCGTGGGACCCGCAATCAGCACCGGAAGGGCGGGATCGGGCGCATATTGTTTCACCAGATCAGGCACCGGCGATCCTTTCTTGCGGCGGCGCTCAGCATTGCAGGCGCGGGTATTTTCGGTCACATATAGCCGCAATTTGGATCGTGCACAGACGGAGCGCAACATGACCGAGCAGCCCCAAACCACCTTCAAGCGTGTGATGCTGAAAATCTCGGGCGAGGCGCTCATGGGCGACCAGGGCTACGGCCTGCATCCGCCGACCGTCGAGCGCATCGCGCGCGAAGTGAAGTCGGTGCACGACATGGGCGTCGAGATCTGCATGGTCATCGGCGGCGGCAACATCTTCCGCGGTCTCGCCGGCTCGGCGCAGGGCATGGAGCGCACCACGGCAGACTACATGGGCATGCTGGCGACGGTGATGAACGCGCTCGCCATGCAGTCCGCGCTCGAGGAACTGGGCGTCTTCACCCGGGTGATCTCGGCGATCCGCATGGACGAGGTGGCCGAGCCCTACATCCGCCGCCGCGCTGTGCGCCACCTCGAGAAGAAGCGGGTCTGCATCTTCGCCGCGGGCACCGGCAACCCCTATTTCACCACCGACACCGCCTCGTCGCTGCGCGCCAACGAGATGGCCTGCGAGGCGATCTTCATGGGCAAGAACGTGGACGGGATCTACGACTGCGATCCCAAGACCAACCCGGAGGCCAAGCGCTACGACCGCATCTCCTACGACGACGTGCTGCGCGACAACCTCAAGGTCATGGACGCCTCGGCCATCGCGCTGGCGCGCGACAACAAGATGCCGCTGATCGTCTTCTCGCTGAACGAGCCGGGCGGCTTCCGCGGCATCCTGGCGGGTGAGGGCACTTATACCGAGGTGCACGCCTGAGCGTGACCTGAGAGCGGGGGTGCTGCCCCCGCACGCCGGACAACGCGG
>NZ_NTHN02000106.1 GCF_002300555.2 Alloyangia mangrovi | reverse complement strand
GGCGGCGCTGGCGCGCCTGCCGGTCGCGGCCGCCCCGCGCGAGGCGGTGCAGGCAGCGCTCGACAGCCTCAGTTCAGGTCTTCCAGAAGTTGCCCGTGCTGCCGGGTCTGCGCCAGAACCTCGCCGAAGGTGGTCATCCCCTGCGCTTCCAGCATCGGCAGCATCCTGACCAGCACTTCGGCGGTGGCCCGCGCGTCGCCGAGCGCGGTGTGGCGCAGGGCGGGCGGAATGGTCACGCCGAGCCGCTCGCAGAGCGCGTCGAGCGTATGGGTCTGGCTTGCCCCGAAGAGCACCGCCGAAAGCAGCACCGTGTCGAGGATCGGGTTGCTCCACTCCACGCCCATGCGGGACTGGTGGCGGCGCAGGAAGGCCATGTCGAAGGGCGCGTTATGCGCGACGATCACCGCGCCGCGGGCGAAGTGGTGAAAGCGCCGCCCGGCCTCGGCGATGTCGGGCTGGCCTTGCACCATGGCGTCTGTCACCCTGTGCACCTTGGTCGAGCTCTGCGGGATCTTCATCCCGGGGTCGACCAGTTGATCCATCTGCTCGCCGGGCACGATCCTGCCGCTCACCACCCGCACCGCGCCGATCTGCACCACCTCGTCCTTGTGCGGCAGGAGCCCAGTCGTCTCGGTGTCGAAGACCACGTAGGTCAGGGCGCGCAGCGGCGTGTCTTCGAGCGCTGCGGGCGCGGGGGCATTGAGCAGCGAGAAGTCGAAGACCATGGGCCGCTCGGCCTGCGGCGCGATGCGCGTCTCGGCGTCCTCGATGATCAGCAGGTAGCCGCCCGCGTCGAGCGGTTTCATCCGGCCATGGTAGCTCTGCGCCTCGTCGACCGAGCGCAGGGTGAGCGTGACCTCTCGGCCGGTGCGGTGCAGCTCGCGCACCGCCGCCTCGACGCCGGCGGCAAGGAAATAGTCGGTCACCGGCGCGTTCAGCCGCGGCACGTGGATCTGGCTCAGCACCTCGGAAGCCTGCCCGTCGTAGAGCACGATGCGGCCCTTGGGGCTGACCATGATCGTCGCCACCGGGATTTCGGTGAGCAGGGCAGTCAGGCGTTCCTTGTCGGCGGCAAGCTGTGCGGTCTCCTCGGCGACCCGCTGCGCCGTGGCCAGCGCGGTCTCGCTGAGCCGGGCCGAGACCGCCTCGGCGGCATGCGCCAGATCGCCGAGGTAGCGCGCGCCGTGGAGGTCGACCTGCTTCTCGACCCCGGCATGGGCGCGCACCCGCATCTCCGAGGCGATGCGCTCGACCGGTTTGGCGACATTCTCGTCGAAGAGCAGCCAGACCCCGACGCAGAGCGCCACGATGCCGAAGACGGCGAGGATGCCGGCGAAAAGAAAACCGTTCGCCGGGGTGGTCGCAAGCGCGCGACCGTAGCCGAGCCAGAGCGCCAGCGCCGTGATCCCCGCGCCGCCGACCGCAATCAGGACGAAGAAGAGGAAGACGCGCAGGCGCAGGCTCAGATGGGTCACGTACGCGCCTCCGAGCAGACCGCGGCGACGATGCTGTCCTCGGCACCGACCTCGCGCCAGCGCGGTTCACCGCCGTCACCGCCCATGGGATCGGCTCGGCGCCCGCCGGGGCAGTCGACCATGACCTCGACGACCTGCGTCGGCTGCCAGCGGGTGAAGAAATAGAGATCGGCGAGATAGAGCCCCGGCGTCTGCGCGTTCTCGCGCCGCCCGGCGGCATCGACGGCGATGAAGCGGTCGGTCATCGGCCAGGCGTAGGTCCAGGGCCGCCAGAGCGCCTTGGAGGCGTGGGTCTCGACCACGTCTACGCCCTCGGGCAGCGCCTGGGCCGTGCTGCCGTACCAGCCGTATTCATTGGCGATCGAGGTCGCGATCATTGCCGCGCCCGCACCCACCGGGATTAGCCAGCGCGGCAACCGCCCGCCGGTGGCCTTGCTCAGCAGCATCACCACGCCGGCCCCGGCAAGACCGGCGACCAGCACGGCGATCAATTCGTAGAACATCTCTCCCCCCTCGTTGTCCTCAGCCCAGCATGCCGCGCCCGTGGCCGATCGCCGATTGCATCGACTTGATCACCACGAAGGCGTCCCGCAGGTGGCTGCGCTCGAAGTCCGACAGGTCGGACGGCGCGAGATAATTGTCGGGCTTTTCGCCGCGCTTGACCAGACCCGCCTGATGCTCGAGCCGCGTTTCGGCAATCAGATCATAGGCATCGAGCAGATCCTGCCCGCCGGTGCCCGAGACGACCCCGGCGGCGATCGCCGCCTCGAGCCGGGCCCGCGTGCTGACCTCGGGCAGGCGCCCCTGCAACGCGTAGACCCGCGCGAGATCGACCACCGGCACCACGCCGTTGTGCTTGAGATCGACGGTGTTCTTGTGCTCGCCCGAGCGGATCGTGGCAAAGCCGCGCAGCAGGCCAAGTGGCGGCGTGTGCTTGAGCGAGTTCGAGACCATGTGCGCGACGAAGATCGAGTTCTTCGAGGCTGCTTCGAGTGTTTCCTCCTGCAGCTCCTCGAAGAGCGACTTGGTGCCGCCGATGGGGCGCAGGTCGAACATGACCGAGGCCAGCATCTGCGCCTCGGGGACCGGCTTGTCGATCCAGTTCCGGAAGTAGCCGCGCCATTTCGACAGCGGCTGCAGCCAGCGGGGATTGCGCGCCATCATATCTCCGGGGCAGTTGAAATACCCAACCTTGTCAAGGCCATCGCAGACGAACTTCGCCATTTCTGTGAAGTATTCCATGTCCCGCTCGGTGGCGCTGTCGTCGAGGATCATGCAATTGTCCTGATCCGACACGCCGGTCTGCTCCTGCCGCCCCTGCGAGCCGCAGGCCAGCCAGAGCCAGGGCACCGGGGCCGAGCCGAGATCCTCCTCGGCCAGCGCCAGCAGCCGGCGGGTGACCGTGTCGGCGACATCGGTGATCAGCCGGGTGGTGACCTCGTGGCGGTTGCCGCCGGCGACGAGCTGCGCCAGCAGCTGCGGGATGCGGGCGGTGGTCTCGGCCATTTGCTCGGGGCTGCGAGCGCGGGCGATGGCCGCCACGAGTTCGGCCGAGCTGATCGCCTGGAAGCGGGTGAGGTCGGTCTGGGTGACGATGCCCACCAGTTGCCCGGCATCGGTGATCGGCACATGACCGATGCCACGCTCGACCATCGTGTGCAGCACGTCCGAGCCGATCGCCGAGGGCGGCAGGGTCACCGGCGCATGGGTCATGATCTCGGAGACCGGGATATTGGTGTCCATGCCGCCGGCAACCACCTTGGCCGAGATGTCGCGGATGGTGACGATGCCGATGAGGTCGCGCCCTTCGGTAACGCAGAGCGAGGAAACCGCTTCTTCGCGCATCATCAGCGCGGCCTGCTGGGCCGGGGTCTCGGGGGGGGATGGTGAGTGGGGCGCGGGCCATCAGCGTCTCGACCCGGCTGTGCGCGAGGTCGGACTTGCGCGGCCGCGCGGCGCGCGAGCGATCGAAGAAGCGGCGCGCGGCGGCATGTTCGGCGACCAGCTCGCGGAAGGCATAGGCGGGCAGCAGCAGCAGCACCGTCTCGTCGAGCGCGCTGGCGGTGGTGGCGGCCAGCCCCTCGCGCATCAGCCCGCGTTCGCCAAAGGAGTTGCGCGGCCCGAGCAGCGAGACGGCGACGCCGTTCTCGTCGCGAATCTCCACCTGGCCGGTGTGGACGAGGTAGAGCCCCTCGAGCTGCGCACCGACGGCATAGATCTCCTCGCCGGGCTTGTAGCTGCGGGTCAGGAACTGCGGCACCAGAACGTCGAGCGCGTCGGATTCCAGCGCATCATAGGGGTGCACCGAGGTCAGGAAACGGCGCAGGTCGTCGGGCTCAATCGGCATCTTGGCGCTCCGGTGGTGCGATAAAAGGCAATCGCAGAAGAAAAAATCCCGCCCCGGCATAGCGCGGGACGGGAGTTTTGCCTAGGGCGAGGGCGCTGTTGCGCCCCCGCGCCAGATCACCGGTCAGTGATCCTGGGCCGCACCCGCGCCGCGCGGAATGCGTACGCTTTCCACCAGCTCCGAGATTTCCCGCGGGATCGGCTTGGTCATCGCCGAGACCGTGAAGGCCACCACGAAGTTCACCAGCGCCCCCACTGCGCCGAACGAGGTCGACTTGATCGTGCCGAGCAGCGGATCGGCGTCCGAGTAGCTCGCGGTGTCGGGGATGAAGAACCAGCCCTTGTGCAGGAAGATGTAGACCAGCGTGACCACGAGGCCCGAGATCATGCCTGCCACGGCCCCCTTGTTGTTCACCTTCGAGAAGATGCCCATCATCAGCGCCGGGAAGATCGAGGCTGCGGCAAGGCCAAAGGCCAGTGCCACGGTCTGCGCCGCGAAGCCCGGGGGGTTCATGCCGAGCCAGGTTGCGACAGCGATGGCCACAGCCATGGCGACGCGGGCCGACATGAGTTCGCCCTTTTCCGAGATGCTCGGGTTGATCTGGCCCTTGATCAGGTCGTGGCTGACCGCCGAAGAGATGGCGAGCAGCAGGCCGGCTGCGGTCGACAGCGCGGCGGCAAGACCACCGGCGGCAACGAGGCCGATCACCCAGCCCGGAAGGTGGGCAATCTCGGGGTTGGCGAGCACGAGGATGTCGTTGTTGAAGTTGGTCAGCTCGTTGCCGGCCCAGCCTTCAGCAGTCGCCTTCTCCTGCATCGCGGCGCTCTTGTCATTGTAGTACTGGATGCGGCCGTCGCCGTTCAGGTCTTCCCAGCCCAGAAGGCCGGTCTGCTGCCAGGTGGCCATCCAGTCATAGGCCGGATCGTTCTCGATCTGCTCGAGCGAGACGGCCTGGCCCGCAGTGCCTTCCGGCCAGAACTGCTGGGTGATGTTGAGACGTGCCATCGCGCCCACGGCCGGGGCCGTCAGGTAAAGCAGGGCGATGAAGACCAGCGCCCAGCCCGCGGACCAGCGTGCGTCCGAGACCTTGGGCACGGTGAAGAACCGCATGATCACGTGCGGCAGGCCGGCGGTGCCGATCATCAGCGACAGGGTGAAGAGCACCATGTTGAGCGTGTCGCCGTTGTGCGCGGTGTACTCGCCGAAGCCCAGCTCGCGGACGATCTGGTCGAGCTTGGCCAGCAGCGGCTCGCCAGAGGCCTGGTCGGTGCCGAAGAGGCCGAGGCCCGGGATCGGGTTGCCGGTCAGCTGCAGCGAGATGAAGATCGCCGGGATGGTGTAGGCGAGGATCAGCACGATGTACTGCGCCACCTGGGTGTAGGTCACGCCCTTCATGCCGCCGAACACGGCGTAGGCAAACACGATCACCGCGCCGATCAGCAGGCCGGTGGTGCTGTCCACCTCGAGGAACCGGCCGAAGGCCACGCCGACGCCGGTCATCTGGCCGATCACGTAGGTGGTCGAGGCGATGATCAGGCAGATCACGGCCACAAGGCGCGCGGTCGGCGAGTAGAAACGGTCGCCGATGAACTCGGAGACGGTGAACTTGCCGAACTTGCGCAGGTAGGGCGCGAGCAGCAGCGCCAGCAGCACGTAGCCGCCGGTCCAGCCCATCAGGTAGGCCGAGTTGTCGTAGCCGGTGAAGGCGATGAGGCCCGCCATCGACAGGAAGGAGGCCGCCGACATCCAGTCTGCCGCCGTCGCCATGCCGTTGGTGACCGGGTGCACGCCGCGCCCGGCGGCATAGAATTCCGACGTTGAGCCCGCGCGGGCCCAGATCGCGATGCCGATGTAGAGCGCGAAAGAGGCGCCCACGAACAGCAGGTTGATGGTGAACTGATCCATGACGCCTTACTCCTCGTCCACGCCGTATTCACGGTCGAGCTTGTTCATCCGCCAGGCGTAGAAGAAGATCAGGGCCAGGAAGACGATGATGCTGCCCTGCTGGGCGAACCAGAACCCGAGGTCCGAGCCGCCGACCTTGATGCCCGAGAGCATCGGGCGCAGCAGGATGCCGAAGCCGAAGCTGCAGAGCGCCCAGATGATCAGGCTGATGAAGATGAGGCGCAGGTTGGCCGACCAGTAGGCCTTGCCGGCCTCCTCGGCGCCATGCGCATGGTGCGTTGATTGATCCGCCATGGCGGTTCCTCCTCCAGAAAATGCGGCCGCCCCTCCTTTGAGCGGCCTCCGACGGATCAGCCCGTCGCTTTTTCGACGATCGCGCCGAGCCCGGCGGCGATCTCCTCGATCTTGCCCATCGCGTCGATACGGCTCAGGGCGCCCTTGCCTTCGTAATAGCCGATGAGCGGGGCGGTCTGGGCGTGGTACGCCTCGAGCCGCGAAGCCACCGTTTCCGCCTTGTCATCGGCGCGGCGCTTCATCTCGGACCCGCCGCAGGTGTCGCAGACGCCCGCCTGCTTGGGCGTCTTGAAGGTATCGTGATAACCCTCGCCGCAGCCGGCGCAGGTGTAGCGGCCCGAGATTCGGTCCACCATGGCGGCATCATCCACCTCGAGGCTGATCGCCGCATCGATCTTCTGCCCGCTCTCGGCCAGCAGCGCGTCGAGCGCCTCGGCCTGCACCGTGGTGCGCGGGAAACCGTCGAGGATCACGCCATTTGCGCAATCGGGCTCGGCGATGCGGTCGCGCAGGATGGCGATGACGATCTCGTCGCTGACCAGCTGGCCCGCTTCCATCACCGCCTTGGCCTGCTTGCCGGCCTCGCTGCCCTGCGCCACGCCGGCGCGCAGCAGGTCGCCGGTCGAGAGCTGTACCAGCCCGTATTTATCCTCGAGCTTGCGTGCCTGGGTGCCTTTCCCGGCCCCCGGAGGGCCGAGAAGGATGAGCACGGGGGCGCGGGTCACGGTTGTTGCGTCCATCTCGCTCACCCCTTGTTGGCGCGGTTTTCGATGAGGTCGTCGACGACCGAGGGGTCT
>NZ_NTHN02000105.1 GCF_002300555.2 Alloyangia mangrovi | reverse complement strand
GTGTGTCTGGGGAAAGGGGGACTGCGGTCACCAGCTGATTTGTCCAACAACGCCGCCCTGCTTTGCGCAGGCCACGCAGCAAGAGTTCAATCCGCACCCAGCCGTCTGAATCAAGCGTTATCCCCACTTCCTCAGGCCGATGCCTGAGGATAAGGCTCAAAAACTTACTCTCCCGTGACATTCTATCTACTCCCGGCTGGTCTGGACACAACGTTGGCCGGTTTCCCAGAGGCCGAAATTCTTTTATGAACATGGACGTAGACCTCTATGCACTTGCGCTGACAGACACATCAGATAGGCTCTCCATCAGGTAGAGCGTGGGGTGAAATGTATACGTGTCTTCGTTTCGAACGTAAAAACTTCAAGAAACGCATCGTTTCAGCTTTGGCGAATACTCACCAGGAACTAAGAGTGCAGATCGCGAAGGATTTAGAATTTATATGCGCTCAGAGTTCCATACGAGGCAAGCTTGTCGCTATAAATCAGCGGAAGCATTCCGCCTTTATCCTACACCAGAAACTGAGCATCCCGAAAGCCGTCGCGGGAGGGAAAGAGTATCCGCAAGGACATAGCGACGAGAATAAACAGAAAACGAAAATTGCCATTGTCAATGAACTCATGGCGCTCTCCGGAATACTCAATGGCGCCATGACCACAACCGACACCAAGCGCTTCCGTCTCTTGGAAACTATCGTCCACGAAGCACCGGAGGCAGAGACCGACGTTCTGAAAGCTTCGCAATGACACTATCCCCGACAGACGCCGAGCGTGTGCTCCTCTCCCGCTACGGTGAACCGGCGAAAGAGGCAACTGACTACATCATTGGATTTCGCAATCCGGTCGGCCGCGTGCTCGCAATCCATCGCGCCACGCTGGAAACTCGTATCTGGTTTCAACCCCCCGCACCGCCGGAGCTGGACGGTGTCACACTTCTGGATAAGCCAAACAACGGCAACTCGAATATTAACGGCCCACTTGCATCACTCAAAAGGTCCGACACGCAGCGGGTAGAAATTGACAGCGCCACCGCGTTGCAACGTTTTCTCAACTGGTATGACCGCACCTCTAATTCCGAAACCAACCGCGGCTTCCCGCTGGACAGGATAAGTTTTCCGGAGTCTTTCGCCCGATTCCAAGACCTCTTGACGCGCTACGACCGTCCTTTCACGCGCTTTGAGGAAGGCCTTATCGCGGCATGGGAAAGCTATAAACCGCGTGTTCGCGAACTTGCGCTGGAACGACTGAGAGCCAACGAATGGCAACTCGAACAGATTGGCTCTGGCGAGATCGTTGCGAAAGTTATCGATGCAATCGAAATCCAGTCAACTCGCGGCGATGTGTCCAACAATATGGTTTTCTGGCAGAACCGTTTCGGGCACGCCAACCGAGATCATCGCGCATTCATTGAAGCTGCCGCAACTGGACATCATCTCAAGGAGATCGAGCAGCTTCTATACGACCTATACCGAGGAGAGAGGCCGGAGAGCTCCATATTCGATGGTCTCAGCGGACTCACCAGCGGCAAATACCCGTTGATTGCTTACCTATTTTTCATCAAAGACATGGACCGCTTTATGCCGATCCAGCCGACGGGGTTTGACCGCGTTTTCGCCGAAATTGGATTCGATTTTAGGACCCTAAGAGCATGCTCATGGTCAAATTACGCTGAGTTCAACGCCGCGATAGATCATATTCGACAATGCATCATAGTGGAGACGAAATTACAGAATGTTCGCCTCATAGATGCGCATTCCCTACTCTGGCTTTTCTCGACACTACTTAAAATGGAATCCAAAGGAGAGCTCTCCAAAGGGGCGAAATCTAATGAGACGTTCTTGGGCGCTCGCGAAAAGTCCATCGCTGAAATAAAGTATTCTGTGGGCAAGACCGCCGTCAACTCGAACGGCCAAGTGATCGAGACAAAGGTCAAGAACAAGGAACTGCGCATGACTGATACAGAACTCGATCAGCTCCTGCGTGAACTTCTGAAGGTCCAGCAAGACCGCTGCGCGATCAGCGGGCTGCCTCTTCAATTTCGCGGCGCACATACTGATATGAACATGCTTCCGTCGCTCGACCGCATCGACAGCAATGGACACTACGAGCGAGGCAATCTTCAGATCGTTTGCCGATTTATCAATTTCTGGAAGCAAGCGTCCCAAGATGGGGAGTTTCGACACCTCTTGAATGTGGTCCGCGGAATTGAAGTTTCCGGGACCTAACTTCGAGGTAGTATTGCGATGCCCATCAGCCACGCGGTCTGGACCGTTTCAAAGGCTCCAATAGAAATTAGCCAGGGAGTGCTGCCTTCAGAGCAAATGCTCGAGGATATGATCGTCGCACAGCCGCGCATACTGTCCTCCGAGTGGATGCTGATCGGTCGCCAGGTCGATACAGGCTACGGCGGGCGCATCGACTTGCTCGCAATAGCGCCCGATGGCTCGCTCGTTCTCGTCGAGTTAAAGCGCGACCGCACACCTCGTGAGGTCGTCGCTCAGGCGCTGGATTATGCCGCTTGGATCGATGGCTTGGACGCTGACGACGTCGCTGGAGTCTATAGGCGATTTCGAAATGGACGTAGCCTATCGAGCGATTTTCAGCAGCGCTTTGGCCAAGTGCTGAACGAGGAGATGATAAACCAGAGCCATCAGGTTGTCATCGTTGCAGCAGCTCTCGACGCCAGCAGCGAGCGTATCGTCAACTACCTCAACGACAGAGGTGTCGCGATCAACGTCCTATTCTTCCAAGTCTTTGATTGTGACGAAACCCAACTTCTGAGCCGCGCTTGGCTCATCGATCCTGGCGACGTCCAAGTTCAGGCAGCAAGCACCGGAAAACGTGGCGAGAAAGAACCGTGGAATGGAGAATATTACGTCAGCTTCGGAGCTGACGGGCAACGCAGTTGGGACGAGGCTGTGAAATACGGTTTCGTCTCTGGCGGCGGCGGCACATGGTATAGCAACTCGCTACGCATGCTTAGTGAGGGTGACAGGATCTGGGCGAAGATCCCCGGCAAAGGCTTCGTCGGCGTTGGCCGGGTCACGGGAAGTAGGACACCCGCGAAAGACTTTCTTATTGAGAATAGGCCAGCCCTTTCAGTCCTTCAAGCAGGATATCACCGGGAATTCTCGGAGGACCCAGAGAAATCTGAATACTTTGTTTCAGTTGAATGGAAGAATGCTCTTCCAGAGGCTCAAGCCATCCAAGAAGTGGGAATGTTTGGAAACCAGAACACTGTGTGCAAACCTACAACCCCGAGCTGGCGGAAAACGGTGGAAAAACTCAAAGAGGCGCTTCTTTGAGAGTAGAAAAGCCTACACGCAACTTACCCCTACTCATGTCAGCCATTGAAGGCCGCAACGAACTACCTCCTATTTGCTTTGAAAGATTTTCAATGCACACATACGAGGAAAAATGCCCAAGAGCGACTAAAATGCTCGAGAAAACCTTGCGGCAATATGGATATATTCGCGAAGCATTACGATTGCTCAAACTGCAAGCTTCGCGCCCAAACTTGAACGCATGCGCGAGGAGGCTGTGGTGAGCGGACTTTTCGGAGATTCCGCGCGTCAAGCAAACGACTCGCTTCGCGGATATATCTATCAAATTCTGCGCAGCGTCGTTGTCTGGCTCGAGCTCGGCGAAAATGAACAACTGTATCTCGAAGGCGCAGAGGACCTTGATCGGATTTACGATGGCGAAGCGCTGACCGAGCAAGTCAAGGACACTGCGGGTTCTGGTAACATCACGCTTCGCACGCCGACCGTCGTTGAAGCGATTGACCACTTTTGGGAGCACGCAGCGCGCAATCCTGAAATCAAGCTGCGCTTCCGATATCTCACAACCTCGAATGCCGGCATCGAGAGGAATTCGCCATTCGGTGCCGGGCAAGGCGGTATCGACCTGTGGAATAGTGCTGCGGCTGCACCTGGAACGCCGAAGGCCGAAGCGGCGACAGCATCTCTGGTCGAGTTTTTGATTGAGGAAGGCACTGTCAGCAAGCCGGTCAGGGACTTCCTTTCGTCTGGAAACCACGAGCAAATCTTTCATCGGCTCATTATGCCCATCGAATGGGTGACTGGTCAGCACGATGGATTGGCGATGATCAGGCTGATTAAGGACCGCCTCGTCACCCATGGAGCCACCACGGGCATTGCGCCTGCCGACGCCGAAGCAGCATTCGACGCGCTCTACACCGCTGCGTTTGAAGCCGCCGCAAGGAAAGAAGAGATCCCGCTGAATCGAGCGCAGTTCCTGCGCATTTTCGCGGGGGCGACAGAGATTCAGCTTCCAAAACAGGATCTACGCGCGCTGGTGAAAGCGGCAATGACACCAGGATACGCCGATGCCCTCTCTCTCCAGATGTCGACTGCGGTCTTCGAAGGGGCGCCCCCCCCTCCCGGCGCGGCATTTCCGCCGGGTTGCGCAAGAGAAGCTACTCGGGGAAGCCCTAATCGGGGGCTGCGCTCTACTTCATGGCTCGACAGGGACGGGTAAAACCCTCATCGCCGCCAGCCATTTTGTGGGCCACGACGCCATATGGTTGCCTCTCCGCGACCTCAGCGCAGCCGAAGTCAGGTCAAAGCTCAATCTTGCCGTGAAGGGCCTGCGTTCGGAAGGCCGAGCGCGCAACCTCGTTGTAGACGATCTGGATGCATTGGCTGATCCGCGTCCGATAGAAGCAAGCCTCGCAAGTCTCTGGCGATGCCAGCGGGAACTCGGTGGCCACCTCGTGCTGTCATCAGATCGACCGCTACCTGCTCGATTAGCTCAGGCAGTCGAACTTGATAGCGCACGCGAGGTCCAAATGCAGCCATTAGACCGGCTCGAGATCGAAGGTTTTCTTCGACAGTCGGGTTGCCCATCAGAACGTGTCACTACGTGGGGCGAAATATTGGAGCTGTCGACCCTCGGACATCCGCAGTTGGTAAACGCTCGTATCGCCGCTTTGGAAAAGGTCGGTTTCATTGAAGCAAGGGCTGAGGACTTGCTTGGTAACACGCCCGATGTTGATCGCATCCGTTTCGAAGCGCGTCGGCTTATCGCGGAGCTGCCTACCGGACCGCGAGAACTGCTGTATCGGGCCAGTCTCCTTTCGGGACGCGTGACGCGACAACATCTGATGTCGATCGCGCGCATTGCCGATGCAGTCAGTGAACCTGGAGACGCAATAGATGTAATCGCCGGACCTTGGCTGGAAGCGACCGAAGACGAGGCATTCAGAGTTTCGCCTTTGGCGAGGGGCGCAGCTGAAGAAGCACGCGGCTTAGTTTGGGTAAAATCGATGCACGGGCAGGTCGCGTGGACATACCTATTGCAACGGACGCTGACACCTTGGGATATTTCCGCGATCCTGATGCACTGCTACATTTCCGGTTCATCCGCTCCTCTCGCGCACTTGATGCAGAGCTTGCTCTCCGCGAATGACGAGGTGTGGACGGCGATTTCCGAAGCCTGTGGCTTTTACACGTCTCTGGGCCTTAGGACAGAAGACGTTCTGCCGTTCGAGCGCACGCACGACCTATATATTTTTAGGATTTTGCAATATAGGATTGCGTCCGAAAAGGACCCTGAACTCGCAATGCGCCTTGCATCGAAGGTTGACGAAGAGTTCGAAAATGCGCCAGACGATCGCGCATCCCACTTCTTCAGATTCCTCTTTCTCAGTCAATTCCTCGCCCTTACTAAAGTTCACTATTCCATGCCGGTTGTTATTTCGCGCGCCGAGGAATTTCGCCGCTTAGCCGCAGAGATGGAAAAAGAGTTTCCAGATAAAATGGCCGAAGCTGGAGGCGCTTTGGAAGCGGAAATTTCCCGTAGCGGGTATGCGCAGCTCGTGGGGTTTCGTCTTATTGGTGACATTCGAGACGTCGGCGATATCCAACGTTTAGTCCAGGCACTCGAAATAATCCCGCAGGAATCCGCGAGGGAAATGCTTGAATCCATCGGCAATCCTGAGAACATTTGGCCCTACCTGATCGAACAAACCTGGCTTTCCGAGGACAACAATACACAGACAGACTGGCCTGGCTACTGCGAAACCTTACTCCATGCCTTCGAACTCAGCGCACGCTGTGGTGCGCATTCTATGGCCTGTGCGATCGCGCCGGTCCTTATCCGCACAATAAATGAAAATCTTGGCGATGCGAACAAGGCCATTGAGACTTCAATCGATCTTGCAAAAATCGTCGGAGATGAACCAATATTCCAGTGCGCGCTTGCCAAGGTGACGTGCGATTCAGGAGATTTCCCGACGGCGCTTGCAATCTGGAAGGACGCCTTGCCGCGGTGGCCAAACCCAAGTCAGGATATCGGGGCGGTATTTTCTTATCGAATTGCTGGAATCTCGAGCGCACAAAATGACTCCTGGAGTGAGGCGGTGGATTTTCTTGATGTCGCGCGAGATCTTGTCGACAAAGGTGACAGACCGGAATTCGCTCTGGGCCTTTCAATGGATGCCGCATTTTGCCGTTTCATGTCCGGAGATCGGCCCGCTGCGGTTACTGGCTTCGGCGAAGTTGTGTCTTCGCTGAGGCCAATGCAATCTAAACTATGCACTGAGCCCCTTTTGTCTCTGCAACGGAGAATAGGAGGAATCTTGACCGCGATATCAGATCGCAATCGCACAGATACGGAGCTCAAGAAGCTGGCTGGTATTTGCAGCAATCCAGACCCATTCATCACCGACGCATCAATTTCACCTCCTCTTGACCTGCTGCGAATTAACTTAATAGATATCGAACTCGATCACGGCGGGTCACTCCGGTGCTCATTCCGCGAAGCGCCTCACCTGAGATCAAGCCCATTCACAGCGTTCCGCTCTACCAGCGCCGGACCACTGTTCAGACTCGCCCAACGCACGCGCGATTTTACGAAAATTGTTGCAGATGGCCTTAGGCAGCTCGATGCGCTCGCAATGGCGTCCGAGCAACTCGCCAACGGCTCCCATGATGTCATGGATCATTATGATGGACGTTACAGGCTATGGCCCGTCGGTGCGGAAGAGCTTCTCATCGGCAACATCATCGTCGCGTTATTCGATCTCGCCGCAGCGGGCGAACTCGATCGGTTACCACTGACCTGCTCCCCTGAAAAGTCCGCAGTTTGAAGTTAGCCTGTTCTCCAAACGA
>NZ_NTHN02000104.1 GCF_002300555.2 Alloyangia mangrovi | reverse complement strand
CCCTGCGCGGCGTCGCGCCCGAAGGGCTGCGCGCGCTGGAGAACGCCCTCGCCGCGCTCCCGGCACCGCGCGAGATCACCGAGGCGCCTGACCCCGAGAGTGCCGCAAAGGCGCTGCGCAAGGCGGAGGACAGCCTCGCTGCCGCCGAGTCAGCCTTCGAAAATGCCCGCAGCCGCGACGAGCAGGCGCGACTGGCCGAGATCCGCGCCCTCACCACCCGCGAAGCCGCCGAGACCCGCCTCGCCGAACTGCGCGAGACGCTCCCCGAAGACCCCGACGCCGCCGCCACGACACTCGAAGAAGCACGGGCCGAGGCGGAGACCGCCCTCTCCACCGCCCGCGATGCGCTGGCGGCGCTGCAGGGCGAAGCCCCCGATCTCAACAGCGCCGAGGCCACGCTCACCCGGGCGCAGTCGGTGCTCGATCAGGCCGCGAAGCGCCAGCGCGAGCTGTCCGAGCGCAAGGCCGCGCTCGACACAGAGATCAGCCTGCGCGCCGGGGAAGGCGTCGAGGAAGACCTCGCCGCCACCGAAGAGGCCATGTCCAAGGCCCGCGAGCGCGCCGAGCGCTACGCTTTCGAGCGCGATACGCTGGTGCTGCTGAAGGCAACGCTGGAAACCGCCCGCTCGGAGGCGCGCGAACATTATTTCGAGCCGGTCACCCGCGAACTGGCGCCGCTCCTGCGGCTGCTCTGGCCAGAGGCCGAGCTGGTCTTCGACGAGGACAGCGCCCTGCCGCGCGCCCTGTCGCGCGGCGGCCAGGAAGAGCCGATGGAGGTGCTCTCGGGCGGCACCCGCGAGCAGATCGCGCTGCTGGTCCGGCTGGCCTTTGCCCGACTGCTGGCGCGCGGTGGGCGGCACGCGCCGGTGATCCTCGACGACGCGCTGGTCTATACCGACGACGCGCGCATCGAGCGGATGTTCGACGCGCTGCACCGTCAGGCGGGGGATCTGCAGATCCTCGTGCTCACCTGCCGCCAGCGCGCCTTTCGCGACCTTGGCGGGCAGATGCTGGGCTACGAGGGCGGGGAGCTGCCCGAGGAGGCGCGCTAGGCCGTCAGGATCAGGCGGCCGCGCGCTGCAGCGCCTCGCGCAGGAAGTCGAACTGGTCCTGCCCGTAGTAACGCTTGCCATGCAGCACGTAGGTGGGCGAGCCGAAGATTTCCCTGGAGATGGCTTCCTCGGTCACCGCGTCGGCCTCGTCTCGCACCTCCTCGGTCTGCGCCACCGCGAGGATGCGCGCCGCCGGCAGGTCGATGGATTCGAAGGCTTCCTGCAGATCGCCCGGATCAGCGAGATTGCGGTGCTCGGCCCAGACCCCGCGCAGACAGGCGAAGGTGACGGCGTCCTGGTCCAGCCCGAGCCGACCGGCGGCAAGGATGCAGCGGCAGGCCAGTCGCGGGTCGGTCGGCCAGCTCGGCGGCATGGCCTCCATGCGCAGGCCCCGGATCGCCGCCCAGCGGGCCTGGTCCTCGATGCGGTAGGTGCGGCGCGGGTCGGTGTGGTCATAGGGCGGCGTCACCCCGGCGGCCTCGTAGACCCGCGCAACCTCCATCGGCAGGAAGCGCACCTTCGCCCCGCAGCGCCGGGCCAGCCCGATCAACTCCTGGTGCCCGAGGTAGGCATAGCCCGACATCGGTGCAAAGAAGTAGTCGATCACGGGGGGGCAGGCTCATTCGGGACTCCGCGAAGGCTTGGTTGGCAGCATGTCTGCGATCACGCCCGGCGGGGATCGCGGCTGACAGGGCCGCTCGGGGCCGGACATTCTGTTTCAATGAGGCCAAATGCGGGCGAAACGGTCAACGCTGCTGCCTCATGACGGACCGGTGACGGTGCAATGACACCTCAATGCCGCAAGCCGAGCGGCAAGATCCCGCCAAGGCAGCCCCGCGAAAGCCCGCATTCTCCGCAGTTTTGAAACGCTTTGAGCGCGGCTCGATCCTGCCTTAGCCGAGGTTCTCGGCGGGCAGCACCGCAAGCGCCTTGCGCAGCTCGGCAACGCGCTCGGCCACCTCCGGGCTGTGCTGCACGGCGCGGTCCGACCAGGCGCTGAAGCGGTCGAGCAGCGGCAGGAAGAGCGCGATCTCCTCGGCGCTCCAGTCCCTGAGGAAGCTGCCCAGCACGAGGAACTTGTAGGCCCGCACCGCCGAGACGATCTCGGCCCCCGGCGGGGTCAGCTCGAGCACCGAGCGGCGGGCGTCCTGCTGGCTCACGGCGCGGCGGATCAGCCCCATGCGAATGAGGTCCGAGGCGATACGGCTGGCGCGCGAGGGATCGATCCTGAGCCGCGCCGCGACAGTGGAGACCATGGTCTCGGCATCCTCCGCACAGGCAGCGGCATCGTCGAATTCACCCTCGGGAGCGCGCACCGCGAGCAGGACATCAAGCTGGGCGAGGTCGATGGAGAGCCCGAGATCGGCCAGCGCGCGCTGGCCCAGCTCGCGCTTCATCACCCGTCGCCGCCACTTCTGCAGCGCCACGTCGATCTCGATCGCCGCTTGCGCCGAGGCCTCGTCGATCCCCGCCCGCCGCAGGTGATCCCGGATTCTCGCGTCCTTGTCCGGCATGATGGCGCGCTCCAAATTACGTGCTGTTGACATGTATATGCCTTCGGCACATATATGCTCCCAGCAATCCATTTTCGCAAGGTGCCCCCGCGACTCGCCCGACCGACGGCCGTGCGCGCCCTGCCTGCCCTGCGGTGCCGCCGCGCCATCCAGCCCCCGAGGAGCCTCGTGCATGAGTCACCGCGCCGATCCCGTCGACCTGTCAGAGCCCGTTGCCGCCCCCGCCGCGCATGACCCGGCCGTGGTGCGCCTTGCGCTGTTCGCGGTCTCGGCGACGCTGCTCTTTGCCTCGCTGGGGCAGACCATCGTGTCGACCGCCATGCCGATCATGGTCGCCGACCTTGGCGGCATGGAGCATATCACCTGGGTGATCACCGCCTACCTGATGGCCTCGACCATCGGCGCGCCGATCGCCGGGAAACTCTCGGACCTCTACGGCCGCAAGTCGGTGCTGCAGAGCGCCATCGGAGTCTTCCTCGCCGGCGCCGTGCTCTGCGGCTTTGCCACGAGCATGGGGATGATCATCGCCGGACGCCTGATCCAGGGCGCGGGCGCGGGTGCGCTGATCGTGACCTCGATGGCGGTGGTGGGTGATCTGCTGCCCGCCCGCCAGCGCGGACAGGCGCAGGGGATGATGGGCGCGGCCTTCGGCGTGTCGACGGTGGTCGGCCCGCTGCTCGGCGGCTTCATCGTGCAGCACTGGTCGTGGCACTGGATCTTCTTCGTCAACTTCCCCGTGGGCGCGCTGGCCTTCGTGGTGCTGGGCATGGCCCTGCCCTCGCGCGCCGACCGCAGCCGCAAGTCGGTGGATTACGCTGGCGCGGTGCTGCTCGCGACGATCCTCGCTTCGGCGGTGCTCATCTCGAACATGGGCGGAACCGTGCTGCCCTGGAGCCACCCCGGCGTGCTGGCGCTGGCCGCGCTCGGTCTTGCTGCGCTGGTCGGCTTCGTGCTGGTCGAACGCCGCGCGCCCGAGCCGATCCTGCCGCTCTCGCTGTTCCGCAACAATGCCTTCGTGACGGTCAACTCCATGGGGTTCCTGATCGGCATGGCGATGTTCGGCACGATCACCTTCCTGCCGCTCTTCCTGCAGGTGGCCAAGGGCATCTCGCCGACCCAGTCCGGTCTCTTCCTCGTGCCGATGATGGGCGGGCTGCTGGGCGGCTCGATCGGCGCCGGGCGGATCATGTCGAAACGCGGCACCTACAAGGTGATGCCGATCCTCTCGACGGCGCTGCTCTGCCTCTCGATGCTGGCGCTCACCCGGCTCTCGGGCGACACGCCGCTCTGGCTGTTGGCGGTCAACATGGTGGGCGTCGGGCTCGGCCTCGGGCCGGTGTTCAGCGTCGGCGTGACCGCGATCCAGAACTCGGTGCCGCGCAGCATGATCGGCGTCGGCACCGCCAGCGCCAACATGTTCCGGCTGATCGGAGGCTCGATCGGCACGGCGGGCTTCGGCGCGATCTTCGGCCTTGGCCTCGCGCGCAATCTCGAGGGGCACCTGCCCGAGGGCATGGGCGGCGGTATCCGCAGCATGAGCGCCGAGATGGTCCACGCGCTTCCCGAGGCGCAGCAGCAGGCGATCATCGAGGGGTTCAGCGCGGCGCTGCACCCGGTGTTCTTCATCGCGGCGGGTGGGGCAGCACTGGCCTGCGCCGTCGGTTTCCTGCTGAACGAGCGCCCGCTCGAGGACTGACCTGCGATCGCGCCGGATCAGGAGGCAAGGCCCGCGGCCTGCCCCTTGGCTTCGCCCGCCTCTTCCGGCTCCGCCTCGTCGGGCGCCGTGCTCTCCAGCCGCGAGCGCAGGTAATCCACCGCCCGCACCGGCGGGTAGACTGGCGCGCCGGTGCCCGGAAGCGCGGCGATCAGGCTCTCGGGGTTGGGATCGAGGAAGAAGGCCACCGAATGGCGGGTGCGGAGCGGCGGCAGCACGCGGTGGGTGGTCGAGACGTAGATGTCATTGGTCCAGCGCATCAGGCAGTCGCCGATATTGACGATGAGCGCGCCCGGCAGCTGCGGCACATCCATCCAGTGCCCACCGCGGGGGCGCACCTGCAGCCCCGGCTCGCCGTCGGTCGCCAACAGCGTCAGCGCGCCGTAGTCGGTGTGCGCCGAGGCCCCCCCGCTCGTCCGCAGCCCCGGTGGTCGGCGGGTAGCGCAGCAGCCGCAGCGTCGCCATGGGCTCGCTGAAATGCGGCGCGAAGAAATCCAGCGGCACCCCGAGATCCATCGCGACCGCCTCGTGCAGCTTCGTCCCGAGCGCCCACATCTCGGCGTAATAGGCCAGCATCGAGTCGCGGAAATCCGGCACGTCCGGCCAGAGGTTCGCGCCCCGGAAGGGCTCGCCCGCAAGCACCCGCGGATCGTCGGGCGCAAGCTCGAGCCCGATGTTGAAAGCCTCCTTGCGGTCGGGGTGATCGGCGCCGTCCTGCTGCTCGGAGCCAAGCCGCGCCCAGCCCCGGTTGCGCGGGTTGCCTTCGATCGACAGCGGCAGCTTGGCGGCCTCGGGCAGCGCGAAGAAGGCGGCCGAAGCGGCAAAGACTCGTGACAGAAGTTCCGGCGGGATCGGCGGGTTGGCCAGCAGGAAAAAGCCGTCCTCGCGGCAGGCCTGCCCGAGCGCAAAGGCAAAGCCCTCGGGATCGTCGCTGAGATCTTCGAAATCGAGGACGGGGATCATCGCCGCTCTCCCTCCGTGGACCGGGCCGCCCGGCGGCCTCAGGGCGCGATCCGGGCAGGTTCGGGCAATTCTCCACCTTCCGAAGGGCTTCGCAAGCGGTTTGGCTCAGGCGGTTGCGCGGATTTGTGCCAACTCTCCCGGTTCGGGCCGAATGGACCGGCCAAACGCCCGCGACGCGCTGCGCGGTCCGGCTCAGCCGCGTCCGCGGCGGAGGAGCTGCGCCAGGCGGCCGTTGGGCGCCGGCAGGAAGCAGCAGGTCAGCACGAAACGGAACGGATCGATGACCATCATGGCAGGTGTCCCCGGGTTGCAGCACCGGGGCGTCCGCTTGCTCCGGCCGCTTCAGGATGACCCGGGGGCATCACGGATTCGTGACGCCCCGGTGACGTTGCGATGACGCCGCAACCCTCTGGAACAAAAGCCTTCTAAGGATCTTGTCAGCGCTCCTTGATAAGCACCGCGCGGAAGTCGTTGACGTTGGTCCCTGTCGGCCCCGGCACGAAGAGATCGCCGATCAGGTCGAAGGCGCCCCAGGCGTCGTTGCGCGAGAGCGCCGCCATGGCATCGCCCCCTGCCGCCCGCAGCCGCGCCGCGCTGCTGCCATCGGCGAAGGCCCCGGCGTTGTCCTCGGTGCCGTCGATGCCGTCGGTGTCGGCAGCCAGCGCATGAATTCCATCGGCGCCGTCGATGGCATGGGCAAAAGCGAGCAGGAACTCTGTATTGCGCCCGCCACGCCCGCCCTTTCCGCGCAGGGTCACCGTGGTCTCGCCGCCCGAGAGCATCACCACCGGCGCCGCGAAGGGCCGGTTCCGGGTCGCCACCTCTCGCGCCATCGCCGCATGGACCCGGCCCACGTCGCGCGCCTCGCCCTCCATGGCATCCGACAGGATCACCGCCGGCAGCCCCGCCGCCTCGGCCTGCGCCGCCGCGGCCTCCAGAGAGAGCCGTGCCGAGGCGACAACCTTCACTTCGTTGCGGGCAAAGACCGGATCGTCCGGCAGCGGCGCAGCCGAGGCGGCACTGCGGATATGCGCGAGGATGTTGCCGGGCAGCGCGATGTTCCAGGCCTCGATCATCGCCAGCGCGGCTTTCGCGTCCACCGCATCGGGCACCGTCGGGCCCGAGGCCACCTGTGCCGGGTCGTCCCCCGGCACGTCCGAGACGATGAGGCTCACCACCTTTGCCGGGGCGCAGGCCGCCGCCAGCCGCCCGCCCTTGATCCGGCTGGCGTGCTTGCGGATGGCGTTCATCACCCCGATCGGCGCCCCCGAGGCCAAGAGCGCCTCGTTCAGCGCCTGCTCGTCCTCCAGCGTCAGCCCCTCGGGTGGCGCGGGCAGTAATGCCGAGCCACCGCCGCAGACCAGCGCCACCACCAGGTCCTTCTCGGTCAACCCCTCGACCGCCCTGAAGAGCGCCGCGCTCGCATCGAGCCCCGCCGCGTCGGGCACAGGGTGGGCAGCCTCCATGACCCGGAGCTGCGCGCAGGGTGCGGCATAGCCGTAGCGGGTCACCACCACCCCTTCGAGCGGGCCGTCCCAGAGCGTCTCGAAGGCGCGGGCGAGCTGCGCCGCGCCCTTGCCGAGGCCGATCACCACGGTACGCCCCTCGGGCTTTTCCGGCAGCGCCGCGCGCAGCGCCTGCTCGGGATCGGCGGCGGCCACCGCGGCCTCGAACAGCCCAGTCAGAAAGGTCTTTTCGTCAGTCACTCGGGGCTCCTCCTCCGCGCGTGGTCCGTGTCGCTCCAGGCGCGCAGTTCGATGTGCCGGGCCCGGGCCGGACCGTTGTGACCCAGGTCGAGCGCAATCTCCAGCCCCGCGACCGCCCCGTCCGAGGCGGCAACATGGCCCTGCACCGCGCGCAGCAGCGTGGCCAGCGCCGCCGCCTGCGCCTCGCCGAGCCCGAGCTGCCCCG
>NZ_NTHN02000103.1 GCF_002300555.2 Alloyangia mangrovi | reverse complement strand
CTGCGCCCCGGCATGGCGCGCGCAGGCGCGGCGCACGGCCTCGGTCTTGCGCGCGAGCCCGGCCTCGTCCGAGCCGGTGCCGCGGCCGATCCAGCCCTCGGGATCACCGCCAAAGCTGGCGCAGGCCAGCGCCGCGGCGATGGTCGAATTGCCGATGCCCATCTCGCCGAGGATCACCACCTGCGCGTCGCCCGAAACCGCCTCGGCGCCGCGCCGCATCTCGGCCAGCGTCTCGGCCTCGGACATCGCCGGGGCCTCCGTGATATCTGCCGTGGGCCGGTCGAGATCGAGCGCCACCACCGAAAGAGCCGCCCCCGCCGAGCGGCAGAGCTGGTTGATCGCCGCGCCCCCCCGCCTCGAAATTGGCGACCATCTGCGCGGTCACCTCCTGCGGGAAGGGGTTCACCCCCTGCGCGCAGACACCGTGGTTGCCGGCAAAGACCAGCGCCCGCGCCTTGTCGATCCGCGGGCGCTCCGTCGCCTGCCAGCCGGCCATGAAGACCGCCAGATCCTCGAGCCGGCCCAGCGAGCCCGGCGGCTTTGTCAGGCTGGCCTGTCGATTCCGCGCCGCCTGTGCCGCGGCGGCGTCGGCCACGGGCAGTGCCGCCGCGAGATCCGCGACCTCCGCGAGCGAGGAGATGTCAGAAAGTATGCTCATTGGGTTTCACCTTCACTGGGTAGCCCGCCACCGCCAGCCAGACCTCGTCGCAGGCCTCGGCCACCGCCTGGTTCATCCAGCCCGCGGCATCGCGGAAGCTGCGGGCGAGCCGGTTCTCGGGGACGATTCCCGCCCCGACTTCATTGCTCACAAA
Organism: Alloyangia mangrovi; assembly: GCF_002300555.2. Lineage (GTDB taxonomy): Bacteria > Pseudomonadota > Alphaproteobacteria > Rhodobacterales > Rhodobacteraceae > Salipiger > Salipiger mangrovi. Next base: position 6,631 of record NZ_NTHN02000103.1, on the reverse strand, counting down.
GATCACCGGGGCGCGCTGCCGGGCGATCTCCTGCACCAGCGCCTGCACCTCGGCACGCCAGTCCGCCTCGGCCAGAAGCAGGTTGGTCAGCCAGAGCGTCAGGCAATCCACCAGCCTCGGCAGATCGCCGTCACTGGCGCGCAGCGCGGCGCCAAGATCGCGCGGCGCATGCAGGTCCCGCCAGCCATCACCACGCCGCGCGCGGTGCTCGGCGATGCGCGCGGCCATCTCCACATCGTCCTCGTAAATCTCTGCAGTGGCGATATAAATCGCCCGACCACAGGGGGCGAGCGCCCTGCGTTCGGCAAGCCTCGACTTGCCCGACCGTGCCCCGCCCGTGATGAGTATCGACCTTGTCATTTCCGCATGGGAAAGCATCAATGTCGCCAAAAGGGAAGAGGCAAGCAGGCCGTTGCAGCACGAAACACCCGGCTCCGGAGAGCTGATCCTGATCCGCCACGCGCCGATCGCCGAGCCCGGACGGCTCTGCGGCCGCACCGATCTTGAGGCGCGGATCGAGCCCGCGCGGATCGCGGCTCTGCGCGCCTCTCTACCCGCGCCCGGCGCGCTGGTGAGCAGCCCCGCGCAGCGCTGTCGGCAGACCGCCGATGCGCTCTGGCCGGAGCGCGCCGCGGTGCCCGATCCGATGCTCTGGGAGCAGGATTTTGGCGCCCATGACGGGGCGCCCCATGCTGATCTGCCCGACCTCGGCCCTCTGGACGGCCCCGGATTGGCGGCATGGACCCCACCCGGCGGCGAGAGCTTCGCGGACCTTTGCGCCCGTGTCCGGCCGGCGCTGCTGAACTATGGGCGGCAGGCGGAGCAAGACGCTGCGCCCGTGGTTCTGGTGGTCCACGCCGGGGTCATCCGCGCAGCACTGTCGCAGGTGACGGGCGCGGTGCACGCGGGCCTTGCCTTCGAGATCGCGCATCTCTCGGTCACCCGTCTGCGCTGCGGCCCCGAGGGGCCATTTTCGGTGATCGAGGCAGGCCGCACATGAGCTGGATCCCGGTGAGTGTCGAGGGTCATTTCGGCGAATGGCTGCAGGGGCGGATAAGCGAGGATGGCCCCGTCGCCCTGGTGACCGTCCGCTGCCCGGCCCTGACGGTCAGCGCCCCCGGAGAGGGCGAACTGCCCTTCACCCGCGACCAGCTCGCGCGCTTCGCCGCGCGGCTCGGGATTGCGCCGCGATTCCCCGGCACGACGCGGACCGCCCCCCCTCGGGGGCGGCGCCGGAGCCTCCACCGCGACCCTCGTCGCTCTGGCCCGTGCCGCAGGCGTCACCGCCAGCGCCGAGACCCTCGCCGCGGCATGCCTAGCCATCGAGGGCGCCAGCGATCCGCTGATGTTTGCTCGGCCCGACGCCTTGCTCTGGGCCTCGCGCGAAGGGCGGATCCTGCGCCAGCTCCCGCCGCCCCCCCGCCTGCGACATCCTCGGCGGGTTCTGGGGCGCGCCGCATCGCACCGACCCTGGAGACGAGGATTTCGACGATATCTCCGACCTCGCCGAGGCATGGGCAGGCGCTGTCACCCTGCGCGATCTCCCAGGCTGCGCAACGCTCGCCAGCGCCTCGGCGCAGCGCTGCACCGACCGACGCGGACCACCCGATCCGTTGCCCGAGCTGGCGCGCGACCTTGGCGCGCTCGGCTGGCTGCGCGCCCACACCGGCTCGGCGCGGGGGCTGATCTTTGCCCCCGAAACGCTGCCCGTAAACGGCCCGGCAGCGCTGGCCGAGGCCGGGCTCACCGACGCGCTTTGCTTCAGGACGGGCGCGGCATGAGCTTTGCGCTGACGATGCTGGGGGGGTATGGCGCTCGATCTGGCGATGGGCTGGCCGGACGGGCTCTACACCCGTATCGGTCATCCGGTGACATGGCTGGGCAAGGTGATCTCGGCTCTGGAGCGGCGACTGAACCGGGGCGGCCGAAGACGCAGGCTCTGGCTCGGGGCGCTGACCACGCTGCTGACCGTCGCCCTTGCTGCCCTGCCCGCGCTGGCCGTGCAGGCGCTGCTCCCGGAGGGTCTCGCGGGCAGCCTCATCGGTGCGGTCCTTGCCTGGCCGCTGATCGCCATGCGCGCGATGCACGAGCATGTCGCCGCCGTCGCGTCCCCGCTGACGAGAGGCGATCTCGAGGCCGCCCGCCACGCAGTCTCGATGATCGTCGGGCGCGACCCGGCAAGGCTGGACGAGGCGGGGATCGCCCGCGCCGCCACAGAGAGCCTCGCCGAGAACAGCTCGGACGGCATCGTCGCGCCGCTCTTCTGGGGCGTGGTGGCGGGCCTCCCGGGGATCGCCGCCTACAAGGCGGTGAACACGCTCGATTCGATGATCGGCCATCGCAATGCGCGCTTCGAGGCCTTCGGCAAGGTCGCGGCGCGGCTCGACGATGTGGTCAACTGGATCCCGGCGCGACTCACCGGTTGGATCTTTTCGCTCGCCAGCGGATCCCGCCTGCCCGAGGCACTGCGGGTGATGCGGCGCGATGCGCCGAAGCACCGCTCGCCCAATGCCGGCTGGCCCGAGGGGGCCATGGCCGGGGCGCTGGACATCCGCCTCTCGGGGCCGCGCGTCTACGGCACGCGGATCGCCGAGGAGCCCTGGCTCAACGCCGGTGCGCCCGATCCGACGCCGCAAGACGTCACGCGCGCACTGCGACTCTACCGGCGGGCAATGGCGCTCTGTGCCCTTGCGCTCGCCGCGTTGATCCTGTTCCGGTGAGCGCCATGGACAGCCTGCCCGACACGCCCCCCCGCCCCGCCCGCCGGAACGCCCAGAGACCACGGCGGCAACCTCGATGCCGCAATGACGCGCTTCGGAGGGACCCGCTCGGACTGGCTGGACCTCTCGACCGGGATCAATCCCGAACCCTGCGCCGTGCCACCGATCCCTGCCGAGGCCTGGGCGGTGCTGCCGCGCCATAGCGACATGGACCGCCTCATCGACGCGGCCCGCGCGGCCTATGGCACACCTGCGCGCATCGTGCCTTTCAACGGGGCGCAGGGCGCGATCCAGATGGTCCCGGCGCTGCGTGCTCCCGGCCGGGCAGCGGTTCTGGGGCCGACCTACAACGAGCACGCCGCCGCCCTGCGCACGGGCGGCTGGCAGGTCACCGAGGCCGGAAGCATCCGGGCACTCGAGGGGGCGGATCTCGCCGTGGTGGTCAACCCCAACAACCCCGACGGGCGGCGCAGCACGCCCGGCGCGCTTTGGGCGCTGGCGGCGCGGGTCGGGCTGCTGGTGGTCGACGAAAGCTTTGCCGACCCCGAGCCGGACCTGTCCCTTGCCCCCCCGCCTCGACGGCAGCCTGCCGAACGTGGTCGTGCTGCGCTCCTTTGGCAAATTCTACGGGCTTGCCGGGCTGCGGCTGGGGTTCGCGCTGGCGCAGGATCCGCTCGGCGACCGGCTGGCCGAGCTTGCGGGTCCCTGGCCGGTCTCCGGCCCGGCGATCGAGATCGCCTCGGCGGCGCTTGCCGACCGGCAATGGCAAGCCGAGACGGTGCGCCGCCTGGACAGAGACGCCGCCCGGCTCGACGCCCTGGCGCAGGGTGCCGGCTGGGCGCTTGTCGGCGGCACACCGCTCTTTCGCACCTACGCCCTGCCGGACGCGCAGTCACCACAGGAGCGCCTTGCCGCGCAGCGGGTCTGGACCCGGATCTTCCCCTATTCGGACCGCTGGATTCGCCTCGGCCTGCCCCCCTCGGAGCGGTGGGAGCAGCTCGAGGCCGCCTTCGCCGTGCTCTGAGCGCTCAGAACTCCACCCCCTGCTGCGCCTTGATCCCGTCGCGGAACGGGTGCTTCACCAGAGTCATCTCGGTCACCAGATCGGCCGCCTCGATCAGCTCGGGCCTCGCATTGCGTCCGGTTAGGCAAACGTGGGTCATCGGCGGCTTGCGCTCGAGCAGGAAGCCGACCACCTCGTCGATATCGAGATACCCGTAGCGCAGCGCGATGTTGATCTCGTCGAGCAGCACGAAGCGCACCTCGGGATCGAGGATCTGTTCCTGCGCGATCTGCCAGCCGCGCTGCGCCGCCGCGATGTCGCGTTCGCGGTCCTGCGTCTCCCAGGTGAAGCCCTCGCCCGAGACGAAGAAGCGGCACTCGGCGGTGAATTTCTCGCGGATCATCTTCGCCTCGCCGGTCACCCAGTTGCCCTTGATGAACTGCACCACGGCGCAGGGCATGCCATGGGCGATGCAGCGCAGGATCATCCCGAAGCCCGACGAAGACTTGCCCTTTCCGGCGCCGGTGTGAACGAGGATCAGGCCCTTTTCAGCGGTTTTCCCGGCCATCATCCGGTCCCGCCCCGCCTTGATTTTCTTCATCTTTTCCGCGTGGCGGAGGTTTGCCTCGTCATTCATGCTGCTCTCTCCGGTCTTGACAGGGGTCGGATTTCCGGGCGATCTGACCCCACGCTGGTGCCCGTGTAAACGGGTGAAAAGGGAATGTGCAGCCGCGAGAGATCGCGGTCAGGCACAGCCGCCCCCGCGACCGTGAACGGAAAAGGGCGCTCGGAAAGCCACTGGCCGACAGGCTGGGAAGGCAGAGCGCCTGCTGGGCCATACGCCCTGAATTCCGTGAGCCGGGAGACCTGCCAGCCATGACTTTTGAGACCGGACGGGGTGTGCCGGTGTCGGGGTGTTCCCGTGCCCGGGATCCATTCCGCCGTTACCCCTGTGCGCCCAACAGATGAGGCGACACGAATGATGGACTGCGCGCACACGCGTCAGGAGAGCGACACCGAGCTGCTGGTCTGCGTGACCTGCCGCCGGGCGGGGGTGACCCCACAGGACGAGCGGCGCCCCGGCCGGGCGCTCTTTGATCAGATCACCGCGCTCGAGCGGCCCGAGGGGCTGCGGATCACCGCCACCGACTGCCTGCAGAACTGCGATTTCGGCTGTACCGTGGCGCTGCGCGGCGGGGCGGAGAAATGGACCTACGTCTTCGCCAATCTCGACGCGGCTGCGCATCCCGAGATGCTCCTCGCCGGGGCCGCGCAATACCGCGCGGCGCCCGACGGGGTGATCCCCTGGCGCCAGCGCCCCGAACATTTCAAGCGCAACTGCGTCGCCCGCATCCCCCCGCTTACCCCCGCCCCCAGGCAACAGGACCACTGACATGGCCGATCTTACGAAACTCCCCGTCACCGTGATCACCGGCTTTCTTGGCTCGGGCAAGACCACTCTCGTCAGCCATCTGATGCGCAACCCCGGCGGGCGACGTCTGGCGGTGGTGGTCAACGAGTTCGGCGACGTCGGCGTCGATGGCGAGATCCTGCGCGGCTGCGCCCTGCCCGACTGCCCCGCCGAAAACATCGTCGAGCTGGCAAACGGCTGCATCTGCTGCACCGTGGCCGACGATTTCATCCCCACCATCGAGGCGTTGCTGGCGCTCGAGCCGCGCCCCGACCACATCCTCATCGAGACCTCCGGCCTCGCCCTGCCGAAACCGCTGCTCAAGGCGTTCGACTGGCCGCAGATCCGCGCCCGCATCACCGTCGACGGGGTCATCGCTCTCGCCGACGCCGAGGCGGTCGCAGCGGGTCGCTTTGCCCCCGACGTGGCGGCGGTGGACGCGCAGCGCGCCGCCGACGAGAGCCTCGATCACGAGACCCCGCTTTCGGAGGTCTTCGAGGACCAGATCGCCTGCGCCGACCTGGTGCTGCTGACCAAGCCCGATCTCGCCGGACCCGAGGGGGTCGCGCGCGCGAGGGAGATCATCGCCGCCGAGGCGCCGCGCCCGCTGCCGGTGGTGGAGGTCGCCGAAGGCGCGATCGATCCGCGGGTCATCTTCGGGCTCGAAGCCGCCGCCGAAGACGATCTCGCCGCCCGCCCCAGCCACCACGACACGCCGCATGACCACGACCACGAGGACTTCGGCTCGATCACCATCGATCTCCCCGAGCTCGGCGATCCCGCCCAGCTGGTCTACGCCATCGAGGCGCTGGCGCGCAGCCACGACATCCTGCGGGTGAAGGGCTACGCGGCGGTCACCGGCAAGCCGATGCGCCTCCTGGTACAGGCTGTCGGAGGACGGGTGCGGCATCAGTACGACCGCATGTGGCAGCCGGGCGAGCCGCGCGCCGGCCGGCTGGTCGTCATCGCCGAGCAGGGCGACATCCGCGAGGACGAGATCCGCGCCGCCCTGAGCCGCGCCGTGCTCGATCCGGCCCTCTAGGCGCCGTCCGCAGATGCACGTCGTCTTCCGCGAAAACCACGGCCTCGAGGATCTCGAGACCCCGACGGACCTGATGCAGGATCCGGCGGATCTCGTGGTGCTGTCCTTCTCCGACAGCGACCTCGGCGCCTTCGCGGAAGCTTGGCACCGGGGCGGCGAAAGCCTGCCCTCGCTGCGGCTCGCCAACCTCGCGCAGCTGCGCCACCCGCTCTCGGTCGACACCTACGTGGAGCGTACGCTCGAGGGCGCAAAGGGCATCCTCGTGCGGCTGATCGGCGGGCGACCCTATTGGGACTACGGGCTTTCCCAGTTGCAGGCGCTGGCGCAGCGGCAGAGGATCGCCCTCGCGGTGCTGCCCGCCGACGGCCGCCCCGATCCCCGGCTCGACGAGGCCTCGACCCTGCCGCTCTCGACCCTGCGCCGCCTCGCCCGGCTCTGCGACACCGGGGGCCCCG
>NZ_NTHN02000102.1 GCF_002300555.2 Alloyangia mangrovi | reverse complement strand
GCTGGCACGCCGCCCTGCCCGCCGAGCTCCTGCGCCGTCAGGCCGAGCAATCCGCCCTCGCCGGCGCGGTCTGGGCCGAGGCGCGCGCCAGCGGCGATTTCGCCCTCTTCAAACCCTACCTTCAGACCATGCTGGACCTCTCGCGGCAGGTCGCGCAGGCCAGCGGCTTCGGCGCGCACCCCTATGACGCGATGGTCCACGCCTTCGAACCGGGCGAGACGGCGGCCAGCCTTGCAACACTCTTCGACCGGCTGCGAACCGCGCAGAAGCCGATCCTCGACAGCGCGCTCGGCAAACCCAGGCCCCGGACCGAGTTCCTCTACCGCGACTATCCCGTGGCGCAGCAGCAGGCGTTCTGCCGCGCGCTGGTTGCCGAGCTGGGCTATGACTTCGCACACGGGCGTCTGGACACGGCGGTGCACCCCTTCGAGATCAGCATGACCCGTGGCGACGTGCGCATCACCTCGCGCTGGCGGCCCGAGTACCTGCCGATGTCGATCTTCGGTTCGATCCACGAGACCGGCCATGCGCTCTACGAGATGGGCGTCGACCCAAGCCTCACCCGCAGCGCCATGACCACCGACATGATCGGTCTCTACGCCGTCGGCGGCACCAGCTTCGGGATGCACGAAAGCCAGTCGCGCCTGCTGGAAAACCACGTCGGCCGCGCGCCAGAGTTCTGGCAGCGCCACTTCGGCACCCTGCGCGATCATTTCCCCGAGCAGCTTTCGGATGTCAGCGCAGAGGAGTTCGTCGCGGCGGTAAACCGCGTCGAGCCCGGCCTCATCCGGGTCGAGGCCGACGAGCTGACCTACGATTTCCACATCATGCTGCGCGTCCGGCTCGAGATGGCGCTGATGGAGGGCAGCCTCGATCCCGCCGATCTGCCCGAGGCCTGGAATGCCGCCATGCGCGAGGACCTCGGGGTCGAGGTACCGCACGATGGTCTCGGCTGCCTGCAGGACGTGCACTGGTCCTCGGGCTACATCGGCTCGTTCCCCACCTACACCATCGGCAATATCACCGCCGCGCAGATCATGGATCACTACCGCGCGCATCGGCCCGAGGTGACCGCTGGCCTCGCACGTGGCGAAACCGCTCCCCTCCGCACTGCGCTGCAGGCGGATGTCTGGCGACACGGGCGCAGCCGCAGCCGCGCGGAAATTCTGGACGGCATGGATCAGAGCGCCTCGGATCCCGCGGCTTATATCGGCTACCTCCGGCGCAAATTCTGCTGACCGCGCCCGCCGATGCCCGCCCGCGTCGCGCGACGACCGGCTTTGCGGCCGAGCGGCCTGCTCACCTCAGAGCCGATCCAGCCCCCGCGCCTCGAGACTGCGGGCCATGTCGTCGGACAGGCGCACCGCCCGCACGCTGAGCGGCAACATGATCCGGCCCGGCGCGCGCAGAAGATGGCGCGGCCGGATATCGCGCCGGCGCGCGGGCCAGGCGCCGCTCAGCCGGGCGAGCAGCAGGATGTCCTGCATGTCGCGAAACAGCAGAGGCCAGACCCGAAGCGTGAACACCAGGATGAACCGCAACCGGAGCGGCAGCAGGCGCTCGAAGAGCTTCAGCAGCTCGGTCGGAGAGGTCATCCGGTGGAGCCAGAAGATCGGCGTCGCGGTCAACATGAAGCGCAGCGAGATTTCCAGAACCAGGCCCCAGTCGATCGCCTGCTTCACCAGCAGCATACCCACAAGCAGGACCGGCGCATGCCATGTCAGCGGCCGGGCATCGCGCAGCGTCGGCCCGAGCCCCGCGGTCGCGGCGAAGAGCCCCGCCACGAGCAGCGCAAGCATCGGCAACCAGAGCGCCGGCGCGGCAACGCCGAGGATCACGATGACAAGCGCCGTGCTCCAGAGCAGCAGGCTGCGGCCCCGGGTCGGCGCCCCGGAGGAAGAGCTACGCCTCGACAAGATGCCCCCCCCGCAAGCCGCAGGTGTGCATCGGCAAAGTTCAGGATGTCCGCGCCGGGATCATGGGTCACGGCCAGCACGGTCAGACCGGTGCTCCGCACGATCTCCCTGAGGGTACCAAGAATGCCTTCCAGCGCATCGGCATCCAACCCGCAAAAGGCCTCGTCGAGCAGCAGCAGCCGGGGCGACGTGGCCATGGCGCAGGCCAGGACAAGCGCCTGCTTCTGGCCGTGCGACAGGGTGAGCGCTGCGCGTTCGGCGAAATCGGCGAGCCCGAAAACGCGCAGGCAAATCTCGGCGCCGCCTTGCCGCAGGACGCTCGCCGCCGCGATCTCGCCCCGGACCGAGCGCCCGGTGAGATGCAATTCCGGGTCCTGAAGGACCAGCGCGGTGGCCGGTGCCAGCCCGGCATCCGTCCGGCCAAACAGCTGGCGCCTGCCCGAGCCGACCGGCAGGTCGCCCGCGACGGCCCGCAGGAGGGTCGACTTGCCGCTGCCATTCGCGCCGCTGACAAGGGTGATCGTCCCCGTCGGCAGGGCGAGGTCGATGTCACGCAGGACCGGCCCTGCCCCCTCGTGCCCCGCCGCGAATGACCTCAGCTCCACCGCCGCCGGTCCCGGAAGCGGCGGCGCCTCGCGGGCCCAGGTGTCGCAGAAGGCACCCGCGAGCCCCGGCTCGGGGCGCAGGCCCGTTTCAGGGTGCACGTCATGCCTCCGAAACGCAGAAAGCCCGGCGATCGTCTCGGGCGTCCGGTCAGCGCTGACGGTGACCGCGCAGCCCCGGGCCAGCCAGTCTTCGATCGCGGCGTCGAGCCGCGTCTGGCCGTCCGCGTCAAGCTGCGCATAGGGTTCGTCCAGAAACAGCGCCTCGGCTTCAAGCGCATGCAGCGCCGCCAGCAGCGTGCGGCACTTCCAGCCCATCGACAGGGCCTCGGTCCTTGTCCTCGCGAGATCTGCAAGGCCGAACACCGCAAGGGCGCGCGCGGTCCGTCGGGCGACTTCCGCCTGCGGCACCTGCGCTGCAACCAGCGCAAAGGCGACCTCCTCCTCGACGGTGTCAGCCACGAGTTGCGTCGCCGGGTTCTGGCCAAGCAGCACGGCGCCCGGCCAGCCGCCCGGATGCGCCGCCCGCCAGGTGCGCAGCGCGTTTCGAAGTAGCGTGGTCTTTCCGGCACCGGTCGGCCCGCTTACGAGCGTCAATTCCCCGCGAACCGCCAGCTCCGGCGTCAAGGCTTGCGCTTCGGCCAGGGTTTCGTCTCCCAGCGGCCCGGTGCGGCCTCGTGGACCATCAGGACCGGCATGCCACCCAGCAGCACGGGGCGGAACTGGTCCGCAACGACCACCCGGTCCTCGTCGAGCGGCGGCGGAGCATCGCGCTCCATGACCGCAAGACGCACACCGCAGGCAGCAAGCTCCGCCACCGAATTGTCGAGCGGCCGGCCTTCCAGCGCGCTGACCTCGATGAAGCGCCCGCACCAGCCATGCGCGGTAAGGCCCACCGCCCCGAGCGCCCCGATGATGCCGCCATTGTCGCCGCCCAGCCCCTCGAGAATGAGCCCCTTGCCGATGCGGATCGCATCGGCCTGCGTCAGCACGCGCCGCCGGCAATCGACGCCATGCGCCATGACCTCGGACGACACGTCCCGCACCAGCGACAGGCAGATCCCGGGATCGCTGCCCTCGGAGGCCAGCGCGCGGACATGGGTTCGGGTCGCCTCGGCGATCCGGGGCAAGAGGCCCGGATCCGACAGGCGCACGATCGCGCAGGCCGGGCTGTTCCACGAGGTATAAGGAATCTCCGGCACCATGAGGAACTGGTGCCGCACGACCCCGACCATCTCGGCGCCCGCGGGCAGCACCGTCTTCAGCAGTCGGGTGATCTTGCCGGTGCCAAGCTCGGCGCCCTCGACATCCGTGTCCTCGACCCCGATGAGCAGGAGGTCGGGGTCGAGCGGGGAAATATGTTTCATGATGCTCCCGGTGCCAGCCCGCCGCGCTCAAGCCGCCGCGCCACGACGAGCGCCAGCGCGCCGCCAAGCGCGCCGAAGAGGGCCGCGGGCAAAAGTTTCAGTCCTGCGGTGGTCAGGGCCAGATCCCAGTCCATCCCGATCAGCAGGTTCTGCGCGAGCTGCGCCGGGCCGCGACCCAGTCCTGCGGCGATCCCCAGAAGCGCCGCGCCCCAGAGCTGGCGGGTCAGCCCCAAAAGCGCCAGCGCGTCGACCATCAGCCCGCCGATCCCCGTCTGCAGCACGATCAGCGGACCCGCCTTGCCGAGCCCGAGCGCCATCATCGCAACACCGGCCAGCACGCCCACGAAGGTCGCGGCAAGCCCGCGCGGCACCAGCGTCCGGCCCAGCACGAGGCAGAAGGCGAGGAAGAACGCGCTGTGCCCCGGGATGCCGAGCTTCAACCGGAAGAAGATCTTCGTGCTCACCAGCAGCACGGTGCAAAGCGCGAGGAACAGCGCCTCGCGCAGACCGAAGCCGCCGATGTAGCTCTTGTTCTGTTCCCCTGACATGGCTGTCTCTCTCTCAGAAGCGGACACGTCCGCCGATCTCCAGGGTTCGGCCGGCCTGCACGAAGCCGTAGCTGTCGGCGTAATCCTCGTCGAAGAGGTTGTTCACGCGGCCATAGACCTCCGTGTTCCAGGCCGCGATATCGTGGGTCACGCCCAGATCGACGATGTGGAAATCGCCCACGTCGCGCGACCTTGTGCCATCCCGGCTGAGCGTCAGATTGTCGAGCACCGCCTGATATTGCGCATCGACCCGCGTGCCGCCCTCGAAGCGGTAGCTGGCCGCCACCACGAATTTGTGCCGGGGCCGGTTCTGAAGGTCCTCGGTCCCTGCCTCATCGCTGAGGTTCTTCGCGTCGAGGAAGCTGTAGCCGAGGTCCAGCGTCAGAGGCTCGACCGGGCTGGCGCGATAGTCGACCTCGAAACCGCGCATCCGCAGCTTTTCGATGTTCTGCGACAGGCCGCTGTCGTCCCGCTCGATGTAATCCTTCGCGTCGATCTGGTAGACACTCGCCGAGAGCGTCGCGCTCCAGAAGTCGAAGGTCCTGTCGACGCCGACCTCGTAATGCACCGTCCGCTCGGGATCGAGATCGGGGTTGCCGCGATCAGCGGCGAAAAGATCACGCAGGGTCGGGAAGCGGATTTCCCGGGCATGCTGCGCGCGCAGGGTGGTGCGGCTGTCGAGATCGTAGGTCGCGGCGATGCGGTAATAGCTGTCGCCATCGGTCTCGCCATCGCGGGTCTGCTGCGCATAGCCAAGGCCCGCCACCAGGCCGAGCGGGTCAGTGGGCCGGACTTCATACTCGATGCCGGCACTCAGGATCTCGGCATCGGCCTCGGTGTCGATGGACTGCGAGGTGACGCTGGCGCCACCTCCACCACCACCTCCACCACCACCGCCGCCTCCACCGCCGCCTCCACCACCGCTGGAAGAGACGATCTCGGTGCCGTCAGAGGACCAGTCCTGATGCTCGTAACCAAGCATGGCCGAGAGCAGACCTGCCGAACCCAGATCCGCCGCGGCAAGGAACTGGCCACCCCAGATCGTGCTGGTCGCGTCCTCGGTGAAGGCGCCAGCGGCGGCCTGCGTGTCGTACTCGGCGTCGTCGTAGCCCTTGGTCAGCTCCTGCTCCTGCGAGACGTAGAGCCGGGGCGTGAAGGTCAGCGCGCCGACCTCATGCGTGCCGACGAGCTGCACGCCGCGCACCGAGTAATCCTCGACCCGCTCGTAGCGGGTGCGGCTGGCGAAATCATCGGTCGAGCGGTCATAGATCGAGGGTGGCTTACCGTATTCGCCCTCGGAATAGGTCGCGCTGAAGCCAAGCGAGGTGTCGCTGTTGAACCTGTAGACGCCGCTCGCCATCAGCTGCCGTTCCTCGCGGTCGCTGTTGATCCGGTCGCCCTCGGATTGCACCGACGTGGCGCTGTAATCATACGAGAGCGGATAGTCCTCGCGCGTGTCCCAGGCGCCGCTGACCCGCAGGTTGCCGCGCGCGCCGCCATAGCCGACGGATCCGTCGATCCGCCGCGCGCCGCCCGTGCCGGTCTCGGCGCCGAGGCTGCCGGACAGGCCGCTGCCCCCGTCACTGGTCACCAGGTTGATGACCCCCGCCGCCGCGCCCGGCCCGTAGAGCACCGAGGAGGCGCCGCGGGTGATCTCGATCCGGTCCACCCCGCCGAGCGCGAAACGGTCGGGATCGAACTGACCGTCAAGGCTCGAGCGGATCGGCACGCCGTCGACCAGCAGAACGACCTGACGGGTGCGCAGGCCGCGGATGTCGATCCGGCGAGTCCCGTCGCCCCCGAAGCGCACGTTGACGCCGGTCGCCATATCCAGCGCCTCGCCCAATGTCCGCGCGCCGTGCTGGGCAATCTCCTCGGCGGTGATGACCTGCTTCGTTGACGCGGTCTCGCTGATCGGTCCTTCGCCGCCAGCGGGCGGCAGCACGATCGCGGGCTCGAGCAGGATCGGCTCTTCTTGGGCCAGAGCCGCTGTGCCGATCACGGCCCCACCCAGCGAGATCGCCCATGCCGACGCTTTCAAAACTGCATGTCCCACGGTGTCTTCTATGCCTCCCGCATTTGGTGCATATTTTTCTATTTTGTGCATTTTTTCCCAAACCTTCTGACGGAAGGTCGAAAGATTGTCCAGCAATGCGAAGTCTGAGTGTGTGTGCGCGCGGCTTTGTTCGTGGCCAACCAGGACGTGCCCGGCGCTGGTGGCCCTGTGCGGGGGAGCCTCCTCCCAGGGAGGCAGGCTCCGGCGGTCTTCGCCCTGCGGGCGAGCGGTGATCGACCTTGGGTCGGAACCCGCGGCGACCGAGCACGGATCGAAAGCGGCACCATGAAATCTTGCGCCGGAGCGCGTGCCGCACTAGCTGTGACGCTGCGGGAAGCGTAGGAAAGGCGCCATGAGGAACACCGTCACGCGGATCGCAGACAGGATAGGGGCGCTCCTCGCCCTTCTCGTCGTGCTGTCCGCGCTTGCGGTCTACCCCGCGCCGAACATGCCTCTTGCGGGCATCCGACAGGCCGAGGCGACACTCAGCGGCTATGCGCTGTCGGTGTCGAAGGGCATCCTGCCCGTTGCCCTGCCCGCCCACGCCACGGCGCGCGCGCCCGACCCTGCCGCGCCCGATCCGTTGTACTTGCACGCGCTCACGCCCGCGCTCTCCCATCTTGCGCCGCCCCGCGCGGCCTCGTTCCGGCCGTCGCTGCCGGGCTTGCGCAGCTCGCCCAGCGGCACCAAGCTCGGCGCCCACCCTCCGCGCGCGCCACCTTTCGCCTGATCCCGCAAAGTCCCCGCCGCCGATCCCGCACCGGGATCCGCACCGGGGCAGCCGTCTAGACAAACAGAACAAGACTTATCGACACGTCCCGGGCCGCATCCGCACCGGGATCTGTCCGGGATCCATCATGCAAAGACCAACCTTCTGGAAACGCCTCGGGGTGTGGAGCGTCTGCCTCCTGTGCCTCTGGCTCGCCCTGCCGAACGCCTTCTATTCCCGCGTCGAGCAGCACAACGACCTCG
>NZ_NTHN02000101.1 GCF_002300555.2 Alloyangia mangrovi | reverse complement strand
CCGAAGTCGGAGAAACACACGCCAGAGACAAGGCCGACGTAACCGGTGCCGATAACTGCGATTTTCATAAGGGTCGTCCCACAATTCCTTTTGCCGGTTTATGGGCTGCGCACCGCGGCATTTGCAAGAGCAAGGGCGAGGCTTCTCCTGCCTCGCGCGCCCACGGAAGCAGCACTTCGCTCATGGAATAAGCGCTCAGGGCGGATCGCCCCTTTTTCCGCGACGCTTTCCTCTGTAGACAAACCAAGAGACTGCAGCGGACGCGAAAAAAGTTAAGGTTTATGCTGGAAATAGAAGCAACTGCCCTTCCCGGGGTGAAGCTCCTCACCCCCCCGCCGGTTCGGCGACAACCGCGGGTTCTTCTCGGAGAGCTGGAACAAGGCGCGGATGGCCGAGCAGGGGCTCGACTATGACTTCGTGCAGGACAACCATTCGCTCTCGGCCAGGACCGGCACCGTACGGGGCCTGCACTTCCAGGCGCCGCCGCATGCCCAGGCCAAGCTGGTGCGCTGCGGGCGCGGGCGGCTCTTCGACGTGGCGGTGGACATCCGCAAGGGCTCGCCGACCTATGGCAAATGGGTGGGCTACGAGCTCAGCTTCGAGAACGGTCGCCAGCTGCTGATCCCCGAGGGCTTCCTGCATGGCTTCATCACCCTGCAGGATGACACCGAGATCATCTACAAATGCACCGATTACTACGCCCCCGAGTGCGATGGTGCGGTGCGTTTCGACGACCCCGAGATCGGCATCGACTGGGGCATGGATACGAGCGGCGCTGTGCTCTCCGACAAGGATGCCGCCGCCCCCCCTGCTGGCCGATTTCGACAGCCCCTTCAGTTTCGAGGACTCCCAGGCATGAAACTTCTGGTCACCGGCGGCGCCGGCTTCATCGGATCGGCGGTGGTGCGCCTCGCCATTGCCCGCGGCCACGAGGTGGTGAACCTCGACGCGCTCACCTATGCCGCCTGCCTCGACAACGTCGCCTCGGTGGCGGAAAGCCCGCTCTATGCCTTCGAGCAGGCCGACATCCGCGACCGCGCCGCGCTCGACCGGATCTTCGCCGCCCACAAGCCCGACGCGGTGATGCATCTCGCGGCCGAGAGCCATGTCGACCGCTCGATCGACGGCCCCGGCGATTTCATCGAGACCAATATCACCGGCACCTACAACATGCTCGAAGCCGCCCGCGCCTACTGGACGCAGCAGGGCAAACCCGAGAGCTTCCGCTTCCACCATATCTCCACCGACGAGGTCTTCGGCTCGCTGCCCGCCGACCCTTCGATGCAGTTCACCGAAGAAACACCCTACGATCCGCGTTCGCCCTACTCGGCCTCCAAGGCCAGCTCGGACCACCTGGTGCGCGCCTGGCACGAGACCTACGGGCTGCCGGTGGTGCTGACCAACTGCTCGAACAACTACGGACCCTACCACTTCCCGGAAAAGCTGATCCCGGTGGTGATCCTGAACGCGCTCGCCGGAAAGCCGCTGCCGATCTACGGCACCGGCGAGAACATCCGCGACTGGCTCTACGTCGAGGACCATGCCGATGCGCTGCTCTTGGTGGTGGAAAAGGGCGAGCTGGGCCGCAGCTACAACATCGGCGGCGAGAACGAGCGCACCAACCTCGAGCTGGTGAAGACACTCTGCGCCATCCTCGACGCCAAGCGCCCGAAGCAGAGCGGCTCCTACGCCGACCAGATCACCTTCGTCACCGACCGCCCGGGCCATGACGCGCGCTACGCGATCGACCCGAGCCGCATCCGCGAAGAGCTCGGCTGGCGCCCCTCGGTGACCGTCGAGGAAGGCCTCGAGAAGACCGTGCAATGGTATCTCGACAACGAGGCCTGGTGGCGCCCGCTGCAGGCCCGCGCCGGGGTCGGCCAGCGGCTCGGCACGGGCAGCACCGGCACCACCACCGGCAGCCCGGCGCAGAAGACCCCGGCCTGATCAAGCCGGGCCCAGCCTGCCCTCGGGCCATGGGTCCGGGGCCAGACCTCCCTCCCAGACCACTCCTGACTTGAGGCACCGTGTAAAATGACGAAGCGTAAGGGTATCATCCTCGCAGGGGGCTCCGGGACCCGGCTCTACCCGATCACCATGGGCGTGTCGAAACAGCTGCTGCCGGTCTACGACAAGCCGATGATCTACTACCCGCTCTCGGTGCTGATGCTCGCCGGCATCCGCGAGATCTGCCTGATCACCACGCCGCAGGACCAGGAGCAGTTCCAGCGCACTCTCGGCGACGGCGGCCAATGGGGCATCTCGCTCACCTACGTGGTCCAGCCCAGCCCCGACGGGCTGGCGCAGGCCTTTATCCTGGCCGAGGAGTTCCTGGCCGGCGCGCCCTCGGCGCTGGTGCTGGGCGACAATATCTTCTACGGCCACGGGCTGCCCGAGATGATGGCCCAGGCCGACGCCCGCGAGAGCGGCGGCACGGTCTTCGGCTACCGCGTCGCCGATCCCGAGCGCTACGGCGTGGTGGATTTCGACAAGGAGGGCCGCGCGACCTCGATCATCGAGAAGCCCGAGGTGCCGCCCTCGAACTACGCGGTGACCGGGCTCTACTTCCTCGACGGCACGGCACCGGAGCGGGCGAAGAAGGTCGAGCCTTCGCCGCGCGGCGAGCTGGAGATCACCACGCTGCTGGAGATGTACCTGCACGAGGGCCAGCTCGACGTGAAGCGCATGGGCCGCGGCTACGCCTGGCTCGACACCGGCACCCATGGCTCGCTGCTCGACGCGGGCAACTTCGTGCGCACGCTGGAGACGCGCCAGGGCCAGCAGTCCGGCTGCCCCGAGGAGATCGCCTTCGACCAGGGCTGGATCAACCGCGAGCAGCTCGCCGAGCGTGCCGAGAAGTTCCGCAAGAACGACTACGGTCGCTACCTGATGGGGCTGCTGCGGGAGTCCTGAGCCGGCTCAGCCCGTGCTCTCATGCGCTCCGCGGGGATCGCGATACTGCCATGCCCGCCGGTCCGGCACATCCATGGGCTGTGCCACTTCCGACATGTAGTTTTCGCGAAACAGGTTGTCGTCCCCGGCTCCCTGTTCGCGAATTCCCGTCTCGAGCCGGGAAAGCGCGTTTCCGGTAATGACCAACTTCGTGCAGTCGATCGTCTCATTGGTCTCGTCCGGGCCGAGCCTGATCCCCACGCTCCCTTGTCCAGAAAATTCTTCCAACACGACAAGATTGTCAGAGACCGCTGAGTAGGACACGCCGCGCAAATCGATGCCAGCGCTTCCAGGTTGCACCTGCCCTGAAGGGGTTTCTCCGATGTCCCGGATGACATTGCCCGATACGATCACGTTGCGAGTGGCTCTTACATCGATCGCGGCACGGGCGGAGCGGATGAATTCGTTACCGCTGATGATCCCCCGCCCCCCCTCACCGCGCTGCGTCGTGTTATAGAATGCGGCCCCGACGAAACAGGCTTCGAAGGTGTTCGCGAGGATTTTCACCCCACGCACGTCCCGCTTGGCCGAGACCCCCCCCATTACACCCAACGAAATAATTGCCCTGCACGACGTGGTGAATGCCGTTGTCGGCATCACCCGCCTCATTTCCGCCGGTGATGTAGATGCCAAGATCGGCCTGGCCGGAAAACCGATTGCCCGAGATCATTCCTCCAGAGCAGCGGTCTATGGTCAGGGACGTATCGGTGACGCCGTTACGTTTGGCCGTCTCGTAATCGGCGGCGCCGAGAAAGCTCACCCCCGACACCTCGTATTGTTCAAAGAAGGTGAGCACCAATCCCGACCCGCTTGCCCTGGCTGGGGCAAACCCGCGGCGCCCATTGTCGATCACCCCCCCCTGTCCATTCGCAGCGGCTCCCGGATGGGTTCCTAACCCCGAGTTCGATCATGGGAGAGGCCGAGACAACGGTCACCGGGCCCGAGGCCTTCGCGAGGTGCGGGGAATCCGATGCCCATGTGATCGTATTATCCGAAAACTCGAAATCCTTCCCCTGGCGCAGGGAGACCTCGCGGCCGTCCCTGTTCACCGTCACTCTCACCCCACCGGGATTCGCCTGGAACGCGCTCAAATGGTGGCTCCCAGCGGAAAGATCCTCGATGATCTCCTTGGTGGGCAGCCCCTCAAAGCGGGCCTCCGGATGGCAGCGAATGGCGAGCCCGAACTGCAGCTCGCGATTCCGTACATAGCTCACCGCATAGCGACCCGCCGGCACGTAGCCTTCTCGCCGAGTCCGATCCAGATAGGCCACGAATTGCGTGATCGCCTCGGCATCATCCCCCGTACCATCTGCAGCCACCCCCCCAGTGCAGCAAGTTGGGCGCCTCGGCAGGCGACCAACTGCTTCCATCTCTGCACACGAGAGCAGTTCCCTCGGCATCGCGAACATATTGATATATCTGGCCGTCTCTTAGGACCTGCAGAAGGGCAATCTCTTCCGGAATGTATGCGGCCTCTGCCACCTGGCGAGAGGCCAAGAACAACTGTTCCGCCCCGGCCACGGCGGTGTTGGCAATCGTGAGCGCGCCCCCGCCCAACAGACTGAGAAAAACTCTGCGATCCATCAGCTGTCCTCGCTTCGCGCCATCTCTCTTCAAGGCAAACTATGCCTCGGAACTCGGCATGAAAAAAAGGCTGCGGCAAAGGCCTTCGAGACCGGATGTCCGAATGCTTAAAAGCTCAGCGGAACTCGCTGAGCCGAACATACGGTTCGTTGGCAAGCCGCCCCGCTCAGCCCTCGTAATACATCCGGTCCGGCCCCAGCACCCCGGCGAGATACGCCCCCTCCGGGTCAGGGATGTAATCCACCTCGGCACGGTCGTGGCCAGAGGCGAGCCCGGGCCGGCCGGCACCACCCTTCAGCCCCAGGTGCAGCGCCGGGTGGTCCTGGATAAGGTACTTGGGCCCCTCGAAGCCGTGCCACCAGTGGCGATCGATCAGCCCCTGCTGGCGGATCTCGGCGTTCTCCGAGCGGCAGACCCGCGCCAGGCATTCCGACGCCGGACCACGGCGGAAACCGCTCTGGGCAAAGGCGGTATGGGCGGGCTGGAAGCCATGTTTCCAGGCGCGGCCCTGCAGGTGGTAGTAGCGGATCAGGTTGAGCCCGACGAGATCGAAGCTGTCCAGCCAGGGCAGCAGGAATTCGGCGTAGAGCGGCGAGTACCAGTCGTCATCCTCGAAGATCAGCACCCGCTCGGCGGTCAGCTGCTCCAGTCCCGCCAGCACGTTGCAGGGCAGCGTATGCGGCGGATCCTGCGGGCCCGGGGCGCGGCGCACGTAGGTCGCCCAGTCCGGCAGCGCGATATCTTCGGTCAGCGGGCGCGCGCCGTCGTCCACCACGATCCATTCCCTTGGCTGCAGGCTCTGGGTGGCCACCATGCGCAGGCATTGCGCGAAGGCCTCTGGCCGGTCGCCGGTCGGGGTGAGAATGGCATACTCGCCCACCGGTGCCGCGGCCCGCGCCGCCGGGTTGTAGCGCCGGTCCGCGCCGAGCCCCGGCGCCCGCCCCGCGGCCATCGCCGCGACCGCCGGTGTGATCCAGCGTGTGCCCAGACCGCCGAGCAGCTCGGTCATCGGGATATTGCGGCGTGGTGCCTCCGGCGGCAGGCCGGGCAGCACCGCGACCGGCGCCTTGGGATCGAGGCAGGAGGCCAGCGCCACCTGCCCGCCCATCGCCTGAGCCAAGAGCCCCGGCAGCCGCTCTCCGGCCTGCGCCAACTGGCCGTCGCGCTGCCCCGGCCCGAACTCTTCCGCCCTGAGGCAGCCCACCAGCCGCTCGACCAGCTCGGCGCGCAGCCAGCACACGGCGCCCGCGAAAAAGCCCCAGTCGGTCTCCAGCGCATCGGACGGCCCCCCGGCCTTCCCGAGCAGCGCGGTCAGCACGGCAGCCGTGTCCGGCAGCGCGCTCGGCCCGTGCCGGAAGAGTTCGCGGGCGCCGCCAAGCAGCACCTCGGGGCGGTCGCGGAAGATCTGCACGATCTCGGCCACCCGTTCTGCCGGGCCGACGGCGCCGCGCAGCAAAGTCTCGTACAGGGGCTCGGGCAGCCTTTCCGCCTGCGAGCCGAGCCTGCAATAGGCCCGGTAACCGCGCCGGTCGATCCGCTCGAGCACCTGCAGGAAGGCCCCCACGTCCTGCCCAAGGTTGTCCACCGCCACCGGCACCGCGCCCGGGAAGGCGTCGCGGATCAGCGCTTCGTCATGGGTCTTCGAGCCGCGCGGGTAGCTGACGTAGATGTCGGCATGTTCGGGGAAGACCGCGAGCGCCCGGCGCAGCTCGTCGAAGACCTCGGTATGATAGGCATGCACGATCACCGCCATCTCGGCGGCCTGCTGTCCCTCCCGCTCCGGGCGGGCGACCGGCCCCAGCGGCGGCGTCAGCTCGCGGCCCTCGGCCCGGCCGTAGCGCTCGTAGTGCAGGAGCGGGTTCACCCCGGCGACGGCGACATCGGGATGGGCGGCGAGATAGCCGCGGGTGCTGAAGCCCGGTCCCGGATCGAAGCCGGCGGCCGCGCCCTCGCGCAGGTAGTGCAGCGCCGCAAAGACCGGGCGCGCGCCCGGAAGGTAGCGCCGGACGTACCAGGAGCGGTCGAAATAGGGGCTCCGTCCGATGCGCGCCGCTGCCAGAAATCGCCTCAAGAGATGCTCCCGTCCCGCCCGGCACCGCCCCCGAAAGGCGCGGCGCCGGATGCTTTTCTCCTAGCTATCCGCCCCGCCCCGGCTTTGCCAGATCCGCGCGGCCAGCCTTGCGTGCCGCGGCAGCCACGCCACAGGCATCGTCCGGCGCCCTGCGCTTGCCGCTGCGCGCGGGCTCTGCGAGAACCTTGGCACATCCCTCGCCCGAAGAGACGCCCGAAGACACCCATGGCCGACACCGCCCCCGCCGCCATCCCCGCCCCCGTGCGCCTGCTGCTGCATGGCGGCGAGGACCGCACGCTCGGCGGCCCCAGCGTGCGGGTGCCGCGCAGCGCCGAGGCGCTGCGGCGGATCGGCTGGCCCGCAGAGGCCGGGCTCTACGAAAGCGCCGCCCAGATCCCCGAGGAGACCGTGCATCTCTTCAACGTCTGGCCGCCCGAGAGCGCGCTGGCGGCGCTGCGCGATCTCAGGGCGGCGGGCAAGCGGGTGGTCTTCTCGCCGATCTACCTCGATTTCAGCGAGATGCCGCTCTGGGAGCCCCTGCAGCAGCCTTATCTGCCGCTGCAGACCCGCGCCGCGCTGCGCCGCCAGCTGCAGACCCGCGGCCAGCACCACGAGATCGCCCCGGGCTATCACGCCATGGTCCGCGAGATGCTGGCGCTCTGCGACCACGTGATCTTCCTCAGCGAGGCCGAGCGAGCGGCGCTGGCGGCAATCGGCGCCGAGGTGCCGCCCGAGCGCGCCAGCCTGGTCCACAACCCGGTCGATGCGGCGCTCTGGCCGGGCGGCGATCCGGCGCTCTTCCGGCAGGCGCATCTGCCCGCGGGAGCCGGCGATTACGTGATCTGCATCGGCCGCGTCGAGCCGCGCAAGAACCAGCTCAGCCTCGCGCGGGCACTGCGGGACCTGCCGCTCGATCTGGTGCTGGTCGGCCATGACGGCGATCCGGGCTATGCCGCGCGGATCCGCGCCGAGCTGGGGGAGCGGCTGATCCGCCCCGGGCGGCTCGAGCCCGGCGGCGAGATGCTGCGCTCGGCACTGGCAGCGCCCGCGCCTTCGTGCTGGCGAGCTGGGCCGAGGGCG
>NZ_NTHN02000100.1 GCF_002300555.2 Alloyangia mangrovi | reverse complement strand
GTCTCGCCAGCCACCCACGAACCCGCGATCAGGTGCTTGCCGTGCGGGGTGAAGACGGATTTGTCGAGCATCGCAATGTCCTTTGTGCTGTCGTCGCCCGGAAGGGGCTCGGCTTGGATTCGCAGTTGGTATACCAGCCCGGGTCCGATGGGCGTCAAGCGCGGTTTCCCGCAACCTGCGGGGAAACGCGTCTTGGACCAATTTTCCGCTGCCCTTGAGGGCGCGGCGCCTGACGCAGGCGACCCTTTCTTGCACCTAAGGCCAAGGCGGGCCCGGACAGGTTCGATCTCCGCGTGTCCCTACAGGTTGGGGCGGGTGGAGTAGACGCACCGCTCGCCAGGTCCGTCCGGATGCCAGCGTCCGCCCCGCGTGGGCCCTTCAAACCGATGGCGCCAAGCGCATGCGCCCGGCGCAAGAAAGCACGGCTCCCGATCCGGGAGCCGTGCTTTGTCTTTGCCGGCAAAACTCCTGACCCCCAAGGGAGGCAAACCCCGCAGGGTAACATTCCCAAAGTGTTCAGTCAGATCATCCCCGGCCATGGCCGAATCTGGTCGCTCGGGCTAGCGCGAGTTCCTGTCTTCCCCCTTTGCGTCGGTCAGGGCGAGGATCAGGATCGCGATGACGATAAGAGCGGCCAACCCGACGATAAAGATATCGATGGTCATGGCAGCCTCCTTAAGTGCTTGGGATTTGAACGCCGCAACGCCGGGGCGGTTCCGGAACAGAATGTCGCACTTCCGTGTTAAGCTCCCGTAAACGGAGGAAAGGCAAGATCATGCTCATCTCGCTCTCGGACCTGCTGACCTGGCGCCTCACCGGGGGCGAGCGGGATTTCGTGCTGCAGGACCTGCTCTTCGATCCCGACGGTCGCAAGCTGGCCTGGGCGATCGTCGCGCCGGCGGGCTTCGCCACTGCCGAGCGGCTGCTGGTCACCGCCTCGTCGCTCGGCCTGCCCGAGGCCGAGGATCGCAGCCTGCCGCTTCATGTGACCGAGGAGGAACTGCAGCGCGCGCCGCACATGCAGGGCGGGCGCGAGGATATGCTGGCCCTCATGGCGACCATGCCGCCGATGGTGGTCGGCCCCTTCGGCTCGCCTTATGCGCCGCTGCAGGCTGAGACGCAGGATGCAGAGACCGATCCGCGCTGGCAGGCGGCTTTGGAGCGCTACGAAAGCCTCGCCGATTGGATCGGCAAGCCTGTCTTCGCGCGCGATGGCGAGGCCGGGCGGGTGAGCGACCTGCTTTATGATGCGGCGCGCGGCCAGCTTAGCCATATCGTCGTCGACAATGGCAGGTTCTTCCACCACGAGCGGCGGGTGGTGCCACTGTTCGAGATGGTCACCCATGCCGACCAGGCGCATGGCGGGCACATCGTCCTGGACCTCTCGCTGGCGCAGGTCGAGACCGCACCGAAAGTCGCCGACATGGTCGCCGCCTGAGGCGCCTCAGCGCTCCAAGAAGCCGGGCAGCGCCGCCTCAGCCTCGGCAGCGTCGAGCTGGCAGATGGCGTCGCGCCGCGCTCGCGCCGCGGCGACAAGCGCGCGGAAGAGCCGCCGGTGGGCACGGCGGTAGACGAGGTACTCGGGGTGCCATTGCACACCGAGCGCAAAGGGATCCGTCAGCCGCTCGACCGCCTGCACCATGCCGCCATCGTCGCGCCCGGCCACCCGCAGCCCCTCGCCCAGACGGTCCACCGCCTGCGAGTGCAGCGCGTTGACCCGCAGGCAGGCCGAGCGGGCGGTGTGCGAGAGCAGCGTGCCCTGCAGCACGTCCACTTTCTTGCGCGGCAGCACGGTGCGGTAGCGGCGCGAGGGGTGAACGGCATAGGCATCGCCATGCAGCGAGCCCCCGAGCACCACGTTGAGCATCTGCGCACCGCGGCAGATTCCGAGGATCGGCAGGTTGCGCTCGAAGGCGCCGCGCAGCACATGCTGCTCGAGCGCGTCGCGGTCCGGGTCCAGCCGGACGTCGAGCTGCAGCTCGCCGCCATAGAGGGTGGGCTCGATGTCGTCGCCGCCGCCGATCACCACGCCGTGCACGGCCTCGAGGTCAACCTCGCGGTGGCCGGTCTGCCAGCGCAACGCCCTGCCCCCGGCGAGCCAGACGGCAAAGGCCATGAAGGGAAAGACGCGCCAGCCCGAGCGACGCGAGACCGTGACCCCGATCAGAGGTCGCACAGCCCCGCCCCCTGAAGCAGCCGCTCGACCCGGAACGACCAGTCCATGCGGATCGAAGTGATCGACTCGCGGTGATCGCGCCAGGCGGCGCAGAGCCGCTGAAGCAGATCCGCATCCCCGGCCACCGTCTCGACCAGCACCCATCGGTTCCACTCCTGCGCCAGCGTCCAGCCGGGCTCGTCGATGCGGCAGTCCGGCAAGCGCCAGTGAAAGGTCGGCCGCGGCGAGACCAGCTCCATGTCCACCGCCGCGGCAACCCGGGCCTTGTCGATCTGGGCAAAGAGACAGAGCATGTCGAGGCCATGGTTCCGCGAGGGCGCGAGAGCCAGGTAGGTGTCGATCAGCTCGGTCATCGTGGCGGGCGGGCTCTCGGCGGCGAGCCGGTCGACCAATGCCCGTGGATACGGCGCGACCCAGGTCATCACCCGGCGGGTGAAATCGGTTCCGGCGGCGCGCTTGAGGTAATCCTCGAGCAGCGCATGGGCGGTGACCACCGGCATGACGTCCGCATAGCCCAGAGACACCGCCTCGGGGTTGAAATGCACCCCGAAAGCCGAGAGCACGCCGGTGCCCGTGCCTTCGGCCCCCGCTTCGCGCAGCGCCACGATGGCGCGGTCGAACTCGGAGATCTGGGACACCTCGAGCGGATCGCTCACGATCTCGACCGGCACCACGGCGCGGGCGAGGTCGCGGATCTGCCCGCCGACCCCGTCATGGTCGAGCCGCTCGAGCGGCTGGCTGTCTAGATAGACCTCGAAATCGCCCATGCCGCCGCCGCTCACCGTCCAGTGGCCGCGCCGGTCCTCGTGCGCCGAGCCGCCAAGCTGCTTGACGAGGATGCGCGCCACCTGCGCCTCGGTAAGGCCCGAGAATTCGATCTCGACGCCAACGCGCCGCGGCTTGCCCTCGGCGGTCTCCGGGCGCGGCAGCAGCCGCGGTGTGTCGAGATCAGAAGTCCGGGACATTGGGCATCGCCTCTGGAGTTGTCGGGTCGGGGGTGAATTCCACCAGCGCGAAGATGATGTGAACGCGGTAGTCGCCCGCTTCGGTCCAGTCCTGTTCGAGCGTGCCGCCGAGCTGGGTGGCAAAGGCCTGCATGAGCTTGGAGCCGAGCCCGGCGATCTCACCCGGGGCGCGTTGCGCGGCCGCCTCGCCAGGCGCGTCCTTGCGGGCGGAGTTGATCACCTCGAGTTCTGCCCGCCCCCTCGTGAGCCGCGCGAGGCGGATCGACACGCGGGTCACCCCATCGGCCCCCGGCCCGGCGTATTTCATCGCGTTGGTCATCGCCTCGGCGGTCAGCAGCGACAGCGGCACCGCCTGGTCGGGCACCGCCTCGATGTCGTCGGCGGCGATGGTCAGGTTCACCCTGCGCCCGCTCACCTCGGACATCTGCTCCATCTGTCCGACGAGGTCCTTGAGCAGGTTCCCGGCGTTCACATGGCCCAGATCCTCGGTCTGGTAGAGATTGCGGTGGATGGTGGCGAGACTGCGCACCCGGTCCTGCAGCCGCTGCAGAATGGCACGGGTCTCGTCGTTGCGGGACTGGCGGATCTGCATGTTCATGATCGAGGAGATGAGCTGCAGGTTGTTTTTCACCCGGTGGTGGACCTCCTTGAGCAGGATGGTCTTTTCGCGCAGCGCGTTTTCCTGCTGCGCCTCGTCGCGCAGGATGGCATCGGCCATGTCGAGGAAGTCGTCCTCCATGTCCGCAAGCTCGGCGGGCATCGCCTCGTCGCGCACCGCCGGAACCCGGCGCGACAGCGCAAAGGCGCGCATCCGGCGCGACAGCCGCTTGATATGGCGGATCACCAGCCGGTTCACCGCCAGGAAGGCGACGATCACCGAGGCCGCCCACATGAGGAAAGGCAGCGCGGCGGCCACGAAGGCCAGCCCGTTGACGCTGATCGCCTGGGCCTCGGCGTTCTCGCGGCTCCAGATGCCGACCGCGTGGATCATCCCCGGCACCAGCGGCGCGGCGGCATAAACCCGGGTCTCGCCATCGGCGCTGCGCGCGGCGAAGCTCTGCGATTTGCCGCCGACGAGGCTCTTGAGGTCGAGATCGGCCGGAAGGATGTTCGCAACCTGGTCGACGTCGCCGCGCGAGGTCAGGATCTCGCCCTGCTCGTTGATGGTGATGAGATCATGGAAATCATTGGGCCCCGGCAGATCGTGCCCGCGCGGCAGCAGCACCGAGGGCACCGAGAGCAGCACGTGCCCGGCCAGCTCGCCGCCGATGAAGTAGGGTTGCGCCACGACAATCACCGAACGTTCGCTGATCGGCCCGCGACGGTTGAGCCAGGCCGTGGCGCCGGGCTGGTCGACGATGTGAATCAGGCGCGGGAAATCCGCCACGTTCATCTCGACGCCGCGCGAGTTGCAGGACAGATCGCCCTCAAGCGTCATGATTGCTGCGAAGCTGTAACCCGGAGAAGCGCCAAGATAGCCGGCAAGCTGGTCCGAGCAGCTCTGCGGATCATCCATCTGTTGGCCCAGCGTCGCGCCGATCGCCTGTGCCCCGCCCTGCGCGCGCAGCACTGTCTCGCGCTCGCCGAGGGCGGCGGCCTCGGTCAGCGCAACGAGGCTGAGCTGCGAGCGCAGGCGGGTTTCCTCCGCCAGCTTGCTGGTCTGGAAATAGGCAACCACCCCGATCGGCACGAGCGCCAGCGACAGAAACAGGATGATACGGGCGGCCAGACCGGTGGGCCTTTGCCGCCAAACGCCCGCGACTGTTTTCATGACACCTCTATCCGATCTGCCCGTCTGCCGGACCGGCAGGATACGCGCCCTGCCGTGTCCCGGCTTATTCCCGGCGCCCCGAAGGACGCCCCACGTCACTAGCCGGCCCGGTGCATTGCCCCGGCGTCAGCCGAGGGCACCACTGGGACGGGCGCCCGAAACCACGGCCATCGTCGCTTGGTCGGTCATCTCGAGCTTGTCGTTGTCGTCCAGCTCGAGCAGCTCGGCAAGCCGCGCCCGCGCCCGGTTGACCCGGCTCTTGATCGTCCCGACGGCGACGCCGCAAGTCTCTGCAGCCTCTTCGTAGGAGAAACCCTGCGCCCCGACAAGGATCAGCGCCTCGCGCTGTTCGTCGGTGAGTTGCACGAAGGCTCGGCGGAAGTCGTTCATCTGCAAGCGGCCGTCGTGGGCCGGTTTTTCCGACAGGCTCTCGGTGAAGATGCCTTCGGCGTCCGAGACCTCGCGCCCGGCCTTGCGCCGGTTCGAATAGTAGGTGTTGCGCAGGATGGTGAAGAGCCAGGCGCGCATGTTCGTGCCCTGCTCGAAGGTGTTGATCTTGGTCCACGCCTTGACCAGCGTGTCCTGCACCATGTCGTCCGCCAGCGCGAAATTGCGCGTCAGCGAGAAGGCGAAGGCCCGCAGGGCCGGAAGGTGGGTGACGATCTCGTCACGAGGATCGGAACTCATGCACTGGCCCCGCCCGTTTCGTCGCCACCAGCGCCGCTCTGATCGTCCTGCGCGCGCAGTTGCGCGATCAAGTCGAGAAACCGATCGGGAACCTGTTCTTCAAGCATGTCCTGGTAGACACGTTTGAGGTTCTCGTCGATCGCCTCTGCCTCTTTTGAATTCCGCCGCGATTGTACCATTGCCGCCGTATGATCCTTGCCTTTGCAGTACGCAATTTCTGCATCTATCTTTGCCGTATCCGGGAACCAATGCCGAGGAACTGCGTTTGGTTCCCGAGAAAAGCGAAAAAAAGGACGTATTCATGACACAGGGTGATTTGGGCCAGACGATTGGCGCGGTCCTTCCCTACCTCCGCCGTTACGCGCGTGCGCTCACCGGCAGTCAGACTTCGGGCGACAATTACGCGGCGGCGACCCTTGAAGCGATCCTCGCCGATAGAAGTGGCCTCACCGGGGCATCCTCGCCCAAGGTGGGGCTGTTCCACGTGTTCCATGGCATCTGGGCCAGCACCGGTGCGCCGGTCACCGAAGAAGACGAGGGTCCCCGCGCCAAGGCGCAGGCCCGGCTCAAGAACCTCACCGCCAACAGCCGCGAGGCGCTGCTTCTGCACACCATCGAAGAGTTCAGCCTCTCCGAGGTCGCCGAGATCATGCAGACCTCCGAGAGTGAAGCCGGCGAGCTGATCACCCTCGCCCGCCGCGAGATGGCCGATGCGGTCACCGGCCGGGTGCTGATCATCGAGGACGAGGCGATCATCGCCATGGACCTCGAGAGCATCGTCGCCGACCTCGGCCACCGGGTCACCGGCGTTGCCCGCACCCGCACCGGCGCGGTCGAGCTTGCCGCCAAGGAGACGCCGGACCTCGTGCTGGCCGACATCCAGCTGGCCGACAACTCCTCGGGCATCGACGCGGTGAACGACATTCTCGGCGCGCTCGGCGATCGCCCGGTGATCTTCATCACCGCCTTCCCCGAACGCCTGCTGACCGGCGAGCGCCCCGAACCGGCGTTCCTCATTTCCAAGCCCTACTCCGAGGAGCAGGTCCGTTCGGCGGTGAGCCAGGCGATGTTCTTCTCGTCGACCGAGACGCTGAAGGTCTGAGCCTTTCGCGATGTCGCGCCAGGATTTGGCCAAAGAGAACCCCGCCACGTGGCGGGGTTTTTCTTTTCTTCCTACCGTTGCCCGCTGCGCCTTGCGCAGTGGTCGGGTCGTGACCGGGCGGTCTGAGCGGCCGCCCGCGCCGTGTCAGGCCCGGCGTACGAAGCGCATGATCAGCGTCACCACGAAGAGCACCAGGAAGATGAAGAACAGCACCTGCGCGATGCCCGCCGAGGCGGATGCGATGCCGCCGAAGCCGAAGATTGCGGCCACGATGGCCACGACGAAAAACAGAAGTGCCCAGTAAAGCATTGTCGTTCCTCCGATAAATGAAGACCTTGGTTGGCCGGCCAGATCAGACCGTGGCGCGCGACGACTTCGGACCGGCGATCAGCCAGATGATGAAGCCGAGCAGCGGCAGCACGATGATGAGCAGCGTCCAGAGCACTTTGGCCCCGGTGCTCGCGCTCGAGCCGAGCACCGAGACGATGGCCCAGATGTCGAGCACGAGGATGATGAATCCCCCGATCCCAGCGAATTCCATGGCGAACCCTCCTTTGGTCGCGACTTTGTGTCTTGCCGGAGCGCACGTCTTCCCAGTCCGTCGGCCGAAGCCTCGGGCTCCGCGGGAAGGCTCCCGCGCGATCCGTCCAGTTTGGTGATGTCGGCCCGGGGGACGCATCCTGCGCCTCGCCGTTCCGTCTCATGTCAAGAACACGCGATGGGGAAAAAGGTTCCGCGCGGTCAAACTGCCGCGAGCGGCATGCCGAGCCCGAGTCGGCGCGGCGGGCTCAGCATGCCCTTCGACTGCGGGCGCAAACATCCACGCGCCGGGCGGCATGCATCAGAATGTCACACCCCGGCCCGCTTGAAATGCGCGAGATGCGCGCGTGCTTGGCGCACTGCGTGACGTTACGTAAATATATTGGAAACCATCGCCTTTCCTTTCGGAACGCAAATATATTTACAAATTGCTGCAGTGCGGGGCAAATCATTTACAAATAAAAGCATAGTTTACCGAGGCTTATTTAAATCTTTGCGAACTGCGGTATGATGGCGTCAGGGATGGAAGAAGTCGCCGTGCGACTGTGGAGAAAATTGGAACGGTCTAGGGCCAGGTCGACAGATCCCTGCCCGCGACCCCAGGGAGGACATCATGAAAGACGACGCCCAGACTGCGACTGCAGGGACCTACGCCCCGTCCGAGGATTTCGTGGCCAAGGCCCATGTGGATGTGGCGCGCTACGA